>DXZT01000009.1 GCA_019419545.1 Collinsella sp. | reverse complement strand
CATTTCCCGATGTCCAAGAAATGGGAGGCAGTTCACTGTCCCCTTTGTGGTGGTTGGGCGTTAGGGGAGGAGCTTCATGGCGGCGTCGTGGGCGGCGTGCTCGTAGGTGTCGTCGAGGGGTTTGAGCGGCAGCAGGGCGGCGGCCTGTGTGTCGCCACGGCGCTCGAGGGCGTGCGCGATGAGCCAGTCGGCGAGTTCGGGGTTCTTGGGCAGCGCCGGGCCATGCAGGTACGTGCCGATGACACCCTTGTAGATGAGACCCTCAAAGCCATCGTCGCCGTTGTTGCCGGTGCCCGTGACGACGGACGTTCCGAACGGCGTGGCCTCCGCATCGAGCAGAGTGCGGCCGCCGTGGTTCTCGAATCCCACAAAGGGCTCGGGTGCCAGGTCGGTCTTGACGGCGACGTTGCCGATCAGGCGGTCGGAGCCGCGCACGGTCTCGGCGGCAATGACACCCAGGCCCTCGATGCGATTCTCACCCATATAGTACGAACGGCCGAGCAGCTGATAGCTGCCGCAGATGGCGAGCAGCGAGCCGCCATCCTCAACATAGGCCGCGACCTTGTCTTTTTGAGCGAGCAGCTCGTGTGCCACGGCAAGCTGGTCGCGGTCAGAGCCACCGCCCATCATAACGATGTCGGCGTCGGCGAGATCGAGCGACTCGCCCATGCGGACCTCGTCCACACGCACGGGAATGCCGCGCCAGGCGCAGCGGCGCTCGAGGGCAATGACGTTGCCGCCGTCACCATAGAGGTTGAGGGCATCGGGATACAGGTAGACGATGCGCAGGGGGCGCGAGAGCTCGACCGGCGCAATATCGGTGGGGACAGCGCTGCCATTGGCGCGCGTTGCGGCGTGGGAGGCAACCGAGCTCGCATCGGCGCCCTTAAGCTCGTCGAGCTCCTTGACCAGCGGCGGGAAGGCCGTGTAGTTGGCGACGGCGTAGAAAGTATCGCCAGCCTCCTCGTCTGCCACGGCGCCGATCGCCTGCTCGATATTCGAGATGATGGCGGCGTCGATGCCGGCGTACTTCAGGCGTACCTGCATATCGTGCGCGCGCGTACCCCCGACAAAGGCGATAAGCCCTGGGGTATCGGCGATGCGCTCGAAGTCGACGTCGTAGATCCACGAGACATCGTGGCCGTCGGCGTCGTTGTCGTTCAGGAAGAAGGCGCAGAGCCTGCCGCCTGCCGTTTTAATGGACTGAATCTGGCGATCGAAGCCCACGGGATTTTTGGCCAGGTTTGCCTCGACGGTGCGGCCGGCAATGTTCCAGCGGCCCATGCGTCCGCCGGCGGGGACGTAGGCATCGAGCGTGGGCTGCAGGTGCGCCGTATCCACGCCCAACTCATGTGCGGCAAAGAATGCGGCGGCAACGTTGTAGACCATGTACAGACCGTTGTAGCGCGTGGCGATGTGTACGGCAGCCGCGTTGGACGCAGATCCAAAGACCAGGTCAAAATCGTAGCCGTCGCAGCCGAGCTCCACGCCCGTCACGCGACGGACAAGCGCAGGGCGTGCCCAACCGCACGAGGGGCAATGGTAGGCGCCGAGCTGGCCGTATTGCACATAGTCATACTCCAGCGGCGCGTTGCACTGCGAGCAAAAACGCGAGTCGCTAATGCGATCGGACTCGGTGTCCGTGGCGCCGTCGATGCCAAAGGCGATGCTCATATTGGGGACGCGCGCGGCGATCGAGGCGCACAGCGGATCGTCGGCGTTATAGATGAGCGTCGTTGTCGGCGAAAGCTCCAGCGCGTGGGCGATGACGTCCTGGGTGTGGTCGATCTCACCGTAGCGGTCCAGCTGGTCGCGGAACAGGTTGAGCAGCACAAAGTAGGTCGGCTTGAGCTTGGGCAGGACGCGCACCGTGTAGAGCTCGTCGCACTCAAAGACGCCTACGCGCTTGCTGCTGGCGGTTCGCTTAAGGTTGCCACGCGCCTCGAGCAGGGCACCAACCACGCCCGGCTCCATGTTGTTTCCGGCGCGGTTGCATACCACGGTGGCGCCGCTGGCGGCAACGGCATCGGCGATGAGGTTGGAGGTGGTGGTCTTACCGTTGGTGCCGGTGATCACCACGCTGCGGTCGACAAGGCCCGCGAGGTCGCTTAGCAGCTCGGGGTCGATCTTCATGGCGATGCGGCCGGGGAGTACGCCGCCCTGGCGCTTAAGGACGGAGCGCAGCCCCCAGCGGGCGATATCGCTCGAGGTGCAGGCGAGAGATGAGCGGAAGTTCATGAAGCCGTTCCTAACGTGAATGACATGGTCGTGGCGTTTGCGCCGTTAAAAGCCGTAACGGCGCGCAAATTCCTGGGCAAGCTGCGATACGTCTTCGCAAGCGCTGGCCCAGGGGGCAAAGTCGGGAGTATCCGAGATGATGCCGTCGGCCTCCCAAACTGCCTGATGCGAAAGGTCCCAGGGGTCGTGCGGTTCGGGCCGGCAGGGAAGGTACGGCGTCTGATACATGGGGTTCAGCAAAAAGAACGCGCCGCCCTCGCAGCGGTTGGCAAACTCACGCAGCGCGCGTGTCGCCGGGCGCATCTTGTTCGTTTTGAACAGCAAGATCGTGCGGGCGAGCAGGTACCAGGGGGAGTTCTCGAGGGCATCGGCCCCCATCTGCTCCTCGAGCTGGTGGGCCAGGGCAAAAAAGCCGTCCTCGTCTTCTAGGCGAGCGAGGGCGAGTAGCACGGTGCCTGCAGCTCGGGTGGGATAGCCTTCCGCCTTAAGGACGCGGCGGGCGTAGTTGGCGGCAGCACGGTAGCGAGCGCTCGCCATGAACAGCTGCGAGATGGCCTCGAGCGTGTGGAGCCACCCGATAAGAGCCGGCTCGCTTACGGTGAGATCGGCCGCCGTCACGCCGTCTGCCAGCACCTTGTTGGCCCAGTAGTGCGGGGCCTCCATGTCGAACCCGGGCACGCTTTGCTGCAGGTAATCGGTCGTGGTCGCCTCGAGTTTCATCAGGTCGCCCAGACAGGCGTCGACGGGCGTGTCCGCCAAAATGATGGCGAGCAGCTGGGCATCGACGGCCAGCGCGTCGACGCGGACGATCTTGAGCAGCTCATCGCGCGTATCGTCGAACAGGTGGTTGCGCGTCTGTTCAAACTCCTCGTCGCTGCCCATGTCCTCGATGCGATGGAGCTCGTCGAGCAGGTGGCGGTGGACGCCTGCATAGGACAGCAGTGCCTGGGCATGCTCGGTCTGCGCATACTTATGAGGGTTGACGCTCACGTCGTTATGGACAAGCTCGCGTGCTGCATCGGTGAGTTCGGGGTGCGACGCAAGGTAGGCGCGCTCCAGGTAGGCGGGGATGTAGACGCTCGGATCCATTAGAGGTCTCCTCCCTTAAACGGCAGGCCCTGCTCGGCCGCCCGCAGGATGCGCTCGTCAATCTGGGAACGCACGATATCGTTGGTGGCGACCCAGGCGGCAAAGCTGGCGTTGTCGGGGGCGCCCAAGCCCTCTTGCAGTACCGGCGTCGCCTCGGACAGCGCAAGGACAAGCTCGTCGGTGGAGCCCACGCCCACGTTGACGCGGGCATAGACGCCATCGGGAAACTCGGTTTGGAAATAGAGCGCCTCGGCTGCGTGTGGGCACGAGCGTGCAAGGATGCGCAAGTAGTGCTCGGCACCCTCGTAGTCCAGCTCGCGCCAGGCAGCGCTCATCAGCGCGATGAGCGTCCATGGGTCCAAGTCGCGCTCCGCGTCCTTGGGACGACGGCGTAGCGGCGTGTTGGTGAGATAGGGGACGGAGTGGGCAGAGCGAAAGCGCTTGAGCTCCTCGGCGGGGTATTCGAGCTTAGCCATGGCGAGCATTGCGGTGTGGCGGACGCCGGCCGGATCGTTGGGGGCAAAGTCGAGGCTGCAGTTTGCGGCTTCGAGCGACATGCGATAGCGGCCGCTAATGAGGGCGCGTGACGCAAGGGCGGCAAGCCAGCGCAGGTAGGGACGACGGGTTAGGTCGCCTGCGGCTTCACGCTCATAGGGGTCCTGTGCCGAGGCGATCTTGAGCGCCAGGTCATGCTCGACTTCATCGCACTTGGACACCAGATACTGTACGTATTCCTCGTTGGATTCGGCGGTGAGCGCCGTCAGCATGCGCTGGGCATCCCAGTTGGCCGGATCGAGCGCGGCTGCCTCGCGAAGCATGTTCTCGGCCGCGGCTTCTTCTTGCTCAGCCTGGGCATCGTCGGGGATAAAGGGAATGCGGTAGTCGACGGCCTCGACCACCTTGGCAATCAGATGTCCGGCGCGGTCGCGATCGTGCACGATGAGCGGTGCGGGGTTGCGGGTGAATTGCTCCATCAGACGCTCTACGGCGGCACCGTCGGTGAGCGGGATATTGTCGCGGCGCAAGGCCTCAAGAACGAGGCGATGGCAATCCTCTTGAATGGGATCGAATGCCATGGGGCCTCCTTTGCTGCGGTTAGGGTTCAAATGTCTCTATATCAAGTTCTAGTTTACCCGCATGTGGCACACCGGGGGTGCCGCACTTGGACATGCACCTTTGCACCACGAAGACGGATGTCGCACAAATGTCGGCACCTTGGACGACTGAGTGGTATCACGGTGCCGCAAACGGTCGATTTTTGGCGGCGAACGGGGCGCATTTTGGAGGGGCACAGTCCTGCCCGGGATATGTGGTCAACCTTGATAAAACGTTTGCCCAGCTTGGGAGTATGAATGCCCCACAAGGGTCTTCAGGGATAGAAAAAACGTTTCATCATTGTCGGCTTTAGGTGAATAACTGACCAACCAGAACGGTAAAATAGTGTTTGTCTGAGCGTTGAGACGTTTAGACATCGCGCATTGCCATCGCCGGCAACGCGCAAAACGGTCCTAACGGAGCCAATCGGGTGCTCCGTTATATACGCAAGTCTAAGAGGGGCTTGTTTAGGAGGCACAGTATGGGACGTTTTACCAATCCTCGCGATCTGTACTTTGGTGAGGGCGCTCGCCACGAGGTGAAGAACCTCAAGGGCAAGAAGGCCATCATCGTTTCTGGCGGCAGCTCTATGCGCCGCGGCGGGTTCCTGCAGGACGTTGAGGCCGACCTCAAAGAGGGCGGCTTCGAGGTCAAGCTGTTCGAGGGCGTCGAGTCCGATCCGTCCATCGAGACGGTCATGAAGGGCGCCGAGGCCATGCGCGAGTTCGAGCCCGACTGGATTATCGCCATCGGCGGCGGCTCGCCCATCGATGCCGCTAAGGCCATGTGGGTCTTCTACGAGTATCCCGAGGAGTCCTTCGATAACATCATCCAGCCGTTCAGCTTCCCTGAGCTGCGTCAGAAGGCTCATTTCTGCGCCATCTCCTCTACCTCCGGTACCGCTACCGAGGTCACTGCCTTCTCCGTCATCACCGACTACGCCAAGGGCATCAAGTACCCGCTGGCCGACTTCAACATCACCCCTGATGTCGCCATCGTCGACCCCGAGCTCACCTACACCATGCCCGCCAAGCTGTGCGCTCACACCGGCATGGATGCTCTGACCCACTGCATGGAGGCCTACGTTTCTACCTTCGCCTCTATGTTCACCGACGCCAACGCTCTGCACGGCATCCGCGAGATCGTCGAGTGGCTGCCCAAGTCCTATGCTGGCGACCATGAGGCCCGTCAGCACATGCACGAGGCTCAGTGCATCGCCGGTATCGCCTTCTCCTCGGGCCTGCTCGGCATCGTTCACTCCATGGCTCACAAGACCGGTGCTGCCTTCGAGAACGGCCACATCATCCACGGTGCTGCTAACGCCATGTACCTGGGCAAGGTCATCCAGTGGAACTCCAAGGACCCGCGTGCTGCCGAGCGTTACGCTTACGTGGCCAAGGAGATCCTGCACCTTCCCGGCGAGACCAACGAGGAGCTCATCGCTGCGCTCGTCCAGAAGATCCGCGACCTCAACGACCAGCTCAACATTCCGCAGTCCATCAAGGATTACGCAAATGGTGGCGTGAAGGTCGACGCCGAGAACCCGCAGATGGTTTCCGAGGAGGAGTTCCTCGCCAAGCTGCCCGAGATCGCCGCGAACGCCGAGCAGGACGCCTGCACGCCGGAGAACCCGCGTGAGACCAAGGCTGCCGACTTCGAGAAGATTCTCAAGGCCTGCTACTACGACACCGACATCGATTTCTAATCGACTCTTGTTATCGTAACGAGGGGCTCCGCACGTATCCGTACGGAGCCCCTTTCTTTTTAAGTATTAGAGAATGGGATAAAAATGGCTGCAATCTTCAATAGTCCCAGCAAGTACATCCAGGGTCCGGATGAGCTGGCCAAGCTCGGCTCCTATGTCGAGCCGCTCGGCGCTAAGGCCCTCGTCATCGTGACGCCTTCGGGCAAGAAGCGCGTCGGTGCCAAGATCGAGGGCGGCTTTGCCGAGGCTAAGGCTGAGCTGTTGTTTGAGGACTTTAACGGCGAGTGCTCCAAGGGCGAGGTCGATCGTCTGGTTGCGCTCGCTCGCGACAACGGCTGCGACATCATCGCCGGCGTCGGTGGCGGCAAGATCCTCGATACCGCTAAGGCTGTCGCCTACTACTTGGGGTCTCCGGTTATCATTTGCCCCACCATTGCCTCGACCGATGCACCGTGCTCGGCACTTTCGGTGCTCTACACCGATGACGGCCAGTTCGATAAATATCTCTTCCTTAAGGCAAACCCCAACATTGTCCTGATGGATACGACGGTTATCGCGGCGAGCCCGGTGCGCCTGACGGTTTCCGGTATGGGCGATGCGCTCGCAACCTACTTTGAGGCCCAGGCGACGCATGATGCCGACGGTGGCACCTGCGCTGGCGGCAAGGGCGGCATGGCCGGTCTGGCGCTCGCCAAGCTCTGCTACGAGACGCTTATGGCCGATGGCGTCAAGGCCAAGGTCGCGCTGGAGAAGGGTGCGCTCACGCCTGCCGTCGAGCATATCATCGAGGCCAATACGCTGCTTTCGGGCATTGGCTTTGAGAGCTCGGGCCTTGCTGCTGCTCATGCCATCCACAACGGCCTGACGATGCTACCCGAGTGCCACGGCATGTATCACGGCGAGAAGGTCGCCTTTGGCACCATCGTCCAGCTGGTACTCGAGGATGCTCCGACTGAGAAACTCGAGGAAGTCCTGGGCTTCTGCATTGAGCTGGGCCTGCCGGTCACGATGAAGGAACTTGGCGTTGCCGAGCTTACGCGCGAGCAGGCCATGATTGTTGCCGAGGCCGCCTGCGCGCCCGATGACACCATGTGCAATATGCCGTTTGAGGTGACGCCCGAGATGGTCGCAAACGCCATTCTGGGTGCCGACGCGCTGGGCCACTACTATCTCATGGATGAGTAAATTAAGCTAAAGAAGGGGCAAAGCCGACAGACGGCTTTGCCCCTTTTTGCTATGGTGCAAACTAGCCTGACCCCATCGCACCAAGTTGGTGCAAAGGGGTCGGGTTACTTTGCACCAATCGTTGTTTGATGAAGGGCGGATTCTCGTATGGCGCTTCCTATGGTTTACGGCGGTCCTGGCCGGTATGTTCAGGGGCCGGGCGAGCTTTCGCGTCAGGGCAGGTATTTGTCATGGTTGGGCTGCGCTGCCTATGTCTTGTTTGACCAGGACACCGAGGATCGGCTGTGCAGGCAGATCGTCGATGGATTTCTGGATGAAGATCTAAGCGAGCCTTTCTTTAAGATTTACAACGGTCCGTGTACGGAAGATGCCGTTGTAAAAATGGCTAAGGAAGCCCAGGCCGAGTATTGCGACATGGTGGTGGGCATTGGCGGCGGCAAGATGCTCGATATCGCAAAGGCCATTGCGTTTTATGCTGAGCTGCCGTTGTGTGTATGCCCCACGGCGGCCTCAATGGATGGTCCGTGCAGCGCGATTTCGGTGTTGTATCACGAGGATGGGTCGTTCGACCGCTACCTGATGCTCGAGAAGAATCCAGACCTGGTCGTGGTCGATACCAACGTGGTCGCGGCGGCCCCACTGCGTATGACGGTCGCTGGTATGGGCGATGCGCTGGCAACGTACTTCGAGGCGCGTTCGTGCGCCGCGGCGCACGGCGCCAACGAGCACGGTGGCGCGCCGGGGCACTTGGCACTGGTCGCGGCACGTGCCTGCTACGACACGCTTATGGAATGTGGCATCGCCGCTAAGCGTGACCTCAAGAAGGGTCGAATAACGCCGGCGGTTGAGCGCCTGATCGAGTGCAATATTCTGCTTTCGGGTGTCGGCTTTGAGAGCGGTGGTTTGGCGTTGGCTCATGCCATCGCCAACGGTCTGACGATTCTGCCCGAGTGCAAGGCCATGCATGGTGAGGCCGTGGCATTTGGCCTGGTGGTTCAGCTTCGTTTGGAGCGTGCTCCCGAGCTTGAACAAGTGCTCGAGTTTTGCCAGCGCGTCGGCCTGCCGACGACGCTCGAGGAGCTGGGCCTTGGCGAGATTTCCGATGCCGATCTGCAGGGTGTTGCAAATGCGGTTTTTAGAAACGAGCGTAACATGGCCAACGAACAGGCCAAGGTGACCAAACAAAAGCTCGTCGAGCTCATGCGCGAGGCATAGTTTGGCACTTGATCGACCTTGTGCAATCGAGGCGGCGATAGGCCATGGGCTATTTGCCGCAAAGGTGCTCCGCGTGTAATTTGCCCGAGGCACGGGCCGATGGCGTATCATTATCTCTTGCTTGTTTGCACTGCTCAGGGAGGGGCCGCGCATGGCGCAGGAACACGATCTGTTTGATGACATTATCGAGATCAGCAAGGGTTTCGACTTTCTTAAAAACCCGCTTGGCGGCGTGACCGATGCACTCGATCCATCGGCGCCGCAGTGGAATCCTGCCGACTACAAGGAGCGCCCGCGCGGCAACACCATTCCGTGCTTGACCTGCAAAAACGAAAAGAGCGGCTGCACCGCGTGCATGGACGTGTGCCCGGTCAACGCTATCGAGGTCGAGGAAGACTCCATCGAGATTCTCGACTCCTGTCGCAAGTGCGGTCTGTGCGCCGCTGCCTGTCCGACCGAGGCGATCATCTCGCCGCGCCTGGCGCCTAAAAACCTGTATGACGATATTGTCTCTGCTGCTACGAGCCACGAGACCGCCTACGTCACCTGCACGCGCGCTCTTAAGCGCATGCCGCGCGAGAACGAGGTCGTCGTCGCCTGCGTGGGCGATATTACTGCCGAGACCTGGTTCTCGGTGCTGGCCGATTATCCCAACGTGAGCGTGTACCTGCCGCTGGGCGTGTGCGATAAGTGCCGTAACACCGGTGGCGAGGATATCCTGGGCGAGGCCATTGCTACCGCCGAGGAGTGGGCGGGCACGGGCATGGGTCTGGAGGTCGATCCCAAGAGCCTCAAGTGCCATAAGCGCCGCGAGTACGAGCGCAAGGAGTACATGGAAAAGATCGCCCGCACCACGGGCCTTACCGTGACAAAGCTCAATCCGGCAACGGCGGCACTGGCCTCGGTGACGCAGAAGCTCAAAGCCCATCGCCATCAGATCACGCAGCTCGAGCGCACGCTCAACACCATGTGCGGCACCACGACGACCAAGCGTCGCCGTTCGCTCACGCACGGGCGGCAGCTGGTGCTCTCGACGCTGCAAAACCACCCCGAGCTTGCCCAGAACATGCAGGTGAGCACGCCGGAGTGCGATTTTGACAAGTGCACGTCGTGTGGCGAGTGTGTCAATGTATGTCCCACGTTCGCCTGCGATTTGGTGGGAAGCGGCCGCTTTGCGTTGGAGTCCACGTATTGTTTGGGCTGCGGTGCCTGCGTCAAGGTGTGCCCCGAGCATGCACTCAAGCTTGTTGAGCATGACGCGTCCAAACTGGTCGTCGTCGATCCCGAGGCCGAGGAAAAGGCCGCCCAGAAGGCTAAGGCCCACGAAGAAGCCCAGAAGGTCAAGGCTGAGGCGAAGGCCAAGCTCGACAAGATGCTCGATCAGGTGGAGAAGCTCGCGGACTAGTCAGCGACCCCTATCTCTGCTTCATTCGTGCCGCCGTGGCGTCCGGGTTCGCCCAGATGCTGCGGCGGCGCTATACTTATGCAGTTTGAAATGCTTGTACCAAAAGGAGCTGTCGTGTCCCTTTCCATCGGTATCGTGGGCCTGCCCAACGTGGGCAAGTCGACGCTGTTCACCGCGCTTACCAAAAAGACCGGCCTTGCCGCCAACTATCCGTTCGCCACGATTGACCCCAACGTGGGTATCGTCGACGTGCCCGATAGCCGTCTGCAAAAGCTCGCCGACATCGTCAACCCGGGCCGCATCGTGCCGGCAACGGTCGAGTTCGTCGACATCGCAGGTCTGGTGAAGGGCGCCAACGAGGGCGAGGGCCTGGGCAACCAGTTCCTGGCCAACATTCGCGAGACCGACGCCATCTGCGAGGTCGTGCGCTACTTTAAAGACCCCAACGTCATGCGTGAGGTGGGCCGCACGGGCGAGTTCGTCGATCCCGCCGGCGATGCCGACACCATCATGACCGAGCTCATCCTGGCCGACATGGGTACGCTCGAGAAGCAGCTGCCCAAGCTCGAGAAGGAGGCCAAGCGCGACAAGGAGCTCATGCCCAAGTTCGAGGTCGCCAAGCGCCTGCTCGCCTGGCTCAACGAGGGTAAGCGTGCCGCGTCCATGGAGATGACCGATGAGGAGCGCGCCGCCGCCAAGGGCCTGTTCCTGCTCACCATGAAGCCCATCCTGTATGTGGCCAACGTGGACGAGGATATGCTTAACGACGATCTGGCGCCCATCGATGGCGTCAAGCCGCTGCCGATTTGCGCCAAGATCGAGGCCGAGCTTTCCGAGCTCGATCCCGAGGATGCGGCCGACTACCTGGAGAGCTTAGGCCTGGAGCAGCCCGGTCTGGACGTGCTCGCGCAGGCCGCTTACAAGCTGCTCGGCCTGCAGTCGTTCTTTACGGCCGGCGAGATGGAGGTCAAGGCCTGGACGGTTCGTCAGGGCGCGACCGCCCCGCAGGCCGCCGGCGTCATCCACACCGACTTTGAGCGCGGCTTTATTAAGGCCGAGGTCATTGGCTACGACGACTACATCGAGCTCGGCGGCGAGCAGGGCGCCAAGGCCGCCGGCAAGCTGCGTATTGAGGGCAAGGACTATGTCATGGCCGATGGCGACGTCGTGCACTTCCGCTTTAACGTGTAAGGACGACGCACATGTTTAAATATGGCAAAAAAGCCGGCTACATGGGTATTGCGCTGCTCGTGCTCGCGGTGATTCCGCTGGTGGTCGCAGCGTGTGTTATCCCCAACATTGGTCCCGAGGTGGCAACAAAGTTTAATGCCGCCGGCGAGGCGACGCGCTGGGGCAAGAGCTACGAGTTGCTGGCACTGCCGGTGCTCAACCTGCTGCTGAGCGTGGCGACGTACTTTACGGCAGGACGCCAGGCAAAGAACAATGAGGACTCCGCCGCCATGGCGCGCATCGTGTGCGAACGCTACCTGCGCAACGGTTGCATCACGGGTGTGTTCCTCAACGTGGTTAACGTTTACTTTATGTACTCGGCGATTACCGGAACGGGCTTTGGCCTAGGCTTTTAGCTTGCGCCTTTAGGCAACGAGCCTGCACGCATATTCAATGGCTGCTGCGAGGCCGCCGCTCGATCGTGGTTTAAAGACCATATCGGCGGCGGCCTCGTTTTCGTATCCAGCGCCGCGAAGGGCGAGTGCGATACCGGCTTCCAGGAGAAGGGGCAGACCGCGTTGGCTGGTTGCGATTACGGCAGCCTGATTGAGCGAGCAGCTGTGCGTCTGGCATTGGATGGCAAGTTCACCTTGCGCCGGGCAAGGGGCCAGAACGGCGGCGACGCGACTTGATAGCAATGCAAATGCTGTGCGCTCATCGGGCGAAAGGCATTCGGCTTCAACGACGACGAGCTTGGGCGGTGCGCTGTTTGTGCGAAGCGTGGCTCGGTACATGCGGACCGAAGAACCCGACATAGAAAACTCCTGTGTATTCGGCAAAACGTAAACTATAGTTTACGTTTATGTTCGGCTCCATTTCAAACTCGTCTGCATGGACGAACGCGCTAAACAGATTCTTGGCAGGCGGGTCGAAGAGACACGCAGGGACCTTGGTATCTCCAAGGTTGATTTTTGTGTGGCGACAGGAATCAGTCGACCCTACCTCGACCGAATCGAAGATGGGACGGCAAATTTCACGCTCAAGGTTCTATTTAAGATCGCGCCCGCACTCGGCATGACGGTATCAGAGCTTCTCGAGGGCATCGAATAGGGGATACCCGTCGACAACTGAATTACGCCATCGGGATGCGGTCGTGGTTGACTTGGCTGTAGAACAGGCGCTGGATCTCGGCGGCATCGCGTGACTGGCCGAGTGCCCACATGGTTTTGGCCACGAGCGTCTCGGTTGTCATATCGTCGCCGCGCAGAATGCCCGGATGATCGGCGTAAGCACGGCCGACCTCATAAACGCCCAGATCGAGGCCCTCTTCGGGGACCTGCGTGGTCATAACGACGGTGCGGCCCGAATCGACCCAGCGGAAAATTGCCTCTTGGAACGACTCGCCCGACTCACCAAACTCGGGGATACCGCCAATGCCAAAGGTCTCCAGAATCACGGCGTCGTAGCTATCGGCAAGGGCGTCGAGGATGCCCGGGTTTACGCCGGGCGTAAGCTTGAGTACAAATACGCGCGGGTCAATGCTGTCGTAGAAACGAACCGGGTTCTCGTTCTGGTGAGTGCCAAGGAGTCCGTTGCGAACGATGCGGTCGTTGCGGATATAGGCAATGGGCGGATAGTTGACGCTAATGAACGCGTTAAAGCTCATGGTACGCTGCTTGCGGGCGCGCGTGCCGGCAATGGCGACGCCGCCAAACACAATCGAGACATCGTGCGAGTGCTCGTCGAGCGCATAGAGCAGGCTCTGGTACAGGTTGAGCTTGGCGTCGGTAAAGGGATTGCCCATGGGCTTTTGCGAGCCGGTGAGCACGATGGGCTTGGGGCTGTCCTGAATCAGGTAGGAAAGCGCTGCCGCGGTGTAGCTCATGGTGTCGGTGCCGTGCAGAATCACGAAGCCGTCGTGGTCGGCATAACCCTCGACGATGACGTCGCGGATACGCATCCAGTCACTGGGGCGCATATTGGTGCTGTCGATGTTCATGGGCTGCACGACGTCGAGCTCGCAGAGGCCCGAGATTTCGGGGACGCTCTGGGCGAGCTCCTCACCGGTCAGGGCGGGGGAGAGGCCGTTGCCGTCCTCGGTCGATGCGATGGTGCCGCCCGTGGCGATGAGAAGGATGCGCTTCATGCTGGTATTCCTATCGTATTTGCCGCCGCAGAGGCGGAGTCGTTCGGCAGTATTGTGGCACAGGGCGTCCAATGTTCAAACGTATTACATCATCTGTAGCGTTTGGTAACACTTCAATCGCCGTCAAATAGGGCTCCGGTCGTGCGTTTGCCGTGCGCTGATGGCTGCGAGGGACGAGAAACCCCATATAACGTGTACACTATGAAAGTTATTTTCGTTCATTCACGCGGGTGGGCACCGGCTCCCCGCCAACAAGAGGGGGAAACCATGGATCAAAAGGCTTCCGCAAAGGTCCTCGTACTCGACTTTGGTGCGCAGTACGGTCAGCTCATTGCCCGTCGCGTCCGCGACCTCAACGTGTATTCCGAGATCGTTCCCTGCGACATCTCGGCCGACGAGATTCGCGAGATGAACGCCTCTGCGCTCATCCTTTCTGGCGGCCCGGCCTCCGTGTATGCTGAGGACGCTCCATCCATCGATCCTGCCATCTTTGACCTGGGCCTTCCCGTCTTGGGCTTTTGCTACGGCCATCAGATCACGGCCGTGACGCTCGGCGGCAAGGTCGGCCACTCCGAGGTGGGCGAGTACGGCCGCGCCACCATCACGCGCACGGCCGGCGCCAAGCTCTTTAACTCCACGCCTATGGAGCAGACCGTGTGGATGAGCCACCGCGACGCCGTGTCCGAGGTGCCCGAGGGCTTTACCGTTACCGCCAGCACCGACGTGTGCCCGGTTGCCGCCATGGAGTGCGTCGAGCGCAAGATTTTCACCACGCAGTTCCACCCCGAGGTCAAGCACTCCGAGTACGGTCAGCAGCTGCTGAGCAACTTCCTGTTTGAGATCTGCGGCCTGGAGCCCAACTGGAGCATGGACAACCTGGTCGAGACCATGACGGCCGAGTTCCGCGAGAAGGTCGGCGACGACCGCGTGATTCTGGCCCTGTCCGGTGGCGTCGACTCCTCCGTCGTGGCTGCGCTGGGCGCTCGCGCCGTGGGCAAGCAGATGACCTGCGTGTTCATCAACCACGGTCTGCTGCGCAAGGGCGAGCCCGAGCAGGTGGAGGAGGTCTTCACCAAACAGTTTGACGTCGACTTTATCCACGTCCACGCCGAGGACCGTTATGCCGAGCTTCTGGCCGGCGTGACCGAGCCCGAGGAGAAGCGCCGCATCATCGGTACGCAGTTCTGGAAAGAGTTCTTCGCCGTGGCGCAGCAGCTCGAGACCGATGGCAAGCCGGTCAAGTACCTGGCTCAGGGCACCATCTACCCCGACATCATCGAGTCCGGCGCTCGCAAGACGGGCGGCAAGACGGCCACCATCAAGAGCCACCACAACCTGATTCCGTTCCCCGAGGGCGTGCACTTCGACCTTATCGAGCCGCTCGATCACTTCTTTAAGGACGAGGTCCGCGCGCTTGGCCTGGCGCTGGGCCTGCCGGGTCACATCGTGTTCCGTCAGCCCTTCCCGGGCCCGGGCCTGGCCATCCGCATCATCGGTGCGGTCGACAAGGAGAAGCTCGAGATCCTCAAGAATGCCGACGCCATCGTGCGCGAGGAGCTCGACGCCTATAACCAGCGTCTGTTTGAGCAGACCGGCGAGCGCAACTCCGAGCACAGCTGCTGGCAGTATTTTGCGGTCCTGCCCGACATCAAGTCCGTTGGCGTTATGGGCGACGAGCGCACCTATCAGCGCCCGATCATCTTGCGCGCCGTGGAGTCCAGCGACGCCATGACCGCCGACTGGGCCAAGCTGCCCTACGACGTCCTGGCCCGCATCTCCGGCCGCATCGTTGCCGAGGTCCCTGGCGCCAACCGCGTATGCTACGACATTACGTCCAAGCCGCCCGCGACCATCGAGTGGGAATAGAACAGGCGTTCGATAAAATAATATAGTATTAGATAGCGGGCACGGTTTCAATCGAATCCGTGTCCGCTGCTGTATGTGTGTCCTTGCACGCCCAATATGTGCCGTAAAAGCCGTCTTCTTCAACGTCAAAGTGAATGGGCTTCATTTTTGCCTTTTAAAATCTAGTTTTCACGATTTGCATTTTCATCCCGTTGTCACCGACCCTTGCGAGAAACCGGAAAAAGCCGCTGACAGAAGGGTCTCTCAAATCGTTGTAACCCAGCATATAGCCGCGACTTGTGACCTGTAGACGGCTGTTCCACGTGCCGATTTCCTTGGCGGCATCCGAAACCGCAAAATATGCCCCCACATCCTTGATTTTTGCAGTCTTAAGCCATGTTTTTGCGATCATCTTTACTGCCGTCCGATTGGCAGCATCAAAGACCAGCACACAGCCGGGGAAAGCGTCCGCCATCCCCCGCACCAGTTTCCGGACCTGCTGGGTCAGAAAGTAATAGAACACTCCGGAGGCGAAGAACACCGCCCCGCCGGAGGCATCGATTTTGCCAAACCATGCGGTGTCTTTCAGGTCGCAGGGGATATTTTGTTCTCGATCCCCGGCGGGCAGCAGCTGCTGCCGCAAGGCAATCACATCCGGGAAGTCCAGATTGTAGATCTTGCATCTACCGTTGTCGCAGGTTCTGCCGGTGTTGTCCAGCCCGCAGCCCAGATTGACCACCGCCGCATTGGGGTGGTCTTTCAGGTAATCCCGCACCTCGAAAGCAAGATCACCCTGCCGCATGGCCACCTCCAGCGCACCAAAGCGCTGCATCAGGCTGCGGGAGTTTTTCTCTGCCTCTGAAAAGTCGTAGTCGATCTGGCCGAGCAGACGAACCGCTGTTTCATCCTTGTAAAGGTTCGGGTACAGCTCCGTACACAGCTTCCGGGAATACAGCGGGAGGATCAGCGTCTCCTGCACGGTGTTTTTCTCAATTTTACATTTCATAGGTTTCTTCCTCAGTGAATAAAAACTGTCATAATTGCCGCCAGCACAGCCGCTATGACCGGCATGCCTAACTCATGTGCAGGATGGATGCAAAAATGCCCGTGCTTGATGCCCTTACTTCCGCGCCGTGATGCAGAGCCACTTTTTCTTTTTGCGTATCTGCACCTCATGAAAACCCGCCTGCTCCAGATACGCCTTTAATTCAATGTCCTTGTAGATGGTCATGCCGCCGATGATCTGCGTCCACCTCTCGTCCTTGTCCGTATCGCCATTGCTCTCGTTGCAGATAAGAATTGTCCCGCCTGGCTTCAGCGTCCGCCAGACCTCGCGGAAGCATCGGGGCAAATCAGGCCAAAAATAGACGGTCTCAAAGGCCGTGGCGGCATCGAAGTAGCTATCCTCAAACACCATATCCGCCACACTGCCTTGCAGAACGGCGCAACGCCCCTCCTGAATTGCAATTCGGTTGAGCTTTCTAGTCTTCTCCACGCTGACGGGCGAATAGTCGACGCCCTTGACGACGCCATGCGGGCATTTTTTCAGCAGCCGTTTTATGTTCGCCCCACCGCCGCAGCCGCAATCCAGCACCTTGGCATTTGGCGCAAGTCGTAGAAATCGAAGTCCCCACCGCGCCACAGGGCTGTGGCCCAGGTTCATCATGGCAACCATAAGTTTTCCGCCGAGGCCCACGGGCTTGCGGGTGTTTTCAAAGAACGACATCTGGCCCCTCCGATTTCGTGCATTCCGCATAAGTCAACGGGAACGAGGCCTTCAGCACCGCGCTTTTCTGCACCGCCCAGCCGTTTTGACGCAGGAAACGTAGGTATTCCTCGCTTGTCCACCTGCTGTGGAGGGGGAATCCCGCCATACTCATGAAAAAGGCTTTTGCCTTGCCGGAAACCGAGTTCCCCGCGTGGGTGAAAGTTGGAGCGATGAGCACGCCGTCGTCCTTCAGCACCCGCCTGATTTCTTGCAGGGCCTTTTCCGGATGCGGCACTATGTGAAGCGCGTTGGACACGACCACCACTTCGAAGGACTTCTGTGCATAGGGCAGGCGGAACATATCTTGTACGGAAAAGTGCAGCTTTGCGGATTGATTGTCCCGCTTTGCTTCAAGGATCATCTTTGCAGAGGCGTCCGTAGCCTCGATGTGCGCCGCCGCATTCACGATGCTCTTTGCGATAAGCCCCGTGCCGGTGGCGACCTCCAGTACGGTTTTTGCTTTCACTACCGGCCGGATCAGCCCATACATCTTCTCATACGCCGCCCGGTCGTTTCGCATAAAACGGTCATACCGACCGGCGTTCTTGTCCCAGAAACCCTTGCGTTCATGCATGGCTGTCGCCCCCAAACAGTTAGAGCCATCTAACTATAACACACGAATCATGAAGTAAGATAAGGCTAACCTTATTTTCTTGGCTAAGACGCATCTCTTCGGTTTTCGCTTATAACGGCGCGAGTCAGATACTAGGCTGAAGCTGAAGAAGGAGCTTGGCGGACAGGTAGGTCGATACCGGTTCCCGGAACGGTGATCCAGCCAATTACACCAGGGCTCTAGTCATGCAGGTAAACCCAATCCATGACGGGAAATAGGTCCTTTTCTCTAGCTCGACGTCTTTCGGAGCTTGACGATTTGGACTGATGGAGGCGAGAAGTCCCTCACCGCGCCAATACCAGACGATTGCGCTATAGACATCTCTCCGACCCTTTGAATCACCCCTTTTCATGCCACCCGCTACGAACTCCGGCGGAAACTAGGGAGTGATTAAAAAGGCGACCTGCGGTTTTGCGAATCAATTGAGTCATTCCCTAAATCGCGAATCAAGGGCCTGATTCGCCCAAATTGTGCACGAATCAGCCCTTGGGCGGCACGATGCGACACGCATCGACAACACTCGGACTGGATTAGTCGCTGAGTGGGAATAGCGGGAACTGGCTTCTAAACTCGCGTTCTGGTGCTGTCGAGTACCGCCTGATGCTGTTTCGGCGTCGCCACAGAGCAAAGCCACCAGCGAAATAACGGGAATAACAGCCTCTGGACCCTCTGGCTCGGAGGCTTTCTTTTTCGTTCTGCTCGGAAAGAGCCCCTTGCCAAAGCCCCTTGAGCATCGGGTGGTATTATTGAGCGTGGGCGTTATCGTAGGTATCTTTGATTTCTTCTGGCAAATTGTCGGGAATCAGCGCCTTCACTCTATCCTCGTTGCCATCTTGGATTGCCTGCTCGTAGTACCAGCATTTGAACTTCAGCATGTCCAGTGCACGGTTCATCTTCGCGATCTCCGATTCCATGTGGGCCTTCCGCTCTTCGAACATGGCCTTGCGTTTGGGATATGTCGATGGGCCCTCCGAACACCATTTCATGAACAGCCGGATGTCCTTGATTTCCATCCCTGCCTTCTTTAGGCATTCGATGACCCGAAGCGCCTCGAGTTCCGTATCGCCGAATCGGCGAATGCCGGACGTCCGCTCCAATTCCGGAAACAATCCCTGTTTGTCGTAATACCGCAGTGTGGAAACGGGCAGACCGAACATCTCCGCTACCTGTCCGATTGTGTACATGGTCCCTCCGGACGAATTTCGAATTTACTCCTTGACCTAAAGTTAGGTTTAGATATTACCTTTATTTTCGTCAATATATATAAGGAGTGCAAGGGGTATTCCGTAATGAGCAAAACGGTTTTGATAGTCTCTTCAAGCCCTCGAAAGAATGGCAATTCCGAGACGTTGGTGGATGCTTTCGCCAAAGGCGCACGCTTGCCGGAACGGTTTTCGCCGGCGGCGTGAACGGCGTGGGCGAAATCGCCGGGCATCCCGCTCTGGAGCAGGCGCGACGAATGGGCATGGGAATCTAGCCGGGCTGCTTGGCAGCGCGGAAGCAGATTTGTGCCTAATACCATCGACAGGAGGAAGTAAATTATGGCAATTAAGCAGACGGCGGGCAGAGATGCCCTGGGGGAGTTCGCTCCCAAATTCGCACAGCTCAACGACGACATGCTGTTCGGCGAGGTATGGAGCCGGGAGGGCGAGCTCTCCTTGCGCGACCGCTGCGTGGTGACGGTGGTTGCCCTGATGTCGCAGGGGCTGACGGACTCTTCGTTCAAATATCACCTGACGTCCGCAAAGAACAACGGCGTGACCAAGGCGGAGATAGCGGAGATCCTTACGCATGCAGCGTTTTACGCGGGTTGGCCCAAGGCGTGGGCTGCCTTCCGCATGGCGAAGGAGGTCTGGGCGGACGACGATGCCGCCGACGCAAAGGCTCAGCACCAAAACGAGATGGTTTTCCCTATCGGTGCCCCCAACGACGCCTTCGCGAAGTTCTTTATCGGTCAAAGCTACCTCGCGCCCCTTTCCACCGAGCAGGCTGGCGTCTACAACGTGACGTTTGAGCCTGGCTGCCGCAACAATTGGCACACCCATCACGCCAAAAGCGGTGGCGGACAGATTCTCGTCTGCGTGGCTGGTCGAGGGTTTTACCAGGAGTGGGGCAAGCCGGCACAGGAGCTGCGCCCCGGCGACGTGGTCAACATCGCCCCGGGGGTGAAGCACTGGCACGGCGCCGCGCCCGACAGCTGGTTCTCGCATCTCGCTTTGGAGGTTCCGGGCGAGGATGCCTCCAACGAGTGGCTGGAGCCTGTGGATGGCGAGGAATACCTTAAAGCGACCAGCAGGGAGGTTTAAGCCTCGCCGCGTTACTCGTCGCCTGCTTGTGCCGCCGAGAGCAGCGCGCTCAAATCGGCCTGAATTGCCTCTGCCTTGCTTCCGAGCTGCAACGGAGCCGAGCCGTTCGAGATGTTGACGCTCAACAGGCGCGCATCCGGCAGCTTTGCGGTCATGCTCCAAAACGGGAGCGTGATGATGCTCGGGGTCATCTCGCCCACGCCGAGCTCCAGCAACAGCACGCGGTCATTGCTGCGCTCGCGCACAAAGCGCTCGTATCGTTCGAGGTTCTCGCGCCATGCCGCGCCTTGCAGAAACGTGTCGTCGCGCACCCACGGCGTAAACTGCCAGCCGCAGTGGGGGCATCGAGGGATATCCTCACTGCGGATCTCGAACCCCGTCATGCCGGCGAGCATGCGCTCGACGTAGGGCTTCGCGTCGAAGAGCTCGTCGCAGCATGGCTGCTTGCACTGAAGGTGCGCGAAGCTTCCCTGGTAGTTGCAGACTCTCTCAGCGGGAAACGTCTTCTCGACCTGGGTGTCCACATTGGTGTTCAGGATGAAGTAGTCCTTATGGCCGATGAGAGACCGCAGGTCGAGATAGGGCTGCGAGGCCGGCTCGCGCAGCATGAAGTCGATGTATCGCGCGTAGTAGGCCCATTGCTGCTCGAGGCTGGGGTAGAGGTAGTAGAAGCCGTCGAAAAGGCTCTTGAAGCCAAAGGCTTGCTGCCAGTCCGTCATTCCGGCGCGCGCCATGCCTGCGCGGTTGTAATGGTTGAACCCGGCGGCGCTTGACATGCCCGAGCCGATGCCGACGATGATAGCGTCGGCATCGTCGATAAGGCTTCGAAGCCTATACGCTTCCCTCTCTAGAGACGGCATTGGGCAATCTCCTCGAAAGCCGGGGTCATATCGCCGTCAACGAGAATCGTCTCGCACGAGGCGTCGGGCACCATGGCCTGGCTGTAGTTGAACACGATGTAGGTGGCGTGCTCGCAGACGTTCGCGATCTGGGCGAGCATGTGCTTTATGATGCCGTTGCGCAGTCCCACGCCAAGTTCGAGGATGGCGACCCTGCCGTTGCGATGGGCTTGCACAAGGCGCTCGAGCTCCTCGAGCTGGGCCGTGGCGAGGGCGTCTGGATGGGCGAGACGCCGCTCGTCGATCGATGTGCGTATGCTCCCCTCCGTCTCGAGCACGCGGTTCTCGTTGAACCCTGCGCGCACGAAGTGCCCGTCGATATTGCACGTGATCACGAAGGTGTCGGCGTGCTCTGTAAGACGCCGCAGCCCGTTCATGAGCGGGCTGGGCTCATACTCGACATACTCCTTTTGATGGAACCGCTCGACCCATCGGCTTCGCACGCTGGCATCCGGGGAGGCGAGCCCCTGCAGTATGCAGCCGATGCCGTCGGCCTGAGCGAGGTCGCCGTACGCCTCTCGGAAATGAGCATCGGCGCAGAAAAGGTTGAGCCCCTCCGCCATGTCGAGTCCGTTGCTAGCGCCGATGATGACAAGATCCGCTTCGGCTAGCGCCCTGCCTATGCGAACTGCTTCCGCCGTCTCCATGCGCTACCTCCCCAGCGTCTTGCGCACGTCGGCGAGCACGTCGGCGATGTCGGCGCGAACGGCGAGCCCCCGATCCTCGATCGCGCGGGGGAGAAACTGCGTCTTGTTGTTTACGGCGATGTAGCTGGCCTGCGGTAACTGCGCCGTGAGGGCCCAGAACGGCTCCTGGATAAACGCGGGCGTCATGCGGCCCACACCCAGCTCGAGGAAAAGGATCCTCTGCCGTGCGTGCGCGTCGAGCCAGTCGGACACCTTGCGGTACTGCTCCTCGTAGAGTTCGCCCTGCAGGAAGTTGCCGTAGCCGCGAACCCAGGGGAACGCCTCTGCCCCGCAGTGCGGGCAGCGCGGCACGAGCTCTGTCGGAACCTCGAGGCCGTCTCCCATGGCCTCGATCATGCGGGAGACGGGCTCGGTCGCATCCCATACGTCATCGGTGCAGCAGCGGGAGCACTGGAAGAAGCGGTGGTCGCCCTGGATCTCCGCCACCTTCTCCCAAGGGTAGATCTTTACGAACTGCGTGTCCTGGTTGGTGGTGAGCACGAAGAAATCCTTCTCGGCGAGAATGGCGTCGAGGTCCCTGTAGGGCTTGCGCAGCGGGGCGTTGAGCGTGGTGTCGAGGAAGGTGGCGAGGTATCCCCAGCGCGCCTCGGCGGTGGGCCAGCGGTAGAACGACCCCTCGAAAGCGCCCTTGAAACCGTAGCGCTCGGCGAATTTGCCGAAATGCCTGCGATAGGTTGCGTTGTCCTCGTAATAGAAGTCGCCGCCGCCCGCCGCGGAGAGCCCAGAGGCCCCGCCCACCAGCACGCAATCGGCTTCCTCAATCATGCGGGCGAAGTCCTCGATTTGCTGGTCGTAGGGCTCGGGCTCGCGGTCACTCAGCTCATAGGGCGTGCCGCCGCTGCGGTAGGCGGCCTGAAGGGAAAACGATTGGTTGGTGAGCTCGATAACGAGTTCCTCGTAAAAAGTCATGCAAAGCTCTCTTTCGGTTACAATGAACAGGTGTCTATAAAAAGTATCAATGTTGATTTGCGTGAGAGCAATGAACAGCTTTGAGGCGCTGTCGATAAACAAACGTCTGCCGGGCATTGTTGAGCGTTGCAATTGGAGGAGCCATGGAAGCGGGGAAGATCGATCGTCGCCGACGCTATACACTCTCGGTCATACGGGAGGCGTTCTTCGCGCTGCTGGCCGAGGTCGGCTTCGCGAAGATGACGGTAGCGGATATCTGCCGTCGCGCCGATATCAACCGCGGTACGTTCTATCTGCATTACGAGGATAAGTTTGCGCTGCTTGACGCGCTTATCGATGAGGCTCTGGCGGCGGCACCTCCGCTCGAGGGAGCGGAGTCGGGGGCCCTTTGCCAGCGCCCGCCGGCAAACGATGACTATTATCTGCTCTACTCGGATGACGACGCGTACGCCCGCGTGGCGCAGCGCGTCATCGAGCGCGGCGCCGAGCGGATGGTTCCCTCGATCATGGAGGAAACCGGGCTTTCGCGCGAGGATGCTTATCTGCTCTTTGTCCACATCGTTCAGGGAAATCTCGCGGTCAACCGCCTGCTTAGTTGGAGGCGGGGGCCCGAATTCGCCCATGCCCAGGAGCTGCTCAGCACCTATTCCGAAGGAGGCTTGCGAGCGGTTGCGACTCGCCATGATTCCTGCAGTTCGTCTTGACCGCGGGCCCATCCAAGCAGGCGGTGCGGTTATGCGCTCGAAAGTGGATTGGGCGGGATTGCTATCAAACAAGCCAACGACTGACACCAGACACGGAACGACTGGAAGGGAGTCTTTCTGATATGAAAGCATTGCCGGAACATTGGAACGCAAAATGGATTGCCCCCGCGGAACAACACAGACGGCATCCTGTTTTTTCACGCTCCTTTTCCCTTTCAAAACCAGTGAGAGCGGCCACGCTCCATATCACTGGCTACGGACTGTTCGAGGCCTATCTGAACGGGAAAAAGCTGGGTGAGGATGTACTTACCCCGTTTTTCGATGCATACACCGAGACCACGCAGGTGCTTGCCTTTGATCTGACGCATCTTCTGGAGGCGGACAACCGCATGGAGATCCTGCTGGGGAATGGCTGGTACAAGGGACGGTTCGGGTTCGCGCCAACCGAAAACCGCTGGGGCGAGCGTTTTGCCGCCCTCGCTCAGCTTGAGATCATCTACGCGGATGGCAGCCAGGAGACGGTCTGCACCGACGAGAGCTGGGCATGCAGGCTCTCCGAAATCCTCGACAGCGGAATCTACGATGGGGAACACCAGGACTATACCGCCCCGGCGGAAACAGCCGGGGCACAGATCCTCCCCCTTGGGACAGAC
Source organism: Collinsella sp. (assembly GCA_019419545.1). Taxonomy (GTDB): domain Bacteria; phylum Actinomycetota; class Coriobacteriia; order Coriobacteriales; family Coriobacteriaceae; genus Collinsella. The sequence goes on along the minus strand of DXZT01000009.1, from coordinate 57,570 downwards.
CACCTGATCGGACGGGACAGCCCCGGGCTGACCTTGAAGGAGCGTCTGGTCGTAAGGGAGATCCTGCACACTCCGGCCGGGGAGACCGTGCTGGATTTTGGCCAGAATTTCGCGGGATGGGTTGAGTTTACCGCCGCCCTTCCCCATGGCTGCAAAGTCACGCTGGAGTTCGGGGAGATTCTGCAAAAGGGTGAATTCTACAGCGGAAACCTGCGGACGGCGGACGCCCGCTTCACCGTTGTCGGGGACGGGGCGGGCCGCACGTTCCGCCCTCATTTCACCTATTTCGGGTTCCGCTATGTCCGCGTCACAGGCTGGCCCGCCGATCTGGATATGGACGCCGCCGCTTTTACCGGCTGCGCCCTTTATTCCGACCTTGCGCGGACCGGCTGGTTCCAATGCGGAAACGAGGACGTCAACCGGCTCTACAGCAACATCCTCTGGGGGCAGAAATCCAATTTTATCGACATTCCCACCGACTGCCCCCAGCGGGACGAGCGTCTGCCCTGGACCGGCGACGCCCAGGTGTTCGCCTCCACCGCCTGCTTCAACATGGACTGCCGTGGGTTTTATCCCCATTTTCTTCGTCTGCTTCGGCAGGATCAGGAAAAAAGGGGCGGAGGGGTCGCAAGCTACCTGCCCTACGATCCCATGCTCAACGATCCCGCGCCGGTCTGGGGCGACTGCGCAGTGATTCTTCCCGTTACCCTGTATCAACATTACGGGGATATCTCAATCCTGGAGAAGAGCTACCCCATGATGCGCGACTGGATGGCCTACCTGGAACAGCAGGACTGGGAGCACGGAGGACGCTGGATATGGGATCACGGCTTCCAGTTTGGCGATTGGCTGGCCCTGGACGGCATCACGCCCAACAGTTTCAAAGGCGGCACAGAGGACGCACTGGTTTCCACTCTCTACTGGTATCACTCCGCAGTTCTGATGATCCAGACTGCGGCAGTCCTGAAGCAGGATAGCGACTGCCTTCATTTTGAGGAGACCGCAGAGAACATCCGCCAGGCGCTTCTCACGGAGTACTTCACCCCCTCCGGGCGGCTGGCAGTGGACACTCAGACGGCCTATCTGCTCTGTCTGCGGTTTGGGCTGCATGCCGATAAAGAAAAGCTGCTTGAGGGCCTACGCAGGAGGCTTGAGAAGGACTGCTATCAGATCACCAGTGGGTTTGCCGCGGCTCCGTTGGTCTGTTCTGTTTTGACAGAGAACGGGTTTGCGGAAGAAGCCATGCGGATGCTGCTGCGAGAGGGATTTCCGGGCTGGCTGTATCAGATTCGCCTGGGCGCGACCACGATCTGGGAGCGGTGGAACAGCATGCTCCCCGATGGGACGGTCAACCCGTCCGGCATGAACAGCTTCAACCACTATGTCTACGGCAGCGTGGGGCAGTTCCTCTATGAAGGCATTGCCGGCTTGAAGGGTACGGCTCCCGGCTTCTCCGCAGTGCGGTTCGCCCCGGTTATTGACGCCCGCCTTGGATGGTGCGAAGCGGCCTACGACAGCGTAAGCGGACGATGGGAAAGCGAGTGGAGATTGAACCCTGACGGCTCGGTCGCCGTCCGTCTGCTGGTGCCGGAGGGCTGCTTCGCCGACATCATGCTGCCGGACTATGACAAGGGCGCCTTCCGCGTGGAATCCGGAGCGTTTGCCATGACTTACTTCCCAACAAGGGACTACCTGCATCCCTTCGGGCCGCAAAGCCTAGTAGAGGATCTGCTGCAATCGCCGGAAGCAAAAGAGCTGCTGTTCCAGTCCGTCCCGGCCGTGGCCGCAGCCGTCCGGGACGGTAATCGGGAGATCATCGCCGCCCAGATAGGGCAGCTGCCATTCCCGCCCTATCTCGCGCAGGGGCCGGAGGAAAACGCAGCCTTGATTGCATCCATCCAAAGAGTGGAGGCAAGCCCGTCTCGATCCGATAGATAGAGCGGTACAGAAGAAGGGAACCAACGATAGCCATATGAGGAGGAGAGGCCGGGCGATGGGGCACACGGACAGAAGATTCACTTCGGGAGAAGAGAAGCTGCTGAAACAGACCAAGGAAGCCAAGCTGATCGCCATGGACGCCATCCCGACAGCCCCTCCCGATAGCACCTGGAACACGGTGCATCTGCGCTTCGATAGCTTCGGCATCAGCAGCCACCAGGGGATATCGCGCTCCGAGAAGCCGAGTGCGCCCGATGTCATCACTTCCAAGCCACTTGGTCACTATTGCTTTTGAATATGCACTGGTGGTTTGCAGGTGATAACGGAAAAGGGCGAAATTCGGCGTTTTCCAAAGGGTTTTCCTACTGGGACAAAAATGAAAGTCAACGCCCCTGAGTTTCATTTGAGTTTCGATTATTGTCCCAGCTCAGTCCCAGTAAACGTCCGCTGAGTGCCGTGGGGTGTTATTGTGTCCAGTGGGAAGATAATCTACGCTATCAGGTAGACGAGACGTTATTTCCATTACTCAGAGTGGGAATGACCCTAGGCTAATTTCGTAAAGCCACTTGCGATGATTCATCATGGCTCATGAAGCTCCATTGAGGGTCATAGCGAATCAAGCCACTTGCAAAACATGAGAATGATTCCACCCCGGAAGCGTAAGTTTCCGGGGTATTTTTATGCCTTTGAACAGGTATTTTGATTCGTTGTCATTCTATGGATTCGGGATTAGTTGCATCCCGTGACGACCATGCGACAGTTTGGCGAAAAAGAGACAATCGCCAAACCACCCGCGACGAGTGTTTTGGCGATTGTCGCGCTGTTTGAGAGTGATTCGAATCAATCTGCGCGAGCCAAGCTTTGAGCGCCTGGGCGAGCTTGGGCGCCTTCTTCGACGACGGGTCGATGGCCAGGACGAGCTCGCCGCCAATCTCTTTCGGCTTGAGGCCGAACTCCTCGCCAATCCTGAAAATGAGCCCCAAGGCCTCACGCGCCGTGGCCGCGGGAACGTCGAAAAGCGATTCGGGCGCAACGTGAAGCGCCGATGCGATTCCTTTCGCCTGATCCCCCCGGGCGTCCTGTTGCCTAGCTCGTAGTTCCTGATCGCCGAATTGCGTTGCCTCCCGCTTAGAGTTTTCTCTTATATCCACAGTCGCAGTACGGGCCTCCGGAGGCGAGCGTGTACTGCCGCACAAAGTCGGTCACGCCGCCTGCCTCGCTCATGGTGTAATCCAGACGGCACAGCGCAGGGGTTAGATCGTATAGCTCCAGATCTTTCATCAGCACGCAGATGCCGCATTTCGTGAATCGCCCCTCGTAACCGCTGCCGTCGGGGTATTCGTAGAAATCCATGTTCCACGAATAGGGGTTCCGGTCAGCCGCCCTTAGCGCGGCGGTGGCTTTCATGCCCGCAATATCCTTTTCGGTGAATTTGCTCTTTCCGCTCATTCGACAGAACCACTTCACGGGCTTTGTCATCATGGCGTCGGCGTAGTAGATTGTCAGCCGTTCCACATCTGGGCGCTCCGGCATGGAGAGAACGAACGCGCCGACCATGGCGCCGTTGACAAGGTTCATCTTGAATCGGTCGCCCTTCTCGAACTCCGGCAAACCGGCGATGATCCTTCTGTATTCAGACTTCGCCTTTCGCGTGATAGCTTTTGCTCTTTCCGTATCGTAGCCGAGCACCGCTGTCAGCTGTTTTCGGAAGGACGGCGCAAGCAGCGCCCACATGACGAAAGGCATTCCAAAGTAGACCACTGTTTGTCCCTCCAATCGCATATAACGCGGGTCAAGCGGCGGTCGATGTCAATGCGCGCCATTTTGCAATCGTCGGGATACTTCCTTGCGGTGTTGAACGCCAGCTTGATCAAAAGCGCCGAGCCAGTAGCAACCTCCAGTACGGTTTTTGCTTTCACCACCGGCCGGATCAGCCCATACATCTTCTCATACGCCGCCCGGTCGTTTCGCATGAAACGGTTGTACCGACCGGCATTCTTGTCCCAGAAGCCCTTGCGTTCGTGCATGGTTTCGCCCCCAATCAGTTAGAGCTATCTAACTGCAGCGCATAAATCGCGCGGTAAGGGAAGACTAGCTTCAATTTCTCGACAAAGACGCATCTCTTCGGCTTTCGCTTATAGCGGCGCGAGTCAGATACTAGGCTGGAGCTGAAGAAGGAGCTTGGCAGACAGGTAGGTCGATACTGGTTCCCGGAACGGTGATCCAGCCAATTACACCAGGGCTCTAGTCATGCAGGTAAACCCAATCCATGACGGGAAATAGGTCCTTTTCTCTAGCTCGACGTCTTTCGGAGCTTGACGATTTGGACTGATGGAGGCGAGAAGTCCCTCACCGCGCCAATACCAGACGATTGCGCTATAGACATCTCTCCGACCCTTTGAATCACCCCTTTTCATGCCACCCGCTACGAACTCCGGCGGAAACTAGGGAGTGATTAAAAAGGCGACCTGCGGTTTTGCGAATCAATTGAGTCATTCCCTAAATCGCGAATCAAGGGCCTGATTCGCCCAAATTGTGCACGAATCAGCCCTTGGGCGGCGCGATGCGACACGCATCGACAACACTCGGACTGGATTAGTCTCTGAGCGGGAGTGCTTGAAACGAGGCGATTGAATAACTCCATCTGTTTTGGTTAAAACAAAAAAATATGACGCGCGCCTGCAGCATGAAGGAGAGGGAATCCTATGAAAATCGTTGTATTGAGTGGTAGCCCGCGTAAAGGCGCCAATACCGATACCATGGTCGAGGTGTTTGCCGAGACCGCGCGTGAGGGCGGTAATGCGGTTGAGGTCGTCCGCGTTGCCAGCAAGAAGATCGCCGGCTGCTTGGGATGCCAGTACTGCTTTGCCCATGAGGGCACCTGTGTGCAGAAGGACGACATGGCCGACGTGATCGAGTCGCTGATAGACGCCGACATGGTTGTCTTCGCTTCGCCCATCTACTGGTTCGATATCACCGCGCAGGAGAAAGCCGCCATCGACCGCCTGTACGCCTTCGGTGCCACGGGTTTCCCGTTCACCAAGACGGCCCTTTTGCTCGATAGTCACAGCGAGGGTGTCTATGACGCGGCGATCGCCATGTACAAGTCAGCCTGCGCATACTGCAAGTGGGAGGACCAGGGCATTGTCACCATCAGCGGTATGACCGAGCGCGACAGCATGGCCTCCTCGCCCAAGCTGGAAGAGGTGCGAGAGCTCGCCCGCAAGCTTGCCTAGCGCGCATTTCCAATAATGAACAAGGCCCGAAAGGTTCATTTGAACCATTCGGGCCTTGCTGCGTTTCAAGGGGGCTGGGCTGTCGGAACCGGCCAGACGGCTGTTAATCAAACAAACTCGGCATGTCGTTCTCTTTCATGAGGGCACCGGCGGAGGGCAGGCTCTGCGCGGTGAACTTTTCGGCCGAGACGCCAGCGCCAAGGATGTCCTCGGTTGTGCCGACAGTGGTGACCGAGCGGCCCTTCTTGGCGGTAAAGGCCTGGACGCCTTGCGTGTTGGTGGTCGTCTTGGTCTTGAGCAGCGACGTGTTGAAGTTCATCAGGCGGTAGTCGCTCGAGACCAGCGCGATGTCGCGATCGTCCTTGAGCACTTGGGCATACAGCAGTTTGCTGCCGCCGTAGACGGCGTTCTTGAGGCGCTTGCGGTTGGTCTTGGTAACGTATCCGGCAAGTGCGACGCGCACCACGCGGCCGTTCTCAAAGACGAACAACACGTCGGCCTTGTAGTCCTCGGGGTCGATGACCCAGATGACACTCTCGTCGGGTTCCATCTCAAGATCGGTCGGCAGGTACGAGCCCAGCTGGGCCGACTTGGTGTCCTCAAACGCCGCAACCTTGCACTTGTACACCTGACTCTTGTTGGTAAAGACCAGCAGCTCGTGGGTGTTGGAGGACGGAAACTCGATAAAGGGTTTGTCGCCGTCCTTGTACTTGAGTGTGGTCGCCTTCTTGAGCACGCGGTCTGTCATCTTCTTAAGGTAGCCATCGCGCGAGAGCATGATGGTGACCGGGTACTCCTCGACCTCGGGCTCCAAGCTTACTTCGATAACCTCATGGGGCTCAATCCTGCCCGTGCGGCGCGGCATCACGTACTTCTTGTTGACCGCGGCCAGCTCGTCGCTGATGACCTTCTTGATGTTCTCCTCGCTGGAGAGGATTTCCTCAAGCTCGGCAATCTCGCCCTCGAGCTTGGCAATGTCCTTGGTGCGGTTGAGGATGTATTCCTCGTTGATGTTGCGGAGCTTAAGCTCGGCAACAAACTCTGCCTGGGTCTCGTCGATGTCGAAACCCTTCATAAGGTTGGGCACGACCTCGGCTTCGAGCTTGGTGCCGCGGATGATGGCGATGGCCTTGTCGATGTCGAGCAAGATCGCCTCGAGGCCGTGCAGCAGGTGCAGGCGCTCGGACTTTTTGCCCAGGTCAAAGTTAATGCGGCGGCGCGTGGACTCAATACGCCACTTGACCCACTCGTGCAGGATCTGGCGCACGCCCATAACGCGAGGGTAACCATCGACCAGCACGTTGAAGTTGCACGAGAACGAATCCTGCAGCGTGGTCGAGCGATAGAGCTTGGCCATGAGCTTGTCGGGGTCGACACCGCGCTTAAGGTCGATGGCGATGCGCAGGCCCGAGAGGTCGGTCTCGTCGCGGATGTCAGCGATCTCCTTGACCTTGCCCTCTTTGGAGAGCTTGACGATGCGCTCGATGATGACATCGGTCTTGGTGGTGTAGGGGATCTCGTAGACCTCGATGATGCGCTCTTTGGGAATCCAGCGCCAGCGGGAGCGGATCTGAAAGCTGCCAAGGCCGGTCTCGATAATCTTTTCCATCTCCTCGCGGCGGTAGATGATCTCGCCGCCGGTCGAGAAGTCGGGCATGGGCATGTACTCGAGCAGGTCGCAGTCGGGATCCTGCAGGTAATGCATCGTGGCAGTGCAGACCTCGTTGAGGTTGAAACCGCAGATGTCAGACGCCATGGCGACGCCGATGCCCTTATTGGCCGAGACAAGGATGTTCGGGAACGTGGTGGGCAGCAGACGCGGCTCCTTCATGGCGCCGTCGTAGCTGTCGACGAAGTCGACCGGGTCCTTGTCGATGTCCTTGAAGATCTCGGCGCTGATGGGGGAGAGCTTGGCCTCGGTGTAACGCGAAGCGGCGTAGCTCAGGTCGCCCGAATAGTACTTGCCAAAGTTGCCCTTCGACTCCACGAAGGGGGCGAGCAGTGCCTCGTTGCCGGTGGCCAGACGCACCATCGTCTCGTAGATCGCGGCGTCGCCGTGCGGATTGAGCTTCATGGTCTGGCCCACGATGTTGGCGCTCTTCTGGCGCTCGCCCTTGAGCAGACCCATCTTGTACATGGTGTAGAGCAGCTTGCGGTGCGAGGGCTTAAAGCCGTCAATCTCGGGAAATGCACGCGAGACGTTGACGCTCATGGCGTAGGGCATGTAGTTGACCTCGAGCGTCTGCGTGATCGGCTGGTCGGTGACCTCGGAGTGCAGGCCGATGACGTTCTCGGCGTTAACCTGCTTTTTCTTTGGCTGGTTCTTCGTCTTCTTCTTTGCCACGATATCCTCTTGAACTTCTTATGGGCCGTCGTTATCTATTAGCTGCTATTGCAGGTCCAGCTGGTCCAGATATTCCTTGCCGTGCTCGGAGATATGGCGCTTACGGCCCGCCTCGTCGTTGCCCAGCAACAGGTTGAACATGGTCTCCATCCTGGTGACGTCCTCGGGCTCCACCTTGATCAGGCGGCGCGTCTCGGGGTTCATGGTGGTGAGCCACATCATGTCCGGATCGTTCTCACCAAGACCCTTGGAGCGGTTGATCGAGCACTTCTGGTCGCCGATCTCCTTAAGGATGCCGTTCTTCTCGAGCTCGGTGTAGGCAAAGTAGGTCTTCTCTTTGCAGTTGATCTCGTAGAGCGGCGACTCAGCGATATAGACGTAGCCCTCGTCGATAAGCGTGGGCACCAGTCGATAGAGCATGGTGAGTACGAGCGTGCGGATGTGGTAACCGTCGACGTCGGCGTCCGTACAGATGATGACTTTGTTCCAGTTGAGGTTGTCTAGGTCGAAGGCACCAAGGTTTTTGATGCGCTTGTCCTTGATCTCCACGCCGCAGCCCAGCACGCGCATGAGGTCCATGATGATGTCGGACTTAAAGATGCGCGGGTAGTCCTCTTTCAGGCAGTTGAGGATCTTGCCTCGGACGGGCATAACACCTTGGAACTCGGCATCGCGCGAGGTGCGGATGGCGCCTGCTGCCGAGTCGCCCTCTACGATGTAGATCTCGCGACGGTCCTTGTCCTTGGAGCGGCAGTCGATGAACTTCTGCACGCGGTTGGCCATGTCGGTCCTCTGCTGCAGGTTGGTTTTGATGCTCTGGCGCGTCTTCTCGGCGTTCTCGCGCGAACGCTTGTTGATGAGCACCTGCTCCATGATCTTGTTGGCAGCGTCTTTGTTCTCGATCAGATAGGTCGAGAGGCGCTCCTTAAAGAAGGCAGTCATGGCCTGCTGGATAAAGCGGTTATTGATGGCCTTCTTGGTCTGGTTCTCGTAGGACGTCTGGGTGGAGAAACAGTTAGTCACCAGCACCAGGCAGTCCTGGACGTCTTGCCATTTGATGCCGCTCTCGTTTTTGTTGTACTTGCCCTGTTGCTTAATGTAGGCATCGATGGCGCTGGTCAGAGCGCTACGAGCCGCCTTCTCGGGCGAACCGCCGTTTTCGAGCCATGACGAGTTGTGGTAGTACTCCTGCATCATGAAGGTGCGCGAGAAGCACATGCACGCGGTAATCTTGACGTTGTAGTCGGGCAGGTCCTCGCGGTCGCGACCGCGGCGGTCGGCCTCGATAAAGAAGGGCTCGGTGAGGTAGTCGGCACCGACCTTCTCGAGCACATAGTCCTCGATGCCCTTGGGGTAGCAAAAGTCCTCTTCGGAAAACTCGCCATCGTCGCCCTCGATGCGCAGGCGGAAGGTAACGTTGGCGTTGACCACGGCCTGGCGGCGCATGGTCTCGCGATACCACTCGTGGGGAATACTGATCGAGGTAAAGACCTCAAGATCGGGGCGCCACTTGATGGTGGTGCCGGTGCGGTTCTCGTCGCTGGGCTCAATCTCGAGCGCCTTCTTTTTGGCGCCGACGACCTTACCCTTCTTAAAGTGCAGGGAATATTTGTTACCGTCACGCCAAACCGTGACGTCCATGTACTCGGAAGCGTACTGGGTCGCGCAGGAGCCCAGGCCGTTGGTGCCGAGCGAGAAGTCGTAGTCGCCGCCCTGGTTGTTGTTGTACTTGCCGCCGGCGTAGAGCTCGCAGAAGACGAGCTCCCAGTTAAAGCGTTTCTCGGAAGGGTTCCAGTCGAGCGGGCAGCCGCGGCCGTTGTCCTCTACCTGAATGGAGCCATCGCGAAAGGCGGTAAGGGTGATGAGCTTGCCGTAGCCCTGGCGCGCCTCGTCAACGGCGTTGGACAGGATCTCGAAGGCAGCATGCGCGCAGCCATCGAGTCCGTCCGAGCCAAAGATGACGGCGGGGCGCAGGCGTACGCGCTCCTCGTCCTTGAGCTGGCGGATACTGTCGTTACCATAGTTTGCGGTGTTTTTTGCCATACTCGCTCTCTCGGTGCTCCTTTGCTGCGTTTAAGTCATATAGATAGTCAAGGTAGCATAGCCCAGCCCATAGGCGATTCCAACCAACACGAAATCCATCGAACAATCGTTCGGAGTTCGATGGGGATTCGTTTACTCGGACAAAACCGAGTCGGCTCTGTCCGAGTAAGCTTGAAGGCGGCCGGAGGCGTCTTGCTGCGTTTGCGGTTGGATACGTTGTCGAAAACGTGTCGTGCGGATTGTTGTTCCGAATCGAACATTGGGACAAGCGTCTCGTTTTATGGGCCACGGGCGTGCGTGTGCGAGTCCCTTTGGCCCATAAGGAACGCTGGCGGGTCGTTATTTGGGCCGTGGGTCACTTCGCCCGCGCCGTGTTTCGTCATACGCTCATAGTGGAAGCCGATGCCACGGGGTCGACTTGGGACTCGGGCAACGGATGAGCTGCAAGCCGAAAGGAGCGGTGAGGATGATGAAGCCCATGACGAAGAAGCTGCTGTTAGGAATTCCCACCGTGACGCTTTCGGCCGTGCTGGCATGTACGGTTGCCGGCTGCGGCGGTAATGCGCCGAGTGGCTCGGGCGGGAGCGCACCTGTGCAGGAGAAGTCCAAGAAAGCCAAGGCCTATGAGTCGCAGACGGTCGAGGTGGCTGGCATTACCTATGAGTCGGTGGCTCACGGTACGTTCTATCGCGGTGATGCCAAGAAGCAGGACGGCTTTTACCTGCACATCAAGATTACCAACAACAACACAAAGAACAGGACGTTCAGTTCCTTTAACGTGTGCATGCTGCCCAGGGCGATCTTGAGGCAGGCGACCCGTTGTTTACTTCCGGCAAGGCGGCCGTGCTCGACTACGTTGCAAGCGAGGCTCCCGATGAGCTGCACGAGGGCATCGATCTTTCCAAGAGGCCAGATATCGCTCCGGGCGAGACCGTTGAGTACGTGTATTTCTGGGCGCCCAAGACGGCGTACTACGGGCCCATCACTGTCGAGTTCGTAGACGCTTATGCCCCCGCCAAGAATCATGAGGCCATGCACTTTGACACCACGGACTGCGAGACCAAGGAGTTCAAGGCGGCCGGCGGCGTGGCCGATTCTGGCGAGAAGGCAGATTTAACGGGCATCGACTGCGCATCGTACAGCATCGAGGCCGCCGATGGGTACACGCTGGATTCGTCCGACGAAGAGCGCGAAAAGGCAAACTTCTTCCACGACGAGACTGGAGGACGCCTGAACATCAGCATCTTCCCGCGCTCGCCGGAGGAAGAGGTTGCAAGCCTAGAGCAGGTCTACGAAGGCAAGGAGACAACAACCGACCAGGTCGAGTACAACGGCATAACGTGGCTGCGCTTTACCGGTCCCGACAACGGCCATACACTGTTTGCGACGGCTCCCGCGACGGGCGAGACCGTCCGCGTGTCGATTGGCTGGAAGATCGACTGGGATGCCGCCGTGCCCATGATGGAGGCACTGAAGCTCAAGTAACGCCGCGATTCTTACGTCAGGCGACTCAGGGCTGGCTCCGAGTTATCGGGGCCAGCCCTTTTTGGTGCTCGATGAGCAGGGCCAATGCCTCGCGCGGTTTCGGGTGCAGTGGGGCATCGTGCGCGCAATGACGAACATGATTTCCATAATGACATGTAACTAGGAGCTAGCGAGGCCTATCCGAATTGACCTCATTGGCGGTGTCTTTTTCGAGCGCCGTGCGGCGGGCGCTGTAGGCGATGAGGCCCGCGCCTGCCGCGGCGAGTGCTGCAGCGGCTGCCGTAAGGGGAGCGTTGACATCGCCCGTGCCCGCAAGCGCGCCCGCTTTTCCGGAGCGCTTGTTATTGCCGTGGTCCTTGCCGCTGCCGGAGCTGCTTCCGCCGGAGCCACCGCCCTCGTCAGTACCGCTGCTACTCGAGCCACCATCGCCGTCTACCGTCATTGGGGCGTCGTGAAGTCCTGTCGTATCCGCGCTGTCGCATACGCCGACCTGAACTTCTGAGCGTTCGCATGCCGCGTCGGGCACATGAAGCTCGTGCAGAACGGCACTCAGCGCCGAGTTTGCGCCCGGTCGGATCTCCTCGAGCGTTACGGGATCGAGCGCCACCAGATTACGCGCCTTCGCATACAGCGTGACGCGTTTGCCCACTTCGTCGCTCCAGCTCTCGGGGATGGCGAAGCTCATGCGGAACTGTGCCGTGCAACCCGGTGCCAGCACGGCGTTGCCGTTGTCGGCTACCAGCGGGTGCGTTGCAAAACGTGCGCCCAGCGTCTCGAGCGCGTACTTTACGTGTGCCATGTCGTTGGCCGAAGCGTCTTCGGCAAGCTCTGGATCGTAGATCGAAGCCATGCGTGCGTTCGCTCCGAATCCGATGGATGCGCTGGAGAACGGCTGGCTGGAGCCCTCTCGGTACAGATCGATTGTGCCGGCAGTCAGCAAAGTGTTGCCGTCGTTTCGCACCGTGACCATGAAGGATTCGCCTGCTGCTCCGGGCACCACCGCGCCCGAGGTAGCGACCGCGCCCGTCGGAGTGGCACACGCCACCAGAGGCACTTCGATGCCGTGCAGCTCTGCCTCGCTCTGCTCCGCGCTCACAATGTGCGTGGCGAGCGCGGAGAGCATGCCTCCCGACGTCAAAAATGTCGTTATCTGATCGACGGGATGGTCCAGCTCGCACATCACGAACGGCTCCGTGAACAGATCGCCTGCCAAGGTGCTGGCGAAGATGCGGAAGTGCTTGCCCATTACTGCTACCGGGTTGCCTTCTTCGTCGTAGGTTTGCCCCACCTTGCCATCGGTGTTCTCTACATAGAGCGCGCACCTGCCGTTGTTGCTTACGCTAAACGATGCCGGGCCACAGCCTGCGGCACCCACGGGCTGCGTTGCAAATGCCGATGCGCCTCGCGTCCAAGTAATATGCTGCAGCTGCTCGTTGACGGTGGCCAAAAAGCCCGAATGTTGTGGCCACGGCACCGCATGGGGCACCGTGGCGTCTGGTGGCATAACGCCCCAGCCCGCAATGGACTGGCCGATCACGGCGTACGATGCGCAGCCGCAACCGTCTGCGGTCTCGTACGCAACGGGCACCACCATTTTGCCGTTGATATTCTCGGGCTCGCTCAGCTCGATACTCGACGGTGCTTGCGGAAAGCGAAGAACTTGGCGGAACGTCAGGCTGTCGCCCAAATCATCCGACCACAGGGTAAAGCATTCCAGCGCAACCTCGGCCTCGCTGCCGAGCGCCTTCTCTGCGGTGGTTCCGCGGCGGTGGAGGTAGGCACCCGACAGGCGTCCGTCGACCAGCGTCTTGCCTACCGTGATGCGCGGGCACTGCAGGCAATGGTAGCCATCCTCTTGCAGGCGGCCGCGCGAGATGCTGCGCCATGACGTATGCGACACCACGCGGATCTCGTCATTACTTATGCGCAGGCGCACAACGGACAGTATGCCGGCTGTGCTTGCCGTATCGAAAAGGGTGTTGTCGCCGGCGGGGCGCTCGCCCGAGACCAGCAGCACGTAGGCGTCCTGGTTTCCTCTTCCGTCCGTATATTCCACCACGTCGAAGTCGTAATCGAATATGCCGTCGCGCTCCACGTCGCCCTCGCCAAACCCAAGGGGAAAGTCCACGGGCGTGGGAGCGGACCACGTGCCGTTTGCCTTTGTGTGCACCACCAGGCGCGAGCGGCCATTGTCGCCGTAGCGCACCGAGGCGATACGGAACAGGCATTCTACGCCGGCAATCATCGTTAGCTTCATGTGGGCTTCGCTGAGCACGCCGGAAAACAGCACGTTGTCGCTCGAGGGTTTTATGCCGCCACGCTCGTCCTCCGACACGCCGGCAGAATTGGCGTTCGGGTCCGCAACGGCGTTCGTTGACTGACCGATGTAGGTGTACTCATACATCGGCGCGGCATTTTCGTCGTTCTCCATCAGCGCGTGGACGAAATGTTCGACCTGTCCCGTGTCGTCGCTCTCCGCGTTCGTCTCGAGCTCAATGCGCGTGACCGCTTGATCCCAATCGCGCACGACAGGCGCGGCGTTTACGGCAGTGGCCTTAACCTCGGCGCGTGCGAGCAGCTCGGCGTTGGTGACGATGGTGGCCGATGCGATAAACTGCGGCACACCACCTGCCTCGGCGTTGCCGGCCGAGCCGAAGCAGGCATCCAGCGTATAAGGCGTATCTCCACCCAATGCCAGCTCAGAGCGTTGGAGCACATACTGGTTGCCATTGTTCACCGACATATTCCACGAATCGATGAGTGTGGGCCACGACCCCGACCAAGCCTTGGTGGTCCACTTGAACATTACGAACTGGAGTATCACATCGACATCGACGTCTGCACCTACGCGCAGCCGCGGAAGCTGGTGACCGTCCGCCTTCTCGTACCCAATGAACAGCGTGAGGGATGCGGCGCCGCGCACGGCAGACGAGGCGACGCCTGCAACGCCGGCGCCAAAGGTGACGGCAAGTCCGATCTGGATGGTGAACGAGCCCGACGTGTTTGAATAGTCGAGCGAAATGTTTTTAAAAAACGCCGCGCCGCTGCCGTGCGTGTGGGCACCCACAGCGAGCGCCAGCTTCGCCAGCACCCAAGGGTTGACGTTTAGGAAAAATGGCACCGGTCCTAGGGTAAACTGCTCGGTCCAATTGAGGTCGGTTCTTACCTGGAAGAGGGCCTTAATATTGCCGTATGCGGGGTCGTTGTTGTTACCCCAGGTTTTGCCCACCCAATCGTAGGCAAGCGAGCCGTACAGCTGTGTGGCGATATCCATCGTGAACAGCGGCGTGCAATGGTGGCGAAGGAGCTTGGTGTTTCTTGGATCGGTGCCCGAACCGGCACTCATACTCTTGTACTGATTCCACTTCCCCTCCATCTCGTCGAGGTAGCGGTTTGCCTGCTTGGCGCCCGACTCGCGCGGCGATTTCTTCCAGTATTCCGGATCAGGGTTGCCCGAATCGTTCATATAGCTGGCTGGTTTGTATCCTCCGCCAAACAGCACGTATCCAGCAAACGAGAAATCGAAGAGGATCGGAAATGTGGGTATCCAGCACGTGAACTTATTGCCGCCGATGCCGGGAAACGCCGCGGGGAAATCAAACGGAGTGACCTCTTGGTCCATGGTAGTGGGGACGATAGTGGTCGAGCCCGATTCCGCCTTTGCGGCCGGCGCGGTGACAACGGCCATGGGGGATGAGAGCGTGTAGGTTTTGCCCTGATAGTCGAGGACAAAGCGCAGCTTGCACCCTTCCTCCAGAAGGCCCGATGCCGCGTCGAGAAACTTGTCTTCGAGTGTGAACGTCGCCAGATTATCCGCGCCTGATGCGCTGGCCTTGATCTGGCCGATCTGCGTGACGGTTTCGGGCGAGCTACCCGTGGCGGGCATTACCTTGTTGATGTGCAGCGTTGCCTGTCCACCCTGTGGCAGATGTGCCTGTACAATAAAGGCATGCGTGTCGGGTTGGTCGTTTGCCGCGTCGTCCTTCGGCAATGCCATGAACGTGGCATCAGCGTACTGGATGTCCCATTCGTCGAATGTGAGCTGGCGGAAGTACGGCTCGCCGTCGGACAGCGGACGCGTGGGCGCGGTTATGGCGGTGCCGCCCTGGATACGCGCAAGGGGAATCTCGACATCGCGGTAGCCCGCCATGCTAATGGAGATGCCGCCGTTAAAGTCGTACGCGTCGAGAAGCGTTGCCTCGTCCACGTAGTCTTCCGAAAGAGGGGCGACCTCAAAGATGGCCGTGCCTTCGTCATCGGTCGTGGCGGTGAGCTGCTTGCCTACGGCATAGCGCGATGTGAGCGTGACCTGGGCACCTGCGATGGGCGTATTCTTGTTGGCGACGTCGACCACGACCACACCAAACATGGTGCGCGAGAGAACGAGCACCTTGAAGGGATCTTCTTCGTCGGCATAGGCCGCGGTGGGCGCGAACGGCAGCAGGAAGGCATTTTCTCTTCCCGGCACGCGAGGCAACATAATGCTCGCCAGCGAGGACGCTCCAGCAACAAGTAACGAACGGCGATCAAGCATCTTGGGCTCCCATCCCGCAAATATCGGTGGAAATAATCCAATTTTGCGAGAAGACGCTTCGTGGCGGTAGTGCCGTTCAAGGGTCAAAATGTCCAAATTGATCGAGCGAAGTGCCGGGTTCCGGAACGCGTTCGATGCGCTTGGCAGCCCGGTCGCTAACGCAGCATATGCGCGACCAGCTCGGCGCGCGTGCCGATGCCAAGCTTTGCATATACGCCGGATAGGCGGTTTTTAACAGTGCCCGGCGACACGCCCATATGGCGTGCGATTTCGGCGTTGGTCCACCCACGGCAGGCGAGCATGGCCATGGTGAACTCCGTGGTCGTTAGATCGTCGGCCACGTCCTCGCCCGAATCGGGGTTGTGGATGCGCCGCCAGCCGTAGCTGAATCGATACGTGATCTCGATGATGCGAGCGAAATCGTCAGGGTATTGCGATTTTAGGCATGCCTCGATGAGTCCCTGCAAAAGGCCATGGTGTTCGCCGATGAGCTCGATAAGGCCGTCGGGGCGCGCAATGTCCCAAGCGGCGCCAAAGTGCGCTTTTGCGGCGTCGACGTCTTTGAGACTCATACAGGCCATCGAGGCCGACAAGTGCAGGAATAGCTCCGAGATGGGGTAGCTTCCCTGTTTCATAATCAGGGCGTTTTCCGCCATGCCCAGGCTGCGGCCGTATTCGCCGCGCAGATACAACGCGTGCGCCATCACGTAGCTGGCGAACAGGCGCAGGCCTTCGGGCAGATGCGCCGCAAGTGGATAAAACTCTTCGGCAGAATACGGGGAAGGCAAGTGCAACAGGACGCTCGCGGCGGAGGCGAACAGGATATGCGTGGCGTGGACGGCAGACGATTCCTCGTCAGTTGGCGTATCGAGGATGCCCGCAAGGCAACGACGGGCATCGGTGATACGGTTGAGCGACAGACTGGCATATCCGCAGATAAGGCATGCGGAATAGCGCAGCGCGGGGTCGGTGGCGTCAAGATAGGGGCGTGCTGTCTCGGCGGCGAGTGTGGCCTGTCCGCGAAAGTACAGCGCTTCTGCCGTGGCGATGGCGCGTGAATCGGGGTCGGAAATGCCTGCAACCGCAGCGTCAATCTGCCCCGGCACAAAGGCAGTGCACATCAACGGCATGGGAATGCGCGGGTAGCCATCGCAGTCCATCTTCCATCTCCCAACAGCTGGCAACATTAGCAGCCATTTTCCCCTGTTGATCGGGACTGGAATTTGTGGTTATCGCCTACGATTATGCCGAACGTATAAAGGAAGAGTCTATTGGCGATGCTCCCAAGGTGGCTACCGAAGTCTAGCTGACCTTGGGATATAGAAAAATTGCCACCCCTACAAAAAGCTCCGTCGCAGCGATGGGAAACGAACCTCGCTCTGCATATAATGAGGTCATATGACGGTGCGTTTGCATACGTGTAGCGCATTCTCATCGAACCGAAAAGGAGCTTTGCATGGATCCCAACAAGCGTCCCGACGACATGGTGCGTATCACCACTCCCGAACTTGCCCAGGTGTTCATCGATGAGCAGGTTGCTGCAATCCGCGAGCAGATTGGCGACAAGAAGGTCCTGCTGGCTCTTTCCGGCGGCGTCGACAGTTCTGTAGTTGCGGCCCTGCTCATCAAAGCTATCGGCAAGCAGCTCATCTGCGTGCACGTGAACCACGGCCTGATGCGCAAGGGCGAGAGCGAACAGGTCGTCGACGTCTTCAAGAACCAGATGGATGCGAACCTGGTCTATGTCGACGCTACTGATCGCTTCCTGGATAAGCTCGTGGACGTCGAGGAGCCCGAGGCCAAGCGCAAGATTATCGGCGCCGAGTTCATTCGCGTGTTCGAGGAGGAGGCCCGCAAGGTTGGCGACGAGGTCAGTTTCCTCGCCCAGGGCACCATCTATCCCGACATTCTGGAGTCGCAGGACGGCGTGAAGGCTCACCACAACGTTGGCGGCCTGCCCGAGGACCTGCAGTTTGAGCTCTGCGAGCCCGTCAAGCTGCTGTACAAGGACGAGGTGCGCGTTGTGGGTCGCGAGCTCGGCCTGCCCGAGAACATGGTCGAGCGCCAGCCGTTCCCCGGCCCCGGCCTGGGCGTCCGTTGCCTTGGCGCCATCACCCGCGACCGCCTCGAGGCACTGCGCGAGGCCGACGCCATTGTGCGCGAGGAGATCGACAAGGCCGGTCTGACCATCTGGCAGTATTTTGCCGTCGTGCCCGACTTCCGCGCCACCGGCGTGCGCGAGGGCAAGCGCGCCTACGACTGGCCCTGCATCATCCGCTGCATCAACACCGTCGATGTCATGACCGCCGAGGTACCTGAGCTCGACTGGGCGCTGCTCAAGCGCATTACCGCTCGCGTGACCGCCGAGGTCTCCGGTATTTGCCGCGTTTGCTACGACCTCACGCCGAAGCCCGTCGGCACGGTCGAGTGGGAGTAAGCTAACTCACCTAGCCCCCGTTTCCGCTTGGAAGCGGGGGCTTTTTGCTGGCGCTTCGCCCAATTTCGCGCATCTTGGGCCTCACGTATCCTGCGAACTAACAGATGTGACAAAGGGGCAGTTCCTTTGTCGCATCTTCGATGTTATGCGCGGGAAGGGTCACGAGCATGGTCGTTCCGCGCTCCGAGCTCTCTTCGACCTCGATGGAGCCGCCGTGGAGTGCGGCAATCTCCCAGACCAGCGCAAGCCCCAGCCCCACGCCGCCGTATGCCCTGCTGCGCGATTTGTCGACGCGAAAGAAGGGCTGGAAGATGCTCGTCTGGTATTGCTCGGGAATGCCCGGCCCCTGGTCGCGCACGCGTAGCAGCACGCGGTCGCCTTCGGCGCAGGCGTTGATTTGCACGGTCGAGTTGGGCGCGCTGTAACGTATGGCGTTTTCGGCCAAGTTGAACAGCAGCCGATAGATTAGCGTATCGCTGCCGATCGTTTGCGCGTCGCCCTCACTTGTAAGCGTGATGTCTTTTTGCTCGGCAAGGGGCGCCAGGTCCGTGAGTACTTCTTCGATCATCGGCGCCAGGTCAATCGCATCGTTGCAAGGGACACTGCGCAGCTCGCTCATCTCGAGCAGGGTCTTTGTCATGTGCGTCATCCGCTCGGTCTGCTCCTGCAGCAGCCCGAGCAGGCTCGCTGTATCGGCGTCGACGTCGGGGTGCTCGGCGCAAAACAGCTCAACCTGGGCCTGCATGAGCGCAAGTGGCGTGCGCAGCTCGTGCGCCGCATTGCCCGTAAACTGTCTTTGTGCGGAAAATCCCTCGTCAAGGCGGGCAATCATGTCGTTAAACGACGCGCTGCAGCGCCTGAGTTCAGAGGGCACGTCCTCGCTGATTTTTGTGTCGGCGAGGTTGTCGGGCCGCACGCTCTCGACTTGCGTCGCAAAGAAGCGCAGCGGTCGCAGCGCACGCCCGCTTACAAAGTAGGCCAGCACGCCGCCGAGCAGCGTTACCGCCGCGGTTATATACCAGCTCGTCGCGCCAAACGATTCTTGGGCGTCGTTTACGACGATGGTCAGCGCGTCGTCGAGCTCTTTGTTTGTCGGGTCAAATGAGCTGGGCGAGGCCGCCTCCACCTCGCTATGCGCCGATACCTTCTCACCAATCGAGTCCATGTAGCGCATGCCGGAGTAGCCAACCAGGCAATTCATAAGTACGCAGGTCGAACATATCAGCAGGGCCGTCATTAACGTGATGCGCCACTGCAGCGACAGCCGCTTCATTTGCCATCCTCCATAACGTAGCCTTCGCCGATTCGGTTGCGGATGGGGTCGTGCCCCAACGCACCGCGCAGCTTTTTTCGCAGTGACGAGATATGAACGCGGGTCGCGTTGCTAAAGCTGTTGACGCTGCTGTCCCATACGTGGTCGATGAGCTCCTCCTGGCTCACCGGCCGCCCCTGGTTAAGCATCAGGTATTCCAAGATGCCGGTCTCCTTGCGCGTGAGGGATAGGGCCTCGTCGCCCACTGAGGCGACGCGCGCCTTGGTGTCAAAGCTCAGCGATCCACAGGTTAGAACAACGTCGCTTTGCGTAAAGCGCCTGAGCGTGAGGCTACGTATGCGTGCCGCCAGCTCGTCAAGATGGAACGGCTTGGTGAGGTAGTCGTTGGCGCCCGCATCGAGCCCCGCTACCTTGTCGGAGACCTCGCCGCGTGCCGACAGCACGAGCATTTTCGTCTCGCAATCAGTTGTTCTGAGTTGTCTGAGCACGGTCATGCCATCGACATGGGGGAGATTGAGGTCGAGCACCACAAGATCGAAGGTCTCGACATCGAGCAGATCGAGCGCCTGCTGCCCGTCGTAGCAGCAGTCGACGCTATAGGCCAAGTTGCGCAGGCTGCGTGCGGTCGCATCGCACAGCGCCCGCTCGTCCTCGATGACCAAGATGCGCATAACGTTCTCCTTGCATTGTCATTCACGCTTAACACGGATTTTATAGTCGGTATGGTCCAATGGGTCGCGAAACGAAAGGAGTGGTCAGATTGTTCAAAGCGATTAAGCCCGTGGCGCAGGTGGCTTTGCTGATCGTTGGGGTAGCCATGGTTGGCTTTGGAATTATGCGCGGCGAGGCAGATGCCGTGCTGGCCAAGGCAATCAGGCTGTGCTTGGAGTGTATCGGAATTGGTTAAAAGAAAAAACACCGTATCGCATCTTTTGGCGCGATTTCGCGGATTGATTCAGGCGGCGGCGACGCTTGCGACCAACATTCACCTGCCTAATTTTGCCAAGGGAGGTATCTACCAGGGGGCGGGCAAAGCCGTCTGCGTGCCGGGGCTCAACTGCTACTCGTGTCCAGCGGCCTCGGGTGCGTGCCCCATCGGGTCGTTTCAGTCGGTGGTGGGTTCATCTAAGTTCAGCTTTTCGTATTACGTCACCGGAACACTCATTTTGATCGGGGTGCTGCTGGGACGTTTTGTATGCGGCTTTTTGTGTCCGTTTGGATGGCTGCAAGAGCTCTTGCATAAGATTCCCGGCAAAAAGCTCTCCACGAAAAAGCTCAAGCCGCTCACGTACATCAAGTATGCCGTGCTGCTGTTTGCCGTGGTGCTGCTGCCCGTCTTGGTGGTCAACGATGTGGGTATGGGCGACCCGTTCTTTTGCAAGTACATCTGCCCGCAAGGTGTGCTCGAGGGCGCGATTCCGCTGTCCATCATGAACGTGGGAATCCGCTCCGCGCTGGGAAAGCTCTTTTCCTGGAAGCTCGCGATCCTCATTGTGGTTGCGGTGCTGAGCGTATTGTTCTATCGCCCCTTCTGTAAATGGATTTGCCCCCTCGGTGCGTTTTATGCGCTCATGAACAAGGTGTCTTTGCTGGGGATCCAGGTTGACCAGGGCAAGTGCGTTTCGTGCGGCAAGTGCGCCAGGGTGTGCCAGATGGACGTGGACGTTACGCGTACACCCGACCATGCCGAGTGCATTCGTTGCGGCAAATGCGTGGGCGCGTGCCCCGTCGATGCCATTAGCTTTCGCTACGGGCTGGGTGTGACGGGCGACAAGCCCGCGCAGTCCGCGCAAGCCTGCGAAAACAAATAGGTACCTATATAAGTTTCGATATAAACGGAGGAACCATGAAACTGTCAAAAATTGCGGCTCTGTTGATGCTGCCCGTGCTGGCGCTAAGTCTCGCGGCGTGTTCTGCACCCAAGAGTAACGCGAACGATACTGCGAGCGGCGATGCGCAGATTGCCGAGCTCATAGCGCAAAAGCCGTCGAGCGCCGAGGAGGCGGCCGAACTGTATCAGCAGCTACTGCAAAAGGAAAACGAGATCTTTGCGAGCGATAACGCCCTATGGGAAAAGGTGTTCCTTGCGGCCAACAAAGACACTCCCATGATTGAGGACGGCAAGAACTACGGAGACTTTTTGCTTGATACTATCGAGGGTGCCAAGGACCAGTTTACGGCTGACGAGCTCAAGATGCTCAAGGCCGGCGCGCAGCAGGTCAAGGAGATCGAGGACAAGCTCATGGCGCTGGAGAAGGAGTTCCCCGGATGCGGCAGCACGCCCGGCGAGGGGGAGAGCGTTGATGCCTCGACCGCAGGGATGACCAACGGCGAGAGCGAGGAGACGAAGTTCCCCAGCTTTAAGGGCAAGGACTTGGACGGCAACGATGTAAACAGCGACGAGCTGTTCTCCAAGAACAAGGTCACCGTCATGAACTTCTGGTTTACCACTTGCAAGCCGTGCGTGGGAGAGCTGGGCGATCTGGAGAAGCTCAACAAGGAGCTTGCCGAGAAGGGCGGCCAGGTCGTGGGCGTTAATTCCTTTACGCTCGATGGCAACAAAGACGAGGTGGCCGATGCCAAGGACGTGCTTTCCAAGAAGGGCGTGACGTATAAGAACATCTGGTTTAAGTCGGACAGCGAGGCCGGAAAGTTCACCTCCAACCTGTACTCGTTCCCGACCACCTACGTGATCGACCAGAACGGTAACATTGTGGGAGAGCCGATCATGGGCGGCATCAACTCCGCTGAGCAGCGTGAGGCGCTCAACAAACTGATCGATCAGGCACTCGCGAAGAGCGAACAGTAGGTTCGAATGCGACAAAGGTGTGACAAAGGGGCAGTCCCTTTGTCACACCTTCGATGTTATGTGCGGGATGGTGCGCCATACGGCGTGCCGTCCCGTTTTTTGTTCGTTACATTTTTGTTCGTTACATTCCTTGCTGGTACCGGCAAAAAAGCTGATAGAGTAGGTCAAACGCGTTGGATGCGAACGGCGGGGGAGAGGTTGCCGTCCATGCTGGATCTCAGAGATATTTGCAAAAGGTACGTTACGCAGTCGTTTACGCAGGTAGCGCTCGACAGCGTAAGCCTGTCTTTTCGCGATAACGAGTTCGTAGCCATTCTGGGTCCCTCGGGTTCGGGTAAAACTACGATGCTCAACGTCATCGGTGGACTCGATCATTTCGATTCCGGCGACCTGCTGATCGACGGCATCTCGACCAAGGACTTCAACGACCGCGATTGGGATGCCTATCGCAATAATCGCATCGGCTTTGTGTTCCAGAGCTATAACCTCATTCCGCATCAGAGCATTTTGGAAAACGTGGAGTTGGCGCTTACGCTCACGGGTGTGGGGCATGCCGAGCGCCGCCAACGTGCGCGCAAGGCGCTCGAGGCAGTCGGTCTGGGCGAGCACGTTGACAAGCGCCCGAGCCAGCTTTCGGGCGGGCAGATGCAGCGCGTGGCCATCGCCCGCGCCCTGATCAACGACCCCGAAATCGTGCTGGCTGACGAGCCGACCGGCGCCTTGGACTCAACGACATCCGTGCAGGTCATGGATTTGCTCAAGGACGTTGCGCGCGACCGTCTGGTCATCATGGTCACGCACAATCCCGAGCTGGCGTACCAGTACGCCACGCGCATCGTCAACCTGGCGGACGGCAAGATCACCGACGATTCCGACCCCTTTGATGTTGCCAATGCCGCGCGTCGCGAGGCAAAGCCTACGCGCAAAACATCGATGAGCTTTGTGACAGCGCTGGGGCTTTCTGCCCGAAACCTTTTGACTAAGAAGGGCCGTACGGCTATGACGGCCTTTGCTGGTTCGATTGGCATTATTGGCATCGCGGCGATTCTGGCGCTCTCCAACGGCGTAAACGGCTACATCAAAAAGGTCGAGGAGGACACACTCTCGAGCTACCCGCTTACGATTTCCAAACAAGATTACGACCTGTCGTCCATGATGGGCGGGCATGGGGCTGCCGATGAGGAGGTATCCAAGGGCGAGGGCTCGTCCGATGGCGCCACCGGTGGCAAGGCTCAGGGGACCGATAAGATCCCGGTGGTCACGGCCGTAAAGGATATGTTCGCAAGCGTTAAATCTAACGATATGACGAGCTTTAAGGCATGGCTTGACGGCGGCGGTGACGGTATCGACAAAGAGGTCAACGCTATCCAGTACGGCTACGGCGTGACGCCGGTTGTCTATCGTTTGAGCAAGGGCGACGAGAGGCCCGTTCGGCTTGTTCCCAACGCTATGACCGAGGCCATGAGCGGAGGCGCAAGCTCGGCGGCAACGGTGAGCATGGATTCCATGGGGACCTCGGTCTTTAACGAGATGATTGACGACCAGAGCCTGCTCGACAGCCAATACGATGTCGTTGCCGGCCATTGGCCCACGTCCGCCAACGAAGCCGTGATGGTGCTTTCGGACCGCGGCACGGTGGGCGACTATACGCTCTATAGCATCGGCGCGCTGGATATCGATGAGCTCAACGACCTGGTCAACAGCGCCATGACGGCCGACGGCAAGGTCGAGACGCCCGAGACCGGCACCGACTTTACCTACGACGATGCGCTGTCCACGACATTTAAGGTGTTGTCGCCGGCCGATGCCTATCGCAAAAACGAAGAGACCGGCATGTGGACCGACATGTCTGGCGACGCCGACTTTATGGCCGCCAAGGTTGCCGACGGTATTGACGTGCGCATTGTGGGCGTGGTGCGACCCAACGAGACGGCCAACGCGAGCGCATTGACTCCGGGCATTGCCTATACGCATGCGCTGACTTGCCAGCTTATGAAGCGCGCCGCCGATTCGCAGATTGTGCAGGAGCAGCTTGCCCACCCCGAGACGGATGTCTTTACGGGCAAAACCTTCGACGAGCTGCAGAGCGAGGCCAAGCAAGGCGTGGATCTGAGCAGCATGTTCAGTGTGGACGAGGCGGCGCTGAAGAGCGCGTTCTCGTTCGATGCATCTGCGCTCTCGGGTGCGGCCGGCGGCATGGACCTTTCTAGCCTTGATTTGTCCGGGCTGGATATTGACCTTTCGGGTGTTGGGCGAGACATCGACTTTAGTGACATCATGGCCAAGGCGCCGGCTCCGGATTTCTCGGGCATCTTTGACGGTCTGGAGCTCACGCCCGAGCAAATGCAGCAGGTGGGAACGCTTGCCAATCAGCTGTTTGAGGGCTTTATGCAGTCCGACCAGTTTAAGGCGCTGTCGCCCGAAGACCTTAAGGACGCGTCAAAGCTTGCTGCCGCATTCTCGACGTATCTTGAGCATGATGCCGACGCCCAGCAATACCTGGCTCAGCTCAGGGCACTCGGCGGCGATGCTCTGGCCGAGCGTCTGCAGCAGGTGATGGGCGACTATGTGCAAAAGCAGCTGGCTCCGTATTTGCAGCAGTCTATGGATCAGGTGATGAAGGCGGTCAGCGAGCAGATTGCGACGACGGTATCAACCCAGCTCAAGGCGGGTGCGGCAGGGCTCATGGACCAAATGGCGACGCAGATGTCTTCGAGTTTTGCCAACTTGGCGAGCGCCATGCGCGTGGATGCAAACGCCTTTGCTCGCGCTATCCACTTTAACATGGACGCTGAGGACCTGAGTTCGCTCATGATGAGCTATGCCAAGGCGGCAAAGCTCACCTACGATAACAATCTGACCACGTTGGGCTATGCGGACGAGGCAGACCCCATCTCGGTCAAGATTTTCCCGCGTGACTTTGAGGCCAAGGAGCGCGTACTCGATCACATCGATGCGTACAACAAGCAGGTCAAAGCCGTTGGCCACGATGAACAGGCGATCTCGTACACCGACTACATGGGCATCATCATGGGTTCGGTGACCGACATCGTGAACACCATCAGCTTGGTGCTCATCGCATTCGTGAGTATCAGTTTGGTGGTGAGCTCCATCATGATCGGCATTATCACCTACATCAGCGTGCTGGAGCGCAAAAAGGAGATTGGCATCCTGCGCGCGATTGGCGCGTCAAAGCGCAACGTGGCCAACGTATTCAATGCCGAGACCTTTATCGAGGGCCTCATCGCCGGCGTCTTTGCCATTGTCGTCGTGGTGGCCGTGAGCTTCCCGGTCAATGCTTGGGCGCTTGCGGCCAAACAGGTCCCCAACCTGATGAGCCTGCCCGTGCAGGATGCGCTGGTGCTTATTGCAGTTTCGGTGCTGCTGACGGTCGTTGCCGGCCTGCTGCCGGCCCGCAGCGCATCCAAGAAGGATCCCGTGGAGGCCCTGCGCTCCGAATAATGCGACAAAGGGACAGTCCCTTTGTCGCATTGGGGGCCCAATTACCGTTCGGCACGTTAAGGGTCCCCGCTCCCCGCTTAACACTTGACGAAGAATCTCCATCTTTATATACCTATCGGTAGGCATATAGGTTGCATTGCCGATAGAAACGGAGTAACCATGACTCTCATCGCACCAGCCGAAAAGGACCGCCCCCGTGAGAGCGGCGCATTTGCTTGGATTGTCGTTATTGCGCTCGGTTTAATGTCTGCGGGAACAACCGGCACCTACAGCATCATTGCCGGCTCATTCATCGCTCCTGTATGTGAAGACCTGGGCTTTGACTACACTTCTTTCTCTTTCTATTTCACCGCGATTCTTCTTGGCCTTGCGCTTGGGCTTCCGCTTTTGAGTCGTTTCATTCCAAAAGTAATCGGCAAACCATGGCATATTTGCGTTGAACTCGTCCTTATTGCCGCCGGCGCCGCAATGGCGTTCTACACCGAGGTCTGGATGTTCATCGTCTCCGCCGCAGTGATCGGCATCTGCTTTTCGTTCACAACGGGTGTCTGCATGTCCGATGTCATTGACCAATGGTTCAGTAAATCGTCTGGTCTTGCCATCGGCCTTGCGTGGGGCGTTAATTCTCTCTGCACGCTGCTATTGAGTCCTGTCATTACACTGGTCATCGAGCAGCAAGGCTGGCGTACGGGTTACATCGTACTTGCGGCCGTTTCTGCAGCCATGATATTGCCCACAAGCGCATTTATCATTCGCCTTAAGCCTTCTGATCGCAATATGCTTCCGTACGGAGAGACTACCTCCGAAACCCATGAGAGCTACAGCGCCGATGAAAAGGAAGATGTCTCTTCGGGCATGGCGCTCCGCGATGCCGCGAAAACGCCATCTTTTATTCTCTGCGCCCTTCTGCTCTGCGTGGCGCAACTCACCTGCTGCATGAACCAGCTGTTCCCGACCTATGCAAGCGAGGTCGGCTTCAATCCCATCGTGGGAAGCCTAATGGTTTCGGCGGCTTCGCTCTCCGATATTTTCCTAAATCCCTTCGTAGGCAAAACATGTGACAAGCTCGGTGCTATTAAAGCAACGGTCGCATGGACGGGAGTCAGCATTCTTTCATTCCTACTTCTCATCTTTGGCGGAAGCAACGGGACCGTTTCCATCATCGCGGCCGGCGTAAACGACGTCATGTTCGCCATCGTTGGAACTGCAATGCCGATGATTCTCCTCTCGCTCTTCGGATCACGCGATTTTGGAAGGATCTATTCGATTATTTGCTCAGCGGGCTATGTTGTCGGAGCTTTCGGAATGCCAGTCATGATGAAGGTTTACGGTATGGCAGGGTCTTTCCAAGGAGTATTCGTCTTCTGTATCATCTGCAACCTTCTGATTGCGACATTTGCTTTAGTTTCCGGTCTCCTCAATAAGACTACCGCGAAATAACCTGACCAACGAACTGCCCTTCAGCCCTGTCATTTGTCTCCGCAAGTTAAAACGAAATTGGGGCCGATTCCAACATAGCTGGAATCGGCCCCAATTTCTATTCAACAACTTTTGCAATCATCGCGAACACGGGTTTCGAACCATTCCGCGACCTCGCAAGTCGTCGCATCGCGCTTGCCAAGGTGCCTCTGTTATTACGCGCCTATTTAAACATGAGTTCGACGATCCCTGCCCAAACAGCCTTTTCATCGATGTCTTCATCTTGGGCAACGGTATTGCTCGCTCCCTCAAGTACGGTGTAAAGAATCTGCACGTACAGCATGACGTCTGTTTCATCGGAAAACGCGCCAATTTCTAGGCCATGGAGAAGGATGTCTTTAAGCGCGTCCATAGTTCGGTTGATCGCCGTTGCCTGACGTTCCTGAACTGCAGGGATTCGATTTGCCTGAATACTGACCTCGGCCAGCACGCGACGGCGCTTTTCATCACTACGATAGCCACCTATAACCGAATTGCCGAGCTCGATAAGCGCCGCCTTGAATCCGTCCCTATCGACTATTAGCGAGTAGTCGCGCTGATAGTCGATAGTCGGAAACATACTATCTAAGAGCGTGGTGAAAATATCCTCTTTAGAGGGAAAGTAGTAGTACACCGATGGTTTGGATATACCGACACGGTCGCAGATTTTTCCAATGGACGCCTTGTCGTAACCGACTTCTGCCACAAGATCATACATTGCGTCCAATATTTTTCCCTTTGTGCTCACGCTTCACTTCTCCATTGCAAATCACTTCCGCATTGCCAACATTATTAAGAATGGCAACGGAACATCAATTCGTGTCCAAACACGACCACTATAAACGGTGAACGGTAGGTATCGACAGGCGAACGGTAATTATACAAAAACACCTACCGAACGGTAGGTATAGTAGTACTATAGCTGGTGTAACCCCGCTATTGTCGCGGCCGGACAGCATTGCGGGAAACCCGACGGAAGGACCAACCATGTACGAGAACTATCGTATGCCGGGCGAGTTTGAGAAACGCTCCAACGTCTATGTGACATGGCTTCCCGATTACATTCGCGCAGAGGGCTTCGATAATCGCCAGCCCTGCGTTGACGTAATTAAAGCTTTGCTTGAGTATGGCGACGTTACGGTCAACCTCAACTGTGGCACCCCCGGCTCCTACGAGGAAGCCTGCTCGCGCCTTAAAGAAGAAGGGGTGGATCTCGACCGTATCCAGATTACGCAGTTCGAAGACTCCAACTTCTACGTTCGCGACAACGGCCCCAGCATCATGGTCGACGACGAAGGCCATTCCCATATGGTCAACCCCGCTTGGACCTATTATGGCGTGTGGGACAAGAACTCCCCAGAGTGCCAGTCCGCACGCAGGGCAGCTGTTCACATGGCGGTTGCGCTCGGGTGCTTCGATATCGTCAATTCCGAAATGGTTTCGGAGGGCGGCGACCGCGAGTTTGACGGTCACGGCACCCTGATCGCCATCGAGGACACGGAATGCCGCAAGCGCAATCCCGAGTTCTCAAAAGAGGAAGTGGAGGCCGAGTACAAGCGCATCTACAACCTCAACAAGGTTATCTGGCTGCCGCAGCCTATGCTTGAGGACGACGACTATCGACTGGGCATCCTCGACGAGAAGGAAGATGGAACTCCTGTCTTCGGCATGAGCTTCGCCGCCCACATCGATGAGATGTGCCGCTTTATCACCCCGAACAAGATTCTTCTTGCCGAGGTATCCGATGAGGAGGCCGCCTCGAGCAAGGCGGGCGCGGAATCGCGTCGTCGCATCGACGCCGCCTACGAGATTCTACGCGCCGAGACGGACTGGGAGGGCAAGCCCTTCGAAATCGTCCGCATGCCCACTGCCGAGCCGATCGAGGTTGTCATCGCCCCCGGCGACGAGGACTACGAGCTGTATAAGGGCTTCATCGACGAAATGGGCGGCAAGTTCATGGATGGCACCCCTTGGCCCGAAGGCCCCGTTCACTTTTATGCCGCAGCAAGCTACTGCAACTTCCTCATCTGCAACGGCGTCGTTCTTGGCCAGCGTTATTACCACGAAGGCATGAGCGAAGTCGTGAAGGAGAAGGACGAGCAGGCCAAGGCGGTTCTTGAGAGCTGCTTCCCCGATCGCAAGGTCATCATGATCGACTCTCTCGCGCTTAACCTGTCCGGCGGCGGCGTGCACTGCTGGACCAAGGACGTGGCCGCCAGCTGCTAGCAAGTTCTTAAACTTGCGCTGCCTGATCCAAGCGCCACATTTACAGTCCCCGAGGGATATCCGTGTTTCCCTCGGGGGCGCATTCGACACTTACCCATCAAACAATTGAAAGGAAATAGGCATGAACAACAGCCTTCGCGGTCGCGACTACCTCAACATCCACGATCTTTCCTCTGAGGATTTCCGTTACCTCATCGATCTTGCCTGGAACCTCAAGGCCCAGAAAAAGTCCGGTGTCGACCAGCGCTACTTCCCCGGCAAGAACGTTCTCGCCAACTTTGAGTGGGGCTCGACCCGCACTCGTTGCGCCTTTGAGACCTCTTGCAACGACCTGGGCATGGGCTTCACCTATCTGACCAACTCCCACATGGGCGATTGCGAGACCATCGAGGATGCCATGCGCGTCTTCAACGGCATGTATGATCTCATTGTCTATCGTGCACAAAAGGACGAGCAGTTCCTCTATGATGTCGCCGACTTGGTCGATATTCCAGTCATCAATGCCCTCACCCTCGGCGATCACCCGACCCAGATGCTCGCTGACGCTCTCACGATGGAGGAGCAGTGGGGTGGTCTGCGCACGAGCCGTGGCAAGAAGATGGCCTTCGTTGGCAACTGCGCCGGCGCCCCCGTGTGGTATGGCCGTCTGTGCGCGATGCTCGACATGGACTTCCTCGCCATCGGCCCCGACGACCTCCGTCACCAGATGTGCAAGGAAATGATCGAGGAGGTTGAGGCCTGCTACGCCAAGTACGCGCCTAACAGGACCTTCACCATCACCTCTGACCTTGATGCTCTGGACGGTGTCGACGTAATCGTTACCGAGGAGTGGCGCTACATCAACCCCGAGTGCGGCGACGAGGTTCTGGACCCTGACGACTACAACTCTTGGCTTGGCGACGCCGAGTCCCTGTACCCCTATCGCGTCACCAGTGAGCTGTGCAAGCGCACCAACAACCCCGACATCTTCTGCATGCACGAGCTCCCCTCTGTTCACAACGCAAATCACCGCGTTGGCAAGATGTTGCTCGACCAGTGCAAGAACGACCTGCATCGTGAAATCATCACCGAGGGCTTTGAGATTGCGGACGAGTGCTTTGAGGCCAACGCGTCGGTCATCTTCCGTGAGGCAGAGAACCGTCAGCACACCATTAAGGCCGTTATGTGCGCCCTTCTGGGTCTCTAGGAGCTGTATCAATGGAAAATGCAAAGTTAAAGAGCAGCAAGGTTTACGCATGGGTTCTCGTGATCGCGCTCGGCCTCATGTCTGCCGGTACGACCGGATCCTATAGCGTAATCGCTGGCTCCTTCGTCGCGCCCGTGTGCGAGGAGTTCGGATTTGACTACTCCATCTTCTCGTATTACTTCACTGCAACGCTCATTGGTCTTGCAGCGGCTCTTCCGTTTGTCGGAAAACTCATCCCCAAGGTTGTTGGCAAGTTTTGGCTCCCCGTCGTTGAGCTTATTCTGCTCGCCGCTGGCGCAGGCATGGCCTTCTACACCGAAGTCTGGATGTTCATCGCAGCTGGTGCTTTGATTGGCGTTTGCTTCGCCTTCACTACCGGCGTCGCCATGTCCGATGTTATTGACCAGTGGTTCAAAAAATCTGGCGGCCTGGCAATTGGTCTCGCTTGGGCAGTGAACTCGATTTACATGCTCATCATGAGTCCCGTCATCACCTCTGTCATTGAGGCTGCTGGCTGGAGGACTGGTTATCTGGTGCTCGCTGGCGTCTCCGCCGTGCTCATTCTTCCCGCTTCCATCCTGATTATCCGCTATAAGCCCCAGGACAAGGGCATGCTGCCCTATGGCTATGTCGAAGGCGAGACGGTCGCCGAGACCGAGGAGACGACCGAGGATAGTGCACGTGGCGTTAGCTACGCACGCGCTATTAAGTCGCCTGCATTCTTTTTCTGCATCGGCTTCCTCTGCCTCGTTCAGCTTACTTGCTGCATGAACCAGCTGTTCCCCACCTATGCCGCCGAGGTCGGCTTTAGCCCCATGGTGGGTGGCTTCATGGTTTCCGCCGCATCGCTGTTCGACCTGTTCCTCAACCCGATCGTCGGTACCACTTGCGATAAGTTTGGCAGCACCAAGGCCATTCTGAGCTGGCTCGCCGTCTCGATTCTCTCCTTTGTCATGCTCATGATGAGCAGCGGCAACTCGACGCTCAGCATTCTTGCTGCCGGTGTTAACGACGTCATGTACGTCATCGCCGGCACCGCTCTGACCGTTTTGGTGATGGACGTCTTTGGCTCCCGTGACTTTGGTCGCATCTTCGCGCTCATCTGCTCCGTGGGCTATATCGTCGGCGCCTTTGGCATGCCCGTCATGATGAAGGTATACGAGCTTGTCGGCTCCTTCCAGGGCGTTTTCATCTTCTGTATTGCATGCAACGTCATCATCGGTCTGTTCTTGCTGCTGGCAAAGAAGACTGGTAAGAGCCTCTCTTGGGACGAATAGTTCGATTCGTCTTAGTCATACGCTGTAGGAGTTAATCTGCAGCAGCTTTAGGGCATCGGCTAACGCCGGTGCCCTTTTTCATGGAATGTGACAAAGGGACAGTCCCTTTGTCACATTGGGCGCCTAGCTCGTTTTGCCCACCAACGTGATACGGATGCTTGGATGGGTGTACTCGTCAAACTCGTCCTCGGGCTCCGTGTCAAACGAATAGTACGTTTTGATGGGGTCGTCGCTCGTCCTGATGGAGATTCTCTCGTAGAGCGAACCGTTCAAAAAAGCCTGCCTAAACTCTTCGGGGAGCTTTTGCGGTGCTAGGAGCTCGGGACTCACGGTCTTGACGTCTACGGTTTGGACGACAGAGGAAAGTTCGTCCAAGTCGAACTCGATGCGGGCGAGGTTGTCCTCAAGGCTCGCGTCGGGGTCGATCTCTGCTATGTAACTGACTTCCTTGAGCGTTCCCTTGGTGTCGAAATCCAGGTACGTATAGGTCTTCTGGGTATCTGAGTCGCCTTCGTGCAGATAGCCGCGGACGTGATAGCCGTAATCTTGATATCGCTCGAAGGGATCATCGGCGGACACGTACTCGCATGCGGGCTCTAGCGTCTTGCGGGCGATGGCGATCTGCTCGGCCGCGGCCTCGGCATTCTCCTGCATCTCGATGTTTCCCTGCGCCAGCTGCGGGATATAGGCACCGCACACGATTGCGAGGGGCAGCGCCACAAGTGCGATGATCCATTTTTTTTGCACGGGGGATAGGCACGCTATAGGTCTCCGCCATGGCCTTTGCGTTAGCGAAGCTTTCGGTAAGTACGTCAGCTGCGGTGGCGACGGCGCCTACGGCAGCGGCGACTTCTGCCGCGCCGCCCAAGTTGCGCGCGGTCTCGTTGTCGCTGTTCTTAAGCAGGCGCGCGGCGGCCTGCGTGCCAACAACACCTGCGATTTGTGCCGAGCGGTCTTTCTCGGACTGCTCGACGGCGAGTCGGCGCTGCATTTCTTTCCACTGCTTGCCGCGCATGCCAAAGCGCGGCGCGAGCGCGCAGTAGCAGAAGATGGCGAGCTCGACGGCGGTGAGCGCCAAGGCGGTCATCATGCTCGTCTCCTGGAAGCTTTCATGATGGAAGACGATATCGTCAATCATTTCGAAGGGAATGATCAAAAAAGGCAGCACAAACGCCATGGCAAGCGCTGCGCCGGCAATCTTGGGATAGATGCAGTATCGCTGGATACGCTTGCGTTCTTGTTCGGAAAGTGTTGCCATGGCTGATCCTTGGTGTCGTAACGGTCGTTGCGGCGCATGGGGCGCGGGGCGCATCAGTTTGAGCTAGCGCTGGATAAGAACATAGAGCAAGATGCTCATCGTGATGAGCAAGAAGCCTGCGATGTTAAACATCAGTGTGGCAAAGTTGCCCACGATGGGGCGTTCGACATAGCTTTTGTCTGGGTTGCTGGGGTTGTAGTACACGGTCATTTGGCTACCGAGGGGCCAAAGCTGCTCCGCGAGGGTGCCTAGGCGGGCGATGGGGCCTGTCTGCACGTGCAGCCAGCCCTTGGCGTCTTCGTAGGCGGTGGCTTGCGTGCGGATGGGGAGTCCCGACAAGCTTTTGGTCTTTATGCCACGGAATTGTTTTTTCGCGCGGTATTGCGTGCCGTCGACGGCGTATTCCAAAACGGGATACATCCTGCCTTCGCCCATAAAGCGATGCTCGATGACCGTTCCCATGGTCACGGCGGTACAGGCCTTGGCTTTCTTGCGAGCGACGGCTTTCATGAGCGCGCTCACTCCGATAAGCAGGATGCCGATGCCCCCAACCAAGATGA
This sequence comes from Collinsella sp., assembly GCA_019419545.1. Taxonomy (GTDB): domain Bacteria; phylum Actinomycetota; class Coriobacteriia; order Coriobacteriales; family Coriobacteriaceae; genus Collinsella. The sequence goes on along the minus strand of DXZT01000009.1, from coordinate 24,044 downwards.
GCGCGAGCAGGGATATCTGCGACGTGGTCACGGCGTTCTCCTTTGGCGCGATACCGTCATATGTGACTCAGTATAGAGAACCCCCGCCCTCGGTGGGCGTATTATGTGACAAAGGGACAGTCCCTTTGTCACATTGATTTGAGAATGGATGTTGATGTATTTATCGCTGGCCCCTATGGAGGGGATTACCGGGCATGTGTTCCGTCGCGTGCATGCGGAGTGCTTCGGCGCGCTCGATTGTTATTACACGCCGTTTTTGCCGCCGCCGCGGGTGGGCAATCGCTTTGGCGGCAAGGCGTTTAAAGAGGTCGATCCTGCCAACAACCAGGGACTTAACGTGGTGCCCCGGCTGATGTCCAAGAATGCGGACGAGTTTGTGTGGGCGGCGCAGGTGCTTGCCGATATGGGTTACCGCGAGGTCAACCTCAACCTTGGCTGCCCTTCGGGTACGGTGGTCGCGAAGGGCAAGGGTTCGGGCTTTCTGCGCAATTTGGATGAGCTCGAGGTGTTCTTGAGCGACGTGTGCGAACGCTCGCCCTTGCCGGTGTCGGTCAAGACCAGGCTGGGGTTGGAAAGCGACGACGAGTACGAACGCGTGCTCGACCTCTATTGCCGCATGCCGCTGGCAGAGCTGATTGTGCATCCGCGCGTGCAAAAGGACCGCTATACAGGCTCGCCGCGCAAAGAGTTTTACGGCGAGACGCTGGAACGGGCGCCGTTTCCCGTGGCATACAACGGCGATATTTTTGATCTTGAGGACATGGATGCGCTGGTGGAGGCCTATCCCGGCACGCGCCATGTGATGTTGGGGCGTGGCCTGCTCGCGAGCCCCGCTCTGGCTCGCATGGTCAACGGCGGTCCTGCTGCAACGGCTGCTGAGCTGCAGCGCTTCCACGACACGCTCTTTGCGGCATATGCAGAAGAGATTGGCGGCAACGCGGTCTTTCGTATGAAAGAGTGGTGGTTCTACGCCAAGTGCGCTTTCGCCGATCCCGCTACCGTTCACAAGCTCGTACGTAAGACCAAAAAGGTCGACGAATACCGCGCCGCCGTCGAGCGCGTCTTTCGCGAGCAGCCACTTGCGCCCGTTGCCCGCTTTTGCGATTAAATGTAGACGTTGGGGACGTTCTTAAACGACTAGTCATTCAAGAACGTCCCCAATGACTACCTGTGCTGGGCCCATGCAAAAAGCCGTACGCAAGCATCCAAAGATGTCGAAAAATGTCGACTTTGGATGCTGGCGTACATGTTTGGTTCGGCAGGGGACTAGGCAATCATTGCATCGAGCGTGATGAGCTCCCTGAGTCGTTCTGTGCGCGTTTGTCCATGGCGTTTTGCCTTGGCGTCAAATGCTTCAAGAACCGATTCGCCAACACGTGCCGATAAAACAACGCTTGGTTCATCGGAAATCGGCGGCCTTCCCAACTTGACGGTGTGGCCCTTCGGCCACTCATCTTTTTCGTATGCCGCTGCGGCTTTTTCTAGCTCACCGGGAGCAAACCCCATCATCTTTTCGAGCTGCTTGGCGTCCATAGCTCCTCCTATCGATTGACATAATGTCGAGCGCTGGTTACCGGAATCTCTTTTTGTATACAGTTTTGTAGACAAAAATACAAGCAGTTTATCAAGCTAATTAGCGTTTATTGACTAGTTTTTTTCGATAGGAAATGAGCATCGATGGCTTCGATATTTCTTCACTTTCTAGTCTGGAACATGAGCGCTCATTGAACCTAGAGAGGGGGCACTTTAACAAACTATCGAGATTCTGGCCAGGAGCTTTCACCGGTCTTCGGTGGTGAGAACAGCTCAATTCGCAACACAGTGTGTCGCGAATTGGAGTAGTCGCTGAGTGTTCTCTAACAACTAGTCATTCAAGAAGAGAGCGTCTAAGTGCCGGAATTGCCATTTTGAGTCGTTCCTAACGACTATTCTGGAGGGCTGTGTGCAAAAAGGGGCAAATATGAGTACTGTTGCCATTATGGTTGCATTTATTTTGTTCAAGAATGAGGTCCCTGATGAGAGTTAATACCATTAGGCGTCTCTTTTATTGAACATATGGGGAGAAATAACGCCGTCTGTGGGCGCTTGGGGCGTTGAATGATCCCTGAAATGATTAAAATCGCTGTTACTAAACAAGTAGCAGTACTCATATTTGCCATTTTTTGAACACGGTCCTCTAAGGAGTCCTTTCCAGAGACGTCAGATGGCCTCAAACAGCCATAATCCAAAGGCTGTCTCAAACAACTAGTCATTTAAGAACGTCCCCAATGATTACCTGTGCTGGGCCCATGCAAAAAGCTGTACACCAGCATCCAAAGATGTCGAAAAATGTCGACTTTGGATGCCGGTGTACATGTTTGGTTCGTATGGGTTCGGCTCGGTTGGCGCGAACTGGCCGCAGTGCGCGTGCTAGAGCAAATTCTCCTGCACCCACGCGATGATGTCGCCCGACTCGTAGAGCGGCTTTCCGTCGATGAACAGGCAGGGAACCTGGCGTTTTCCGCCGATGGCGATGAGTGTCTGCTCGGCTTCGGTATCGGTCGAGATGTTGCGCTCGGGAATGGTCACGCCGTTATCGGCCAGGAAGCGCTTGACCTTTATGCAATACGGGCAGCCGGTCATAACGTACAGTTCGAGCTCGTGATCAGTAGCCATGGGTCTCCAATCGGTTGAGGTTTCGATTGAGATACCCAAAGCCGCCGCGGTCTATGCGCGAATCAACGACGACTCGATGGCCTGTACCAGAAACGCCGTGGCTCCAGTGCCGCAGGGCTTGTCGTAGTAGTCAACAAAGCGCTGGTCGGCAAGATAACCATTGGCGAGGCCCAGGTATGCTCCGTCTTGGGGTTCGTGTCCCCAGTTAAGGCCAATCCATCGGCGGTGCATTGCGACAAGTTTGCGGGCTTCGTTGCTCTTTGGATCGCCGTCGCCCGTGGCAATCGAGAGCTGGCCCAGAATAGCGCGCTCGAGTTCTTTCATGTCGTTCCATGTATGAGGATCCATGTCCAGCAACGCTTCGTTTGCTGCATCGATAGCCTCATTGCCATAGCGCGCCCGGGCTTCGGCACCGTAGCGCTTCTCGTTTTCTTGCACGGTGCGCCAGCGCTCCAGTTGCGGTAGCACCGCGCCCATGAGCGAGACGGCTTCGTCGAGCGACATACCGGTGTTTTGTGCTAGCCGCGGGGCACAATCCTCGATCATTGCCTCCATTGTGGTGTCGTAGGTGTACTTGCCGTGGTCGTAGCACCACTTGCAGTAATGATCGGTCGCGGTGCCCGCAGCATCGGTGCCGCAGTCGTCGGGCGTGAGTATCATGCCGCAGCTCTGACAATAGTGCTCGGGCATTTCGAGCAGGTGGGACAGCGGTTCTCCGGTTACGGCGGCGATGAGCTTCATCATGTCGATGCCCGGTGTGACCTCGCTGCGTTCCCAACGGCTGACGGCTTGGCGTGTGACGAAGAGCTTGGCGGCGAGCTGCTCTTGGGTAAGGTGATGGGCGCGACGGACAGCGATGAGCTTTTCTGCAAAGGCCATAACGGCTCCTTTCTGCTGGTTGATGGCTTAAGCATACGCGGCGGCCGGCACCCTTCCAAGCAACCGTTGGTTGCACGACGGGGGACCGCGGCGAAGAATTGCGCGCAACGCCCTACACCTCCATGCCGTACAATGACCGGCATGGAACCTATTGCTCACATACATACCGACCTGCCGCAGAAGTTCGGCATCCCACGCAACAGCTTTTTGGCGCCCCATCTGCAGGGACGCATCGTCTTTGAGCCGGAATTTGCCTCCAACGCAGCAGTTGAGGGTCTGGACTCCTTCTCTCACCTGTGGCTGCTCTGGCGCTTTGAAAACGGAACGCCCGGTGGCACGGCCGAAGACATCGCCGCCGATGCCAAGACGCAGGACAGGTCCGGCACCAACGCCAAGTGGTCGAAGACCGTGCGTCCGCCGCGCTTGGGTGGAGCCGAGCGCGTGGGCGTATTTGCCACACGCAGCCCGTTTCGCCCCAATCCCATCGGTCTTACCTGCGTCAAGCTCGATCGTGTCGAGCTTACCGACGACGGCCCCATCATCCATGTGCTGGGAGCGGATCTGCGCGATGGCACGCCCATCTACGACATCAAGCCCTACATTCCGTTTGCGGACTGTCACCCGGATGCGACCGGCGGCTGGATTGAGGATGCGCCGTGGCAAGAGCTCGACGTTGACTTCCCGCAAGCGCTGCAGGAGATGGTCCCGCCCACAAAGCTCCCCGGGTTGGTCGAGGTGCTCCGCCAAGATCCGCGCCGCGCGGGCAGCAAGCACGAGCCAAACCGCGTCTACCATCTGGCCTACGCCGGGCTCGACATATCCTTTACGGTTGATGGAACCAGGTTGACGGTAATCGCCGTCAACGACGCGCGGGACTAGCTGGCCATTCGACGACGCTCGCCAAATTCAACGCCAAACCCCGTGCCAAAATCGCCCTCGCTGGTGGACAATAACGCCTATCAAAACAATCCGCTTTGCACGGGAGCTCAGCATGAAATACGACTTTACTTCGCTTATCGACCGCCACGGCATGGACGCCATCGCCGTTGACTCCTGGGGCGAGATCCCCGGCATGGCTCCGAACGCGCCCGACGAGGGCTTCGACCGCATCCCCATGTGGGTGGCGGACATGAACTTTGCCACGGTGCCCACGGTCCAGGAGCACATCATTCAGCGCGCCCAGCATCCCATGTTTGGCTATTTCGATCCGCGCGACGAGTACTTCGACCGCATCATCGAATGGCAGAGCCGCCGTAATGGCGTCGAGGGCCTGCTCCCGGAGCATATCGGCTACGAGAACGGCGTGCTGGGCGGCGTCGTGTCGACCCTGCGCGCGTATGTCCAGTCGGGCGATGCGGTGCTGGTCCACAGCCCTACCTACATCGGCTTTACCAAGTCCATTGAAGCCGCGGGCTATCGCATTGTCCACAGCCCGCTTAAGCTCGACGACCAGGGCGTGTGGCGCATGGACTTTGAGGACATGGAGCACAAGCTCGTCCAAAACCACATCCACGCCGCGGTGTTCTGCTCGCCGCACAATCCTTGCGGCCGCGTATGGGAGCGCGACGAGATCGAGCGCGCCATGGACATCTATCGCCGGCACGATTGCGTGGTGATTTCGGACGAGATTTGGTCCGACATCATCTTGCCCGGCCACAAGCATATCCCGACGCAGTCGGTGAGCGAGGATGCCCGCATGCGCACGGTCGCCCTCTATGCGCCCAGCAAGACGTTTAACCTGGCGGGCCTGGTCGGCAGCTACCACATCATCTATAACGAGACGCTGCGCGACCGCGTGTGCGCCGTGTCCAATAAGACCCACTACAACGAGATGAATGTCCTTTCGATGCACGCGCTTATCGGCGCCTACCAGCCGCAGGGCTACGAGTGGCTCGATGAGCTTAACGAGGCCATCGAGGGCAACATTGACTACTTCTGCGATTACGTGGACGAGCATTTTGAGGGCGTGTCCTATTCGCGCCCGCAGGGCACCTATATGGTGTTCCTGGACTGCACAGAGTGGTGCCGCGAGCGTGGCCGCGATATTCAGTGGTTGCTCGACGAGGGGGCGCGTGTGGGCGTGGGCTATCAGGACGGCCGTCCATTCCATGGACCTTGCCACATTCGCGTGAATCTGGCGCTGCCGCTTTCGCGTGTAAGGGAAGCGTGCGACCGCTTGGACCGCTACGTTTTTAATGCACAGTAAGTGAGCGCTGCATGCGGGGCTGTCTGCCAGATTGGCTGGAAGGCCCTGTATGGTAAAGCATCTGTAACCATTGAGCGCGAGCGCGGTTTTGTCTGCTATTATTCAGCTCTTGAGTCTGTAAACAGGATTGTCTGGAGCTCGATGAAAAGGCCTCGTCGCTCGGTCGCCATACCGTTGTTTGTTGCGCTTGCAGTGGTGGGCGCCTTTGTCGTAGCGATAGCTGGCTGTTTTGGATCGAATGACGGAACCCCGACGTCTGCATCAGAAGGCGCAGCCGCCTCGCAGGTCAAAGACGACAACCTTAAGACGCTCAACGTTGGCAGCGACCTCTATCCACCGTTTGTGTATAGCAACGAGTACGGCGATATTGTTGGCCTGGATGTCGATATTTTGACCGAGGCTTTGGGCCGCATTGGCTACAAGCCAAAGTACCAGCTGATCGACTGGGAAAAGAAGAAAGAGCTGCTGGCGAGCGGCGAGCTCGATTGCGTCATGGGCAGCTTTAGTATGACGGGCCGCGAAGGCGAGTATCGCTGGGCGGGGCCGTACCTTGCGAGCCGACAGGTGGTTGCTGTCGATCCCGAAAGCGATATCTACACGCTTGCCGATCTTGAGGGTAGGGTCGTGGCGGTCCAGTCCACCACCAAGCCCGAATCGATTCTGCTCAATCACACCAATGAAAACGTTCCGCAGATTAAGGAGCTCTACAGCTTTTCGGACCGCTCGTACCTGAACCCGGCGCTCGTCGAGGGCCTGGTCGATGCCATCGCCGCGCATGAGTCCTCGCTGCTTACTTACGAAAAAGACTATGGCGTGACGTATCGCATTCTGTCTGAGCCGCTGCTGGAGGTTGGGTTGGGCACCGCTTTCGATCTCAACGACACGCGCGGTATCGACGTTAAGCTCACCCATGCCTATCAAGAAATGCTTGCCGATGGCACCATGGAACGCCTGGTGTCAAAGTACTTTGATGACCCTTCGCCGTTTTTGAATGTGGAGGGCCTGTCGTGATTGATGCACCCGACCACACCGCTCAGGAGCGGGGCAAACGTTCGGCCCGGGTATGGCTCATCGTCGTCCTGTTGGGGATAGCGCTCTCGATTGTTGCCGGCGTGACGAGCTATGCCTACACGACAGCCCAGGCCGAGCAGCGCTTTGCCGACGTTGTTGACTACGTGGCGACACAGAGCCTTTCCTACGATGCGTTCAACAGCGCCTATGCGACCAAAAACCTGATTCGCGTTATGGAGATTGCCGGAGAGACCGCGCGCGATATAGAGCGCGACGGCTCGGTGGATAACGCCACGCTGGAGCAGTATGCCGACCAGTTCAACGTGACAGCGCTGATCGTGACGGACGCATCGGGCAACTTGGTGTCCGAGTCCTCGACGGAAGACGTGGGCTACGAGTCGCTCGTTTCCTATCTGAAAGAAGCGCCCGTGCTTGAGGTGGCGGCCCATCCGCTTAAGTCCTATACCGCTCGCATTACGCTTGCGGACGATTCGGTCGCGGACATTGGCTGCGTGGCCCGGCAGGATGGCGAGGGCATCGTTGTCGCGGTGAGGCACCAGAGCGCCAAGGCGGTCACGAGCAATACACTCAAGTTGCAGAGCTTGCTCGATGGTTATGAGACCATCGATAGCGGTAACATCGTGATTGAAAACGACGGTAAGGTCGTTGCGACCAACGCTGTTGAGCCCGCCGTGTCAGGCGTGTTCGATTTGCCTGCGACGGATGCCATCGTTGTCAACGGCATTAAGGAGCGTTGCCTGGCTGGTAAGGTCAGATTGGTCAACGACAGCGGCGAGTGGTATCTGGGCACATTTGGTAAAGCGCGCGATTTTTACGTGTACACCTATGCTCCCGCGCAGCGTTACTTTGAGGTTGTTGCCGCTGTTGTTGCCAGTGTGTTGGCACTCTACGGCGGTGTTATAGCCACTGTTGTGTTGGTGCGCCGCCGCGCCGAGAGCCAACGCTTTGCCGACCTGTTGCTGCAGGAGCGCGACTATGGCGACAAGCTGGCAAAGGCAGCGCGCGAAGCCTCGTCTGCCAACTCTGCAAAGACGGAGTTCCTGCGTCGCATGAGTCACGACCTGCGCACGCCCATCAACGGCATTCGCGGTATGGTCGAGGTGGGCAATGCCAACGCGGACGACTTGCAAAAGCAGACTGAGTGCCGCTCAAAGATCTGGACGGCGTCGGGACTGCTGCTCGACCTTGCGAACGAGGCACTCGATATGAGCCGCTTGGAGAGCGGGCAGGTCGACCTGAATCTCGTGCCTACAGATATGGTGGCCCTCAACCGTGAGGTGTGCGATATTCTGGAGCGCCAGGCCGAGGAGCGCCTGGTGACAATTATCTGCGACCAACGGACTCTTGATCATCCCTATGCCCGGGTGAGCGTGACGCACCTCAAGCGTCTGTTGCTCAATATTGCCGGTAATGCCGTCAAGTGCAACCGCCAGGGCGGCTATGTTCGCCTGACATGCCGCGAGGTGGAGCCGGTGGACGGTGTCCCCGTCTATGAATACACGATCGCCGATAACGGCATTGGCATGAGCGAGGAGTTTCAACAGCACCTCTACGAGCCGTTCAGCCGCGAGGAACAACAGGTGGAAGGCGCTTCATCGGGAACTGGCCTGGGCGCGTCTATTGCCAAACAGTTGGTCGAGCTTATGGGCGGAACCATGAGCTTTACGAGCGCCTTGGGGCAGGGGACGACGTTTACCATTTGCCTGCCGTTTGAGAAGTGCAAGAGTTCCGAGATTCCCCAGGCAGTTCGCGTGGATGCAGGCGACAGCGACGTGCTCCAGGGCCTGCGCGTTTTGCTCGTAGAGGATAACGACCTGAATGCCGAGATCGCACAGTTTACGCTCGACCGCGCCGGTGCCGTCGTGACACATGTCAAAGATGGCGAGTCTGCCGTCGAGACGTTTGCCGCGAGCGCGCCGCACGAGTACGACGTGGTATTGATGGACATCATGATGCCCGGCATCGATGGCCTTGAGGCCACGCGTCAGATTCGAGCGCTCGATCGCGAGGACGCCGCGACCACGCCGATTATCGCCGTGAGCGCCAATGCCTTTGCCGACGACCGTAGGCTTTCGCGCGAGGCGGGCATGAACGCGCATCTGAGCAAACCCGTGAGTTCTCAGGATCTCGTTGAGGCGCTTGCGCACATAGCCGCCGACGCTTCATAAACAAATGGCTCGGTTCCAATACTGGTTGGAACCGAGCCATTTTGCTATTTGTAGGACCTGTTTTTGGGCTTACTTTTCATGGATCTGCTTGCCGCAAAGATGCTCAATCGAAATCTCGTAGAGTTGGACGCCCTTGATGTCTTTGGCGATTTCCTCCTCGACTTCTTCGGCAGAAGGGTAGTACTTAAGCGCGAGCTGGCGGACTTTGTCCTCGATAAACGCGGGGGCCTCATCTACCAGGCGGCAACGGCCAAAGACCACGGTACTCATAACGTAGGGAGCCCAGTCATCGTCCTTGTACCACTCGTTGCCGTACACGGTAAAGCAGACTTTGTCATCACGCTTGAGTGAATCGACCTTGTGGCCAGCCTTGGCGCCATGGAAATAAATCTTGTCGTGCTCGGTGTCAAAGAAGTAGTTGACGGGAATGGCATAAGGGTAGCCATCGTCGCCGTTGACGGCAAAGACGCCGCGCTTGCAGGTGGCGAGCAACTCGCGCGCCGCATCATCGGAAATCGCGCGTTTCTTTCGACGCAGGGGCCTAAACATCGTTGGCTTCCTTTCTAACTGTGCATGGTGGTAGAACACAAACTATAGCGAAACAGTTCCGTTTTTCTTGATGCGGGCGAGGATGTTTTTGAGCTTGTTAAAGTCGAGCGGTTTGGGCAGATGGGCGTTCATGCCGGCATCGTGCGCCGCCTTGGCGTCTTCGACAAAGGCGTTGGCGGTGAGCGCGATGATGGGGATGTCGACTGCATCGGTCTTTTCGCTCAGACGAATCGCGCGAGTTGCCTCGTAGCCATCCATGCCCGGCATCATGATGTCCATCAGGATCGCATCGAAGCTGCCGGCGGGACGACCAACGTATAGGTCGACCGCTTCGTTGCCGTCGGCGGCGCGAGTTACGATGATGCCCTCGCTTTCGAGCAAGGCTTGGGCAATCTCGGCGTTGAGTTCGTTGTCTTCTGCCAAAAGGACGTTCATGCCGGCAAGCGAGCAGCTGATCGCCTGCTCGTCCGCACCTTCTCTTGCCTGAGGGTTCTTGTCGATATCGAGCGGAATCTGGACGTTGAACGTACTTCCCACGCCGACCTCGCTCGAAATCTCAATCGTGCCGCCCATCATGTCTATGAGCGATTTGACGATCGGCATGCCCATGCCAGTTCCCTGAAATTTACTGCGGGCATCGTTGCCCTCTTGGGCAAACGGTTCGTAGATGTGCTTAAGAAACTCGGGCGACATGCCGATGCCGGTATCCGAAACGCTAAAGCAAAAGAGCGCGCGCCCGTTATCGAGTGGCTTGGTCTGTGAACTAAAGGTGACGGAGCCGCCGTGCTTGTTGTACTTAATGCTGTTGTCTAACAGGTTGATCATGACCTGTCGGATATGGGTGGGACTGCCGATTACGTATGGCCCCGTGGCGTACGGCAGACTATTGTCCTGCATTGTGATGCCGTTACTGGACGCGCGGAGCTTGCACAGCACCAGCGTATCGTCACAAAGCTCTTTGAGGTTAAAAGGCGCATGTTCCAGTGTTAGCTTGCGGTCTTCGATTTTTCCCATCTCGAGGATGTCGTTGATCAGCGAGAGCAGGTGATTGGCGGCAACGCGCGCCTTGGCACGGCTCTCGCGGGCGACTTGCATATCGCCTTCCTTCAATTCTTCAATTTCGATAAGGCCCAGGATACCGTTGAGCGGCGTACGGATGTCGTGGCTCATGCGCGTGAGGAATGCCGTCTTAGCGGCGTTGGCAGCATCGGCTTTTTTGCGCTCGGTTCGAGCGCGCACGAGCGCCCAGATGAGCAGGACGATGCCGACCGACAACATACCGATGAGGGTAGCTGCAATGGCGGTGCGGTTGCGATAAAGGAATTGAAGCGTGTTGGATTCCTGGGCCGTGTACGACGTGGAGGAGTAATTACTTGCGGAGAGCGATTCTCCGGCATTGATGATGCCCTTGTTGATGATTCCCAGCAGTTCGGGTTTGCCGCGCGACATCAAGCACGCGAGGTCACAGGTGTCAGGGAGCTCGACCGTCTCGCAGTCCTCGAGATCATAACGGTCACCGATGGTTTTTACGCGTGAACTGGGAGCGACGATGCAGCGCGCCGTTCCCTTCCTGAGGGCGTCGAACGCTTCATCGTCGGATTGGTATTCGGTTACGGTCGCTGTGGGGAATAGACTTTCAAGTGCATTTCGGTTGACAAACGATGATTTGGTACAGGCGATGTTCTGAAGGTCTTTGTTCAGGTTGCTGCCGGTGTGGATGGCGGTGAGGGGCATGGTCCCCAACGATATTGACTGCACAACGCCTGTTTGCTCGGCAAACCAGTAATCTCGGTATACCGGTAGCGCAACGTCTATGCTTCCCTTTGACAGGGCCTTTGACATCATCTTGTAGCTATCAAAGGCGACGGTTTTGACCGTAATGCCAAATTTATCGTGCAGCGTCGTCGCAAGCGATGCGAGCGAACCTTCCATTTCGCCGTCTTCGTCTTCGTTACAGTAGGGGAGTTTGCCCGTAATGTAGCCGAGCGTGATGGTGCTGTCATTTGCTTTGAGCCAGGAACGTTCGGGGCTGTTGAGCGATGATGAACCGCTGTTTTGGGCCGAGTAGTTAGATTTGACTTCGTCGATATAGCGTGGGTTGACGCGGGCGATTGCCGTCATGGCGGCATTGATGTCGTTCATCAGGTCGGGGCGACTTTTGGGGACGGCAAAGTAGTAGTCGCTCGAACCAATGTAGAACATGGGGGAGGCGCTGGGCGACGAGGTCGTGTCGTTCATGATGATGGCGTCGACCTCGCCGTTTGCCAGCGCATCGAAAAGGTCACCGTTACTGCTGATTTCCTTATAGGTACAGGTAATGCCCTCGTTGGCGAGCCACTGCTGGCCAACGAAGGTTTGCATAACGCCGGGGTTGCAGCCGATAGTGAGACCCTGGAGTGCTTGAGGGTCACCCTTTGCGAGGTCGTCACGGTCGGGCCTGGCGTAGATGTAGTAGCGCTCGGTACCCTCGGGGTTCGAGGAAAAGAGCAGCTTTTGGGCGCGTTCCTCGGAGTAGGAGATGTTAGGCATGAGGTCGATCTCGCCCGCCTCGAGCATGTCCATAAGCTCAGTGAAGGTGCCGGAGACGTATTCGTACTGCCAGCCGGGCGTGTAGTACGACAGAGTCTGGAGGTACTCGTAACCCCATCCCGAGAGACGCTCGCCGGGGGTGCCGTTCTGGAAGCCCTCGTTGCTGACGAGCCAGCCGACGCGGACCGTCTTGACTTGCTGATCGGTATTGGCGGCATAGACGGGGACGGGCATGATGGTGCTCAGTATGGCGAGCGCGGCAAGCGCGACGGCCAGGGTGCGATATATAACTGAACGAAGGACAGCGGAAGCTCTCACATGCAATCCTAACGAATCGAGACATTACCGCATAAGGATACCAGCTCAGCCTGCCCAGCCGGCAGCAGCACCGCTAAACGGTTCCGCCCGGCAGTTGGGGACAGTCCCTTTCTGCCGGCACAAAAGGAACGTCCCTAACTGTCGGTTGTGGGACAATACCGAGCGAACGAGATTGGGCGTCTGGGAAAGGGGTCGCGATGAACAGGTTGAGGACGCTTGCCGACGTACTGCGACAGGCCGGCTTTGCGCGCATCACGGGTCTGTTTCTTATCTTTTACCTGCTGTGCTCGCCGGCCGTCTGGCTGTCCGAGCCCACGACCCTTACGTTTGGCGATGGCCTGTGGTTTAGCTTTGAGACGGTCTCGACCATCGGCTTTGGCGACATTCCGGCCGAGACACCGGTTGCCCGCGCTATTACCGTCATTCTGAGCGTCATCAGCATCTTCTACATCGCCATGCTCACGGGCGTGGCGGTGAACTACTGCAATACGCTTATCAAGATGCGCCAAAAGGACACCATGGCGCGCTTTATGGACGATCTGGAGCATTTGGAAGAGCTCGATCGCGACGAGCTCGCCGATCTGTCGCGCCGCGTGCGCGAGTATCGTCGACGCCAGCGCTAAGACGAACGTCGCGCGTCACAACAGGGGGACTGAATATGAATATCACCGTGTATCTGGGTGCCAGCGTCGGTAACGACCCAGCGTTTCTGCCCGCGCTGCAGGAGCTGGGCAACTGGATTGGCTCCAACGGACACGCGCTGGTATACGGCGGGTCCAAGTCGGGCCTGATGGGTGCGCTCGCCGATAGCGTGCTCGAGGCAGGTGGACATGTGACGGGTGTTGAGCCGAGCTTTTTTATCGAGGCCGAGTTTCAGCATGACGGTATCGACGACCTTATCGTGACGAGCGATATGGCCGAGCGCAAGGCCAAGATGATTGAGCTCGGCGATGCGTTCATCGCCTTTCCCGGTGGGACGGGCACGCTCGAGGAGATTGCCGAGGTCATGTCCGCGGTGTCGTTGGGGCATCTCGATGCGCCGTGCGTTTTGTACAACCTGAACGGTTACTACAACGACCTCAAGGCGCTGCTCGGGCACATGATTGATAAGGGGCTTTCGAGCCTGAAGCGCCAGCACGGCATCTACTTTGCCGACGATCTGCGCGAGATTGCCTCGATTATCAACGGATAAGCCTTGAGCCTGCCCCACTATGGCTCCCAATGGTGCCGTTTGCGGCGCAGACGGTTGGCTTGTCTGGGCCACACTCGCTCTACAATAAAACGTATCTATGTCGACTTTGACTGCGGGAGGTCCCGATGGACAACCTTGCCAAACCCACAAACCGCGCGCTGTTTTTAGCTAGCGTTGCCGTGACCGGTGCGTTCGCAGGTGCCGCGGTCTGGCTGTTCTTTTTTGCGATGGAGCACGGTATCGACTATCTATGGACCGAGATTCCGCACGCGCTGGGCGTCTCTTCGCCCGAGCTTGCCAGCGGCCCGTTTGGCTTTTTGCCGTACCCGTTTTTTGTCTGCCTGCTGGGCGGCCTGTTAATCGGTCTGTACGAAAAGATGACAGGCACCAAGACCGATGACCTCAACCAGGTGATGGCTAAGGTAAAGCAAGACGGGCGCTACCCGTACGACAACCTGGGCAAGCTTTCGCTCGCGGCATTGCTGCCGCTGCTGTTTGGCGGCAGCATTGGACCGGAGGCCGGCCTGACCGGCGTCATCGCGGGTCTGTGCAGCTGGGTCGGCGACCGCATGCGTCGCTTTGGTGCCGAGTTTAGGGAGCTTACGCTGTTGGGCACTCAGGCCGCGCTGACGGCGCTCTTTACCGCGCCCGTCTTTGGCTTTGTGGCGCCGCTTGCCGGTAGTGCCGACGGCGACGAGGGCTCTGCGTCCGGCGAGATCACCATCAAGCTGCCCAAGGCGCAAAAGACGGTGGTCTACGGCATTGCGATTGCCGGCGGTCTGGGTGCCTACCTGCTGCTTGGCCAGCTTGTGGGCGGCGGCATGGGCATGCCCAGGTTCGAGTCCGCCGTGGTGGGCAACCTGGAGCTTACCTGGCTCATTCCTCTGTCGCTGATCGGAACAATCTGCGGCTGGCTGTACTTTGTCTCTGAGCACGCGAGCGAAGCGCTTGCCCATGCAATAGGGGCGCGCCCTGTCGTCAAGGCCATGCTAGCCGGTCTGGCGCTCGCCATCTGTGGCACGGTTCTGCCCTACACTATGTTTGCCGGCGAGACCCAGGCCGACGTGCTCATGGAAACCTACCTGACCATTCCCGCTGGCGTGCTTATCGCGACCGGTCTTGTTAAGGCCATGCTGACGCCCGCCCTCATCAACCTTGGTTGGCGTGGCGGCCACTTCTTCCCGGTTATCTTCTCGGGTGTGAGCCTGGGCTACGGCCTTGCCATCCTCACCGGCGCCGATCCGGTCTTTTGCGCCGCCGTCTGCACGGCATCGACGATGGGTGCGGTCATGCGCCAGCCGGTCATGGTCGTGGGCCTGCTGCTCATGTGCTTTCCACTCAAGGGTATCGTCTGCATGATCATCGCGGCCGTCATCGCCGCCGGCATTCCACTGCCCAAGCCGCTGCACAAGTAGCACGGCAGCGCGCGGTCAGTACAAACATCTCAAGTCCGGTGCGGGCGCTGTGTCACGGATTTGCGGGTGGACTGGATTTCGTTCGGTATCGGCGCTACTTCCAAACTGCGAGCGCGGCGGTGCCCAGTACGATGAGGGCGAGACCGATGACGCTGCGTCGTGAGAGTTTTTCGTTGAATGCCAGGCGCGCAAATAGTACCGATACGACAATCGATAGTTTGTCGATCTGCACCACGACGCTCACCTGGCCTGTGGCGATGGCGTAGTAATAGAGCAGCCACGATGCTCCGGTCGCGATGCCCGATGTTGCGAGAAATGTGAGTTCGCGCCGGTCAGCGTGCGCGACCTGATCCAGTTTTCCCTTGGCTGCCACGATCGCCCATGCCATAACCAGTACCACACAGGTACGGATTGCCGTGGCCAGGTTGGACTCGACGCCTTCGATGCCAACCTTGGCAAGGATGGACGTGAGCGCCGCGAACACGGCTGCGCCGAGGGCGTAAGCGAGCCAGGTCCGGTCTTGCTGCCGCTCGGGTCCGGCAGACTGCTTCTTCTCGATCATTAAAAACGTGCCGAGGGTGATGACAGCGGTTCCCACGAGCTTAACCGCAAGGTTGCTCGTCTCGCCAAAAAGCACGATGGCAATCAGTGCGGCGAGTACGGTGCTCATCTTGTCGACCGGTACGACCTTATTGACGTCTCCGATGCCCAACGCCTTAAAGTAACAGATCCACGAAGCGCCGGTAGCGAGTCCCGAGAGGACGAGAAAGAGCCAAGATCTGGGTTCGATGCTGCCGATGGTTCCAATGGATCCAGAAATGCCCGCCATTGCCCAGGCGAAAACGAGCACCACGCAGGTGCGAATGGCCGTCGCGACATCGGAGTCGGTCTGCTTGATGCCGCATTTGGCCAGGACAGATGTGATGCCGGCAAAGAAAGCCGACACAAATGCTGCTGCGACCCACGACACGGGTGAAATGCCTCCCCAAAGAACAACCGCGCCAGATTTGCGGCGCTCGTCCGATGATGCCGTCCCGCCATGAAGCTTTGATATCGCTGTGGTGAGACAGGGGCCATAGTTCGAGAGGGCATTTGGTTAAGGCTCGAATCGAAGGTGAATGGTTTTCCGCGAAGTGAACGAGTAAATCTGGACCCCTGGAACATGCACACTTTTTTCGAACAAAACTGCAGGATTCTTAGACAAAAACCGCAGGAATTGAGTCCTTAAAAATGTCGATGCTACAGGGCGCTGTTTTTACTCGTTCACTTCTCGGAAAAGTATTCACCTTCGATATGCTGACGGTGTCTTTTTGGTTGCCAAGAACTAGACGGCCTGCTGTGAGGGGCGGTGGTGACGCTATGCCGCCTTGTTTCATTGAAAAAATAAGCGGGGTACCACCTAAGCTTTTTTAGCTGTCGATTACAGATCGCGTACTCGATAAACCTTGGTGCTGACAGCGCAGCTGATTGCACATAGCGCGAGGGTAAGTGCGGCGATGCCTGCACACAGACAGCCCAGAACGGCGGGATCGGGATTCGCTCCGGCAATCGACATGAGCCAGTTGCTGATGGGGTTGGAGGAGCTCAGCGTGGCCATGGCAAGGCATCCGAGCATGGCAAACAGACCAACGGATAGGCGCAGCGCCTCCATGTGTCCAAAGCGAAAGAACAGCGGCTGCGCCAAAAACACCATCATGAGGGAGATGAGCATTGATGCTGCTGAGGCTATTGCAATCTCAAAGACAATCTGTCCCGTCAACGGGATACCCGCGCTGTTGAAGAGCGGGAAGGAGACGATGCTCAGAAGCGCGGCGGCGCACGCCGTGACAGCCGAGAAGACAATGATGCTCAGGTAGCGTGCGCAGATGATGTCTTTACGCGAGAGAGACAGCGTTGCGCGATAGCGCTCCCAACCGTTTTGATTGTCGAAGCCGGCCAGCGAGCTCATGACCATGATGGGTGACATGGCACTGACCGCGCAGGCGCCAGCGCTCATGCCGGAATCGCCGTCCGATGCGTTGGCAAGGGTCAGCACGACGAATATGAACAGGCCGACGCCCGAGATGCTCGGGACGAGCGTGCGAACGATAGCGAGCTCGGACATAAAGGCGCGTTTCATTTCGAAGCCCCTTTCAGCATGAGGCGCAGATAGTCGTCAATGGTTGCCCGATCGCAGGGAATCTCGGGGAAGGCCTCGAGCGTTTCGCGACGGTTGGGCACGAGCACGTCCACGCTATAGGCGTGGTGGGCGGCACGGGCACCTTCGACGCAAGCCATAAGCTCGGCGGCCTGTGCTTGGGTGCAGTGGGCGATGCCGGCGCGGTCGGTAATGTCCTCGCGCGGCAGATTAAAAATAATCGAGCCATTTTCGATGCAGATGACGCGATCAGCGGTGCGATCGAGGTCGGACGTAATGTGGCTCGAGAGTAACACGCTGTGCTGGCCGTCGGCGACAAAGGCAAGCAGCTCATCAAGCAGTTCCTCGCGTGCCATGGGATCGAGGCCCGCGGTGGCTTCGTCCAAAACGAGCAGCTTGGCATTGTGGCTGAGTGCACAGGCAAGCTGCAGTTTCATGCCCATGCCGCGGGAGAGGTCCTTGACCTTTGTCTTGGGATCGAGGCCAAATCGGTTGATGAATCCGGCGAACGTTTCGCGGTCCCACGTGGGGTACGCCGGGCCTACGAGCGACTCGATCTGGCCCACCCTGAGCGTGGAGGGGAAGGGGCACGTGTCCAGGACAAGACCGACGCGGGAGCGTAGATGGCGTTGCGATTCATCGGGCGCGTCGGCGCCACAGCGCTGCCCAAACAGGTGCACCTCGCCGGCATCGAGCTTTATAAGCCCGAGCGCGGCGCGAATGGTCGTTGTCTTGCCGGCGCCGTTTGCGCCTACAAAGCCAACGATCTGGCCGGGCTCCACAGCGAGCGTGACGTCGCGTAGTGAAAAGCGGTCGCTCACACGGCGTGAGATGCCTTTGAGTTCTAAAAGGTTTTGCATGGTATAGCCTTTCTTGCAGATGGCTACTGCATGGTTTCGGGGGCTACCAGGTCGAGCATCTCGTGCAGTTTGTCGCGCGTGACGCCCAGGGTTTCGGCTTGGCTCGCCGCTTTCGCAAGTAGCTCTTCGATATGGCAGAGCTGGTTTTCGCGCAAGAGTTCCTGGTTGCCCTCGGCGACAAAGCAGCCCTTGCCCTGCACGGTGCAGATAAACCCGAGTTGCTCTAGGTCGGCGTAGGCGCGCTTGGTGGTGATGACGCTCACACCCAGGTCGCTCGCGAGTGCACGGATGCTGGGGAGTTTGGCTCCCGCAGTGAGCGTGCCCGAAAGGATTTGAGCTTTGACCTGCGAGGATATCTGTTCGTATATGGGCTTATCGCTCGAGTTGGATAGGATGATGTCCACAGCGGCTCCTTAGCTGTGGGCTACACGTGTATATAACCGGTAAGCACAGTATATATACACTATGCACAGTTATGCAAGAGCTAAATGTGGAATAGCCCATCGACGCCGCGCTTGCTCCAAAACAATCTCAATCTGTAACATCTGGGTCCGTTTTTGGTCGCCAGCTGTTACAGATTGAGATGTTATTTTCCCGCCTGCCTATTTGTCTCAATCTGTAACAGTAAGAGTCGATTTGCGCGGCTAGATGTTACAGAACGAGACATTGGCTGCCTGCCTTTCCGTTTATCTCGATTTGTAACAGCTAGACCCAATTTGGGCGGTCAGGTGTTACAGATTGAGATTGTGCCGGCGGACAAGTTCGTTTGTCTCAATCTGTAACATCTGGGTCCGTTTTGAGTCGCCTGCTGTTACAGATTGAGACAGTCTGCTGCAGAATACTTTCGATAACTAGCCGTTCACGTTCTGACTGATGAATTTGTCCTGATAGGTGCCCTAGAGCGGGATTTCGCGGCTACAATAATACGGTTACAACGACGTAATGCACTCAATGCAAGAAAGGATCCGCATGGCAAGCCTGTCGGATGAAATCTCGTCGCGCCGCACATTCGCGATCATCAGCCACCCGGACGCCGGTAAGACCACGCTTACCGAGAAGCTGTTGCTCTATACCGGCAGCATCCAGACTGCCGGCTCGGTCAAGGGCAAGAGCTCGGCCAAGCATGCCGTCTCGGACTGGATGGACATCGAGAAGGAGCGCGGCATTTCCGTCACCTCCTCGGTGCTGCAGTTCACTTACAACGGCGCCTGCGTCAACATCCTCGATACCCCCGGCCACCAGGACTTCTCGGAGGATACCTACCGTACCCTTATGGCCGCTGACGCCGCAGTCATGGTCATCGACGGCGCCAAGGGCGTCGAGGCCCAGACCAAAAAGCTCTTTAAGGTCTGCACACTGCGTCACATTCCCATCTTCACCTTTGTGAACAAGCTCGACCACGAGGCTCGCGATCCGTTTGAGCTCATGGAAGAGATCGAGAATGTCCTGGGCATCAATACGTATCCCATGAACTGGCCGATCGGCAGCGGCCGCAACTTCCGCGGTGTGTTCGATCGTCAGACCCGTCGCGTCATTGCCTTTGAGGGCGACGGTCACGCCAACGCCACCAAGAAGGTCGCCGAGGTCGAGGCCGAGCTGGGCGATCCTTCCATGGACGAGCTTATCGGCGAGGAGAACCATAAGAACCTGATGGACGACATCGAGCTGCTCGATGGTGCCGGCGACGAGCTCGACTTGGACGCCGTGGCCTGCGGCAAGCTGAGCCCGGCGTTCTTTGGCTCGGCGCTTACCAACTTTGGCGTGGAGCCCTTCCTCAAGGAGTTCCTGCGTCTGGCCCCGACGCCGCGCGCCTATACCGATACGCTCACCAGCGAACCGGTCGATCCCTGCCGCGACGACTTTAGCGGCTTTGTGTTTAAGATCCAGGCCAACATGGACAAGAACCACCGCGACCGCATCGCCTTTGTGCGCATTTGCGCGGGCAAGTTCGAGCGCGGCATGGATGCCTTCCACGTGCAGGGCAACCGCAAGCTCAAGCTTGCCACGGGCACGTCGATGATGGCCGATGACCGCGCCATCGTGGACGAGGCGTACGCGGGCGATATCGTGGGCCTGTTCGATCCGGGCATCTTTAGCATCGGCGACACCGTGTGCTCTGGCAAGCGCCACGTGCAGTATCCGCAGATCCCGACGTTTGCCCCCGAGATGTTCGCTCGTATTACGCAGGTCGACACGCTCAAGCGCAAGCAGTTCGTCAAGGGCATGGAGGAGCTTGCCCAGGAGGGCGCCATCCAGATCTTCCGCGAGTTGGGTGCCGGCATGGAGAGCGTCATCGTGGGCGTGGTCGGTGTGCTGCAGTTTGAGGTGCTCGAGCGCCGCCTCAAGGCCGAGTACCGTGTTGAGGTTCGTCGCCAGCCGCTGCCCTATACGGACATCCGCTGGATTCAGAACGACCCCGATACCATCGATATCCCGGGCCTTTCGCTCACGCGCGACACGCTGCGCGTCGAGGACATGCGCGGCGGTAAGCTGCTGCTGTTCACGAGCCCGTGGAACGTGGATTGGGCAACTGACCACAACCCCGACCTTATCCTGTCGGAGTTTGGTAACGTGGCCTTTTAACGCATCGGCGCGGTGGCCCTGCGGGGCTGCCGCGCCGGTTGCTTGCCTGATGCCGTGTGAGCGGCTATCATACCCACCGTCGTCTCAAGACCGGGGCGTCCGAGCAGTTCGGGTCCGATATCCTGCTCGTTAAACCTAAAACCAAAGGAGTACATAATGATCAAGAAGGTCATGGAGGACTACAAGGTCCTGTTGCGGAGCATTCCCGCGGCAACGGTTTCGCTGTTTTTCGTGAGCGTCATCATGATGAACCTGCTGGCCAACAAAGAGCTTATCAGCTTGCCGTATCTGGCACTCGATTGCGGCTTTGTGGTGAGCTGGGTCTCGTTTTTGTGCCAGGACATGATCTGCAAGCGCTTTGGCGCCAAGGCATCCATCAAAATCTCTATCCTCGCGCTGCTGGTCAACCTCGCCGTCAGCCTGTGCTTTTGGGCGTGCTCGCTCACGCCCGGCATGTGGGGCGCTTACTACGACACGGGCATGATCGAGGTCAACACCGCCCTTAACGCCACCATCGGTGGCACCTGGTACGTGGTGCTGGGCTCTTCGCTGGCAATGCTCGTTTCTGCCGTGGTTAACTCCACGCTCAACCAGTCGCTTGGCCGTATGCTCAAAAAGAATAACTTTGCGAGCTTTGCCTTCCGCTCCTATGTGTCCACGGGTGTTGGCCAGTTTATCGATAACTTGGTCTTTGCCATTGTGGTGAGCCACACGTTCTTTGGTTGGACCTGGGTGCAGGTCCTTATGTGCTCGCTGACGGGTGCCATCGCCGAGCTGCTGTGCGAGGTCTTCCTGAGCCCCGTGGGCTACAAGGTCGTGCGTGGCTGGGAGCGTGAGAATGTGGGCGCCGAGTACCTCGAGCGCCACGCAACCGCCTAAGGAGCAAGTATGCGGGTTTTGATCACGGGCGCTTCGGGCGGTATCGGAGCCGCGTGCGTGCAGCGCTTTTTGGACGAGGGCCACGAGGTCGTGGTCTTTGATCTGCTGCCGGCGGCGATCAAACACGAGCGCTACCGCCATCTGATCGTTGATGTCCGCGAGCCGGACTCGTTTCCAGGCGACCTTGAGCCTCAGGTAATCGTGAACGTTGCCGGTACGCAGGATTCGGCCGACGACATCGCTGCCAACCTGTGTGGCACCATCAACGTGACCGAGCGTTACGCCTTTGTGGGGGAGGGGCTTGCCGCCAGGCCGGCGCCGGCTATCAAATCCGTGGTCAATGTGGGGTCGGCGAGCGGGCATACGGGATCGGAGTTTCCCGCCTATGCCGCCAGCAAGGGTGGCGTTATCGCCTACACCAAGAACCTTGCAAACCGTCTGGCGCCGCAGGCCATTGCCAACAGTGTGGACCCGGGTGGCGTTATCACGCCGCTCAACCGTTGTGTGATGGAAGACGAACACCTGTGGAGCCAGATTATGGAGCTCACGCCGCTTAAGCGCTGGGCCACTGCCCAAGAGATCGCCGAGTGGATCTACTTTGTGGGCGTGACCAACCGGTTTATGACCGGGCAGAGCCTGTTGATCGATGGCGGCGAGGCCGGCCGCACGCAATTTATTTGGCCCGAATAGGAAACGCGCCCGATGGAAAGCCGTCGGGCGCGTTTTTGGTATATCGATTTTTAGTCGAGGCAAGTCCAGTTGACGGGGGCCGAGCCGTGTTGTTCGAGTAGCCGATTGGCAGCGGAGAAGGGGCGCGACCCCATAAAGGCGGGGAGTTCTGCCGTGGCACGGTTGGCCGAAAGCGGCGAAGGGTGCGTAGAGGCCAGGCAGAACTTGCCGGTTGCCTTGCCCGCGCCGGTAGCGGCGAGCTTGCCTTCGACCATCTGCTGGGCAAAGCGGCCCCATGCCAAAAAGACTACCGGTTGGGGCAGCTGGCAGCAGCGTTCGATAACGTAGTCGGTGAGCGTGCTCCAGCCCAGTTTGGCGTGCGAGTTCGCGGCATGCTCGCGCACGGTGAGCGTAGTGTTGAGGAGCAGGACGCCCTGTTGTGCCCATGGGGTTAGGTCTCCCGTGGCGGGAATGGGGCAACCCAGATCGGCTTTGAGTTCCTTATAGATGTTGCGCAGGCTCGGCGGCAACTTGGTTTGCGTCGCGGGGACCGAGAACGACAGCCCCATTGCCTGGTTGGGTCCGTGATAGGGGTCCTGACCCAAGATGACAACCTTGACCTGGTCGGCCGGCGTGTAGGCGAGGGCATTGAGGATGTCGTCTTGTGCCGGGTAGATAGTCTGCTCGGCACGCAAAAGGGCGATGCGCTCGAGCAGCTGGTTCGTAGTGTCACGTACCGGCTGCGGTGCATCGCCCAACCAAGTTGCTATGTTGCGGTCGCGGGTTGCGGCGTCCATGGGGCTCCTTTACGTCAGATGCTCTGTTTGCATCTATTGTAAAGGCGCACCGGTTGCCTTTATGCCACGGCTGTATGAAGAGCGGGGTCTACGAGACGTGCTCGGGCGCTCCTGCCATGCGAGCCTGTCCATGCGCGCGAAGGCGCGGAAGCTCGACGGTTGCCACCATGACGCCGGTGAGGATGAGGGCGGCGCCAAAGAAGGCGATGGGGCTCAGGACTTCGCCGACCAGGAAGAACGAAAAGACGGCGGAGCATACCGGCTCGAGCGAGAAGGCGAAACCGGTGGTCTCGGCAGGCACGTGGGGCTGCACGAGCGTTTGGGTGATAAAGCCGTAAGCAGAGCAGATGAGTGCGAGCGCAATGACGACCACGATCTCGCTGGGCGTACTGGGAAGCGTGAAGCCGCCAAAGGTGAATGCGGCGATGCCCGAGAACAAGCCGCCAAAGCCCAGCTGCCAAACGCCCAGAGCCAGCGGGTCGACATCTTCGACAAAGCGCTTCGCCACAATGATGTGTCCGGCGTAGACAAAGGCGGAGAGCAGCATGATGATCGCGCCCGGGTTCAGGCTGGTAAAGTCGGCGCCCGAGAGCAGCAGCATGCCGCAGGTGACGATGGCGGTGCCGACGAGCACTTTGCGCCCGGGGGCGCGACGCAGCAGGGCGGCGTTGGCAAACGGTACGATCACGACCGTCAGGCTCTGCAAAAAGCCGGCAGTGGAGGCAGAGGTGAGGCTGGAGCCCAGGCACATGCAGGTGAGCTCGGTTGCCATAATGGCGCCGATGATGGCGGCACGGACCATAAGGTCGCGGTTGATGCGCAACGCGTGCTTGTGGAAGAGCAGCAGGCAGACCACAAAGGCGATGATGCAACGTAGCGCGACGATGCTCGTGGCGTTCATGCTGTCCATGCCGATCTTCATGAGGGGATACGAAAAGCCCCATGCGACGGGAACGGAAAATGAGAGCGCGATTGCTTTTTTGCGATCCATGGGACTCCTTTTGTTACAGAACGGTTTCGCAAAAAGGATTCTGCTCCCAGATGTGGATGTAGTAAAGCGAATGTATCTTCAGTATGATTAAGAAATACTAATGTAGGCAGAAAAAGCCCTGGCAAAACGTTTGGCTCTGTTAGACCAAATTTGACACGATCGGCTGTTCGTCGAACCGGAAAATA
>DXZT01000008.1 GCA_019419545.1 Collinsella sp. | reverse complement strand
GTAACGCCTCGCGGTGACATCGTTTTTATGTCAACCTTGGTCTAACAGAGCCAAACGTTTTACGGCTGCATTGATGTGGAGGCACGATGGCATCGCGGTATCAGATTGTTTGTATGGTGGTCGATCGCGGCAGTCTTAAGGGCGCGGCGGACGAGCTGGGCTATACGCAAAGTGCGGTGAGTCAGGCCGTCAAGGCGCTCGAGCGCGAGCTGGGTACCACGCTTATCGAGCGCGGTAAGCAGGGCGTTTCGCTTACGCGCGACGGTAAACAATATCTGCCATTCCTGCGCCAGATCGTGACCGCCGAGGCCGAGCTCGAGGGCAAGCGCCAGGAGCTGCTGGGGCTTTCGTCGACCGATATTCGTATCGCGACGTTTACCAACGTGAGTCGAACCGTGTTACCGCGCGTGATCCGCGACTTTGGTGCGCTGCACCCGGGCGTACGTTTTACCCTCAAGCAGGGCGATTACACGCGCAACGCTCAATGGGTGCACGATGGCGTGGTTGATTTTTGTTTTACGGCGCGCGGATTTACCACCGGGCTCGAGAAGCGCGTGGTCTATCACGACGAGTTGGTAGCATTGTTGCCGGCCGCGCATCCGCTGACGGCAAAGGAGAAGGTGACGCTCGCCGACCTTGCGTCCGAGCCGTTTGTGCTGCTGGATGAGGGCGAACAGAGTCTGGTGCTCGATGCATTTGCGGCGCATGGACTGTCGCCGCATGTGACGAGCGAGGTCACCGACGACTACACCATCATGGCGATGGTCGAGGAGGGCCTAGGCGTGAGTATGCTATATCGCCGTACCGTTGAGGGCATGCGGGCCGATATTCGCGTACGTCCCATCGTGCATGCTCCCTCGCGCGACGTAGTGGCGGCCTGGCGCAGCTGGGACACCATGCCCATCGCCACCAGGCGCTTTATCGACTATATGAACTCGCATATTGTCAATTAATGACTGGCGTGGCGTTGAGCGCGGTGTTTAGCGAGTTGTCGCTTTGGCTTGGGTGGCGCGATAGGTGCGTGCCGGATGGCAGAGTAGTACCGCCACGACCATAAAGAACGCCGTGGTGCCCAGGCTGATGGGGTAGACCATCATGATGTTCGCAAAGGTGCGGAAGTGCGGGAACACGCAGAATACCCAATAGAAGCGAATGCCGCAGACGCAGATCATGGTGATGAGGGCGGGCGTGAGCGAGATACCAAAGCCGCGCAGGTAGCCCGACATGTTTTCGTAGAACATGCTAAAGGCGTACGCCGGGAAGATCGAACATACGCGGATATAGCCGATCGAGGCGATGTTGGGATCGCTGTTGAACAGCGACAAGATCTCGCGCCCCAGGCCAACAATAACGATAATTGTGGTGAGCGCGACGATACCGCCTTCGACTAGGCAGACCTTGAGCGTCTTGGTGCAACGGTCGATCTGGCGGGCACCGTGGTTTTGTCCCACAAAGGTGGTGCAAGCCTGGCTAAAGCTGTTGAGCAGGTTGTAGCACACGTACTCCAGGCTCATGGCGGCGCTCGAGGCCGCCATGACTTCGGTGCCAAGGCTGTTGATGGCAGACTGGATGATGATGTTGGCGACGGCAAAGACGGCGCTTTGGATGCCGGCGGGCAGGCCGATCTTGACGATGCGCTTGAGGGCGACGGGGTCGATAGCCAGGTCGCGTAGGGTGACGCGGACGACGGAGTCGGTCTTGAGCAGGCGGATAAAGAGCGTAGCGGCACTGACGGTGTAGGCGATGGCGGTGGCGATGGCGACGCCCGCGACGCCCCAGTGGAGTACGGGGACAAAGATGAGGTCCAGGCCAATGTTGAGGATGGTGGACACGGCAAGCGCCTGCAGCGGCATGCGGGTGATGCCGACGGAGCGGAAGATCGCGGCCTCAAAGTTGTAAAGCAAGATCGAGGGCAGGCTGAGCAAAAAGACGCGTAGGTAGAGCGAAGCGAGCGGCATGGTTTCGGCGGGAACGTTGAGCGCGGCGAGCATGGGCTCGGCAAAGATCTCACCCAGCGCGATGATGACAAAGCCCACGAGCGCCATTAAAATCGAGGTATGGACGGCGCGTTTGACCATGTTCTGATCGTTGCGGCCGATAGCGTTGGCGATGACCACGTTGGAGCCAAGCGATATGCCAATAAACAGGTTGAGCATAAGACTGGTAAGCGGAACATTGGAGCCGACCGCCGCCATGGCGAGGGTTCCCTGGTCGCCCGAGAAGTTACCGATAATGACCGTGGCGATGAGGTTCGACAGCTGCTCCAAGATGCTCGTGGCGGCCACGGGGAAGGCGAACAGGGGAATATTGCGCCACAGCGAGCCGGTGGTCATGTCAATGTGCTTAGATGCGGTATCAGCCATACGCTCTCAATCTCTAACATGCTATTTTGCGCTCATTTGCGCAGACGATGATACTCCTAATCGACTAGTCATTGGGGACGTTCTTAAACGACTAGTCATTCAAGAACGTCCCCAATGACTAGGTGGGGAAGGCGTGCGACAATGGTGGGCGTTGTGTTGTTCGCGCTAAGGAGTTGCCATGTTGTTGTGTCCCGTTTGCCATGAGCCTTTGGTGGACAATGAGCGCGGTGCTGCATGCGCGGGCGGACACCGGTTTGACCGTGCTCGCGAGGGCTATCTATATCTACTGCGCTCGTCCAAGAGCGGCGACTCCATGGGCGATCCCAAGTCGCAGGCACGCAGCCGTCGTGACTTTTTGAACCGTGGTTACTATGCGCCGTTGCGCGATGCGATGGTCGAGCTCGTGCGCGAGCGGGTGTCTGGGCGTGCAGCATCTGCGAACGGCCCCATGACGCTGCTCGATATTTGCTGCGGCGAGGGCTACTACACCAGCGCCATGGGCGCGGTGCCGGGCGTGGGCGCTTACGGGTTCGACTTGGGCAAAGAGATGGTGCGCCTGGCCGCCAAGCGCGGCGATGCGACCTATTTCGTGGCCAACATGAAGGACATCCCCGTGGCGGACGGCGCCTTCGATATGGTGACCGAGCTCTTCGCTCCCTTTAACGAGCGTGAGTTTGCCCGCGTGCTGGCGCCAGAGGGCTCACTCTATACCGTGGTGCCGGGTGCCCGTCATTTGTTTGGGCTCAAGGAGGTGCTCTACGACACGCCATATCTTAATGACGAGAAGCTGCCGCAGACCACCGAGCTCGAGTTGGTCGGAACGCAGCGGGTGTCTGCGAATATTACGCTTCAGACCCAGGCGGACATCGAGGCGGTGTTCCAGATGACGCCGTACTACTACCGCACGCGCCCCGCCGACAAAGAGCGCCTGGCAAACCTCGATACCCTTCAGACTGACATCGACTTCATCATCGCCGAGTACCGCCACAGCTAACAACCTGCCAAAAAGGGACAGGTTTATTTTGGTAGGTTTTATCTGGGCAAACGTAAAGGGCCGACCGCGGAGATGCGCGATCGGCCCTTTTTAGTTGCTTGGCTGCAGAGGTTATGAGAAGCGAGCGCTTATAGGCGGTCCTTGTTCTCGGCCTTAACGGCGTGTGCCTGCTGAACAAAGAACAGGTCGTACACCACGATGACAAAGGCGCCAAAGTTGATGGCGTCGCCGCCAAACGCGGGAAGCGTGAGCACCGCTTGGGCAAGCGTGGCGACCGCGGCAACAATACCGAGCTTAAACGCGCCGTCCACCTGTGAAGGCTTGTTGGCGCCCTTGATACCGGCGACGCCTGCGGCAAGGTCGACGAGACCCTTGGCGATAAGCACGACCGCTGCGAGCGTGGCGTACGAACCGTACGTGGAATCGAGACCGCCCGTGGCGATACCGACGCCGGCGGTGACGAGGCTGGCGATGCCCAAAACAAAGTAGATGAGAGCAAGGATTTTGAGAGTCTTGCGAGTGAAGCTCATGGCTGGTCCTTTCGATACGAGTACGCCAACTTGGCGCACCCAATGTGCTGCACATATGGTGAAGCACATTGTAGTTCAACGCGGCGATGCATGCGTTTGAAAGCGCATTGAGCCCGCGCAGCCAAACCCAACCTTTCAAAAAGGAAAGCTGGGCGTAAGTCAAATCGATGGCAGCGTATGCGCGGCGCTGCGATGATGGGTCCATGGTAAGAGCTGGTCTCAAGGAGGAGCCATGATGTACGGAGCAGGGCAAGTGCGCGAGCCGCGGTCGTTGGGAAGGCGCATGAGCGATTCTGTGATCGCTGCCGTGTGCACGGGATTGATGGCGGTGCTTTGCATTGGGATGCTGTGGGCCATGTCGCATGTGGGACAATAGCGGACGGTTGGGTGCCGACATAAACGGCGCTCGCGTATTCGTTTTGCTTGTTAAGGAGTACCCATGGGCGTCGTCGATCCCTTTTCTGTTGCTCGGTCCGCGGGGCTTGAGCTAATCGGGAAGTCCGAGGGCCTCACGCTTACCGACGGCACGATGGAGCTGCGTGCCGATTTTGGCCGCATGCTTCCACGGCTCAAGCAGGGCCGTCTGCAGCAAGAACTGCTGGTAAAGGCTGCGCGCGCAAAAGGCATCGAGAGCCCATGGGCGATTGACGCCACGGCAGGCTTTGGCGAGGATTCGCTGCTGCTGGCGGCCGCGGGCTTTACCGTCGATCTGTATGAGCAGGATTGCGTGATCGCGGCACTCCTCAAGGATGCCTTGGATCGCGCGGCAGATGATCCGGCGCTTGCGACAGCCGTGGCGCGCATGCGCTTGCATGCGGGCGAGGACAGCATTGCCGGCCTTCGCCATACAGCTGAGCTGATCGGGCAGGGCGAGCTCACCGCTCCTGACGTGGTGTATCTGGACCCCATGTTTCCCGAGCGCACCAAGAGCGCGGCGGTTAAAAAGAAGTTCCAACTTTTGCATCATCTGGAACAGCCGTGTGCCGATGAGGAGACGCTGGTCGAAGCTGCGCTTGCGGTGCACCCGCGCAAGGTCGTTATCAAGCGGCCGGTGAAGGGGCCACTGCTTGCCGGCGTTAAGCCGAGCTATCAGCTTGCGGGCAAGGCCGTTCGCTACGATGTTTTGGTGCCGCCGCGCCCGTAGCTTGCGTGCGATGATTGGCGCTCCGTCAGTGCCGTGCCGATGCGGGGTCTATTTCCAAGGGTGCGATGTCAGGTGCCAGCCACCGCAGTATTCGCATTTGTAGCAGGCCAGCCCGCGGCGTCCGCGGTTTTCGCAGTCAGCCATAACTGCCTCGGCCTCGGCACGCGTGTCGTAACGGTTTTTGCGCTCGCACGATTTGTAGCGCCAGGCTTCATCGCGCTCGGCGTCCAGGGCGTCGCGGCGCTCGTCCTCGCGTGCAAACAGGTCGCTCATATCGCCGCCGGTAGCAGCGCTCAAAAACTCGCTTTTGGCCTTTGACCAGGCGGCTCGCTTTTTGCTTCCCATCTGCATCGCGCCCCTCTCCAAACGTTGGTATCATTGCTCAACCAAAGTGATACCAATAAACGTGAGGTCGCTGCGTGATGATCAGAAAAACCCTCGATACCGACATTCCCGCTGTCATGGCTATCTATGACGCGGCCCGCGCCTTTATGCGCGCGCATGGCAACGCCACGCAGTGGCCCGAGGGCACGCCTTCTGCCGAGCAGCTGGCTGCCGATATCGCTGCCGGTGGCAGCTATGTGTGCGAAGTCGATGGCCGCGTGGTGGCGACGTTTGCATTTTTACAGGGCCCGGACGAGTGCTATGACGTAATTGAGGACGGTCAATGGCGTAGCGACACTCCGTACGCCGTGCTGCACCGTGTGGCATCCGACGGCACCGTGCACGGTATCGCGGCTGCGATGTTCGCCTTTGCCAAAGAGCGTGCCGATCACCTGCGCATCGACACGCATCAGGACAACCTGCCCATGCAGGGTGCGAGTATTAAGGCGGGGTTCGAGCGCGCCGGCATCGTGTACGTGTCGGACGGCACGCCGCGTGTCGCGTTCGATTGGCTACGCGAGGCATAAGAGCGAGGACGCGTATCAATAATTCGTGCGAACGAAAATGGTCCCACCCGGGGCTATTTTCGTTCGCTGTGCTGTTTTGAAAGCCGGCTTTCGCAAGGCGCGAACCTACGAAAATCGCCGCGCGGCAACGCAGGGCGATGAGCTTGGTCGGGGGATAGGGCCCGCTTCGCCCGCCGGCCCGTAAAATTGTATCATCCAGTGTGGAGCGTGAACGCCCGTTGCCGCGTGCGATGGGCTTGCAATAAGAGGAGAGCCATGTCGAAGCAAGCGGTCGTTGGAATTGTGGCGCACGTCGATGCCGGCAAGACCACGTTGGCCGAGGTCATGCTGTTCAACGCGGGTCGCATTCGCAAGCGCGGCCGCGTGGACGATGGCGATTCGCATCTGGACACGAACGCGATCGAGCGCGAGCGTGGCATCACGATTTTTTCGTCGCAGGCCGTGCTCGACCACGGTGATACCCACGTCATGCTCGTGGATGCGCCCGGCCACGTCGATTTTTCGGCCGAGGCGGAGCGCACGCTGCGCGCGCTTGACTATGCGATTTTGGTTGTGGGTGCCAACGACGGCGTGCAGGGACACACCGAAACCCTGTGGCGCCTGCTTGCACGTTATGACATCCCGACATTCATCTTCATCAACAAAATCGATTTGGAGAATCCCGGCCGCGATGTTTTGCTGGCACAACTTGGGCAACGTCTCTCCGAGGGCTGCCTGGATGCCGGCGAACTGCTGGCGGGCGGGGCCGTTCAGGAGGACGCTGCCGCGTTAGACGAAGAAGCGCTCGAGGAGTTTCTTGAGGCGGGTGAGCTTTCCGTCGCGACGCTGTCGCGCATGGTTGCCGAGCGCAAGCTCTTTCCCTGTTTTGCCGGGTCGGCGCTCAAGGACCAAGGCGTGGACGAGCTGCTGGATGGCATATGCGCGCTGATGCGTGAACAGGCGTGGCTCCCGGAGTTTGCCGCGCGCGTCTATCGTGTCAGCCGCGGGGATCGCGGCGAGCGCTTGGCATGGGTTAAAGTAACCGGCGGCACACTGCATGCCAAGCAGATGATTGGCGGACGTTCCGGTGCCGAGGCATGGGAGCAGAAGGTCGATCAGGTACGCATCTATAACGGCGAGAAGTATGAGCTTGCCCAAGAAGTTGCCGCTGGCGGTATTTGTGCCGTGACGGGCCTTGCGCACGTTCGCCCGGGGGACGCCCTGGGCGCGGAGCCCGCGGGCGATGCACCTGTCATTGCGCCGGTTCTCACCTATACCGTGCTACCGGGCGAACACGACGTCCATGTGGTATTCAAAGCGTTGACTGAGCTGGCAGACGAAGACCCCATGCTCGGCGTAAGCTGGAACACGCATCTTGAGCAGATTCACCTTCAGTTGATGGGCGCCGTGCAGCTCGAGGTCGTGCAGCGGGTGCTGGTCGATCGCTTTGGCCTTTTGGTCGAGTTTGAGCCCGGCGGCATTCTCTATAAGGAGACTATTTCGCAGCCGGTTGAGGGCGTGGGCCACTTTGAGCCACTGCGCCACTATGCCGAGGTACATCTGCGCCTGGAGCCGTTGCCGGCGGGCTCGGGCGTGCAGTTTGGCACCGTGACCTCGACCGACGAGCTCGATTTTAACTGGCAGCGTTTGGCACTCACTAACGCCATGGAGCGTGATCACCTGGGCGTGCTGACCGGCTCGCCCATCACCGATGTGCGCATTACGCTCACGGGCGGCCGTGCGCATGCCAAGCACACCGAGGGCGGCGACTTTCGCCAGGCCACGTATCGCGCGATTCGACAGGGACTCATGCAGGCGCGTGAGGCCGGCGCGGCGGTGCTGTTGGAGCCGTGGTACCACTTTGAGCTCGAGGTGCCGGGGGAGTGCGTGGGCAGGGCGTTGTCAGACGCCACGCGCATGGGTGCCGAGTACGAGCCGCCGACGATGGCGGGCGACCGGGCGAAGCTTGTGGGCCGCGTGCCGGCATCCGAGGTGCAGGATTACGCGCTGGAGGTGGCTGCCTACACGAGCGGTCGCGGGCATCTGTACCTAGAGTTCGCTGGTTATGCGCCCTGCCACGACGCCGAGCGCGTAATCGAGACGGCGGCCTATGAGCCCGAGGCCGATCTGCCCAACACCCCCGATTCGGTCTTTTGCTCTCACGGCGCCGGTTACACGGTCAAATGGTACGACGTATCCGCCGCAGCGCACGTAAAGATCGATCCCGCCACCTTCCGCCCCTGGCGAGCAGCAGACGCCGAGTTTTTCGGCCATATGTGACAAAGGGACAGTTCCTTTGTCACATACTATTGGTATAACTCGGTATAAGTTGGTATAACTATTACCAGGGTTTTTCAATCCGAGGAGGCCGACATGAATCCAAATCCCTTTAAGCCCACGGCTGGCAAGCGGCCTCCGATACTCATCGATCGCGAGCCGGTCATAGAAGATTTTGAGGAAGGGCTCGATAACGGCGCTGGAGCGCCGGGCAGGCTCATGCTCATTACGGGAAACCGCGGCTGCGGCAAGACGGTTCTCCTGAGGGAGCTGCAACGTCTGGCCAGCGAGCGCGGATGGGCGGTTGTCTCCGATTTCGCTTCGCTTGGCTTATGCGACCGCTTGGCCGACGCGCTTCGCTCGAATAAACCCGTTGTGACGTCAATGGAGTTCGGTCCGTCGTTTGGCCGGATGCCGGTCGAGGCGGCGCGAGCAAAGGGCGAGACGTTGCGAGGGCTGGTCAACGAGCGCCTCAAGAAGCTCGGCCCAGGCAAGGGCATCCTGTTTGCGATTGACGAGGCTCAATCTGCGTCAATCGAGGAGCTGGCGGCTCTTGTCGTTCTCTATCAGCAGGTGCTCGGAGATCAGGATGCTACGGGCTTGTCCGATAGCGACCAACGCGGTCTTGCGCTGGTGTTTGCCGGCTTACCCAGTATGATCGACGATTTGCTCGAAGAGCCGAGCGTGACGTTTTTGCGGCGTGCCCAGCAGTGTACGCTGGGGGCGATATCTTTGCCCAAGGTGCGCGATTCATATATCCAGACGGTCAAAGACGCTGGTCTTTACGTTGACGCGGAGACGGCGAATCTTGCGGCACACAAGAGCATGGGGCATCCCTATATGGTTCAGCTGGTGGGCTATTACATGTGGCGGTCTGCCGTCCGGCGTGGCTCGCAGGTCATTGAAGTGTGCGATGCCGAGGCTGGCTGCGCCGATGCCGTCTCCGAGTTCTATGAAGCGGTCGACGCGCCCCTGTATTACGGGCTGCGTAGCCCGCAGCGCCTATTTATCGAGGCCATGGCGGTTGACGAGGGTAAACCGACGCGCATGGCGGACATCATTGAGCGCTGCGACCGTACTCAGAGCTGGGCGAGTAAATATCGCGCAAGCCTGATTCGCGAGCGCGTCATCGAGGCTGCCGGATACGGTCTCGTCCGGTTTACCGTGCCCATGCTGGGCGAGTACATCCGCGATCGAGTTTTATGGCATGAGTAGGGTGATAAAGGTGACGGAACAGAAGATGAGCCCGCAGGCTATCGAGGTGCGTGGCGCGCGCGTGCACAACCTCAAAGACATCGATATCGATATTCCGCTGGGAAGGCTTGTGGGCATTGCCGGCGTGTCAGGTTCGGGCAAGAGTTCGCTGGCGCTGGGGGTTCTTTATGCCGAGGGCTCGCGTCGCTACTTGGAAGCACTCAGCACCTATACTCGACGTCGCCTGACACAGGCCGAACACGCCCAGGTGGATGAAGTGCTGCACGTACCGGCGGCGCTCGCGCTGCACCAGCGCCCCAGCGTGCCGGGCGTGCGTTCCACCTTTGGCACCATGACCGAGCTCAACAACAGCCTGCGCCTACTCTTTAGCCGCTGTGCCCATCACGTGTGCCCGCATTGCGGGGCGCGCGTGGAGCCGAGCCTTAATGTGGCCGCGGGCCTGTCGCTCACGTGTCCGACATGCGACCGCGAGTTCTACGCGCCGAGTGCCGAGGATTTGGCTTTCAATAGCGGCGGTGCATGCCCCACCTGTGGCGGCACAGGCGTTATGCGCGAGGTGGACGAGGCGAGCCTGGTGCCCGACGAGTCGAAGACTATCAACGAAGGTGCGGTGCTTCCCTGGGGTACGCTCATGTGGGATCTGATGAAGCAGGTGGCTGGCGAGATGGGCGTGCGCACCGACGTGCCGTTTAACCAGCTCACGCCTCAAGAGCGCGACATCGTGTTTCACGGCCCCGCGGTTAAGAAACACATTCTCTACGTTCCCAAAAACGGCGAGGGCGCCACGCCGCTCGACTTTACCTATTACAACGCCGTCTATACCGTCGAGAATGCGCTCGCCAAGGTTAAGGACGACAAGGGCCTCAAGCGCGTTGCGCGCTTTTTACGCGAGGGGGCATGCCGTGACTGCGGCGGCACGCGTCTCTCCGAGGCTGCGCGCCGGCCCCAGGTGCGCGGTATCAATCTGGCGCAGGCCACGGCCATGAC
The DNA here is from genome assembly GCA_019419545.1 of Collinsella sp. GTDB lineage: Bacteria > Actinomycetota > Coriobacteriia > Coriobacteriales > Coriobacteriaceae > Collinsella. The sequence goes on along the minus strand of DXZT01000008.1, from coordinate 41,433 downwards.
GCTGGGCGAGGCGATTGAGTGGATGCGCGGGGTGCCCGCATCCTTGCCGCCCGAGATGCGGCCCATGGCGACGGATATCTGCGATTCGTTTTTGAGTGTGGCCCGTCGTCTGGTCGACCTGGGTCTCGATTACCTTTCACTCGACCGCGCTGGTGCCACGCTCTCCACGGGTGAGCGCCAGCGCGTGCAGCTTGCTCGCGTGGTGCGCAACCGATCGACAGGCGTGCTCTATGTGCTGGACGAGCCTTCGATCGGCTTGCATCCAGCCAATGTCGACGGCTTGGTGGGCGTGATGCGCGATCTGGTGGATGACGGCAACACCGTGGTCGTTGTCGACCACGACACGCGCGTACTGGCGGAAGCCGACTATCTGATCGAGATGGGCCCCGTTGCCGGAGCAGGCGGCGGTAACGTGATCGCCGCTGGTACGGTGGACGAGGTCGAACAATCGCAGGGCAGCCGCATCGCCCCGTTTTTGCGCGCAGAGTCCAAGCGCTTGCGTCCGCAGGTGACTGACGAGGAAATGTTCGACCAGGGCCATATCCGCATGGCAACCGATACCATCCATACCGTCAAGCCGCTCGAAGTCGATATCCCGCGCGGCCGTCTCGTTGCGGTGACGGGCGTTTCGGGTTCGGGTAAGACGACGTTGGTGCTCGAGACGCTCATTCCGGCACTCAAGGTGCAGGCAGCTGGCGAGCGTCTGCCAAGTCATGTGCGCTGGGTCGATGCCGAGGGCATTGCCCGCGCCAACCTGATTGACGCCACGCCCATCGGCGCCAACGTGCGCTCGACGGTAGCGACCTATGCCGACATCCATGACGAGCTGCGCCGCGCCTTCGCCCGTACGCCCGAGGCCAAGGCGGCCGGCTACAAGGCGGGTGCCTTTAGCTACAATACTGGCGCCTTGCGCTGCCCTACGTGCGATGGCACGGGCTCGATATCGCTCGACGTGCAGTTTTTGCCCGATGTCGAGATCGTCTGCCCGGCATGTCGCGGCTCTCGCTACGCGGAAGCCGCCTCGCATATCCATCGCGAGGGCAAGGACGGGAGCTTGCTGACGTTGCCGCAGCTCATGGATATGAGTGTGGATGAGGCGCTCGACGCCACGGTGGGACTCAAGAAGGTTCAGGCGCGCTTGCAGACCATACACGACCTGGGCTTGGGCTATCTCACCTTGGGTGAGCCCACACCGGCGCTCTCAGGCGGCGAGGCGCAGCGTCTTAAGCTCGCGAGCGAGATGGGCCGCGTGCAGGATGATGCTGTATTCGTGTTCGACGAGCCCACGATCGGCCTGCATCCGCTCGATGTTCAGGTGCTGTTGAACGTGTTTGACGGTCTCGTTGCCAAGGGCGCCACGGTTATCGTGATCGAACACGATCTCGACCTTATCCGTAACGCCGACTACGTAATCGACATGGGCCCGGGCGGTGGCGACGCCGGCGGGCAAATCGTCTGCGCCGGCACGCCGGGCGACATCGCGGGCTGCTCCGCAAGCATCACCGGTCGCTACCTATAGACAATGAGGCAAAGGGACAGCCCCTTTGCCTCATTGATGCCTATTTCACGCACTGAGCTGCGAGATAGTCGCGGAAGAATGGCAATTCAAAAGCGACGATTCCGCGCCCGCGTTCTCCAATGATGCCGGCATCTATCATGCGGCGCCGGTAGCGGGAGACCTGCTGCGGCGAACGCTTAAGGCGCTCGACAAGGTCAGCGGTGGTGGACTCTTCCTCGTCATCGAGCATGGCGATGAGGAATCGCTTGTCCTCTGCAGTGAGTTCCCGATAGGTTGCCGCGAGGATTCGGTCGTCCATCTCATCGCGCGCGATTTTGATTCCCAGGTCAAAGTCGCGCGACGAGATTTTCTTCGAATCGCTTGTGAGATCCCAGGCACGGTAGCCTACGAGTTGCAATAGGAAGGGAAAACCAGAGATCGAGTGAACGGCTCTATCGATTCCCCCAGCATCTGCCAGGCGATCGTTTTCCTGGATTGTGCGAACCAAGGCTTCGCGCACGTCATAGTCGGCAATGCGACCCAGATGGTATTGCTGCGCGCGTCGAAGGAACGAGACCGTCTTGTGGTTCAGTAGCGTCGATACGTTGTTGGGAAGCCCCGCCATGAGCAGGGCGACGCGTTTCCCATCGGTTACAAAGTGCTGATACGTCGCTGCAAGCTGAATCATCTCGTCGAGTGTCGGGTCCACCTCGTCAACCGTGACGAGCAGACCGGTGCCCGCCTCGTTGAGCTGGTCGATGATGTCGCTCATGCGATAACGCCAGGTTGAGGCATCGTGAACGCGATTGACCTCGATGCTGCCGAGCGGTGCAATTCCGAGGCCGGTGACTTCGAAGTGGGTGGACGAGTCGATGAGATGGGCTGCGGCGCGTTTCGTCCCGAGCTCGATTTCCTCAAGCATTCCCGGGAGCGCGGTCGTCTTTACGGCTATCCAGCCGTGGGATTCCGCCCTTGTCGCGAGCGACGACATGAGAGCGGTTTTACCGGTTCCACGCGCGCCTGAGAAGATCGAGGTCAATTCTGGGCGCCTGCGCTGGCTCAAGAAGGCACGGTCCAAATCCCGAATAATCTGTTGTCTGCCAGCGAGATGGGCAGGAACCTCACCAAAACTGGGGGTAAACGGGTTCTCGAGATATTCCACAAGGCTCTCCTTTCGCACTGCCGTTTAACTTCATTTTATTTTAGTTAATTTTGATTAAAAGCGACGGCTCTTTATTTAGAGCATCAATTAGGTGTGTGTCATCGCCGTGGTGCTTGAATGTGACGAAGGGACAGTCCCTTTGTCACATTCCCGGAAAGCCTGTCTGGCGCAAGGCTTCGTAGAGGACGATGGCGGCGCTGTTGGAGAGGTTGAGTGCGCTGATGCGGTAGTCGTCCGGGTCGACGAAGTTGCCGCAGATGTCCTGCTGAAGGATGGCCTCGTGGCTGTCCTCGGTATGTCCCAGCGATTCCTCGTGGGCTTCCCAGGCCTCGGCGTTATCGAGTGAGTCACAATCGCGCAGCATGGGGATGCGCTCGCAGCGCTCGGGCGCCGCGGCAAGCAGCTCCTCGGGAATGCCCGAGCTCTCGCTGCCAAAGACCAAGTAGTCGCCATCGCGGTAGGTGCTTTGCGCATAGGTGCGGCGTGCCTTTTTGGTCAGCAGATGCAGGCGCTCGTCGGCGGGGGAGAGGCCGTTGCGCACAAGGAAATCCTCCCAGCAGGCATAGGTCGTCACGTTCAAGTTTTGCCAGTAGCCCAGGCCGGCGCGACGCACCGTCTTGTCGTCGAGCGAAAACCCCAGCGGCTCCACCAGATGCAGGCGGGTACCGGTGACCACGCAGGTGCGGCCGATATTGCCCGTATTGGCCGGAATCTCGGGTGCATACAGCACAATGTTGAACATGAATCTCCTTGGCTCAGAACGAAAAACCACCACGAAGGGCACCTTCGTGGTGGTTTGGCGGTTACGTAGGCGGAAAAATGCCCGCTTGGATAAACCTAGGCGCGGTGCCAGTCGGTCAGGCAGGCATCGAGGGAGGCGATGAGCGCATCCTTGTCCATGTGACGGCCGATGATGCACAGGCTCGTCATGCGGTCGCCCGTCTCGTCGTCCCAAATCTGCATGATCTCGGGATTCTCGTCGATGATCTTCTGCTTCTCGCCCTCGGGCGCCGAGTCGACAAACAGGCCGTTCTCCATCAGGCGCATCTGGTGGCCGGCCTGCTCAAACATGTAGCACATGTCCGGATTGCTGGCCTGCCACAGCGGACCCTTGACGCGGATGACCTCGTCGGGCCACTCCTGCTCAACAAAATCGGTGAACTTCTGCAGGTCAAACGGCTTACGGCGCGAGTACACAAAGGTCTCGATGTCGTACTCGAGCACCTCGGGGTCGTCGTGCTCCTCGGGATGCTCCATGGCCTCGATCCAAGCTGCGGAGTTGTAGGCGCGCATAAAGTCGAAGCGGTCGGTATCGAGCAGCTCCTCCATGGGGACCTCGCCGTTTTGGGCCTCGACGATCACGGCGTCCTTCTGCAGGCTACGCACGATGGCCTTGAGCTCAGCGATCTGCTCGGGCGTCACGGTATCGGTCTTGTTGAGGATGAGCGTGGAGCAGAACTCAATCTGCTGGATGAGCAGGCTTTCGATGTCGTCCTCGTCGATATCCTCGGCCAGCAGGTCGCGACCGCCGTTGAACTCGTCGTACATGCGGGCGCAGTCGACCACGGCCACGATGTTGTCGAGCGCAAGCTTGGGCTCACCGCCCACTTTGGCCTCATCGCAGAAGCTCGAGATAGTGTAGGCGATGGGGATGGGCTCGCAAATGCCCGAGGCCTCGATGATGATGTAGTCGAAGTTGCCCGAATCGGCGATGCCCTGCAGCTGGTTGGCAAGGTCGTCCGAAAGCGTGCAGCAGATGCAGCCGTTGGTGAGCGGGATGAGGTCGTCGGTCTCGGAAAGGCCGCCGTCGGCGATAAGGCTGGCGTCGACGTTGATCTCACCGATATCGTTGACGATCACGGCGGCGCGGATGCCGCCGTCGTTAGCGAGGATGTGGTTGAGCAGCGTGGTCTTGCCGGCACCGAGGTATCCGGTAAGCATGATGATCTTCACGGGTTTGTTGGGCATGTGCCCTCCTTTGTTAGACATGGCTTACAGTTAAATCTTATGCCAAACGCCTGCTCTTATACCCACGCGCCGGCAAATAACACAGGCTACTCCCAGGCTCCCCACACATCGGGGCAATAACCGACGGTGGCCTTTTTGCCGTTGCGCACGATGGGCTCGGCTAGAACCTGCTGGTTCTCGAGCAGTTTATCGAAGCGCTGACTGGGGGTAAGGTGCTGAATGAGTGCGAGCGTCTCCTCGTCCTTGGCTTTGGGGTTGAGCAGCTTGTCGATGCCGCCGACCGCCTGCATCACGCTCGTGAGCTCGCCCTTGCTCATCTCCTTTTCCTTAAGGTCAATAAACTGCACCTTAATGCGGCGTTCTTTGAAGAAACGCTGCGCTTTCTTGGTGTCGAACGACTTCTTAGTCCCGAAGATTTGAATATTCATGGCCCCGCCGCTCTATCGAATGAAGTTGGTCGTTGCGCGATCGGCTTCGGGTGCGTTGATGCCGGCGGCCCGTCCTGCCTCGATGCAACGCAGGAGCCAGGCCATGTTTTTGCCGATGTTTCGCATGGTGGCAAGGCCCTCGGCATCCCCATCGGCGTCGCCGGGCACGCGGCCAAATACGTTGTTCCAGTAGGTGGAGGCAACTACGGGCATTTGCTTAATGGTGAAGTACTTGTTGAGCACATCGAAGGTGGTCGACGTGCCGCCGCGGCGGGCGACGGCGACTGCGGCGCCGGGTTTGTGCTCAAAGGCATGCCCGCCCGCATAGAAGGCGCGATCGAGGGCCGAAAGGATGCGGCCGCTGGGGTGCGCATAGTAGACAGGTGAGCCAAAGACAAAACCGTCGGCCTGCTCGGCGGCAGCGATGAGCTCGTTCACCACGTCGTCGTCAAAGGTGCAGCGACCGCCAAGTTTGCCGCACTGACCGCAGCCGATGCAGTCGCGAATGGGCTTGGCGCCCAGCTGAAACACCTCGGTATCAATGCCTTCGGCATTGAGCTGCTCGGCGACCTCGGCGAGTGCGCGGGCAGTGTTGCCGTTTGCCTTGGGACTGCCATTGACCAAAAGAACCTTCATCACAAACTCCCTCTGCTGTCGGTGACTTCTGCGGAGGATTATCGCACGAGAGGGCAGATGGCGTGAGGCGCGATGTGAAACGGCTTGTGTTTCACGTTGCGCCCCATAACGCTAGTCCAGCTTGGTGCCCGGTACTTGCGGTGCCTCTATAAGCCGCGCTTTGAGCTCGTTCAAAATGGAAACGGGCTGTCGATCGACAGCGTCCAGATGAAGTGTCGCCACACGAATGGGTGGCTGATATTCAAGCGAGCCGATGAGCACGGGAGAACCTAGGAACCGCTCGATTTCTTCTGCGATCGCGTCGGTCTCTTCGGGATCAAAGTCGTCGAAAAGCGCCGCGAACGTCGGCCCCGTCGAGCGGAACAGGCGACCCTTGCCGCGCGAGCATTCCATGAGGCAGGCGGCGCTTTCTGCCAAAACGCGGTCGCCCGCATCAAAGCCAAAGCGGGCATTGACCTGAGCGATATCGTCGATTTTGATGGCGATCAAACCAGCCTTGCGCGCCACGCGACGCATTTCGCCAATGGCGTTGACCAGGGCGTGAATATCGCCCAAGCCGGTCACGGAATCGGTCGTATCTGCCAAGCTTCGGTTGATGATAATGCCCACATACATGCCGGGCTCGGTATCGGTGCCGTCCAAGCGGTAGCCCGTGCAGTCGCAAAGCGCGTATTTTCCGGTGGCATCCATTACGCGATACTGCATGTAGTGGAAGTGCCACGTGCCGTTTATCACCATGTCGAGCTCGGCACGTACGTTGTCGCGGTCCTCGGGATGAACGCGGGCGAGCCACATGTCGAGTGAGTTAAAAGGGTGCTGGGAGGGCAGGTCAAAATCGCGCACGGCGTTAACCGACCATTGCGATTCTCCCGTATCGAGATTGAGGATAAACGGATAGCGCGTCTCGGAGCTCATGGAGATCGCTTGGAACACCCGGTCGTTGCAGGGAAGCTGATCGACGATTGGGCGTTGCGGCGCGTCATCGTCTTTCGGTTGCTGCACACGATGCATAAGCTTATAGCGATACATCTTGCGATCGGCATCCATCGTCATCTGGCGACGCGTGTCGCCGGCAAGTGGATCGACGCGCGAGCAGCCAAAGCTAAAGCTGGCGATCATGGGCGCCTTGCCACCTGAGCTCGCCTCGATCAGCCCGGCACGTACCTGCTCCAAGCGCTGCTCGAGTTCAGTCTCGTTTGCGGAGAGCGAGATAAGCACAAACTCGTCTCCACCGATACGGAACAGCATCTCATCGTGCTCCATGGTTTCGGAGAGCGTGCGGCAGATGCTCAGAATATAGCGATTGCCTTCGGCGTGGCCAAACCTATCATTGCAATGCTTGAGATGGTCGATGTCAATATAGGCGCAGGTGAAGGGGTCGCCTTTGCGCCAGAGCTGCTCGACGTGACGGTCGAGTCCGCTGCGGTTGCCCAAGTTGGTGAGCGGGTCGATATAGGCGTTGCGCTCAAGCAGCTGGCGCTCTTGTTGCAGGATGGCATGCGTCTTTTGCAGTTGCTCACCAACGGCGCGTAGCTCAGCAGGCAGCGCGGCAACATCGAGTTCGGCGGTCGAGATGCCATTCGCAAGTCGCTGAAGATAGGCAATAATCGATTGCTCGCCCATGCGGTACGACTCGTTCATGATGGATAACCTCCTTGGGCAGAACAACGGTTTGCATCATATCCCCAATTCGGCTTGGATTGGAGATATAAGCTAGCTAATGGAGACAAATGCCCCCTTCGGCGGTGGCGTTTTGCGCGCGAGCGTATCAGTTGTTATTGCCACCATCGAGCAATGCCTCAAAATCCTTCGCCGGCATGGGGCGGTAGTAGAGGAAGCCCTGAGCGTAGCGGGCGCCCATCTGTCGTAGCATGTTCGCCTGCTCATTTGTCTCGACGCCTTCGACCACGACGGGCAGATGGAGCGACTGCGCCATCTCGAGCATTGATGAAATGATTCGTGTGCTGCGGCCTTGATCGCGGTCGGTGGGTACAAAGGTGCGGTCGAGCTTGATGACGTCGACGTTGACGTTCTTGAGCATCGCGAGTGTGGACTGGCCGGTGCCAAAATCGTCCATGTAGGTCGAGAAGCCGCGGGTGTGCAGATCTGCGGTCAGCTTATCCACGGCCTCGGACTCTCCGGTATAGGCGGTCTCGGTGATCTCGATACGCATGAGCTCGGGCGGTAGGTTGTATTGGGCGGCGAGCGCCCCCATATGTTCGGCAACGTCGCAGGCAAGGATATCCACGCGCGACACATTAAGCGAGACCGGAACCACGCGAAGACCGCGATCGAGACGCTCGCGAAGCCATATGGCGACACCCTGCCAAATGTACTTGTCGAGCGTCACCACAAAGCCGCTTTCCTCGAGTGCGGGGATAAACGTTGCGGGCGAAATGAGAGAGCCGTCCTTGTCAATCCAGCGTGTAAGTGCCTCGGCGCCAATGATCTTGCCGGTTTCCATATCGACCTGGGGCTGAATGTAGTACGTGATGCGGCCGTTTGAGAGCGCGTACTGGAACTCGGTCAGCGTACGGTGGAACGCGACTTCGCGCTCGTACTCCGCGGGGCAGAAAATGGCGATGCGCTCCTTAAAGTCGTTTTTTGCGCGTCGATTGGTAAACATGGCCTTCGCCTGCGCATCGATGGTGATCTCCTCATTGGAGTCGATGGGGTAAACGCCCATGGACGGCCAAAAACCTACGCCGTCATCATGCCTGGCCACGGCCTCGCGAACGCGGTTGTAGATTTGATGGACGGTGATGTGCTTAAAGGGGATGAGTACGCAAAAGTCATCTTGGCCCCAGTATCCTGCGACGCCCATATCGGCATTCTCGATGTCCTTGAGGACCGTGCCCACATCGGCGAGCACGCGGTCGCCCTCGGCCTGGCCGTGCCATTCATTAAACAGGCGCATGTGGCCCATGTCGACCGTGGCGATGCACCAGGCGCCGTCGCGCCTTGCTTCGAGAAATGCGTTGGCGCGCCGCATAAACTCGCTGGGTCGATAGAGGCCCGTGAGCAAATCGATGCGTTCGGCGATGGCGCTTTTGCGCTCCGCCTCGGGTATGGGGAGGCTGTCGTTGGGAACAAGCCCGCCGGCCGTGCGAAGGCGACGCTCGAGTTCGCCTAAAACGGCGGTCGTTTGATGGGTTAAGTGCTCGTAAAAGGCCGGAACGACAAGACAGACGGGAGTAATGGTGTCGCCCGCGATTTGAACAGGGGCGAAAACGGCTTCTTTAAGGTGGCAGGTCAGTTGCTCGAATGCCTCGTGGTCCAAACCGTTGCTGAGCACGACGAACTGGACGCTTCGTGAACGGTAGACCCTACTCCTGCCGTGGGTGATCGACAGCATACGACCTGCGTATTCGGCAAGCATGTTGTCGACGGCCTCGGCCCCGTAGAGCTCGTTGAGCTTTGTTGTGCCACGAACGCGCACCGCTATAAGCCCCGTCTCGCAACGGTCGCGACGGCAGGCGTCGATGGCGTTGACCAGCATGCGCTGGGTGCCGAGGCCCGTGGCGGAGTCGACGGTTTCGGCGAGGGAATGATTGACAAGCTCTCCGACATAGAGCGTGGGTTCATTTCCGTCGCCGTCGATACGAAATCCGCGAGCACGGCAGAGGACGTAGTCGCCGGCGGCATTGCGCACGCGATACTGCATGACGCGACGGTACTTGGTGCCGTTATAGACTTGGTCGATATCCTTGATGCAGGCCTCAAGGTCATCGGGATGGACGCGTGTTTTCCAGTAATCACGGCAGTTGTCTATGTGCTCCGAGGGAAGACCGAGATCGCGCAAGGCACCTTGTGACCAAAGGGTGCGATGTTTGTCCAAGTTTTCGATAAAGAAATAGCGGCCCTCGTTGAGCATCGAAAAGGCGTCAAAAATACGATCGCTTATTTCGAAGTCGTCGGCGTGGACTTGCGTGATATTGCGTCGATCGAGGTGCATGGCATGACGTAGCTTGTAGTCGTACATGCGATGGTCGGCATCGAGCGTCATGCGATTGCGGGCTTCACCCAGGGCGGGGTCGGCATGCGACACTCCGTAGCTAAACGAGCGGGGCATCTCGGAATCGTTGTTTTTGAGCAAGACCGTTCGGCAGTGTTCCAGACGTTCGGCGAGGTCGTCCTCGGTCGCAATCGTAGATAGGATGGCAAACTCGTCGCCGCCTATGCGAAACGCCGCTTCGTCCACTTTCATATACAGCTTGAGATAGAGGCTTACCTGCAAGATATAGCGGTTGCCCTCGTCATGGCCAAAGATGTCGTTGCAGTGCTTAAGGTTATCGATGTCGATAAACGCCATGGTTACGGGCAGCTCCTGTTCCCAGATTTCCTCTAAGGAACGGGCAAAACCGCCGCGGTTGCCAAGCCCAGTAAGCTGGTCGGTAAAGGCAGTCCTGATCAGATCCTCCTGCCGCTCGAGAAGGTCACGGACGGTCTTTTCGAGCGTTTCGGTGTAATTGCTGACAGTATCCATGTTCTAAGCGGCTTTCTGAGGTCGGGGCGGATTGCGTCGGGCGAGCTCGTTGTGTACACGTGTCGTTGCTCAGCGCTTTGCATGTATCCAGGCCCCCGCCTTGCTGCGTTGTTGAGTTAATTTACCGGCTAATGTTCGCTGTTGATAACAGCTGAGTAGTGTAAACAACGGTGCACAATTATATATGGGTGTACATGCTGTGGGCGGCTATTATTCGACAAGCAGTAGCGCGACGATGCGATGTTCGATAAAAATGCGACTGGGACGGTATATGTTGACGGGTATACTTGTCCCGTTTTAAAACGCAGGAACGGAGATGGTCGCATGGCACAGTCAAATATGACGCGCACGGTGGGGCTTGCGCTCGAGGGAGGCGGCTACCGCGGTATGTATACAGCGGGTGTGCTCGATGTATGGATGGAGCACGGTTTGACCTGCGACCATATGGTGGGCGTCTCGGCGGGCGCGGCGTTTGGCTACAACTTTAAATCGCGCCAGATCGGCCGCGCCATTCGCTATAACAAGGCCTATTGCGCCGACAAGCGCTATGCGAGCGTGACCAGCTGGCTGCGAACCGGCGATATGTACAATGCCGACTTTGCTTATCACGAGGTGCCTATCGAGCGCGATCCCATCGACTTGGAGGCGTATCGCACCTGTCCCATGCGATTTACGTGCGTGTGTACCGATATCGAGACGGGCAAGGCCGTCTATCACGATCTGCCGTATGGCGACGAGCGCGATATCGAGTGGATTCGGGCGTCGTCGGCAATTCCCGTGGCGACGCGTCCCGTTGCTATTGACGGGCATAAGTATCTGGATGGTGGCGTGGCTGATTCTATTCCCAGCGCGTGGCTGTTTGCGCAGGGGTATGACCGCAATATCGTGGTACTCACGCAGCCGGCGGGCTTTGTGAAGCAGCCCAACAGCGTGATGCCCATGCTGCGGCGCGTGTTCCGTCACTATCCGGAGTTTGTCGCAGCGCTTGAGCACCGGCATGAGGTCTACAATGCCACGCTCGATGACCTGGCACGTCGCGAGGCTGCCGGCGAGATCTTTGTGGTGCGTCCGAGCGAATCGGTGAAGGTGCCGTCGCTGTGTCGCGAGCCCGATGAACTTGAGCGCATCTACCAGATTGGTCGCCGCGATGCGGAGGCGACCTTGCCGGCACTGGAGGCATATCTGGCAGGGTAGAGGCTGCTGCCGCCATCTCGGCGGAAAGCGCATCCCGGAATGGAGGCTCAAACTGGGATGTGCTTTCCATTGCTGAAGATATGAAGCTGCGAATCAGCTGCTCGGCCTAGACTTACGCCTGCTGCCAGGTGTCGACGAGCTCCTTGGCCGCGGCGTAGGGGTCATCGGCGCTGCAGACGGCGCTCACCACGAAAAAGCCGTCGACGCCGGTGGCCTTGAGCTGTGGCAGGTCGGCCGTCTTGACGCCGCCGCCCACCACGATGGGCACGGGGCTTGCCGCGTGGAGGGCGGCCAGGTCCTCAAAGCTCTTGGTGATGATAGAGCCGTCGGCCGCGCGTCCGCAGTCGCGCTTGGTCTCGGTCTCGTGGAGTGGGCCGATGCCCAGGTAGTCGACTAGGCTCATGTCGGCGGTCTTGACGTACTCGAGCATCTCCTCGCAACGGGCGGAAAGGCCCACGATGGCGTTGGGCCCCAGCAGCTTGCGACAGACCTCGACGGGAATGTCGCTCTGACCCACGTGCACGCCGTCGACAGCAATGCCCTGCTCGCGCGCGGCGAGTACGCAGTCCAGGCGGTCGTCAATCAGCAAAGCGACCTGACCGGTCTTGCCGGCCTGTGCGATTGCCTGCGCGGCGTCGCCGGTCAGCGCAATGATCTCGCGGGCGCTTGCCACCTTGGAGCGCACCTGGATGCAGGTAAAGCCGGCGTCGAGTGCCTGGGCCACCACATCGCCCACGGGGCGCCCGAGCGTGTTTTCGGGGCCGAGCACCAGATAGGCCGAGATATCAAGGTTGTCGCGGATACTCATCGTGTTTCCTCCTGCTTTTTGATCTGAGCTTCCATGCGCTCGAGCTTGCCGGTCATGGTGTCGGTAAATCCGGGTCGAATATCGGCTTTGAGCACGACTTCGGTGCGGATGCCCTTGCTCGCCAACACAAAGGTTGCGTCGCGCACGACCTGCATGACCTCGTCCCAGTCGCCCTCGATCTCGGTGAACATCGAGGTGGTGCGGTTGGGAAGGCCGCTCTCGCGAATGACGCGCACGACCTCGGCGACCTCGGCGGACAGCTCATCGCCGGTGCCGCACGGGGCGATGGCCACGGCGACGAGCGTATTCATGCCGGCATCGGTTGCGGGCTCGGACATGGCCTATGCCTCCTCGAGGCCGAGCTGGTTGTTGGCGATGTCCTGGGCGGTTGCGCGGTAGAGCTCGTCGATAAAGGCGACCTTAAAGCTTGCCGGGGCGTCGGCGACAGCGGCGGCACGCGAGCCGGCAACGTTGTAGACGGCGGTGCCGCAGACGGCGGCCGTAAACGGGTCGGCAGCGCAGGCGTACACAGCCAGCACGCCGCCTTGCGAGCAGCCGCAACCGGTGATCTTGGACATGAGTGGGCTGCCGCCGTGGGACTTGGCCACGGTCATGCCGTCGGTGATCAGGTCGACTTCGCCCGAGACCACAACGGCGCCGCCGGTGTAGCGGGCGAGCGCCACGGCGGCATCGCGGGCGGCGTCGACCGTGTCGGTGGTATCGACACCGCGCACGCGGCTCAGATCGGCCGCCTCGCCCTCAAGACCCCACAGGCCGGCGAGCGCGATGATCTCGGAGGCGTTGCCGCGCACGATGGCGGGCTTGTACTGCTTAAGCTCGTTTACCAACTGGGTGCGCAGACTGCCGATGCCCAGACCCACCGGATCGAGCACCCAGGGCTTGCCGGCGTCGTGTGCCGCCTTGGCCGCGCGGGGAATCGTCTGCTCGTAGATGGGGAAGAGCGTGCCCATATTGAGATAGATGGCGCCGCCGCCGGCAACGAGCGCCTCGCCCTCGTCGGGAAGATAGACCATGGCGGCCGATCCACCCACAGCGAGCTGCGCGTTGGCGACAAAGTCGATCGTCACCGTGTTGGTGATGGAGCCGGCCATCGGATTGGTGGTGCGAATCTCCTCCACGGCCTTGACCATATGTTGCTTAAGCTGTTCCGAATCAATCACTGCACATGCCTCCTTGGCATAGAAAAGGGGCGCTGTGCATAGACAGCGCCCCTGTAAAGGCGGCATGCTCCCTACGCCAGCATTAACTGACAGGTTCAAAGGATTGGGCCCCATGCCCTCTCAGCCTTGTGGTTTGCACCGCCGGCACTCCCGCATCGAATCTGTTGTTCCCTATACTAGCGCACCTGCCAAAAAGGGACAGGTTTATTTTGGCAGGTAACAACTGGGACTTTGCGTTTTCCCAGATGAAACCTGCCGAAATAAACCTGTCCCTTTTTGGCAGGTCGGTACAATAGATGGGATTAAGAATGACCGAGGGGACTCTATGATCAAACTTGTGCTGACCGATATGGACGATACACTGATTCCAGCCGGGCATGACGGCGCCAGCGACTACGCCATTGAGGGTATTCATGCCATGCAGGCGGCGGGTTTGCACTTTGGGCCGGTTTCGGGTCGTCAGCCGTCCGCGATGGGCTGGATGTTCAAAAACCGTTCCGGGTGTTATTCGACCGGTGCGTTCTGTAACGGCCAGGTGATGTTTGTTGACGGCGAAGTAGTCGCCTCGCGCGCAATCGACAACGATGCTCTGATGCGTTTGGCCGACTATCTGGAGCAAGAGACCGACGATACATTTCTAAAAGTCTACAGCCTGGGCGATGACTTTTGGGGCAACGATGCCCATTGTGTGACGAGTGACCCCGAGCGCGTTCGTCGCGCCATGGAGTCGGGCGGCAACGCGTGGCTCAAAGGCGAAGAGGCCCCATGTCGTCCCGTCGTCGATGACGCGTCGGTGTTTAAGGCGAATATCTGGAGTGCCCGTTCGCGTGAGGAACTCGCGGAGCTACGTGAGCGCGTTGCCGCTGAGGTGCCGGAACTCTCGCTTGTGTTTCCCAACAACCGAGTGCGCCTGTTCGACATCCTTCCGGCTGGTTGGGACAAGGGCTGCGCTGCGCTGGAGCTGGCGCGCGCTTTGGGCCTGACGCCCGACGAGGTGGCCGTATTCGGCGATTCCGATAACGATTTGCCCATGATCGATGCCGTTCCTAACTCCGTTGCAGTCGCCAATGCCAACGAGGCCGTCACGGCTGCCGCACGCTGGCATATTGGCGCTGCGGCAGATGATGCGGTTGCCGGGGCTCTGCATCAGATTGCCGCCTGCGCCGCGACGGGGGAGATGCCGTCGTTTATGCGTCAAATGGACGCGGCAGGTTTTGGCGTCACGAACGTCTAGGGAGAAGGCTATGAAGCTCCAGCAGCTCAGATATGTTGTTAAGGTTGCCGAATGCGGTAGCATCACCGAGGCCTCGCGCCGGCTCTTTGTGTCGCAGCCCTCGATTACCGCGTCGATTCGCGATCTCGAAAACGAGATGGGTGTGCATATCTTTGAGCGCACCAACAAGGGCGTCATTGTGTCCGAGGAAGGCGAGACCTTCTTGGGCTACGCGCGCCAGGTGCTCGACCAGGCCGACCTGATCGAGGGCAAGTACAAAGGCACGTCCGAGCAGGTGCCGCACTTTAGTGTGAGCTGCCAGCATTATTCCTTTGCCGTTAATGCGTTTGTCGATGTGATCCGCGAGTTCGATGCCGCGCGCTACGACTTTACCCTGCGCGAGGAGCAGACCCACGAAATAATCGAGGATGTCGCGCATATGAAAAGCGAACTCGGCATCCTGTATCTGTCGGAGCACAATCGCGAGGTCATCGAGCGCATGCTTGCCGCCAACGAGCTCGTGTTCGAAGGGCTCTTCTGCGCCACGCCGCATGTCTTCGTCTGCGCCGACCATCCGCTGGCGGGCCGCTCCAGCGTGACGCTCGAGGATCTGGAAGACTACCCGTTCCTGTCCTACGAGCAGGGCAGCTACAACTCGTTTTACTATTCCGAGGAGCTGACCTCGACGTTCGAGCGTCGCAAAAATATCCGCGTGCGCGACCGTGCGACGTTGTTCAATTTGGCCATGGGCCTCAACGGCTACACGGTATGCTCGGGCGTGATCAGCCACGAGCTCAACGGCCCCGGCATTATCTCGATTCCGCTCGACGTGGACGAGTACATGGAGATTGGCATCATCACGCGCAAGAACACGACGCTCACGCGCTACGGTCGGGCCTATATCGACGCGATTCGTCAGCATATCTAGGCTGCTGTGCTCCGCACGGTTCAAGTCTCTTTATGACAGTCCAGACTGATATAGGAAGCATCTATATCAAACTGTTATAAACGTATATTTTACGATGACCATATGAGCGCTCATACTCTGTCCCAGTAAAGCAACCAATGCAAAGGGAGATACCTATGAGCACTTCGATTCAACCGAACGCGCCGTTTCGCGCCGATATCGTCGGCAGTTTTCTTCGTCCGCAGGCTGTAAAGGATGCCCGTGCCGCCTATGTCGCGGGTAAACTCGACGCTTCCGGCCTTAAGGCCGTCGAGAACGAGGCCATCCGCGACTTAGTGGCCAAGCAGAAGGCTGCCGGCCTGCAGGTGATTACCGATGGCGAGTTCCGCCGCAGCTACTGGCACCTCGATTTTATGTGGGGACTCAACGGCATTGAGCGCCGCGCCTCGCGCACGGGCTACATGTTTCACGATGAGGAGACTACCGCCGACACCGCCGCGGTAACCGGTCCCATTAGCGGCGAGAACCATCCGTTCGTCGAGCACTTCAAATTTGTCAAGTCGCTCGAGGGTGAGGGCCAGATCGCGCGCCAGACCATTCCGGCGCCGATCCAGACGTTCTCCGAAGTCACACTCGACCGCTGTGATGGCCAGCAGGAGAGCCTGCGTGCCGTCTATAAGACCGACGAAGAGCTCGCCGACGCCATTGCCGCAGCATACCGCACCGTGATTGCCGACCTGTATGCCGCGGGCTGCCGCAACATCCAATTTGATGACTGCACCTGGGGCATCTATTGCGATACCGACTTTGTGTCCAAGACCGGCATGAGCCCGGTTGACCTGCAAAAAGTGAGCGAGCTGGGCGTGGCGCTCAACAATGCCGCCATCGCGGGCAAGCCCGACGATCTGGTTATCAATACGCACGTGTGTCGCGGCAACTATCACTCCACGTATGCCTTCGAGGGTGGTTACGATCCCATTGCACCGTACCTGTTTGCGCACGAGGACGTCGATGCGTTCTACCTTGAGTTCGATACGCCGCGCGCCGGTGGCTTTGAGCCGCTCAAGTACGTTGCTCCCGGCAAGAAGGTCGTGCTGGGACTGGTCACTACAAAGGCGGCTGAGCTTGAGGACGAGGACGTTATCGTCGAACGTATCCACGAGGCCGCAAAGTATGTGCCGCTCGAGAACCTGTACCTGTCGCCCCAGTGCGGCTTTGCCAGCTGTGAGATTGGCAACAAGCTGACCGAGGACGAGCAGTGGGCAAAGATCGCGCTGGTCAAGCGCATTGCCGAGCGCGTTTGGAAGTAACGCTACCGTTCACAGGTGACGGCGCGCGCGAGACATGGTGTATCACGTACAATGGTTCGGATCGTATCGTTCGGGCAGGTTATCCGATATGCCTGATCGCCCTTCCATCATGAAAGGACTTCCATGTCCCAATCCTCGACGCCCGCCGTCACCGATGCCATCTACGATGCATCGTCGCTCGGCCGCCCGCGCATGTTTGTGTTGGGTTTGCAACACATGTTTGCGATGTTCGGAGCCACGGTGCTCGTGCCCGTGCTCACCGGCCTTTCCGTTTCGGCGACGCTTCTGTTCGCCGGCATCGGCACGCTGCTGTTCCACTTCCTGTCGCGCGGTAAGGTGCCGGCATTTTTGGGCTCATCGTTTGCCTTTATTGCCGGTTATGCCGCAATCGCGCCCAACGGAGAGACCGAGCTTTTGCCCTACGCCTGCCTGGGCGTAGCCTGCGCCGGCCTGCTCTATCCGGTGCTGGCGGCCCTGTTCCGTGCCTTTGGCGCCAAGCGCGTTATGCGTTTCTTCCCGCCGGTGGTGACCGGCCCCATCGTCATTTCCATCGGCCTGATCTTGGCAAGCTCTGCCATTGCCAACTGCCAGACCAACTGGCTTGTCGCCGTCATCGCTGTGGCCGTGATCGTCGTCTGCAATATTTGGGGCCGCGGCATGGTCAAGATCGTGCCGATTTTGCTGGGCGTTGTGGTGAGCTATGCCGTTGCGGCCGCGTTGGGCGAGGTCGACTTCTCTGGCGTCGCAGCCGCCCCCTGGGTCGGTCTGCCCATCGTGTGGGGCAACACCGTGTTTGCGCTCTTTGGCCCGCAGTTCGATAGCGGTCTTGCCACGACGGCCATCATCACCATCATGCCGCTGGCCTTTGCGACCATGATTGAGCACATTGGCGATATCTCCGCCATTGGCTCTACCTGCGAACGCAATTACATTGCCGATCCCGGTCTGCACCGTACCCTACTCGGCGATGGCCTGGCGACCATCTTGGCGTCGCTCTTTGGCGCTCCGGCCAACACCACGTATGGCGAGAACACCGGCGTGCTTGCGCTTACGCGCGTGTTCGACCCGCGTGTGATTCGCATTGCCGCCTGCTGCGCCATTGTGCTTTCGTTCTGCCCCAAGTTTGCTGCGGTGATTGCCGCCATGCCGGCGTGCGTTATCGGCGGTGTGTCGCTCGTGCTCTACGGCATGATCAGCGCCGTTGGCGTGCGTAACCTCATCGAGAATCAGGTTGATTTCCAGAACAACCGCAACGTGCTGGTGGCGGCTCTGGTGCTCGTGCTTTCGCTCGGCATTGCCTACAGTACCGCCGGTGCCATCGTGCTGGAGCTGGGCGGCGTGACGATTTCGCTTTCGGGCCTTGCCGTGGGCTCGCTGGTGGGCATTGTGCTCAACGCCATCCTGCCCGGTAATGACTTTGAGTTCGATACTTCCGAGCTTGAGGAGACTGCTGAATAGTAGCTGCGTTCAGCCAAATTAAAAATGGCGTCCATGCGTATGTACGCGTGGACGCCATTTTTAATGCGTCAGTATCCAGTGGATGCCGCGCGCCATGCGCAGGTCAGTTTGGGCAAAGTGATTGCCGGGGTTGAGCTCCAGTGTTGTTGGAATGTCGCGCTCGATAAACAGCTCTTCCATCGCACGCGTATCGTCGAGTACGTGCCGCATCATGCGGTTGGGCGTCTTGGTTTCCTTTTTACCGAGCGACAGATAGGCGGCGTCGGGCGTGGCTGTCATCGTGCACTCGCGCGCGTAGTCGATAAAGCCGGGGAACCACAGCGACCCCGATGCACTTGCCGCGCGCTCAAAGACATCTGTTTGCCAAAGTGCCCACAGTGAAAAAAGACCCGCCAACGAGTAGCCGGCAATGCCGCGCCAGGTGGGCGGGCAGGGAAGTGATGATTCGGCCTCTGGGATTATCTGCTTCAACAACTCGTCAAGAAAACCAGCAGCCTGTCCACCAAAGGGCTCGGCATCTCGTATAGTTCCCTCACATTCCCAGGGGCTAAGCTCGCGATTCCAATCGAGCCCTCCAATGGCGACAAGGGTGAATGGCGGGCAGTCGAGCTCTCGGCAGCGCTCGTAGGCTTCACTACCGTCGCCCATAACCACGGGGAGGTAGATGACGGGCGCGCCTTCCGCACACTCTGAGTAAACGGTTATCTGCTTATGATGCGCTTCCAAGGCAGGCTTCTCTCGGTGTTGTGATATTGACAGCCTCAATTGTCGCACGCTGGCGCGGGGGCAGACGCTAAAAGAAAGGCGCGGAGCCGCTCGATGCGACTCCGCGCCTTGATGTTCTGCTTTAGCAGACTATGCCGTTACGCCACGAAGAAGTAGACGAGGAAGGCAAGGGCTGCGATCCACATGAGCGGCTTGATCTTGGAGGCCTCGCCCTTAAAGAGCGCGACGATCACGTAGGCGATAAAGCCCAGGCCAATGCCGGCAGAGATGGAGTAGGTGAAGGGCACGCCGGCGACGATCATGAACGCCGGGAAACCCTGCGACACGTCGGACCAGTCGATCTCGGAGGCTTCGCTCATCATGAGGTAGCCGACGTAGACCAGAGCACCGCAGGTGGCGGCGCTGGAAACGATGGTGACGATGGGGGAGAAGAACGCGGCGAGAATGAACAGCACGCCGGTGGTGACGGAGGTGAGGCCCGTGCGGCCACCGTCGGCGGCGCCGGAAGTGGACTCGACGAAGGTGGTGATGGAGGAGACGCCCATGAAACCGCCCACAGCAGCGGCGGCGGAGTCGACGATCAGGATCTCCTTGATATTCTCGACGTTGCCGTCGTCGGTGAGGAACTCGCCCTGCTTGGCCACGGCCATCGCGGTGCCCATGGTGTCGAAGAAGTCACTCATGAGCAGCGAGAACGAGATGACGAGGAGCGTGGGGTCGGTAAGGACCTTGACGATGGCGGGCACGCCGCCGGCGTCGGCGATGGGGCCACCGATGCTCGAGAAGTCGAGCGGGGCGATGATACCGGTCGGAGCATGGGTCACACCTAGGGGGATACCGGCGATGACGGCGACGACGATGCCGATGAGCAGCGAGCCGGGGACGTTGCGGCAGGCGAGGGCGACTGTCACCAGGATGGAGATGATGCCGACGATGAAGGTGGGGGAGGTGATGTCGCCCAGACCGACGAGTGTACCGGCGCCAGCGGTGATAATGCCGGCATCGCACAGGCCAATCATGGCGATGAACAGGCCCAGACCCACCGAGATGGCGTGACGCAGGACAACCGGGATGGCGTCCATGATGGCCTCGCGCAGGCCACAAAGCACGAGCAGCAAGATGACGATACCCTCGAGGAAGATGACGCTCATGGCCACGTGCCAGTCACCGCCGCAGACGGTGGTGGTGATTCCAGCGATCATCGCGTTGACGCCTAAGCCCGACGCGCAGGCGAGCGGGCGGTTGGCGAAGATGCCCATGCAGATGGTCATGATGCCGGCGCCCAGGCAGGTGGCGCAGGCGAGCGCTCCCGCATCGATGCCAGCGCCCGAGAGCACCGCGGGGTTGACGGCGATGATGTAGGCCATCGCCAGGAATGTTGTCAGTCCAGCGCGGAGTTCGGTCCCGATTGTGGACTTGCGCTCGCTGACGTGAAATAGTTCGTCCATGCATACCCTTTCCTTGCTCGGCCCCGAGTTTAGGCCGATTGACACGAACTCACCCACTATAGCCCCTTTACGACGCTGTTGTTCCTCGCATGTTGATGTTCGGCGCTTTGTAGCAGACGGACGGTATTTTTCGCATGAAAATGTGTGGGTACCGTATACTTAAGCGGTTACAACGACCCCTATGGAGGAACGTATGATTAAAGAGCTTTGCCACGACGAGGCTATCCTGTCCCAGCGTTGCGAGGTTGCGACCGTCGAGGACGAGTCGGTTGCTCAGGACCTGATCGATACCATCAAGTCGCTCGACGATGCCGGCTGCTTGGCCGCTAACCAGATTGGCGTTACCAAGAAGGTTTGCGTCTACCTGGACGATGCCGGCGAGCCCCACGTGCTCTATAACCCCCGTCTGGTGTTTGGCTTGGGCGCCAGCAAGATGGAGGAGAGCTGCCTGACGCACGAGGAGGTCACCAAGTCCACGCGCTATATCAAGTGCAAGGTCGCTTATGACGTGATCGTCGACGGCAAGATGCGCGAGCGCAAGCAGGACTTCGTCGGCTTCGAGGCACAGATGATCCAGCATATGATCGACCACTGCCTCGGCAAGTTGGTCTAAGGGGATCAAAGCACCGCACCTTGCCGCTCAATCGTCGCTCGCGTACCTTAAGTACGCTTCGCTCCTCTTTCGTGGCAATCTGCGGCACTTTGACCCCTTAGACGACCTGCGGGGTTAACTTGGTTGAGTTTATCCTGCTTGAATAGCCCGGGCGTGACATTGTTGTCATGTCCGGGCTTTTGTGTTTAGCGCCTTTTTTGTTTGGAGACAATAACCTTAGCAGGAACGTAAAGCTAGGAGGCGCTATGTGTACGAGCATTCGATTTACCGATAATTCTGGTCACATGTATCTAGGCCGCAACCTCGACTGGAGCTTTGACTACGGCCAACAGGTTCGCGTGATGCCGCGCGGGTTTCACATTCCGTATTCGTTTATCGACGATGCGTCGGCGGCGCACGCGGTAATCGGCATGTGCATCGATTACGAGAACTACCCTATGTTTTTCGACTGCGGTAACGATGCGGGTCTGGCTGTGGCGGGGCTCAACTTCCCCGGCTATGCCGAGTATGCCGATGGCCCTGTCGACGGCAAGAACAATATCGCGGCCTATGAGTTTCCCCTGTGGGTGGCAGCGACGTTCTCGACGGTCGATGAGGTCGAGGCCGCGCTGCGCGATACGGTGATTGTCGCCAAATCTGCCGGAGAGGGGCTGGGCGTGTCACTGCTCCATTGGATTATCGGCGACAGCCAGCGCAGCATCGTGGTCGAGATGATGGCTGACGGCCTGCATGTATACGACGATCCGGTCGACACCCTTGCCAATCAGCCGACCTTCCCGTGGCATATGGAAAACCTACGCACCTATATCACCGCCACAAGCGATTTTCCGCAAATGGCGACGTGGCGTGGCGCCGAGCTTAAGCCCTATGGAGCCGGTGCCGGCATGCGCGGCATTCCGGGTGATTGCTATTCGCCGAGCCGTTTTGTAAAGGCGGCGTACCTCAATGCCAATTACCCGCAAAAGGAGAGCGAGACCGAAAACGTCGTTCGCATGTTCCGCTCGCTCGAGGGCGTGGTGATGATCGAGGGAGCGTCCAGGATGGGCGATGGCAAGTTCGAGAAGACTATCTACACCGGATGCTTTAGCGCGCGCACGGGCAATTATTACTACGCGATGTATGGGGATCCGTCGATTCGCTACGTGAGCCTGATGGATGCCGAGGGCGCGAGCCCCGATAGGCTCGTGGTTCCCGAGCCGCGTCGTTCGTAGCTCACTGGTCCGTTGCGACATAAAACGGCCTCGCACCTCTTATGAGATGCGAGGCCGTTGTCGTCAATGGCTGGTGGCGTGTTAGAAGTTGGCGTCGTTGAACTGGGCGCTCTCGAGTCCGTCGAGTTGCTGTTCGGGCGTATCGGCGACGCTCTCGAGCAGCTCGGTGGGATCGACGTTCATGTTTCTACCGGCCTCGTTGCCGTTGACCAAGTCGTCCGAGAAGATGTCGACTTCCATTTCCTCGGCTTCCTCGATCTGAACTTCGAGCGGCACCTGGGTGCGCACGAGTTTGACTGCCGGGCGCATGCGGGCAAACAGCGGTACGTACTCAATGATGATGGCCGAGTTCTCGAGACCGTACCAGCGTGCCGGGCTTCCGCAGGCGCGGCGGACGGCGTACTTGATGGCCATCACGCGGTGGTCATTGCGGTTGATGTCCGTTTCGGGGGCAAGCATCTTGCGCAGCATGCAAAAGCGGAAGTCACCTACGTTGCCGCGCGTCTCGTAGATGGAGTAGGTGTGATGTTGCGGCGGCAGCTCGCCCGATGCCATCAAGTCGCCGACGATCTGACGCAGATAGGCGTTGACGCGCTGGTTGACCTTAAAGCCCAGGTCCAGGCGCACGCGGAACAAAAAGTCCGTGCCAAAGGTCTCGACGGAATACTCGTGCGTATAGGGTTCGTCGGTAACGTGCACGTTGATGAACCAATATGCCTTGGCGCGCTTGGGGTGCTTGTCCAGGATGGAATAGAGCACGTCGCGGTCGAGTGTGAGCGGATCGGGGCTGTTGGTGAGGAACACCAGATTGTCGGCGAGCACGGGGTAGGTCTCGTCGTTGCGCAGGCGGTTGAGCTGATCGATGTACTTGGAGACGGGCAGCAGGATCGTCTGCGTGCGCTCGATGGCGGTGCCGCGGCGCCACACATACATAAGGCCAAACAGCAGCGCGGCCAGGAAGATCATGACGTAGCCGCCGTCAAAGAACATGGTGAGGCACGAGGCGAAGAAGCACAGCTCAATGGCACCAAAGAGCAGGGCGAAGACGCAGGCACCCAGCCTGTGCTTGAGGATGCCGGCGATGTAGCTCGTCAAAAGCGTCGTGGTCATGAGCATGGTCACGGTAATGGCGAGGCCGTAGGCGCTCTCCATGCGCTCGGAGTTTTGGAACAGCAGCACGATGAAGATGCAGCCGACCCACATGATGTTGTTGACGAGCGGAATATAGAGCTGCCCCTTGGTGTCGCTGGGGTAGTGGATGCGCAGATGCGGCATAAGGTTGAGACGCGTTGCCTCGGATACCAGCGAGAACGAGCCGGTGATGAGCGCCTGCGAGGCAATGATGGCCGCCACGGCCGAAAGCACGATGGCAAAGGGGCGCAGGGGCTCGGGAAGCATCATATAGAACGGGTTGACGATATCCATCGCGAGCATCTGGGGATTGGAATTGTTGGCGAGCAGCCAAGCGCCCTGACCCAGATAGTTAAGGATGAGGGCCGCCTTTACGAACGGCCAGGATGCGTAAATGTTAGCCTTGCCCACGTGACCCATGTCCGAATAGAGCGCCTCGGCGCCGGTCGTCGACAGGAAGACGAAGCCGAGCACCATAATACCCGAGTGGTTGATGGGCGAGAACAGGAACATGATGCCACGGATGGGGTTGAGCGCGCGCAGGATGGACAAGTTGCCGAGCATGTTGAACAGGCCGGCGCCAGCCAAGAACAGGAACCACAGCGTCATAAGCGGGCCGAACAGCTTGCCGATTGACGAGGTGCCGGCGCGCTGCATGGCAAACAGGCCGCAGATAATGATGATGGTGATGATGATTACGTTGGTCTGGCCGTCACCCAAAAGCGCATGGCCCCACTCGATAGTGCGCAAGCCCTCGATGGCCGTGGTAACCGTGACGGCGGGGGTGAGGATGCCGTCAGCGAGCAGCGCCGCGCCGCCGATCATGGCGGGGAGAATCAGCCATGGCGCCACCTTGCGCACGAGACTGAACAGGGCGAAGATGCCGCCTTCGTTGTGGTTGTCGGCCTTCATGGCGATTACCACGTACTTGACCGTGGTCACGAGCGTCATGGTCCAGATGACGAGCGAAAGCGCGCCCAGGATCATGTCCTCGCTGACGGTACCGATGCCGCCGTTGTTGGCGACGATTGATTTCATGGTGTACATGGGGCTCGTGCCGATGTCGCCATAGACGACGCCGAGCGTTACGAGCAGCATGCCAGCGGAGAGGGGGATGGCTCCGTGCCCGCCTTGCCCGCGCTGGTCTTGGAGGTTTGCCTCCAGTTTGTTGTGTGCCACGAGGACTCCCTTAGACATCCGGTTATCTGTCTAGGACAAAAAACTTTATGCCGTCTTTATACATACAAGAGCAGTTTGGCACATCGGGTTATTTTAGACAATAATCCTCAGCTGGGGATTATTTATCTATGCAGGTAGCATTTCAAAGCAGGGCTTTTAAGCACGTGCTGTCTGGGCGATGCCAGCCTTGGCGTTTGCGCGTTTGCCGGCGAGTTCGCAAAAAATCGCGCCGCCGATGATAAGCGCGGCGCCCATCAGGCGGACCGGTGTTATGGCTTCACCCAAAAGGGCGGCCGAGAACACGACCGCCGAAAGCGGCTCGAGGTAGCCGACGACAGCGACGGTCTGGACGGGCAGCTTGGCGACGGCGCTAAAGTAGAGCAGGCAACCGATGCCGGTGTTGACGACGCCGAGCATAGCGACGGCGCGCCAATCAATACTGGCGGCGATACCGGCGGACAGGAATGAGGGAGCGCCCTGCGTGATGAGCGTGAGGACCAGTGCGGTCACAAAGGCGGCGCACACCTGGAGCGTGGAGTTCTCGAGGCCCTCGATGTGCGGCGCACCCTTGCTAGCGATGACCATCAATGCATAGCAGAAGGCCGAGGCGATTCCACAGACGATGCCCGCAATGGGCATATTGCCGCCTAGACCTTGCGCTGCAATGAGAAAAGCACCGCAGGCGACGGCGACAAAGCCGGCGATTTTGCCGCCGGTCAGCTTTTCGCCAAAGATGAGCGGGGAGAGCGCCATGACAATGATGGGGCCGCAGTAGTACAGCAGCGAGGATACGCCGACGCCGATCGTCTGGTAGGCGCGGAACAGAAAAATCCAGCTGGCGCCCAGCGCAGCTCCCGAGAGGAGGAGGGCCGCGGCTTCGCGGGGACGAGATGGCGCCTGCAACTTATGGTGTTGGGTAGTGGCGAGGATGGTTATAAGCGAGAGGGCTCCCAGAAAAGTGCGCAGCAGCACGATATCGGAGCTCGGCAGTGCGATAGCTGCGGCGATGATGCCGTTAGAGCCAAACAACAGTAATGCTGCTAAGTATGTAAACAGTCCGTTGTTCATGCGCTGACATCCCCTCTATATCCGAACATGTTCACTATGGGTGAACTGGCTTTAGAAGAAAAGCGAATATAATGCATGGAAAACATGACAAAAACTCATGCAAGGGTGGGGACGTGCCGTGGAGACCAATATCCAAAAGATGCAGGTGCTGCTGGAGACGGTGCGCGCCGGAAGCTTTACGCGTGCTGCCGAGCGCCTGAGCTATTCGCAGTCGGGCGTGAGCCGTATGGTGGCCGATCTTGAGGCCGACTGGGGTTTTAAGGTGCTCGACCGCAGTCGCGAGGGCGTGGCTCTTTCTGCCGACGGGCGGCAGGTCATGCCGGCTGTCGAGGCGCTCTGCGAGGAATTCACTCGCTTGCAGCGACGGGTGGATGAGATGCGTGGACTCATGCGCGGCAAAATCTGCATCGGTACGTTTTCGAGTGTGGCGACCCACGTGCTGCCGCCGGTGATTGCGCGCTTTCGCGCCGATCATCCGGCCGTCGATTATGAGTTGCTGATGGGCGATTACTCAGAGATTGAACAATGGGTGGCGGAAGGTCGCTGCGACCTGGGCTTTATCCCGCGTGAGCCCCGAGAAAACGGCATGGCATCGCGGTCTTTGGTGCGCGACGAGTTGATGGCGGTAGTACCGGCAGACTCTTTGCTTGCCACGGCGGAGGTCGTTTCTCTTGCCGATTTAGCCAACGAGCAGTTTATTCTGCTAGAACGCGGCACCGATGACGAGATTACGCCGCTGTTCCGTCGGGCGGGACTGACGGTGTGCTCCAAGCTGTCGACCTGGGATGACTATGCGATTATGGCCATGGTTGAGGACGGCCTGGGTGTGAGCATTCTTCCCGCGCTCATCTTGCGCCGCTGTCAGTTCGATGTTGCCGTGCGCCCGCTCGAGGGACATCCCCATCGGCAGATCAACGCCATATATCGAACGGCCGATGTTTCGCTTGCCGCCGCCCGTTTTCTCGAATACCTCTAAACGTGTACACGCCATTGTTTGCTTTGGGCAGATCTCGGAGTCCGATACATTTTCTTATGAAATTGAACTTTCGAATGAGGCGCCGCGTTATACTGCTTGCTAAATTGAACCATGGTTCAATTCGTGTTCTATAAATTGAACTTTGCCAGCAAGGAGGTTCTAGTGGCCCAAGAGACGTTTAGCGATCGCCTGCGACAGACTATGTCCGATCGCGACGTTCGCCAGTCGGACGTGATCCGCGCATCGGAGATGCTCGGCAAAAAACTCGGCAAGAGTCAGATGAGCCAATATGTGAGCGGCAAGACGATCCCGCGGCGCGATGTGGCCGAGCTGCTCGCCCGTATTTTGGAGGTCGATGTTACCTGGCTGCTTGCCGGCGACGCCGATCAAGGCGAGGCATCATCACCCCGCAACGATTCCAAACCCGAACCCCATCCCTCAGCTCAAATTGCAAGGAGCACCACCATGCGTACTTTTTCTAAATCCACCAAGCTCGATAACGTCCTGTATGACGTGCGCGGTCCCGTCGTCGACGAGGCCGCCCGTATGGAGGACGAGGGCGAGCGCATCCTCAAGCTCAATATCGGCAACCCGGCGCCCTTCGGTTTCCGCACGCCCGATGAGGTCATCAAGGACATGCGCCAGCAGCTGCCCGACTGCGAAGGCTATTCCAACTCGCGTGGCCTGTTCTCCGCGCGCAAGGCGATCATGCAGTATTCGCAGATCAAAGGCCTGCCCAACGTTCAGATGGAGCATATCTACACGGGCAACGGCGTGTCCGAGCTCATTCAGCTTTCGATGAACGCGCTGCTCGACAATGGCGACGAGATTCTGATCCCCAGCCCCGACTATCCGCTCTGGACGGCGTGCGCTACCCTTGCTGGCGGTCATCCCGTACATTATCTGTGCGATGAGCAGGCGGATTGGTATCCCGACCTGGAGGATATGGAGTCCAAGATTACGAGCGCGACCAAAGCCCTCGTCATCATCAACCCCAACAACCCCACGGGCTCTGTCTATCCGCGCGAGGTGCTCGAGGGCATCGTCGAGATTGCACGCAGGCATCAGCTGATGATCTTTGCCGATGAGATCTACGACCGCCTGTGCATGGACGGCTACGAGCACGTCTCGATTGCCTCGCTCGCCCCCGATCTGCCCTGTGTCACCTTTAGCGGTCTGTCCAAGTCGCACATGATCGCGGGCTATCGCATTGGCTGGATGGTGCTTTCGGGCAACCAGCGCTGCATGAGCGACTTCATCATGGGCATCAACATGCTCTCCAACATGCGCCTGTGCTCCAACGTGCCGGCTCAGTCGATCGTCCAGACGGCGCTCGGCGGCCATCAGTCCGTTAACGACTACATCCGTCCCGGCGGCCGTGTCTACGAGCAGCGCAACTTTGTGTATGAGGCGCTCAACAAGATTGACGGCATCTCGGTGGTTAAGCCGCGTGCGGCGTTCTACATCTTCCCCAAGATGGATGTTAAAAAGTTCAACATCACCGATGACGAGCAGTTTGCCCTCGACCTGCTGCACGAGAAGAAGATTCTGATCACGCGCGGCGGCGGCTTTAACTGGGCCGAGCCCGATCACTTCCGCATCGTGTACCTGCCACGCATGGAAGTACTCAAAGAGTCCCTCGAAGACCTCGCCGACTTCTTTGACCATTACCGCCAATCGTAGGGGATTAGGTGCCTGCCGCCGCAAGAATCGAGGCGTCGCAGGATAGACATACGACAGCGAGCGAGCCGCATTTGCGCCAAGGTGACGTGAAATGAGAGGGCGCTGACCTTCTGGTCGCGCCCTCGAAATTGAACGTCAGATTGGCGTGAATGCGGCTCGCGCAGCGTCAAGTGGTCCGCCGTTCGGTAGAACGGCGGAACTAAATAACAATCCCGTTGCAGTGGTCGATTTCGTGCTGGATGATCTCGGCGGTGTAGCCCGAGAAGTTTTTGATGCGGTGAACGAAGTTCTCGTCCAAATACTCCACCTTAATGCGGCGATAGCGGGTACAGGGACGCTCGCCGATCAGCGAGAGGCATCCTTCGCTCGTCTGATAGGCATTGACCTGCTCAAGAATCTGAGGGTTGTACATCAGGAGTGTCCTGTTGCCGTCCTTTACGCAGATGATGCGTTTGCGCACGCCGATCATGTTGGCGGCGAGGCCCACGCACTCGCGCTCATGCTCGTGGAGTGTATCCAGGAGATCCTGCCCGGTTGCGGCATCGTCGGGTCCCGCGTCTTCGGAAGGCAGACGCAAAAAGAACTCGGATTTCATGATGGGCTTAATCATGGCGGGCTCCTCATGTCTTATGCTTTCGTGGACTTTTAATAATAGCGCGGAAGGAAAGCTGTGCGTCCGCGTTACAATCTTTCGATGTTGGACCATGTTGCCAGATTCGTCGTGTACGGCGTCTGGCGTAAGTCTAGGGCTCATTTTTCGCCCTGGACTGTTCCTCTGGGGCGATGCGACTGTCGTTCCAAGAGGAAGGAAATGCATGGGGAGCAAATCTCAGCAACAAGTTCAAGTAACGCCATCGGCCACTGCGGCGATTCTCGTCGTAATGTATATTGCAGCCTTTGTTGCCGCGTTTAACGAGAACATCATTAACGTGGCGTTGCACGACATTATGGCGGCCTTTTCGGTGAGTGCCACCACGGCACAGTGGCTCGTCTCGGGCTACATGATCGTGACGTCGATTTTTACGGCCATCATGGCCTTCCTGTCCGGCCGTTTCTCGACGCGCAAGCTGCTGTTTTTCGCATGCGGATGCATGGTCGCCGGCGAAGTCCTGTGCCTGGTCGCTCCGTCGTTTAGCGTTTTGCTGCCAAGTCGTATTTTGCAGGCTGCGGGATCGGGCATCTTGTTCCCGCTCATGATGAACGTGGTGCTGTCTTGCGCCCCGCGCGAGAAGCTCGGTCTGTATCTGAGCCTGGGCGGCGCCTGCATTACGCTGGGGCCGGCGTTTGGACCCGTGATCAGCGGTCTTATGTGCACGTTGTTTGGCTGGAGGGCGGTGTTCGTAGTGCCGCTGGTGGGCGGCATTGTGGTCGCTGCGGCGGGCGTAAAGCTTGTTCAGAATGTCGGAGAGCGTTCGAACGCCACGCTTGATATTCTGTCGGTTGTTTTGCTCGCTGCCGGCATTACGGCATTTGTGTATTCCGTAGGCGAGTTCTCGACCAATCTGATTGCCGGCATCGTGACGCTCTTCGCCGCCCTTGTGCTGCTCGGCCTGTTTGCGGCCCGCCAGCTCAAACTTGAGCATCCGGTGCTTAACGTGCGTCCTATGGCGAGCGTTCGCTTTTGGCCTGCGTGCCTGCTTGTGGTGGTGTCGATGATGACGACGTTCTCGATGAGTGTTTTGTTGCCGCTCTATTTTGAAGGTGCCTACGGCATGACCGCACTTGTTGCGGGCCTGCTCATTTTGCCGGCGATTGCCTGCAATGCCGTGACCTCGATTGTGGGCGGACGCGTGATGGACGCCCGTGGCGCATGGCCGCTGTTGCCGGTCGGCTTTGCCCTGATTGCCGTGGGGCAGACTGCAATCTCGATGACGGCGGCAAGCATGAACATCGGCGTCGTCGTGGCGCTGACCGTTGTGGTGTATGCCGGAGTCGGCCTGGTGCTGAGCCCCTCGCAGACAGCCGGCTTGGAGACGCTTCCTGCCGCTGAGCATCCTCACGGAACGGCATTGCTCAACACGTGGAACATGATTGCCGCATCGTTTGGCCCGTCGCTGTTTATCGGCTTGCTCTCGAGTTCTGCGGCGACTGCCGGCGCCGCTGGCGTTGCGACCGACGTTGCCCAGGCGATTGGATTTGCAGCTGCCGTGCGCGTGGCGGCTGTGATTGCCGTGGTCGGGTTCGTGGCGTCACTGGTGTACGCTCGTCGCGAGTCGCACATGTCGCATTAATGTGTGCACATAGATTCTGCAGCTAGATTGGATGGCGACACCATAAACTAATGGACGTTTTGCCGAGAGGCATGAATGTTTAAAGCGCAAAGAGTGCGCGACGGGCCCCGCGAATGGGGCGATGATGCCCGAGAGGGCCAAGAAGGAGTCTCATGTCTGAGAACGAAGAGATCATGAACGAGACCGAGAACGAGACCATGGCTGCCGAGGTCGAGGCAGTCGAGACCGTGGAGACCGAAGCTGCCGAGGTTGAGGCTGCTGACGAGGTTTCCGCCGAGGAGGAGGCCGAGGTTGTCGAGGCCGCCGTTGATTACGATGACGAAGAGCTGATGGACAAGATGCAGAAGGCCGCCCGCCTGCTGCGTAGCCGTCGCTTTGCTATTTCCAAGGAGGAGGAGGCCAAGGCCGAGCGCATGGCGAACATCGAGCGCGCCATCAAGCTCCTTGACCTCAAGCCCAAGATGGAGCAGAAGGAAATGTCCGACCTGCTGGGCATGCGCCTTCGTGAGCTCGATGGCCTGATGGCCGAGGCCGAGGCTGCCGATCTGGTCGGCCGCATCGACGACGCCGAGGGCGATATGCGCAAGATCGTTGTCTTCGCTGCCGAGGATGCCGCCGAGGGCCTGGTCGAGCTTGCCAACAAGAAGGAGAAGCTCCTGCCCGAGCTTTCTTACGAGGAGGCCACCGAGCTGATGGCCGCTCTCGATAAGGTCATCGCTCCGCTCGTCGCCATGGGCCTGGACGAGGACCGCGGTCCTCGCGGCGGTCGTGACGATCGCGGTGGCCGTGGCGGCGACCGTGGCGGTCGCGGCGGCTTTGGCGATCGCGGTGGCCGTGGCGGTGACCGCGGCGGTCGCGGTGGCGACCGTGGCGGCCGTGGCGGCTTTGGTGACCGTGGCGGCGACCGTGGCGGTCGCGGCGGCTTTGGCGGCAACCGTGGTGGCTATGGCGATCGCGGTGGCAACCGTGGCGGCTTCGGCGGCAACCGTGGTAACGACCGCGGCGGTCGCGGTGGCGATCGTGGCGGCCGCAACGGCGGCGGCTTCCGCGGCAACCGCTTCTAGGGGTTACGCGGTTCTACGAACCGCGTAACTAGTTGACGCTGCGCGCCTCCCAGAGCGACAATTTGTCATTCAAAAGGCAGGGCATGACCAGAAGGTCTATGCCCTGCCTTTTTCATGCCAACTTGTTCGCTCTGGGAGGCGCTCGCTGTCGTTGCCAAAGCATCGGCATTGCCATGATCCAGATCTGCTAAAAGATAGTCGTTGGGGACGTTCTTGTTTGACCAGTCGTTTAAGAACGTCCCCAACGACTACATAGCATGAGAGTGGATAATCTCCCGGTTTGAGCCCATATTCATGCTCAAGGCTGGAGATTGTCCACTCTCGTTTCGTTTGTTGATTTCGATACCTACATTTGTAGGAATAGTTCGTGGAGGCGGGTGTCTTCGTCGAGTTCGGGGTGGAAGGTTACGCCGAGCTGGTTGTCTTGGCGGGCGGCGACGATACGGCCGTCGACTTTCGCTAAGGCCTTGGCGTCGCCGTGGACCTCGACGATGCGGGGCGCGCGGATAAACGTCAGCGGCACTTCACCGTCGATGCCGGCTACCTGCCCCTTGGTTCGAAAGCTGCCGAGTTGTCTGCCATAGGCATTGCGCTTAACGAGCACATCCATGGTTGCCAGGCGCGGCGTTCCCTTATCGTCGTGGGCGGCAAGGTCGCGCGCCAGCAGAATCAGGCCGGCGCAGGTGCCCAGGACGGGCATGCCTTCAACGATACGGGCACGAAGCTCCTCGAGCATGTCCAACTCATCAAGCAGCTTGCCTTGAACGGTAGACTCGCCGCCGGGAAGTACCAGACGGTCAAAGTCCTGCTTCAAATCAGCCGCCTGCCTCAGCTCAATACAACGTGCGCCCAGCTCGGATAGTCTTGTCTCGTGCTCGGCAAAAGCGCCTTGGACCGCCAGCACGGCGACCGTTTGGTCTGCATAATCGCTCATGTGCGATCCTTTCTGCTGGACTAGCGCCCGCGCTCTTCCATGATGATCTCGATCTCGTCGGCGTTGATGCCCACCATGGCCTCGCCCAGGTCCTCCGAAAGCTCGGCGATGAGCTTGGCATCGGTGAAGTTTGCCACGGCCTTGACGATGGCGGCTGCGCGCTTGGCGGGGTCGCCGCTCTTAAAGATGCCCGAGCCGACAAAGACGCCTTCGGCGCCCAGCTGCATCATCAGCGCGGCGTCGGCGGGGGTCGCTACGCCGCCGGCGGCAAAGTTCACGACGGGAAGCTTACCCGTGGCATGGACCTCGCGCACCAGCTCGACCGGAACCTGCAGTTGCTTGGCTGCCTCAAAGAGCTCGTCGTCGCGCAGGGCAACAACGTCGCGGATCTGCTTTTGGATTTTGCGCATGTGACGCACGGCCTGAACGACGTCGCCCGTACCCGGCTCACCCTTGGTGCGAATCATCGTGGCGCCCTCGGCAACACGGCGCAGCGCCTCGCCCAGATCGCGGGCGCCGCAGACAAACGGCACGTCAAACTGGGTCTTGTCGATGTGATAGACGTCATCGGCAGGGGAGAGAACCTCGGACTCATCGATGTAGTCGATCTCGATGGCCTGAAGGACCTGCGCCTCGACGATGTGACCGATGCGGCACTTGGCCATAACAGGGATGGAGACGGCCTCTTGGATGCCCTTGATCATCTTGGGGTCGCTCATGCGCGAGACGCCGCCTGCGGCACGGATATCGGCCGGGATGCGCTCGAGTGCCATGACGGCGCAGGCGCCTGCCTTTTCGGCGATGCGTGCCTGCTCGGGCGTGGTGACGTCCATTATGACACCGCCCTTGAGCATCTGCGCGAGCTCGCGATTGAGTTTGACACGATCGGCCTTGCTGGTCTGTTCTGCCATGGTTGCTCCCTTTGTTGGCGTGTGCATTGCTTGACGGAACATCCTATCGGGGAGCTAGGTATGGCGAAATACTCAGTTTTCGAGATAATGACAAGGTCAGACTAATACCAGATTGAATGACTTAATAAGGTCAGGTGATAGGCTCATGCTTGACTACAATTTGGAACAACGCGGCGGAGCATCGCTCTATGAGTATGTTTACCAGCAAATTCGAGATGATATCGTTGCTGGACGTATTGCGGCGGGGGAACATCTGCCGTCTAAGCGCGCCTTTGCCAGTCATCTGGGAATCAGTGTCATTACCATCGAGAATGCATATAGCCAGCTACTTGCCGAGGGCTATATTTGTTCAAAGCCGCGGCGTGGCTACTACGCTTGCGAGCTTCCGGATGCACCGGTTTTGCCTTTGGCTGCGGGGAGCATCGACCGAGATACCGTCTCTGTGGGCCCCAGCGCGCATGATGTCCACGGACAGGTCGAGCGATTTGATGCACTCTCTCCTTCCGCTTTGGAGGCGGCGCGGCTTTGGCAAAGCGCACTGCGGGCGACGTTGACGTCCGAAGACGAGCGCGAGATCTTTTCGCCCGCACCGGCACAGGGCACCGTTCGGCTACGATGCGCAATCGCTCACCACCTGCGTGGGACAAGGGGCATGAATGTCGATTCCGACAACATTGTTATCGGTGCGGGCGCCCAGCTGCTCGATACCATGTTGGTTCAGTTGCTTGGCGCGGATAAGGTGTATGCCGTTGAGGACCCGGGCTATTTGCGCCTGACGCGCATCTATCAGGCTATGGGCTGCGAAGTTCGACATATCCCGTTGGATGATGGGGGCGTGGACTTGGGCGCTCTGCAGAAAACCGGGACCGATGTCCTTCACCTGATGCCGTCCCATCAGTATCCGACCGGCCTTGTGACGAGCATTGCGCGTCGCTACGCGCTGCTCAGCTGGGCCGCCGAGCAGCCGGGCCGATATCTCATCGAAGACGACTTCGATTGTGAGTTTCGCCTTGCCGGCAAGCCGATTCCTGCGCTCGCATCAATCGATGCCGCTCAGTCGGTTATCTACACCAACACGTTTTCAAAAAGTCTGTCGTCGGCCCTGCGTTTGGCGTACATGGTGTTGCCCGATGAGTTGATGGAACGGTTTAGGTGCGAGCTGGGTTTTTACGCCTCGTCGGTCAGCTCCGTAGACCAGGTGGCATTAGCACGTTTGCTGGAATCGGGGGATTACGAGCGCCATGTGAACCGCGTGCGCGTTCGTGCTCGCGAGGCGCGTGATGGCCTGGCGGCGCTTGTACGGAAAGCGTTTCCGGCGGGGGAGGTCTCGATTGAGCATGCAGACGCAGGCCTTTACTGCACTGTGGTTGCGGAGTGCGAAGCGGGCGGAAGCTCTTTTGCGCAGGCCCTCACGCGCTCGAGTATCCCTTTTATCGATATCGGTGACTGTTTTTGGTGTGCCGATGGCGCATCTGTCCCTGAAGGCTCAACTATAATTCTTGTCCAGTATGACGATCTGAGTCCAAAAGTGCTTAACACCTTGGAATTGCAGCTAATGGGGGGTGCTCTGCAATCTAAGTGAGTAGACTTTTGGCGTGATGGCGAGCGGGCAGTTTTGTAGCAAGCTATCTACCTGCGGTTTTGAAAAGCAGGATGACCGGCCTGCTCGGGATGTTCAAAAAAGTCTACTCACTTGCCGCGCAAAGCTCCTGCATGAGAAAAAATGGGGTTTTCAACAGGGCTTCGTCCAGCTCTCGGCAAGCTTTTGGCCAGTTGGGGAGGGCTGTTGAAAACTTGGCAGTCCGTTCGGCACCATTTTTGGCGCGTTCGCGCCAATGCGTGACTGACTGGGTTGAAATTCGTGTTTTCCTGTGCCTATGAAAGATCTACTTTGTGACATATCGGCTTTTAGGTACTGGCGTTTGCCCCCTCAGGTCCGCGCTCTGTGTCCGCCGCTTCCACGACCGGAAGAAGACCGGCAGCGATATGATCTCGCCCGCAACCCGACGGCTGCGGTCGCGCTCGGTTTTCCGTTGTATACATTGGTTCAGACGAGAAACAAACGGACTTGTCCTGCCAGCATTAGGCAGCGGCTGTTTCTTGGTGAGCTTCCCAGAGAATCCGTACTGGAAACGGAGCATGGGTTTTTGATTACGTCTCCTCTACTGACGGCATTCATCATGTCGCGGCATCTGACGGATCTTCAGCTTCTTTTTGTGTTGGCGGAGATGTGCGGCCTGTTTGCGGTGTGTGCTCTGCCGGCGGCACTTGAGGCGGAGCTTACGCGTGCAATTGATTCGGGCGCGATTTCGACGACGTTGGGTTGGGTGCGCTGCCCGTCCGAGGACGGCACCGCTTCAAATTTATGGCGTCGAGACGCTTTGGTTTTGGGCGGAGACCTTGACCGTTTTTGTTCAGATGTTTGTGGGATGCGTTACGGCAATAGATTTATGGCGGTATCGCAACTCGTTCCATTGGGTGCCGCGTCGCCTTTTGAGGTCGAGGCGTATTTGCTACTTGCACTGCCGCGATCCCTGGGAGGCGAAGGTTTTTGCGGCATAGAGCTTAATGTTGAAGTGATGCTAAACACAAGTGCTCGAGCGATTGTGGGAAAGTCCCGTGTATATATCGACCTACTTCTTTCTTCACCGGACGGTAGGCGACAGGTGGCCATTGAATGTCAGGGAAAGGCCTCGCACGGACGCGCAGGGGATGGCTTGCGTGACGCTGACCGCATGACGGCCCTTCAGGCCATGGGCTACGATGTACTTCTCCTGACACACAGACAGATATCCGATGAGGGTAGATTCCGCGCGATCGTTAAGACCGTATGCAGGATGCTCGATGCTGAATATCGTGATAAAAGCTCAGATGAGCAAAGGGCTGAGGCATTACTCCGGTCTGAACTATTCGTTGACTGGACAAAATTGGGAGTAATCGACGGAAAGATGCCCGCTAGACACAAAATGGCTCGATCGTGGACGGCTGCGGTTCTAAGTGAGTAGGCTTTTAGCACTTTGGCGACCAGGCCGTTTTGAAACAAGTCATTTACCTGCGGCTTTATAAAGCAATATGGATGGCGTGCTCGGCAAGTTCCAAAAAGTCTACTCACTTAGTTTTTGACGAGAAACCTATGCCGAAGGCGGTCCTATTTCAGGTAGTTAACAAGTTTGTGAGGCACGAAAAAGGCCCGAACCATGCGGTCCGGGCCTTATAAAGCTAGAGAATGTCTCTCAGGCGTTTGGCTTAGCCGAAGTAGCGCTTGAGCAGACCGGCGAAAGCCTTGCCGTGGCGGGCCTCGTCGCGAGCCATCTCGTGCACGGTGTCGTGAATGGCATCGAGACCAGCGGCCTTGGCGCGCTTGGCAAGATCAGTCTTGCCGGCGGTGGCGCCGTTCTCGGCCTCAACGCGCATCTCGAGGTTCTTCTTGGTGGAGTCGGTTACGACCTCGCCCAGGAGCTCAGCGAACTTGGCGGCGTGCTCGGCCTCCTCGTGGGCAGCTTTCTCCCAGTACAGACCGATCTCGGGATAGCCCTCACGATGGGCGACGCGAGCCATGGCCAGGTACATACCGACCTCAGAGCACTCGCCCTCAAAGTTGGCGCGCAGGTCGGCAACGATGTCCTCGGAGACACCCTCCATCTTGGCGACGCCCACGACGTGCTCGGCAGCCCACTCGAGCTGACCCTCCTCCTGCTTCAGGAAGCGAGAACCGGGAACGCCGCACTGGGGGCACTTGAAGTCCTCGGGCAGCTGGTCGCCGTCGAACTCTTCCACATAACCGCAAACGGGGCAAACAAACTTCATGATTCGATCCTTTCGATCGATGGCGATTGTGCGCTCGTCCGGTCCCGTAAGGGCCCTCTCCGGACGTGCGTCTTGACGAGTTCTATTATCCATAAATGCAACCAAATGTGAAGCCTATTAGGAATGATTTTTAATAAAACAATTTCGAGATATGAAGATGTTGATTGATTAACGATTGGGAGGCCGTCTGCGATCTTTGCTGAGTACAATCGGGCGAGCAAATGTTGACCTATCAACAAATGAAGGAGTTTCCTTTATGCATCTAGCCCGTCGTGCCTGGTGCCGAACATATCAGACGGTTTTTCGCATTGCATTGCCGATCCTGCCCTATACCGAGCCGCGCATTTTGGAGCATGCCGAGGATGTGCCCGCGGTGCTTCAAAAGCGCTCGATCCAGAAGGTCCTTATCGTGACAGACCCTGGTATTGCACGTTTGGGGCTCACGGCATCACTCGAGCGTGCGCTTACGGCTCAGGGGATTGGCGTTACGGTCTATGCCGAAACGCGTGCGAACCCCACGGTCTCGAATGTGGAGGAGGCAGCGTCCCTGTATCGAGAGAGCGCCTGCCAGGCCATTATCGGTTTTGGCGGAGGATCGGCCATGGACTGCGCCAAGGGCGTGGGCGCACGCGTTGCGCAGCCAAGCAAGCCCATCAACAAGATGCGCGGCCTGCTGCGGATTCATCGTCGCCTGCCGCTGCTTATCGCCGTTCCCACTACGGCAGGCACGGGAAGCGAGGTCACGCTCGCGGCGGTTATCACCGATGACGAGACGCACTACAAGTACCCCATTAACGACTTTGTGCTTATCCCGCGCTTTGCGGTGCACGACCCCGAGTTTACGCGCGGTCTGCCCGCCTCCATTACGGGGCAGACGGGTATGGACGCCCTGACGCATGCCGTCGAGGCCTTTATCGGGCGAAGCACCACGCCCTATACGCGTAAGATGGCGCGACAGGCGGTGCAACTCATCCACGACAATTTGCTCGAGGCCTATGAGCATGGCGACGACATGCGTGCGCGCCGCAATATGCTTTCGGCGGCGTATAAGGCGGGCGTTGCGTTTACTCGCTCCTATGTCGGATATGTGCATGCCATCGCGCACAGTCTGGGCGGCCGATACGGGATTCCGCACGGCTTGGCCAACGCTATCATCCTGCCGCATATGCTTCGCGCCTATGGTGACGCCGCCGCCCCCAAGCTTGCCGATCTGGCTCGCATGGCGGGCATTGCGCCGGCTACCGCGCAGGACAGTCTTGCGGCCGAGGCCTTTATCGGTTGGGTCGACCGCATGAACGAGGCCCTGGGAATCCCCAAATATGTCTCGGGTATTCGCCGCTCCGATATTCCGCAAATGGCGGCCCATGCCGATGCCGAGGCCAATCCGCTATACCCCGTTCCACTTTTGATGGACCGCCTGGAGCTCGAGCATATGTACGAGGTCGTCGCGGGTGGTATGTTTGAGGACGAGAACTAGGAGGGTCCATGAACACCGAGGAAATTGCGCGCATCGTCGGCGATCAGCGCACCTACTTTAAGACGCACACTACGTTTGATGTCGATGCTCGACGTCGCGCGCTCGTGAGTTTACGCGATGCAGTACGGGCCCACGAGGCCGATATCGCCCATGCGCTCAAGACCGATTTGGGAAAGTCGCATGACGAGGCCTATATGTGCGAGATCGGCACGTCGCTTTCCGAGATTCGACATCAGATCGCTCACGTGGCTCGATGGAGTCGTCCACGCCTGCGTCCGTGCGATCTCGCTAACGCCGTGAGCGTGTGCAAAACGCAAGCCGTGCCCTATGGCGTCACGCTCATCATGGCACCCTGGAACTACCCGTTTTTGCTGACGCTCGAGCCGCTCGCCGGCGCGCTCGCTGCGGGTAACACCGTGGTCATCAAGCCGAGTGCCTATGCTCCGGCATCGAGCGCGGTGCTCAAGCAGATCTGTGAAGAGGCATTTGATTCGCGCCTGGTGACGGTTGTCGAGGGCGGGCGCGCCGAGAACGAAGCGCTGCTCGATGAGCACTGGGACAAGATCTTCTTTACCGGTAGCGTTCCGGTCGGCAAGCTCGTCATGGAGCGCGCAAGTAAAAACCTTACGCCCGCGACGCTTGAGCTGGGCGGAAAGAGTCCCTGCATCGTGGATGCGACGGCAAACTTGAAGGTCGCGGCACGGCGTATCGCCTTTGGTAAGTGGCTCAACGTGGGGCAGACTTGCGTGGCGCCCGACTACCTGCTGGTCGATGCGCGCGTGCATGACGAGCTGCTGGACCTTATCAAGGAGGAGGCCCGCCGTATGTTTGGCGAGCATCCGCTCGATAACGAGGATTACGGGCATATCGTCAACGCCAAGCATTTTGCGCGCGTACGCGGGCTGATCGACCCCGATAAGGTTGTGCTTGGAGGCACGGCGCGCGAGTCGTCGCTCAAGATCGAGCCGACGATTTTGGACGGCGTGACCCCCGATGACGCCGTGATGCAGGAGGAGGTCTTCGGCCCCATCTTACCGGTGCTGACGTTTGAGAGCCTAGACGAGGCCGAGACGTTTATTACAGACCGTCCGACGCCGCTGGCTCTGTATATCTTTAGCCAGGATCGCGCGGTTCAGCAGCGCTTTGTGCGCTACGTGCCTTTTGGCGGCGGCTGCGTTAACGACACCATCATGCATCTGGCTACGAGCCATATGGGCTTTGGCGGCATGGGAGCGAGCGGTATGGGGCAGTACCATGGCCGCGAGAGTTTCGATACGTTTAGCCACAAGAAGAGCATCGTGAACAAGGCAACGTGGTTGGACGTGCCATTCCGCTATGCTCCTTACGCAAGCTGGAAGCACAAGTTCGTGCGCATGTTTGTGCATTAGAATCAGATGGTGTAGCGACAAACGGTCGAA
Source organism: Collinsella sp. (assembly GCA_019419545.1). GTDB lineage: Bacteria > Actinomycetota > Coriobacteriia > Coriobacteriales > Coriobacteriaceae > Collinsella. Next base: position 1,307 of record DXZT01000008.1, on the reverse strand, counting down.
AAGGCGCGGGTGGGGCGAATTTGTGTCCGCACGGGCCCGTAAGCTTCTCAGTAAGGTTAAACGCTGGTTTATCCAGCCGTTAGGGGAGTTGCTATGTACGAGCCTTCACGTGTTCTTTTGTCGTTTCATATCGCAGGATTTCAATATGCCGACGGCGCTTTGGTCCTAGGCGATCTTAAAGCGGGCGATAAGCTGACGCTGTGCGCCGAGCGCGATAATCCCCATGACCCCGAGGCGGTTGCGATCTACTACGGCAACACCAAGCTTGGCTATGTTCCGGGAAACGAGGTCGGCCCGCTGTCCTTGATGATGTATTACGGCCATGAGGATGTATTTGAGGCCCGCGTGCAGCAGGTTGCCCCCGAGCGTAGCCCGTGGCACCAAGTGCGCGTTGGCCTCTATGTGGTGGATGCTCGCTAGTCGGCAATGGAGGCTGCCATGTTTGACGACGACCTGTTCGATTTGACGGACGATCCGTTTGAGTGGGATATGCTACTCGATGACGATGAGTTGGAGCAGGACCGTAGGAAACGGCAGGACAAGAAAACTCAGAGTGACGCTTCGAAAAAGCAAGACAAGCGCCGCCGCGGACTGTTCGGCGGGCTCTTTGGATAACCGCCGTATCGCTACGTCTGTATACTTAGCACGAGTTGAACACGTTGCGAAATGAGGGCATAGACGATGATGTGGTTTACCGCCGACCTGCACCTGGGCGATACGAATATCTTGCACGACATGGATCGGCCGTTTGGCTCGGTCGAGGAGATGAATCGCAAGGTCATCGATGCTATCAATGAGTGCGTGGCTGCGGATGACCGCCTCTATATCTTGGGAGACTTTACCTATCGTTTGCCCCTGGCGGAGGCGGTGCACCTGCGCGAGCGCATCGAATGCCAGAATGTGACGCTCATCCGTGGCAACCATGACGGCGACTGGGAAGATCCCGACGTACCGCAGATTTGGGAAGACGTGCGCGATTACCTGGAGATTGCTCCCGGCTATGCCAAGGGTCATCGCCTGGTGTTGAGCCACTACCCCATGCTCAGCTGGAATGGCAAGGCGCGTGGTGCCATCATGCTGCACGGGCATATCCACAGCAGGGGAGACCGCACCAACGCGCGCAACCGCGATCGCGAGCGCCCTATCTTTCGCTACGATGTCGGTTTCGATGCCAACGATTACAAGCCCGTAAGCCGCGATCAGATCCTCGGCTTTTTTGGACTGTAATTCTCGAACCACCACAAAGGTGCCTGTGAACTGCCTCCCATTTCTTGGACATCGGGAAATGGGAGGTTTTCCATGAGTAT
>DXZT01000007.1 GCA_019419545.1 Collinsella sp. | reverse complement strand
ATCCAAGGGTTATACCCTAAGAGCAAACCACCCCTTTTAGGGGTGGTTTTGATTGAGTGGTCGGGATGAGCGTTCAAAATCGCTTATGTTTGTTCTAGAATGTTCGTACTGTCACATAAACGAACAGGAGTGAACATGCATATCTACTCTGTCAACGATCCCGAGTTCAAATCCTATGGCAACGTTTGGGATAACGTTCCGTTCGAGCTCACGTCGCCCGTGCTCGAGGCGCTCTCTGCCACGCCCATCCCCGAGGGCAGCAAGTACGTAGCAAGCGCGCCGGAGCTCGAGGGCGTCAAGGATGCCGACAAATTGGGTTTTCTCATGTTTGGCGGCCGCCCCTTCCAGCTCGGCTGGTGCAACGGGCACAACACACGCCTCAACTGCTTGGAGTATCACCGCGCCAGCGAGTTTAACCTGGGCGCCCGTGACTTTATCCTGCTCGTGGCGCATCGCTGGGAGATCGAGGACGGCAAGCTCGACACCGCTCAGGTCAAGGCGTTCCGCGTGCCGGCGGGTACGGTCGTCGAAGTCTTCAACACCACGCTCCACTACACGCCGTGCATGGTCGACGACGGCGGCTTCCAGGTGATGGTGGCGCTGCCGGCGGGCACCAATGGCCCGCGCCCCGAGGCTGCAGCCGACATGCCCGCAGCCGGCGACAGCTACTGCTACTGGAAGGCCGACAAGTGGGTTCTCTGCCACGCCGATAGCCCCAAGGCCGCCGAGGGTGGCTACGTAGGTCTCGTCGGCAAGAACCTCGACATCGCCGTGGACTAGGGGCTTTTGTCTCGATCTGTAACACCTGGCGGGCTAAATCGCCTCTACCTGTTACAGATTTAGACAAACTGTAAGGGACAGACCGAACAATCTCGATCTGTAACACCAGGCCCGGTTTTGGCCGCCTAACTGTTACAGATCAAGACAAACCGGCGCACACCACCACAAAGGTGCCTGTCCCCTTTGTGGTGGTGTGCGCCGGCAGGTATCAAAAAGTGTCAGACGTGGGCAGCTGCCGGGCGTCTGCGTGCGAAAAGAAGTATCGGCCTGCGTCGCTGTCGTTGGGCGAGGCCCTATTTGCGGGGATACTGAAACCACGACAAACTTCGACTGCCCGATTCACCTCATCAAGGAGTACGGCGGCTGGCGCAACCGCAAGCTCATCGACTTCTACAAGAACCTCGCGACGGTGCTCTTTACCCGCTACAAGGGTCTGGTTAAGTACTGGCTCACCTTCAACGAGATCAATATGATCCTGCACCTGCCGTTTATGGGCGCCGGCCTGCTCTTTGAGGAGGGCGAGAACCGCGAGGAGGCCAAGTATGTCGCTGCGCACAACGAGCTCGTGGCGAGCGCCTGGGCCACCAAGATCGCCCGCGAGATCGACCCCGATGCGATGATCGGCTGCATGCTTGCCGCCGGCACCTACTACCCCTACAGCTGCCGTCCGGGCGATGTGCGTCAGGCGCAGCTCGATAACCAGCAGAATTACTTCTTTGTGGATGTCCAGAGCCGCGGTTACTATCCGGCGTGGGCACTCAAGAAGTTTGAGCGCGAGGGCATCGACGTGGGGATGACCGACGAGGACAAGCAGATCCTCGCCGAGAATACGGTCGACTTCATCAGCTTTAGCTACTACTCCACCCGCTGCTCTGCCGGTGCCGACAACCCCGACGTGGAGAAGACCAAGGGCAATGCCTTCGCCGGCGCCAAGAACCCCTACCTGCAGCAGAGCCAGTGGGGCTGGGCCATCGATCCCAGGGGCTTCCGCATCACGCTCAACGACATGTACGACCGCTATCAGAAGCCGCTCTTCGTGGTCGAGAACGGCCTGGGCGCCAGGGATGTTGTCGAGGAGGACGGCTCCATCAACGACGACTACCGTATCGACTACCTGCGCCAGCACATCCAGGCCATGCGCGATGCCGTGACCGAGGACGGCGTTGACCTGATGGGCTATACCTCCTGGGGCTGCATCGACCTGGTGAGCGCCGGCACGGGCGAGATGTCCAAGCGCTACGGCTTTATCTACGTCGACCGCGACGACGCCGGCAGCGGCACCCTCAAGCGTTTCAAGAAGAAGAGCTTTGACTGGTACAAGCACGTCATCGAGACGAACGGCGAGGACCTGGCCTAAGGCTTTCCCAACAGCCACAGCCTCCTAACCAAAACGCCCGGCGAGCAGCTAATGCTTGCCGGGCGTTTTGGTTAGGAGGGCACTCATTGGGGACGTACTTAAATGAGTGCCCGCAGAATGAGAGTGGATAATCTCCCGTTTTTGGCTTGTTTGTGGGCTCAAAGTGGGAGATTATCCACTCTCGTCATTTGTAGTCATTGGGGACGTTCTTAAATGATTAGTCGCTGGGGACACTCCTTGCCGTCGGCGGATTTTGGGACATGTGGCCCGATTTTTGGGCCTATCTGTCGGTGCACTAAAAGCACTATGGGTACCCGCGAGCGACATATCGGCCACGCGACCGCCCGATCCGCACCCGTGGCGGATCCCAGGGGCGGCAGGCTCTTCGCCATGCCGCGACTCCTTGTCGGCATAACACATCAGACGTACCGTCACCGCGTCTTTGCTATCGCCGGCGCCATCACCGCGCTGTTCCTCATGCTTTTGGCAGTCTTACCGGCGCTGTTCGCCTTCGACCCCAAACTTTCCAACACCGTGCCTGCCTATGGTGAGGTATCCAAAGAGGTTGTGGACGGACTCATTCATTCGAGCTCCCTCCCGTTGCTCATAGCCGGAATTGCGTTTTCAATTTGGGGTGTGTTGGCGTATCTGCGCTGTTTGGACTATGTGTTGCGCCGCCGCCTTGTTGCCGTCGCCACCATCTGCGCCCTGTGGATGATCGAAGTCATTCTCAAGTACAAGTCGTTCACGCCGTTCTATGCCACCGTGCTGTGGTACCTGTACTACGTGCCCATGACGATCATTCCGCTGCTCTACCAGCTGTGCGGCCTGCGCCTCGCGGGCGTGGAACAGCACCGCCTGGGTCGCCGCTACTGCGCTGCGCTGTGGATTGTGGCCATCCTGCTTATCGGATTTGTGCTCACCAACGATTTTCACCAGCAGGTCTTCCGCTTTGACCGTACAAGCGACACCTGGAGCAACGATTACACATACGGCTGGGGTTATTTCGCCGTCCTCGTGTGGACGGCCTTTAACTTTGTGGCCTTTTTTATCCTGGTTGGTCGGTCCTCGTCCTTTCGCATCCAGCGTTTCTCGGGCACGGCGGCGCTCGTACTACTGGGTGGCGCATTCTTTGCCATCTCGTATGCTCTGCGCGTGCCCTGGGCATGGAGGCTCAACTTTTCGCTCGTCTATTGCGTCCTGTGCGTGGTGGCGATGGAAATCTGTCTCGATTGCGGTGTCATTCCGTCGTATCACGACATCGCCGGCATCTTCGACACCTTGCCGCTCGACCTCAAAGTTCTAACGCGCGACCTGCAGGAGGTCTATGCCACGCCGGTGTCAAAGCCAATGCCGGTAGGCGTGCGCGAGGAGTTGTGGACCCAGGAGCACGGCCGCGCCCATGCCTTTGCCGTGGCGTCCGATCCCGATGTGATGTACCGTGCCTTTCCACTGCTGGGCGGATCGGCCCTGCTTGCCCAAAACGTGTCGGAGCTCAACGAGCTCAATCGCGAACTGGCGCATCGTCGCATGGAGCTGCAGCGCCAAAACGAACTGCTCACGGCCGACTACGACCTTAAGACGCACCTGGCAGATCAAGAGGCCGAGACCTTGCTGGTCCAAGACGTGGACCAGGCACTCGCCCGCGCGCTCGAAGAGATGTATGACCTGCTGAGCTCGCTGCCGCCGTTGACCGACGAAGCGTCTTCTCACGAGCGTTACCGCATGCTGCAGTGCGCCAAGATGCTCGTCGCCTATTGCAAGCGCAAGGGGTCGCTCACGTTGGCGCAGCACGGGGAGAGCGGCTTTGACCGCGACCGCATCCAGCTCATTGCCAACGAGCTCGCAAGCGACCTGCGCACCGTCGATGTCGATTGCGCCTCGATTATCGCCATACGACGCCCCATGCACGCCAGTACGGCAAGCGCCCTGTACGACTGCGTGTATGACTTTGCGTTTTTTGCCTACACCACCGACCATCCGGCGCTCATGTATCACTTGGGCGACCATGACTCGTGCAGTGTCGAGCTGCGCGCGACGCTTTTCTCCAACGATGAGGAAGACTTGTCTCAGACACCGGCCGCCCATGAACTCGAAAGTGCGCTGCAAAGGCGCAACGTGGCATACCGCCTTGAGGGCGAGCCCGGCCAGCTGCGCATGATCGTTTTGATGCCGAGGGCGGGTGAGTGACGATGCAGATTTCGCTCATCCTTCCCCAAATCGTTGCGCTCGATGTTGTCTTTGCCTTGGCTGCGTGTCTGCAGATGATCCACGTCCCGCTCATCGCATCGCGCCGCTCGTCCTATAACCGTAAGGTGATTTGCGCCTACGAGGCGAGCCTTGTGCTTCACCTGATGATTTCGGCGCTCATCTTATTCGCGTCGTCTGGCTCGTATCTGGTGGCGCCGCTTGACGTTTGCGCCAGGGCAATGGGCGGAGTGCTGTGGCTCAATGCCGCGATCTTTGCCTATGGCGTGGTGCTTATGGTGCACTATCGTCGCCCCGTCATGCTGGCCGAGCTGCTGCTTGTTGTCGCCGTTACACCGCCGGTGGTTTTTGCCATGGGCTCGGCGTGGGCCGTTGTCCTTATCGCGGAGGGAGCGTTCTTCCTGTTCCGTTCCATCGCGGCGCTCTTGATGGACGTCCGTAACCGCCAGGAGGATATCACCGCGTTCTCGACGATCGAAACCATCAACGTGATTCCCGTGGGCATCCTGTATCTGAACCCGAGGGGCCGTCCGCTGCTCATGAACCGCTGCATGCGAAAAAACCTGGTGGAGCTTCATATGCCCACCGACCTAGGCGATATGAGCGGTACGTGGAACGACCTGCGCAAACTCAGCATGCAAATGCCCGAAAGCAGCAAGAACCGCGTGCGCATTAATCTGGACCGCTTTGGTGAGGCGCGCGTTGTGGTCGAGGTTTCTCCCGCCGAGATTCGCTTGTTTGTGCACGATGACGTTATGGTTTCGGGCCGCCTCTTCGAGCGCATTATCGGCCTGGATGTAACAGAGTATGCGTATGCTCATGATCGCCTGGCGCAAGCCAACCACCTGCTTGAGCTTGCGGGCCAAGAGCTCCAAGCCCAGATCGAAGAAGTCAAAAAAGTTGCTGACAATGCGGCCTATCTGCGTATGCGCGCCCGTGCGCACGATGTGATCGGTCAGCGCCTGTCCATCCTCCATCGTTATCTTGAGGAGGGGCGCCTGGATGACGAGTCACTCGAGCAGATCGATCCGCTGCTGCGCTCGATTGCCGCCGACTTGCATAGCAGGGGTGACACCGAACCGGCAGAGCAACTGGGCGATATCGTCCATGCCTTTGGCCTGGTGAGCGTGCAGATCGATGTGGAGGGAGAGCTGCCAAGCGACGCGCGTGTCGCCGCCGCATTTTTGCAGATTATCCGCGAAGCCTCGACCAATGCCACCAAGCATGCACAAGCCCATCAGGTCCATGTGCGCCTGTGGCAGGAGGGGGCGGATGCTGACGGCATTGCGCGCATGACGATTTCTAACGACGGCGCGCCTGCGCCCGTATCGTATCGCGAGGGAACGGGTATCCCAGGCATGAGGCATGTCGCGCAAGATCTGGGTGGCAGCCTAGAGGTCCACGCCGCCCCGCCCTTTACGCTTACGGTGTCCATTCCGCTTAACGCCAACGACACGTCCCAAAGGAGAAGCTCATGATCCGCGTGTTAATTGTCGAAGACCAGGCCATTCTGCGCGAGAGCCTCGCGCGCTCCGTTGGCGACCAGCCCGATATGACCGTTGTCGCCGCAATCGCCGATGCTTCCGAAGCCCTCGATGTCGTACTCAAGGAGCGCCCGGACATGATACTGATGGACGTGTGCACCGAGCACGATTCCAACGGCATCGTGGCGGCGGCGCGTATTAAAGAGGAGCTGCCCGAGTGTCGCGTCATCATCATGACGGGTATGCCCGAGATCACCTTTGTGGACCAGGCGCGCGAGGCGGGCGTCGATAGCTTTGTGTATAAGAACGTCGGTATCGACGAGCTATTCGCCGTGATGCGCTCCACGCTGGCGGGCTACTGCACGTTTCCCAAGCCGCCCGAGAGCATCTTCTCGGGCACGGCGGCCCTCGACGATGTCGAGCTGTCGATTTTGCGCCTTGCCTGCGAGGGTAAAAGCCGCCGCGAGATTGCGGCCGAGCTGTTTATGAGCGAGGGCACCATCAAACGCCGCATCTCGGAGATCCTCAACAAGACCGGCTACGACAACATCATGCGCCTGGCCGTGCACGCAGTAACGGAGGGCAGCATCGTTCCCAACATGGAGCGCCCGTAATCGACGCGCTCGCCCGTGTTCCGGCGCCGTAAAGATAGACCGCCCGCCGTTTCGCATCTAAAACGGCGGGCGGTCTGCTTGTATGGGCAGTGTTGTCGGCGCAAGGCGACGGGGCCGCAGGATCAACTCCTGCGGCCCCGTCTGGTGTGCGCGGATGTGTCCGCCAATCCGCGGCTGATGTTACGTGCCGTTACGCGATAGTTGCGCTGTAGGAGGCGACGTCCTCGTAGGAATCGGTCAGATAGGCGTCGATGCCGATGGTCGTGTTGACCAGGCTGTCAAGGCTGTCGAGCTCGCCGCTCGAGAAGGTGAATTCCTCGGTGGCGTTGGTGCCGGGCATCAGGTGAGCCGAGAACCAAGGCTCCTTCATGGTACCGTTGACGTTGGTCTTGCCGCTGGGGGCGTAGAAGGTCAGGTCCTTGTCGCTCTTGTTGGCGATGTTGACGACAAAGCCGATGTCGCCCCACTCGTCCTTGAACTTCTCGGTGACGGTGATGGTGCACAGGTCGTCATCGGCAACGGTGACGGCGGGGGAGATTTCAATCTTCTGAACGTCGTCGTCTTCGACGGCCTCGTCGATCTCTTCTTCCTTCTCGGCCGCCTCGCGATCCTTCTTCACCGTGCCGGACAGGTCCTTGTCGGACTTGCTAAAGACAAGATTGCCGTCATCCTCTTCGAGGATGAGTTTGCCGTCCTTGAGCTTCATGTCATGCGACTCGTCTTCGGCGGTGATGGTTACGGTGGTGGCGTCCTTTGCCTCCCATTTCAGGTCGACGACTTCAAGGAACAGGTCGAGGGCGCCTGTACCGTCCTCATCGAGAATCAGGACGCAGTGGACACCCCAATCCTCGAGCATCTTCATGTACTCATCGGTCAGTTCTTCGCCCTCCAGGGTTCCACCCGAGAGTTCCCAGCTGCCGACGAAGTTGGCCTTGGGGTCTTTGCCGCCGCCGCTGCAGCCCGTCAGGGCAAAGGCGAGCGCAAGGACGCATGTCAGAAATGCGAGTACGGACTTTTTGAACGTTGTCTTCATGGTGTCCTCCTTTATCGAACGAAACCCATAGAAGCAAATGCGGGGGTGGCGGATCCCCCGCCAATTACCAGATAAAGGGGCTAGGGCCTGGGCGTTCCGCAGTTGCTGCAGAACTTGCCGCCGTTTTCGCTGCCGCAGTTGGGGCAGAACCACTTGGCCGGTGCCGGGGCGGGCGCGGGACTGCCACACTCGGGGCAGAACTTACCGGTGTTGGTGGCGCCGCAGCTGCAGGTCCACGTGCCGGCCGCGGGGGCAGCGGCAGGAGCCGGTGCGGGAGCGGGTGTCGGAGCCGGCTGCGGGGCGGCCTGCTGCTGTGCCTGGCCGGCGGCGAACAGCTGGCTGGCGTTCATGCCGCCCATGCCGCCTGCCATGCCCATGCCCATAAAGCCGGCCATCGCGCCGTTGGGGTTGGCGGCTGCCGCTCGCATCGCATCGCTCTGGGCGCTGGCGATGTTGGCGGCTGCCATGGTGGGATCGCGCATGACCGCGGCCTTCTGCAGGTCCTTGATCATCTGCTCGTCCTCTTGCGAGGCGGCGATGGAGTTGACGCCAAAGCTCACGATCTCGACACCGCGAAGGTCGCGCCAATCGGCCGAGAGGACCTCGTTGAGCGCGCGGGCGAGCTCGGTGGTGTGGCCGGGGATGGCGCTGTAGCGAATGCCCATCTCCGAGATCTTGGCAAAGGCAGGCTGCAGGGCGGTGAGCAGCTCGGACTTAAGCTGGCTGTCGATCTTGTCGCGTGTGTAGCTATCGGTCACGTTGCCGCAGACATTGGTGTAGAACAGCAGCGGGTTGGTGATACGGTACGAATACTCGCCGTTGCAGCGCACGGAGATGTCGACATCCAGGCCAATGTTGTTATCGACCACGCGGAAGGGCACGGGCGAGGCGGTACCGTACTTGTTGCCGATGATCTCCTTGGTGTTGATAAAGTAGACGCGCTGGTCCTTGCCCGCGTCGCCACCAAAGGTAAAGCGGCTGCCGATATTGGCGAACGTCTCCTTGATGGAGTCGCCCAAGTTGCCGCTAAAGACGCTCGGCTCGCTGCCGGTATCAAAGACGAACTCGCCGGGCTCCAGCGCAACCTCGATGATCTTGCCGTTTTGCACCACGAGCATGCCCTGACCATCGTTAACGGCGATGACGGAGCCGTTTGAGATGACGTTGTCCTCGCCACGCGTGTTGGAGCTGCGGCCGCCGGTGCGCTTGCTGCCCTTGCAGGCCAAGACGTCAGCGGGCATCGATTCGCAGTAGATAAATTCCTTCCACTGGTCGGCCATGACGCCGCCGGCAGCACCCAATCCAGCTTTCAAGAGTCCCATGGTGATCTTCCTTTCTCGTCAAAGGCCGGGTGGTATTGGTCAGGATGGTTAGTCGTCCTTGTCGTCCTTCATGACGACGGTGGTCTCGGTGTGGCTGAAGGTGTCGTGCTTCTCGACCAGGTCGAGCTCGCCGCAGTACTCGTCGGCGTGGGCGGCCTCGTTGGCTGTCTTGAGCTGGCCGACCAGCAACACGTCCGCGATGATCACGATGATCAGCGGCGCGACGATGTTGATGAGGATGCCCTCGATGTCAAAGGCGAGGTAATCCGGATCGAAGGCGTTCTCACCCATGAAGAGGATCTGGGAGAGGACAAATCCAATCACAAAGAACAGCACCGAGGCGATAGCGAGCTTGGGCTTGGAGCAGGGGAGCTCGCCGACCATGCGGCCGGTTTGGCCGTTCATGGCAAACAGGTAGCTCTTGCCGTTCCACGAGGTAGAGAGCATCCACACGGGGAACAGGGCATAATCGCTGTTTTCCCAGGTGTAGTCGAGCTGCTTGCTTTCGACTGTGGCGTCGTCGTACTCGTCGACGACGGTCTCGCGCAGGGCCGAGATCGTGCTCTCCTCCATGCGGCGCTCGGCACGCGCCTTGCAGGTCTCGCAATCCTCGTCGTAGCGGTTGGCGATGTAGCCGGGCATATACGCGACCGAGAATGGGCGCAGGGCATCGTAGTCAAACGGCTCAATGGCGTCCATGTGGCCGTCGGGCATCTTGGACGATCCATCGACGGGTACGCGCTCAAATGAGATATTGCCTTTACGGTAGGCGTCGTAGTGGTCGGTGGTCGTGACGGTACGATCGGATTCCTCAGTCACGGTCTCGTTGGTAGCATCAAAGTGCACTTCGCCGTCCACGCGGGCGCCGTAAAGCCAAAACGGCACGTAAACGCCTTGGACTTCGTCGATGTGGTTGCCGGTGACAAAGCTCTTGGGCAGCAGGACCTTGCCCTTGTAATGCTCTTTGAGCGCAGCCATAACGTCGTCGCGTCCGAGCTTAAACGGAATCACCAGGTCGGGTGAAAAGTCTCCCGAGAGCCGACCGGGTGCCACGGCGGGGTTGCCGCAGTACGGGCAGGTGGTAACGGCGACGGTACCGTCCGAGATTAGCTCGGCGCCACACGATGAGCAGATATAGCCGGCGTTTTGGGCGAGCTCCTGCACCGCAGCGTCGGCGGCGGGCTTGGGCGCTGCTGCTGCAGCGTCGGCTTTGGCGTCTGCCTTGTCCTGGCGCTCGCGATAGAGGGCTTCGACTTCTTCGACTTCAAAGCGCGAGTCGCAGTAGTCGCAGACGAGCTTTTGCTCGGCGCTGGCAAAATGCAGGGGGCCGCCACACGCGGGGCACTGATAGTTAACGCTCTCGAAGGCCATGATCGGTCCTTTCCGTGCCGGGGGCTATGCGCCTATGGCGCCGCCGCAGTATTCGCAGCGTCCGCTGGCATCGGGAATGGTGGTGGCTCCGCAGAAGGGGCAGGTCACCGCGGTCTTGGGGGCCTTGGCGGCCACGACGCTGTCGCGCGTTTCCTGGCGCAGCTGCACTAGGGCGTCGCGGACCTCGGTTGCCTGGCGCTTGGCCTCGCGGTACTCGATGGACCCGCGCTGGTCGATGGTGGAGTCGTTCACGCGCAGGTTGATTTCGGTAAAGTACGGCGTGTTGACGTGGATGGTCAGATTAAAGTCGTAATCCAGGTCGTAGCGCGGCGGGTTGTAGCTCTCGCGCTCGCCGTCTTTGGTCTCGCGATAGATCTCGGTGCGGTGCTCGTCGATATCCATATCGCAGCCGAGTACCTGCGAGAACTCGATGATATCGGGATTGGCGTCGCGCCAGCGGCTCTGCGAGGTAATGATCAGCAGGCCCGCGTCCTCATCGAGCATGATGTTGGTACGTCCGGCAGACAGCGTACGCGTGGGATTGAACGAAGCCAGGCGTTCGGCATTGGCCTCGCGATAGGCGAGTTGCTCGCGGATATCGTCCGCGGTGCTGGAGCGATAGCCGTGGAAGTAGGGGGAGAGCTTGCCGGCGCACTCTTTGCACAGGTAGCCTTCGTTGATTTTGGTTTTACCTAGAAGTCCCAGCTCGGTACCGCAAATCGCGCACTCTTTCTTCTCGAACATCTTGTCAAAGAAGCCCATGGCTGCCTCCCATCAACTGGTAGCGTGTGTCACTTTTGATGATGGGGGAGTGCGCGATCTTTCACGATACCCAGACGGCTCAACGAGTCTCCACAACTGGGACACATGGCCCATTTTTATTCCTTTTGCGCTCTACGCTCTACCGTCATATCGCCTCGATCAACAAAAAGACCGGTGCCGCCTCGCATGTGGCCCTCATCAACTTCTTCTGGTCCTGGACTCCCACGGACTAGCTCATTTTGGGACGGGGCTTTTTTAGCTGTTTTGGGCAGTCGCGGCCAGCAGGGGCGGGTCGCGACTGCCCAAGTATTCCTGACGAACGTGCCGGTGGGGCTACAGCAGCTCGCCGTGGCGGGCAATGTAGCGGCGCTTTGCCAGCTGGGTGAGCGCGATATAGGCGGAAACGATGCCGATCAGCAGCGCGAAGAAGCTCGTCTGCAGTGGCATGAGGCCCAGCGCATCGGCGATGGGGCTTGCCGGCAGCCAGGTGACGAGCGCCAGGCCCAGTACGGTGAGAACGCACAGTGCCGGCGCGGCGTGGTCGCGCAGGCTCGGCAGGCGCGGGGAGCGCAGCATGTGGATCACGAGCGTCTGCGACCACATGGACTCGACAAACCAGCCGCTCTGGAAGATTGCGGCGAAGGTCGTCATGCCCGCGACGTTGCCCGTGGCGGCAAGCTCTGCCCAGCTCGCGCCCACGGTTGCGGGGCACACCACAAAGAAGAGCGCGGCGAAGGTCACGATGTCAAACAGCGAGCTCACGGGGCCCAGTTCGAGCATAAAGCCCTTAATGGACGCGGCGTCCCAGGCGCGCGGACGGGCGGTCCAGGCGTCATCGACGGTGTCCCACGGCAGCGCGATACACACGATCTCGTAGACCAGCGACAGCAACACCAGCTGCAGGGCGCTCATGGGCAAAAACGGCAAGAACAGGCTCGCGACGGTCACGGACAGCACGTTGCCAAAGTTGGAGCTCACCGTGGTCTTGAGGTACTTGAGCAGGTTGCCGTAGGTGCGGCGGCCTTCGATGATGCCGCGCTCGAGCACGCCCAGGTCTTTCTGGAGCAAGATGATGTCGGCGGATTCCTTGGCGATGTCGACGGCCGAATCGACCGAGATGCCGCAGTCGCTCGCACGCATGGCGGCGGCGGCGTTGATGCCGTCGCCCATAAAGCCCACAGTGTGGTCGAGCAGCTCGCGCATGACGCGCACCAGGCGCGCCTTCTGCAGCGGCGAGAGCTTGGCGAAGAGGTGGGTGTGCTCGGCGCGCTCGGCAAGCTCGGCATCGTCGAGCGCATCGATCTCGGAGCCCAGCAAGACGTTGCTCGCGTCGATACCGATCTGCTCGCAGATGGTGGCGGCGACACGGTCGTTGTCGCCGGTCAGGACCTTGACCGCCACGCCCTTGGCCTCGAGGGTGGCGACGGCGCCCGCGGCACTCGCCTTGGGCGGATCGAGGAAGGCCAAAAAGCCCATCAGCACCATGTCGCACTCGTCGGCGATGCCAAATTCGCCCACGCAGCGCGGATTGGTCTTCTGCGCCACGGCAATCACGCGCAGGCCCTCGGCGTTGAGCCCGGCGACCTGCTTGCGAATCTGGGCGAGCTTATCTTCGGTGAACGGCTGGGCGGCGCCGTCGACCTCGACAAAGGAGCAGATCTCGAGCATTTCCTCGGCAGCCCCCTTGGTGACCATCTGGGTTTTGCCCTGGGCGTCGGCGACAACTACGCTCAGGCGACGGCGCGAGAAATCGAAGGGCACCTCGTCGACCTTGGTATAGCGGTCGCGCAGGCTCTGGCCCAGCATAGAATCGGGCACGACGGTCGAGGACGTCACATCGGCACGGTCGATGACGGCCAGGTCGATAAGGTTTTTGAGGCCGGTCTGGAAGAAGCTGTTCAAAAACGCATGGCGCAGCACGCGCGCATCCTCGTTGCCGTCGGTGTTGAGGTAGCGCTCGAGCACGATGCGGTCTTCGGTGAGGGTGCCGGTCTTGTCGCAGCACAGGACGTCCATCGCGCCGAGGTTTTGGATCACCGGCAGCTCCTTGACGATAACCTGGCGGCGGGCGAGGTCCTTGGCGCCCTGCGACAGGCTCGTGGTCACGATGACGGGAAGCATCTGCGGCGTGATGCCCACGGCCACGCTCGTGGCGAACAACAGCGCATCGATGACGCTGCCCTTGGTGGCGGCGTTGATGGCAAAGACCGCCGGCGCCATAACGAGCATGAGGCGCACGAGCAGCATGGAGACGCTCGAGACGCCGCGGTCAAACGCGCTCTTCTCGCCGCGCCCGTTGAGCATCTTGGCGATGCCGCCCAGGTAGGTGTCCGAGCCGGTGGCAACGACAAGCGCCATGGCGGTGCCGTTTTGCACGGAGGTGCCGGTAAAGACGATGTTCTTGCAGGCAGAGAGTGGTAGCGCGGAGCCGTCGGCACCCTCGACGACGGTGATGGCAGCGGTCTTCTCGACGGCCTCGCTCTCGCCGGTGAGTGCGGACTCGATCACAAACAGGTCGCGCGCGGTGATGATGCGGGCGTCTGCTGGCACCATATCGCCGGCAGAGAGGCGGATTACATCGCCGGGGACGAGCTCGTCGAAGGGGATCTCGATGCGCCCGCCGTCGCGCAGGGCGGTGCAAGTGTTGGAGACCAGGTCCTTAAGGGCCTCGGCCGCATTGCCGCTGCGGGCTTCCTGGATAAACTTCATACCGCCCGATACCAGCAGCATGATGCCGATGACGATGACCGTGGAGGGGTCGCGCTGCGGCTCGGGTACGGCGAGCACGTCGATGTAGAGCGAGACCAGCGCGAGCGCGGCGAGGATGCCGGCGAAGGGATCGATGAACGCGTCGGCGATGCGGCGGGCGAGCGTTTTGGTCGTTGCCTCGATGGTGTTGGGGCCGACGGCGTTCAGGCGCTCAGTTGCCTGCTCGACGGTGAGGCCGTTTGCCGTGGCGTCAAGCAGTACGAGGGCGTCCTCGGCACTATGGGTGGCGGCGAATATGGTGTTCTTGGATAGGCCGGTATGAGCGGCAGGGCGCGCCGTGCGGCGGCGCTTGGAGATGGCTTCGAGTACCGTGACGGTTTTGAGCATCAGCATAGGGTCCTCCTTGTTGAGGGGAGTTAGCGTACGTGTCGTATTTGCTTCAAAAAACCTAGATGTCGCTCACGTCAAGCTCTTGAGCCCACAAAGGGTGCAGCGCGCCTTTGTGGTGGTTTTGGCGATCTGCCGGTGGCGTTTATGCGTGTGCGGAGTTCTCGCGGCGTGCCGAGGGCGACATGCAGGTTTTTCGACTAGGACTGCCTTCCATGGCACACCTCCTAAAGGCTGAGCGCAGCGCGCTTTGGGTATCTCGTACCCCTTTTTAATCCGCCCGCATTCTTGATGAGGGGGTTTGACATGTCAACCCCATTGTTCGGAAAACCATTTCCCCTGACAAAGCCTTTACAGAATGCCGTGGCCCCAAAGCGCGCCCGCATCGACGCTTCGCCTGCGCTAAACTGGAAGGCACGTACGCGATTACGAGAGGAGCCCGCATGGAGGCTTACAAGCAAGAGTTCATCAAGTTTATGGTCGAGTCCGACGTTCTTAAGTTCGGCAGCTTTACGCTCAAGAGCGGCCGTCAGTCCCCGTTCTTTATGAACGCCGGCGCTTACGTGACGGGCTATCAGCTCAAGAAGCTGGGCGAGTATTACGCCCAAGCCATCCACGATAACTTTGGCGACGACTTTGATGTGCTGTTTGGACCGGCCTACAAGGGTATTCCGCTGGCCGTCGTGACCGCAATTGCCTACCACGAGCTGTACGGCAAGGAGGTCAAGTACTGCTGCGACCGCAAGGAGGCCAAGGACCACGGTGCCGATAAGGGCAACCTGCTGGGTTATGAGCCCAAGGACGGCGACCGTGTGGTCATGGTCGAGGACGTTACCACCAGCGGCAAGTCCATCGACGAGACCTATCCCAAGGTCAAGGCTGCTGCCGATGTCGAGATCAAGGGCCTGATCGTGTCCCTCAACCGCATGGAGGTCGGCAAGGGCGGTGTGACCACCGCGCAGAAGGAGATCGAGGCCAAGTACGGTTTCCCCGTCGCGAGCATCGTCTCCATGGCTGAGGTCGTCGAGACCCTCTACAACCACGAGATCGACGGCAAGGTTGTCATCGACGACGAGCTCAAGACCGCCATCGACGCCTACTACGAGCAGTACGGAGCGCGTTAGTTACGGCGTTTTACCAAACGCCGTAACTGCTCGACGCTGCGCGGGCCGCATTTGGACAATCTGACGTTCAACTTCAAGGGCGCGACCAGAAGGTCAGCGCCCTTTCGTTTCACGTCACCTTGTCTCAAATGCGACCCGCTCGCTGTCCGTTCTCTACCTGCGGCGTCGTCTTGCTCCGAATTGGTGGGCATTGGGGACGTTCTTAGAGTAGTCATTGGGGACGTTCTTAAATGACTAGTCAGAAATGAGCGTGGATAATCTCCCGGTTTTGGCCTGTGTGCGGGCTCAAAGTGGGAGATTATCCACGCTCGCTTTAATTTGCCTGGGCTGCGGTGCCTATCTAATCGGCTCGGCGTCTTCCCTGAGAATCGTAAGATACTCTTCATACCCGTACTGCCGGTATCTCTGTCTTGACTCGTCGAGCGGACGGAGGATACCCAATTCTTCAAATGATTTGACGAGCGAGCTCGCGGTACTCCTGCCGATATCGAGTTGGGCAGCGATGAATGCGGTGTCGACGATGGGGTGCTCTTCAAGAATGCCCAACAGCCTTTGCCCGTTTGCAGCGGTCCTTCCGAGATTTTCGGTAATGGTTGCTGTGGAACGGTTATGGAGGTCAACAAGGTTTTTTAAAGACCCTACCGAGTCCTTCGCACTCTCGAGAAGACTGTTACAGAAAAACTCTATCCATTCCTCGTAAGTGCCTCTCTCCCTTACGGATGTGAGTTGCCGGTAGTACTCGCTTCGATTTTTCTTGAACTGGAACGATGGATAGAACAAGCAAGAATGAAGGACGCCATCATTGATGAGCATAAGTGTAATGAGAAGCCTGCCCAGGCGACCGTTTCCGTCTAGGAATGGATGGGCAGTTTCAAATTGGTAATGGACGAGCGCCGCCCGCACAATCGGATCCATTTCGACTTGAGGCTCATTGATAAAGCGTTCGAGGTCCTGGAGCGTGTTACTCAAATCTTCAATGTTTGGAGGGACAAACGATGCGGTTGCAATGGTGCAGCCTGAGGGGCCAATCCAGTTTTGTGAGGAGCGCAGCTCGCCTGGATTCTTCTCCGTTCCGCGCACTCCGTCCAGCAGGACCGCATGAACTTGCCTAAGAAGTCTCGTGCACAAGGGCATCTTTTTGAGCAGTTCTACGCCGCGGTCGACAGCACGGACGTAATTCACGACGTCTGCGACATCTTTATGATGGAGTTGTGTTTGCGATGGGCTGAGCAGATCGTCAAACGTGCACTGGGTTCCCTCAATTTGCGAAGAAAGGAGTGCTTCTTTGCGCACGTACATTGTCAGATACATGTCGGCGTTGGGAACAAAGTAGAGCATGCCTTCAAGCTCTCCAAGCTTTCGTGAGCATGCGGAAAGCGTGCGATAGGTTTCCTCGGTGAGGTTTAGCTGCCTCAATGATTGCAAGGGCGTTGGAAAAAACGAATAGTAAGCCAATTTCCCCGATAGATTATTGCGGAGCGTTCCCTGGCCGTTCTCCTCGATTTGCATCGCGCCCTCCATATCTTTAGTGCCGGAAACTCGTTATTAGGCTAATCATATCAATTCTAATAACGAGTTTAAGGATTAAATAGTTATTAGGATTGATGTAAACAATCTAATGATGAGAAGTCGTTATTACTTGACCATGGAGCTCGGCTTGGTACAAGGGGGTCATCCAAAATGAACGTGGATAATCTCCCGTTTTTGGCTCGGTGACGGCCTCAAAGTGGGAGATTATCCACACTCGTTAGTTAAGCGTCCGAAAATCCACACTCGCCAAACCTACCAAAAAGGGACGGGTTTATTTTGGCACGTTTCGGTCGGTATCAGGAAGTGTCAGGGACGGGGCGGCGGCAGGACTCGAGAGCGAAAAGAAGTATCGGGTTTGGTGCGCCCGCTTCTGCCCGTCCCGTGCGCGGGCGATACTCGGCTTATCGATCCGCGATGCAAAGGAGACGCTCCATTCCACGAGCGCTACCGGGAAGGGCTCGCGATTCGAGTCCCCACCTTAGCATTTGAACCATTTGGCACTATTATTACCGTAGGCATGCGCACAACGTTGCGCTTAATCAAGAGGAGAAAACGTATGGGTCTGTTTGACATGTTCAAGAAGAAGCCTGAGCCCGCGGCTGCCGCTGCTCCGGCCTCCATCTCTGCTTCTGCTGGCGCCGACGTGCTGTGCTCGCCCGTCAAGGGCAAGGTCATCAAGATGGCCGACGTGCCCGATCCCGTCTTTGGTGGCGAGGTTCTGGGCAAGGGCTGTGCCGTGTGGCCCGAGGATGATCTGGTCTACGCTCCCTGCGACGGTAAGGTGACCGTCACCATGGGTCACGCCGTGGGTCTGCAGTCCGATAGCGGCATCGAGGTTCTGGTGCACGTTGGCGTCGATACCGTCAACATGAACGGCGACGGCTTCGAGGGCTTCGTCAAGGCCGACGACGTTGTGAAGGCCGGCCAGCCCATTCTCAAGATCGACCGCGCCAAGATCGCTGCTGCCGGTTACAAGGACTGCGTCGTCGTGGCCGTGTCCAACACCGCCGAGTTTGCCGATGTCGAACTCGCCGTCGAGGCCGACTCCGCTGTCGCCGCCGGTGACGCCATCGTTAAGGTCGTCCGCAAGTAAACTGCGGCATCCAAAGGATGTGCAAGGGTGGTCGGGTTTTCCGGCCACTTTTTTATTGCACCGCGGGAAAGCGTTTTATTGCACGTTGGGCGGGCTTGCAAACCGTTCGGACGCTAAAACGAACCGACCGTGCCTTCGCATTGCCGAGGGTGTTCATAAGCGGATAGTATGGGCTTACTTATTACAACGTGCGCCGCGTCTGGGAAGCGCAGTGCCGCTCATTGGGAGGAACAACATGAAAAAGAAGCTGCTGCTTGCGCCCCTCATGGCCGTCTTGGTTGCATGTGTGGTCGTGCTTTCCGGCTGTGGAGGTCCTTCGGTTGAGGAGCTCATCACCGAGGATCTTACGACGCAGTTTGACGAGGTCAAGAACGGTGGCGACGACTTCCTCTCTGGTCTGGAGGAGGCTTCGGGCGACGAGTTCGAGCAGCTGGGTATCGATCCCAAGGAGTATGCCAAGACCTATCTCGAGGGCTTTGACTACAAGATCGGCGACGTGACGGTCGACGAGGACAAGGGCGTCGCGACCGCCGAGGTCTCTATCACCTGCAAGTCTATGAACAAGATCGTCGAGGACTTCTCCACCCAGTATCAGGAGAAGGTCGCTGCGCTTGACACGGTTCCTTCCGATGACGAGCTGTACAAGATGGCCGGTCAGGTTATGGTCGATGTGACCAAGGCCACCGAGCCCAGGAAGACCACGGTTATCTTCAAGTACACCTGCAACGACGACGGTGAGTGGTCTGCCGACGACTCCGTCAACTCCGAGATGATGGATGCAATGCTGAGCTAGGGGGTTACGCGGTAGTTCGTTACGGCGTTTTACCAAACGCCGTAACTGCTCGACGCTGCAAACGCCCCTAAGCGGCAATCTGACGTTCAATTTCAAGGGCGCGACCAGAAGGTCAGCGCCCTTTCATTTCACGTCACCTTGCTCGCTTAGGGGCGTTTTCGCTGTCCGCCCTCTACCTGCGGCGTTGCCATGGTGGTCATTGGGGCGGCACTTGGGGACGTTCCTTTTAATATGAGCAGGACATTGTCAAGAGGCAAAATCGGGTCTGGCCCCAACGATATGGGGTCAGGCCCTCTCCCTATATCAACCCGTCCGCGGCGACCTCGGCGTGTCTTCCCGACGCTCGTCTTTGCAGTTTAATATCCGCCCGTGGCGATCTCTCGCTGGGCAATCCGTTGCTACGGCTGAGGCTTCTTCGTCGAACCGACAGTCTGTGCACGCGTGTGGCGCCCTGGGCGCTCGCAGAAAAGGGACCTGAGGTTCGCCTCAACGGCTTCGGATCGAACCGCTTCCGGGGTGATCGGCTTATGTGCGGGGGACCGGCCCCCTACGCCTCCTCGGCCATGAGGCCGACCGCCCACACCCAGCAGGCGAGCTCGCGCGCCGTGGCGACGTTCGCCTTGTTGCCGTGGACCCCGCGCGCGAGCAGGGCCCCGCGCCTCTCGACCAGCCTCCGCACGCCCTTGGCGGCATGCCTCCGGGCGCCCCGGTCCGGGGCCTGGCCCCTGGCGGGCTCCTTCGGCCGCCCCGAGCACGTCAGGTAGTGCCACGCGGCCTCGACCAGCGTCTTCCTCAGGTGCTTGTTGCCGGCCTTGGTGATCGCGCCCCTTCGGTCGCTCTCCCCGCTGGAGTGCTCGGAGGGCGTCAGGCCGACCCACGCCGCGAACGAGCGGGCGTTCCTGAACCTCGAGAACTCGCCGGCCTCGAACACGAGGTCGGCGGCGGACGCGGTGTCGACGCCCTTGAGGCAGCGCAGGGAGTCGACCCTCCTCCGCCACCTGGGCTTGCGGGCCTCGGCCTCGACGAGCCCCTCGAGCCTCGACTTCTCCTCCGCCGCCCGCCTGACCGCGTCGACGTAGTAGGCGAGCACGTCGTTGTCGGCCCCCTCCGCGAACCTAATCGACTCGATC
>DXZT01000062.1 GCA_019419545.1 Collinsella sp. | reverse complement strand
GCGATTGGCGAAAATACGTTGGTGAAAATGGTGAAAAATATATTGACGCTAACATAGGCGAGCAGGTGTTTGAGGAAGCGGTTGGCCGACTCGTCCTTGCCCTTGGTCTGCGGCGAGCGCGGCGCGCAGAGCCTGAACTCGCCGCAGACCTCTCGCGCGAACCTCCAGGCCCTCTCCTGCCTGGTCCTCCTCCGGCCCTCCGAGTCGACGATGCCTCATGCCCTCCTTCCAACCGAACTGCAGCTGCCTACCCGGGAGCGTCTCGCGCCCGGCACCACGCCGTGAAGGCGCCGTACCCGGGCAGCCCCTTCCCGCGGCCCTCGCGCAGGAACGCGTAGACGGCCATCTTGGTCATCCCGGGCAGCTGGGCCTTCGCGTGGATCTCCTCCTCGAGCGGATCGAAGGCGCTACCCCTCGCGGACCTCCCGTCGACGGCGGCCTCGCCCTCTCTCCAGTACTTGGCGACCGTGTGCCGGTCCATGCCGTGCCTCCTCGCGATCACGCTGAAGTTCGGCTTGGCGCCGGACTCCCTGTAGACGTTGAGCTCCCCCATTACGTTTCGCTCCATATCCCGCTCCTCCCGGATCGGATACCCGATCGGAGCATAGTTCCGTTTGCGCAGTTGGTGAAAGTACGTTAACGGGGTTGGCGAAAGCGCGTTAGTGCATTCGGTGAGATGTGTTTGCGAAAGCGGTTGGTTTTAGATTAGCGCTAACATTTCGCCAGGGCCGTAGACGCGGCGAAGGCGGCCGAGGTCAAGTCGAGCGCAGAGAAGCGGGCCCTGCTCAAGGGGACCAGGTACGTCTGGCTCAAGCGCCCCTAGAACCTCACCGAGCGGCAGGCGGCCAGGCGCGCGTCGCTGGAGCGCGAGCACCTGATGACCGCGCGGGCCTGCGCGATGGCCGAGGTGATGCGGGCGGTCTACGCCTGCCCGGACCGCGGCTCGGCCGCCGCTGAGCTCGACCGGCTGCTCTCGTGGGTCATGCACTCGAACGTCCCCGAGATGAAAGGGGTCGCCGGGACCGTGCGCAGGGAGCGCGACGGGGTGCTCAACTGGTGGCCCATGAGGTCGTCGAACGGTTTCCTTGAGGGGCTGAACTCGCTCATCCAGGCGCTCAAGCGGGCATCGCGGAGCTTCCGGAACGTCGGCTACTTTACCACGATGATCTTCCTCAGGCTGGGAGGGCTCGACTTTTCGGCACGGCTGGCGCCGAACAGTGCTACCCACTAAAAAACGGGAGAGTTCTTTTTCGCTGCTAGATGGATGCCTCCGGCCGTGACTCGCACGAAGCGACGTCGCTAGCGCTCGAGCTGTTTAGGTACACCCATGTCACGGCTCGGATGGCTGCGGAAGCCTTTGCACAAGCGGAAGAGACGCTCAGACCGCTCGCTATCGCAGAAGTAAAGGATGATTTACCGCGTTCGAATGCCTTTTTGACAGTGCGCGGGGGAGTACCGGCATTTTCAATAATACGGAGAAGCTGGGCCGGATTCATTTCACGATAGTACAGGTCAGACGCGAGGCGGGTGTCGTACTGAGCGTCGGTGACGGCTTCAAGGTGGTCCTGTTGGGACTTATAATTGCCAGTGCGGTACGCCGCGGTAGCGTGAATGGTTTCGGAAAACAATGTCGAATAATAATCGTAGTGTTGATGTGCCCGTATGTATTTTCTGAAAATGCTCATTGGTGTATCGGGTGTGAGGGTTGTGTTGGACTGCATGTTACTCCCTGTGTTGTACTATCACTTCAATGATGCAGACGTATGCTATATACATCTGCATCAGCTATAATACCCGTTCAGAAGGTGGTTAATCGCGAGGGCATGGTAAAAAGATATTTTTCCGGACCAGATTTCTGGCTAGCTCATCAAGCTCTCAGGCCAGCCGTTTGGACTCGCTTGCCATATAATGGTCGCAACTTGACACATATCTCCAGTGCATTAGAGGGAATGACAGTCCAAGTGCTCTTGTTGTTTCATCGGACGGCGGGCGGGCGAGGCTCGTCTTTTGCTTCTTAAAATTAAGGTGAAGGCCCGCGCAATCCTGTGCGGGCCTTTTTTGGCGATTTTTTAGACGATGACTCACTTGACTACCGATCACAAGCGGGTCGCTGTAACTAATACAGCGACCCGCTTGTTCGGTACTGTCGCTACGGCTGTGTAAATCGCCGCGATAAATGGCGTCAGATTTAGGCATTTACCAGTTACGCGTTTGTAAAATCACATTGCGATAATAGCTCGGCGCAGCTGGGTGCAAATCGCTCAAGTAGCCTAAAATCGCGACAATCGTACAAGCAGTAATTAGCACACTTGGTGATTGAATCACCAACACGCTTTTGCTTAAAACAAAAAAGGTCAGGCACTAGGTGCCTGACCTGCAAACTTCTGGTCGGGACGACTGGATTCGAACCAGCGACCCCTTGACCCCCAGTCAAGTGCGCTACCAAGCTGCGCCACGTCCCGAAGCTTTTGTTTGTTGCTCTGCTCTCGCTCGCAACAGGGAGTATATTAACCCGAAACTTTGTCCTTGTGCAAGAACTTTTTTACAAATTTTGAAGCAAGTCCAAAATTGTATCTGCGAGCTGGGGTTTTGTTAGTACGGGTAGTTCTTGCGTACCCGCTATGCTCACGATCCAAGCCTTGTTGGTCTCGGTTCCAAAGCCCGAATCGGCGCGTGAGACATCGTTGGCGATAATGGCATCGCAGCCTTTGCGGGTCAATTTGCGCTCGGCGTACTCGACGACGTTATCAGTCTCGGCTGCAAAGCCGATTACGAGGCGATCGCCCTTTTGGCGTGAAAGTTCGGCCAAGATGTCAACGGTCTCGACGAGCTCGATTCGATCCAGGCGCTCGTTGGCCTTTTTGAGCTTATGGTCCGCCGGGGCCGCCGGCGTGTAGTCGGCGACGGCGGCGGCGCAAATGGCCGCGTCGGCCGTCTGGAAGGCGCTCAGCGCTGCCTTGAGCATTTCTGAGGCGGTCTGTACGTGCACGCACTCCACACCGCGGGGAACGTCGAGCGATGTCGGTCCCAGCACGAGCGTGACGGCGGCACCGCGACGTGCGGCCTCCCCCGCCAGGGCGATACCCATCTTGCCCGAAGAACGGTTGCCAATGAATCGCACCGGGTCGATCGGCTCGTGCGTGGGGCCGGCGGTGATGACGATGCGCTTGCCCGTCAGGTCTTGCGGCACGGGGTTGAGCACCTCACAGACAGCCTCGACGACGTCCTCGGGCTCGCTCATGCGTCCCGTGTCCACGTCGCCGCAGGCAAGGTAACCGCTACCCGGACCCACAACATTGACACCGCGCTCGCGCAGCGTGGCCATGTTGGCCTGCGTGGCCGGTGCCTTCCACATGCCATTGTTCATGGCCGGTGCGATCACGATGGGGCGCGGCGTGGCAAGCAGCGTGGTGGAGATGAGGTCGTCGGCGATGCCGTTGGCCATCTTAGCGATGATGTTGGCCGTCGCGGGCGCCACGACCACCACGTCGGGCTCCTGCGCCAGCGAGATATGGTGGATGGGGTCGGAGGGGTCGTCGAATAGGCCCACGGCAACGGGCTCATTGGTGAGTGCGCGGAAGGTGAGCGGCCCCACGAACTCCATGGCGTGCTCGCTCATGACGACCTTGACGTGGGCGCCGCGCTTTTGCAGCAGGCGCACGATATTGCACGACTTATAGGCGGCGATCCCGCCGGTAATGCCCAGCAGGATCGTTTTTCCCTCAAGTTGCATTGAATTGTTGGATGCCGCCGTCATCGCTAGGCTTCCTTGCTCGGGAGCACCAGGAGGCGGTGGCAGTACGGACAGTGCGTAATCTCGCTACCGTCGTGGTTGAGGTCGCTCATGGACGATGCCTGCAGCGCGGTGTGGCAGACCGTGGGGATGTTGCCCTGGATGGTCTCGACGGCCAAGCCGCGGAACTGCTTGAGCAGACGCTCGTAGTCGGTGAGCACGTCGGCCGGCAGCGTGGCGGCCAGCGCGGTGCGCTCCTTAGTGGCGGCTTCGATCTGAGCCTGCAGGTCGGCAGCCTTGGCGCGGGCGGCCTTGGTATCGGCCTTCACGCCCTCTTCGAACTTGGCGATGATGGCCTGCGCGCGAGCCTCTCGGTCAAGCGCTTCCTTATGGGCGACGACGACGTCATTGCGGGTGTGCTCGATCTTGTCCAAGCGCTTGGCCAGGGTGGCGAGCTCGTTCTCCAGGTCCTGAACCTCGCGGTAGTCGGAGCCGTCCACGTGGCGCTTCTTGGCGGCCTCGATGGCGTTGTTGGTCTGAATCTCGGTGGTGTTGAGATCGTCGAGCTCAATGTCCAGATCCTTGCGCTGGGCGTAGAGCTTGGTCATCTCGGACTTGAGCTTCACATAGGTCTTGCGCTTGGAAGCGAGCTCCTTGAGCTCCGGCATATTGGCAAGTTCGCTCTTGTTGCGGGCGAGCTCCAAATCGATCTGTTGCAGCTTGAGTAGCGTAGCGCCGGCGCTCATAAGTTCTCTCCTTTTGTCACAGTCCACCATTGGCAAGGGTTCAATATTTTAATCGCATGACGGGGGTCGACCCCGGCGTCAACTGCAGAGTTCATCAATATATCAACGAACGGCTCTTCGGAGCGGTCGTGGCCGAGCAAGATCACCGGCAGCCCGCGCAAGGCAAGGTCTTGCGCCACGTGGTAGCCCGCCTCGCCGGTTACGATGACATCTGCGCCTGCGGCGATGGCGAGCTCTCCAAAGTCGCCTAAGGAGCCGCCCAAAATGGCGATGGTGCGGCACGGGTGATCTGCCTCGCCCCACACGCGCGGGTCGCTGCCAAACGCCTGGGCGGCGCGGGCGGCAAGGTCGCGCAGGCTGCAGGGGTCGTTGAGGGTCGCAAGGGCGCCCAGACCGGTGAGTTCAGGCTCGTCCGCATGCTCCAGCGAGCTTATGGGCTTTGCGCCTAGCAAATCGCTCAGGCGAACGCGCGCTTCGTGCGAGCGGTCCAGGTTGGTGTGAAGCGAGATGATGCTCACGCCGCAACGAGCTGCCTCGTACAGCGCGGCGCTGCATTGGGGGCGTGTGGAATCCGACGGACAAAACGCCTCGGGCGCCTTGATATAGATGGGATGATGCGTTAGCAGCACGTTGGCGCCGGCCTCCTGGGCGCGGTGCACATTGGCTTCGGTCGCATCGAGTGCGCAGGCAACACCGGTAATCTCCGCGGCAGGGTCGCCGACGGAGAATCCTACATGGTCCCAACTCTCGGCATCGGTCTTGGGATAGCGTGCCAGCAGCGCGCGCTCAAGCTCGGCGACGATCATGCGGCGCCTACGATCGAGAGCAGCGTCTGGGCAAACTCGTCCAGATCGTCCGGATTCACGCGGTCGTCAAAGGAAATGCGTAGTGCGCCCAATGCCTGCTCGCGACCGATGCCCATCGCGCTTAAAACATGGCTCGGGTCCATGCTGCCACTCGAGCATGCCGAGCCTGCCGACACCTCAAAGCCGGCGGCGTCGAGCTTGATGATGAGTTCCTCGGAGTCCATGCCGTCAATGTAGATCGATACCATGCCGGGCAGACGGTCGGCTTGTGCGTAGTCACCCATGGTGGCGTGAATGCGCTGGTGGGCCGTAAGCGTGGCGTAGAGCTTGTCGGAAAGGGCTTGCAGCTTCGCGCGCTCCTGAGCCACATGGGGCGTCAGAGACGAGGCGGCAGCGGCAAAGGCGAGCTGCGTGCGCAGGTCTTGCGTGCCGGCACGACGTCCGGCTTCCTGTCCGCCGCCAAAGATGCGCGGGCGCAGCGGCGTGCGGTTCTTAAGGTAGAGCGCGCCGGATGCCACGGGGCCACCGATCTTGTGCGCGGCAACGGTCATGGCGTCAACTCCCAGCTCGGTGACATCGAGCGGAATATGCAGATACCCCTGGATAGCATCGGTGTGGAACAGGGCGCCAACGGTATGCGTGGCCGCGGCAAGCTCGCGGATGGGCTGCACCACGCCGGTCTCGTTGTTGGCAACCATGATGCTCACGAGCGCCACGTCGTCGCCTAGCAGCTCGACAAGCGTGGCAGGCTCAATGTAGCCCATGCGGCAGGGCTGCACCAGGTCGACGGTAAAGCCGGCGGCACGCAGCAACGGCAGGTTGTCCAGAATCGAATCGTGCTCGATGGCCGAAACAATTACACGATTGCGCTTGCGATCGCGCTGACGAGCGCCCTCGGCAAGACCGAGCAGCGCCAGCTGGTTGGCTTCGGTGCCGCCGTTGGTCAGTACAATCTCGGACGGGCGGACGCGCGCGCCAAAGCTGCGGGCGATCTCGCGACGTGCGACCTCCAGACGCGCGGCAGCCTTGCGGCCGAGCGAATGCAGCGAGTTGGGGTTGACGCCGGCAAGCTCGCTGTCGTCGTACTCGCGCTGCGCAAGGAGCGCCTCGGCGCGCATGGGCGTCGAGGCGGCATAGTCAAGATTCACGGGTATGCGGTTTTGACCTGCGGTCATAAGGGTTTATGCCTCCTGTGCGGCCTCGTTGCCCAGCTTCTGCAGCAGCGCAACCTCGGCAGCGGGATCTTCGGACTTAAATACGGCAGAACCGGCCACGAGCACGTTGGCGCCGGCCTTGACGACCTCGACAATGTTCTTGGAAGAAATGCCACCGTCGACCTCGATGAGGGGCGAAACGCCGTGACGCTCGCACATGGCCCTGAGCTCGTGGAGCTTAGCGATGGTGCCCGGGATAAAGCTCTGACCGCCAAAGCCCGGGTTCACGCTCATGAGCAGTACCATATCGACGACGTCGATGATGCTCTCGAGCACGCACACGGGGGTGGCGGGGTTGAGCACCACGCCGGCCTTAACGCCGCGCTGCTGCAGATGGGTGAGCGTGCGGTGCATGTGCGTGGAGGCCTCGTAGTGTACGGTGATCATATCGGCGCCGGCGTCTGCGTACCAATCGACCGTCTCGTCGGGGTTCGACACCATGAGGTGCGCGTCGACCGGTACATTGGTGGAGCGCTTGACGGCCTTGAGGATGTCAACGCCAAAGGTGAGGTTGCCGGTAAAGTGGCCGTCCATGACGTCGAAGTGCACGTAGTCGGCTCCGGCGATCTTGTCGAGTTCGCCCTTGAGGTTGGCCATGTCGGCCGAGAGGACGGACGGAGCGATTTTAATGGAACCCATGGTAGTAGCCTTTCTGCGCTAGTCGGTGAGTCCGTAGAACTCTTGAGAAGGGACGCGGTCGGTGAGGATCTCGAGCGCCCTATCCAAAGTAACACCGTTGTAGAGCGTTTGCTCTACGGCAAAGGTGAGCGGAATGTCTACGCCCAGTGAACGGGCAAGTTCGCTGACGCTGCGGGCTGCGACGGCGCCCTCGACCACCATATGCGTACGCGTCTGGTACTCGTCGAGCGACACGCCGTGGGCAAACTCGTAGCCAAAGGTGCGGTTGCGCGAATGCTCCGAGGTACAGGTGGCAATGAGGTCGCCCATGCCGGCAAGTCCCATGCAGGTCATGGCCTGGCCGCCGCGGGCGTGCACCAGACGGCTGATCTCGGCCAGGCCGCGCGTCATGATGAGGGCGAGCGTGTTGTCGCCCGCACCAGAACCGGTGGAAATGCCGCACACGATGGCGATGACGTTTTTCATAGCGCCGCAAACCTCGACACCGGTCATATCCTGCGACAGGTAGATGCGGAAGGCCGTGGACAGCAGCAGCTCCTTAAAGGTCTCCCCCACCTGCTGGTCCTCGCTGGCGATGACGGCGGCCGAAAGCCCGCCACGGCAGATTTCCTCGGCATGGTTGGGGCCCGAAAGCGCCGCCACACGCGTCTCGTTGCCGATCTCGCTGGCGATGACCTCGCTCATGAGCAGGCCAGACTCGGGCTCGATGCCCTTAGTGAGGCAGAGCACTGGGGCGTCGTCCGCGATGAACGGCGCCGCCTGATGGCACGCGTCGCGCAAGTGCGTGGAGGGTACGGCAAAGATGATCGCATCGGCACCGTCGAGCGCATGGGCGAGCTCGGTCGTTGCCACCACGTTGTCCGGCAGCTCGTATCCCACCAGATAGCGCGGGTTGCGGTGCTCGCCGTTAATGCCGGCGGCCGTCTGCTCGCTGTGGGCCCACATGGTCACGCGCTCGGCTCGCGCGGCGGCAAGGCCGGCGACGGCGGTTCCCCAGGAGCCGGAGCCAATCAGCGCAACATTCATGACTCTCTCCTACTTATCGTCGGGCTCGGTGACGCGCTTGGTAAACGAGAGCTTGGACTCCTTACCCGTCATGAGCTTTTTGATATTCGCGCGATGGGCCCACACCACGGTGATGCCGATCATCGCCATGCAAAACTTAAGTCCCAGGCTGCTGTACGGAAAGACCGCGCAAGCAGCGATGGGAAGACCGATGGCAGCGGCAAGCGAGCCCACCGACACATACTTGGTGATGGCGACGGCTACGATAAACATGCCGAGCAGCGACAGGCCAATAGGCCAGTACCAGGCGAGGATGACGCCCAGGCCAACCGCGATACCCTTGCCGCCGTGGAAGTTAAGGTAGGGCGAGAAGATATGGCCCCACACCGCTGCTAGGCAAATGACGCCGAGCATCCAATCGCCGGGGGCTCCGGGCGCCATGATGCTTACGGGGAAGCCATAGCCCAAGTCGGCAATGAGCGGACGCGCGATAAGGACGCAGATGGCGCCCTTAAGGCAGTCGAGCAACAACGTGAGCGCGGCCACCTTAGGGCCGGCCACGCGCAGCGCATTGGTTGTGCCGATGTTGCCGGAGCCCGCCTTGCGAATGTCCGTGTGGTTGAACATGCGGCCCAGGATCAGGCCAAACGGAATCGCTCCGATAAAGAACGAGACCACGGCGCAGATGGCGGTCAGCAGAATCGGATTATGCATCCTTTTGTTCCTTCTTCCTAAAGAAGAGTCGAATGGGCGTGCCGGCAAAATCGAAAGTCGAGCGCATGCGGTTCTCCACGTAGCGTTGGTAGGTGTCGTTGACCAGGTCGCTATGGTTGACGAAGAACGTGAACGTCGGCGGGTTGACGCCCGTCTGGGTCACGTAGTGCATGCGCAGGCGGCGCTTGCCGTCCACCACGGTATGACCGAACTCGCGCAGGTCGGTGAGGAACGTGTTGAGGCGCGAGGTGCTGATCTTCTGCGAGCGCGTCTTTTCGGCGGCGTCGACCATCGCCCAGATCTTCTCGACGCTGCGGCCAGTGAGGGCAGAGATGCGCAGGTACTGGGCCCAGGGAGCCATAACGCCCAGACGGCGGTCGACGGTCTCCATGCAGGCCTCGCGCTTGCGGTCGTCGTCGAGCAGGTCCCACTTGTTGAGCAGCACGACGATGGCGCAGCCGCGCTCGATGGCCAAGCCCATGACCTTCTGGTCCTGCTCGGTAACGCCCACGGAGGCGTCGACGACGAGCAGCGCCACGTCGGCGCGATCGATGGCGCGCAGGCCGCGGACCATGGAGTAGTACTCGATATTCTCGTACACGGTGCTCTTCTTGCGAATACCAGCGGTGTCAACCATGCGGTAGTGCTTGCCGTTGCGCTCGACGACCGTGTCGATGGCGTCGCGCGTGGTGCCGGCGATGTTCGAGACGATGGAGCGGTCGGCGCCCAGGATGCGGTTGAACAGCGACGACTTGCCGGCATTGGGGCGGCCGATGATGGCGACGTTCAGGGCGTCGGGGAACTCATCGGCGACCTCGTCCTCTTCCTCCGGAAGCAGGGCCACGATATCGTCGAGCAGGTCGCCCGTGCCGTGGCCATGCAGGGCCGAGAGGGGCGTGGGCTCACCGACGCCGAGCGAATAGAACTCCCAGATGCTGTCGTTTTCGCGATCGGGGTTGTCGAGCTTGTTCACCAGTAGAAAGACCGGCTTGTCGCAGCGCTTGAGCATGCGGGCGACCGACTCGTCCTCCTCGGTGACGCCGGTGCGGCCGTCGACCACAAACAGGATGACGGCGGCTTCCTCGGCGGCGGCGAGGGCCTGGTCGCGGATGGACGTGGCAAAAACGTCATCGCTCTTGAGCGGCTCGATGCCGCCCGTGTCGACAATGGTGAACTCGCGGCCGTTCCAATCGGCCGTGTGGTATGAGCGATCGCGCGTGACGCCGCGGGACTCATGGACGATGGCGTCCGAGGTTTGGGCCAGGCGGTTAACGAGCGTGGACTTGCCCACGTTGGGGCGTCCGACAACGGCGACGATAGGTTTCATCTGCTCTCCTTTAATGGATAGGGTCAGCGGAATTAGTAGAGTCTGCGGGCACAATGCCAAGGATATGCTCCAGGGTATCGAGCAGCTCATGCGGCATGGTCGACACCACATGAACCTCGGCGCCGCGACTGGTAAGGCTTGCGAGTAAATCGTCACGATGATACTCGTCAAGCGTCATGCCGTCAGCGTTGAACATGAGCTTAGGCACAAAGAGCATAACCCCCGACAGGTCTTGGGGCAGCTGCTCCAGAATGTCACACGCGACGATGAGGCCGGTCACGTCCACGTTGCCGCCGAAGTAGCGGTTCTTGATGGCCGTAACAGTGCCGCCGAGACCATGCGGCGACTCCACAAAGCGCGCCACGGTGTCGCGCGCGCTGGCGCCGGAGAGGCACAGCAGGTGCTGGCTGCGGGCGGCGATGGCCTCGCGGACGCGGGCCAGTCGCTCGGCATCGGTAGCCAGCACGTCGTCGGTCTCGTCCAGATACGAGCGGATCATGCCGATGCCGTCGTAGTACTGCGGGTAGCCGTCGTAAAAGTCGGCCTCGGGCGGCTCGATGCCGGCATCCAGGTAGAACTCGTCGCTCATCTGGAAGGTGTGGCGGCCAAAGCGCTCGAAGGCACGGTCCTGGAAGGGCCGGATCATGGCGATGGTCTCGCGCGCCAGTTCGGGCTTGTCGCTGTAGGACCAGCTAAAACGGTTCTGATGCTTGGTAAAACCAAGCGGCACAATGCCCAGGCTCGTGATTTGCTCGTGCTCCTCGCAAAAGCGCAGGGTCTTTTGCAGCTCCTCGCCGTCGTTCATGCCGGGGCACAGCACGATCTGCGCGTGAATCTCGATACCGGCGGCCATGATGGTTTCGAGCACGTCCATGCCGCGCTGGGCGTTGCGGCCCATCATGCGGCGGCGGACGTCGGGGCTCACGGCGTGGACCGACACGTTCATGGGGCTCATGTTGCGGTCGATGACGTTTTGCACGTCCTCGTCGGTGAGGTTTGTGAGCGTGACAAAGTTGCCCTGCAAAAAGCTCAGGCGATAGTCGTCATCGCGGATGTAGAGCGTGGAGCGACCGCCCTTGGGCAGCATCGTCATAAAGCAGAACACGCAGGCGTTTACGCAGGTACGCATGCCGTCGAAGATGGGGCCATCGAACTCCAGACCCCAGTCCTCGCCGGGAAAGCGATCGAGCTCAACGGGGGTGACGGTGCCGTCGCGCGGATCGAATACCTCCAGCTCGACGGTGTCGTCATCTGCCTCCCAGAGCCACACGATCATGTCGGTGAGCGCCTCGCCGTTGACCGTGAGCACGCGCATGCCCGGCTCGATACCCACATCCCACGCGGGCGATTCGGGACGCACGTTCTTTACGAGCGCGCCTTCACCCGGCTCGGGGTCGCGGCTGCGCCCGTAATCGGCCACCTCGGCGGCGTATGCGGGTACGGTCTGGTCCATGATTAGCGGCAAAGCTCCTTGATGCGCTCGACGGCGCGCTCGATGTGTTCTTGCGGGGTGGAGGCTCCGGCGGTGATGCCGATGTGGTGAGCGTCGGTAAACCACGCGGCCTGGAGCTCGGAAGCTTCCTCGATGTGATGTGTGCGCTCGCAGACGTCGGCGCAAATCTGCGCCAGGCGGCGGGTGTTGCCCGAGTTCTTGCCGCCCACCACGACCATGCAGTCGCAGCGGTTGGCAAGTGCGGCTGCTGCCTGCTGTCGCTCGCTCGTGGCGGCGCAGATGGTGTTGATCACGCGCAGCTCCTGCACGCGCGGAGTGATGGCAGCCACGACCTCGGCCAGGTTCTGCGCGGTCTGGGTGGTCTGCACAACCAGGCCTACCTTGCCCTTGAGCGGCAGCGCGTCCGCATCGGCGGCGCAACTCACGACCTGTGCGTCATCGCCGGCGTGGCCCAGAATGCCCTCCACCTCGGGATGGCCCGGCTCGCCCACGACGATCACGCGGTAGCCCTCGCGCACCAGGCGCTCGGCCGCCACATGGACCTTCTTGACGTAGGGGCAGGTGGCATCGACCACGTCGAGGCCGCGCTCGCGAGCGGCCTCAATCACCTGCGGCACCACGCCGTGCGCGCGAATGATCACGGTGCCCGACGCGGCGTCGTCCAAGGTTTCTGCTAGACCGACGCCTGCCTCGGCGAGCTCGCGTACCACGATGGGGTTATGGATAAGCGGGCCTAGGGTATGGACCGTAGCGGTCTCCCCCGCCTGCGGGGCGGCCGCCAGGGCCATATCGAGCGCGCGCTGCACGCCGTAGCAGGTGCCCGCGTGGGCAGCGATCTCGATGGTGGGGACGACCTCCTCAGCGGCGGCCGCGGCGGTATTCATGACGTTCTCACCCATGGCTAGAACCTGCCCGGGTGCTCGGCGCACAGGTCGTCGCGCATGGCGTAGACGCGACTCATGGCCTCGGTCTCAAACCAGGCCAGGCGCTCCTTGCGCTTGAGCTCGGCCGGTGCATCGGATAGCGAGATGGCCTTGCCGGCTCGGATCCAGCACTTTTTGGGGCGCATGAGCTTTTTGCCCGCAGGCGTGATATCGGACCAGCCGCAGATGGCGAGCGGGTTGACGGGTGCCTTACCCATCTGGGCGATGAGTGCAAAGCCGCCGTGGACCTCGGGTTTGACCTCGCGCGAGCGGATGCGCGTGCCTTCGGGGAAGATCAGGACGTCCTCGCCACGCTGCAGCGCATGCTGGGCGGCGCGCAGGCACTTCATGTCGGCGGTGCCGCGCTCGACGGGAATGCCACCCACGCGGCTAAAGGCCCAGCGCACGATCTTGGTCTTGGCGAACTCTGACTTAAAGATGGGGCGCACGCGGCGGCCGCCAAAAAACAGCGCCGTCTCTACGGCCAGCACCTCGGCCATCGAGGTGTGGTTGCAGATGACCACGCTACCGCGGCCATCCTGGCGCTCAAACAGCAGGTCGGCGTCCTCGACTTTCCAGCGCCACATGAGCTTGGAGAAGACCCACAGGATGCCCATGACCACGGCGACGGTGCCGCGAATGAGCGCTGGGAACTCGGCGTAGGGGGCGTTGTAGTAATCCTCGGGCGTCTGCTTAAACAGGCGCATGGGCTACCTCCTTTGGTTGATGAGGTCCTCGATTATCGAGACGACCTCATCGATGGTGTGAGCGGTGGAGTCGACGTGCACCGCGTCCTCGGCGGGCACGAGCGGCGCGACCTCGCGGCTGCTGTCGAGCTTGTCGCGCTGCTTGAGAGCGTCGAGGGTCTCGTCGACCTCGGCCTCGAGCTGCTCGTCAGTAAGCGGCTGGGCGTCGTTTTGGTGGCGCTGCAGCACGCGGCGACGGGCGCGTTCGCGCGGGTCGGCTGTCAGAAACACCTTGACCTGCGCGTTGGGGAACACGACGGTGCCGATGTCGCGACCCTCGGCCACGATATCGCGGTCCTCGGCGGCGCGGCGCTGATGGGTGAGCATGGCGGCGCGTACGCCCGGGTAGGCCGAGACCTTGGACACATTGGCGTCCACCTGCGGGGTGCGGATGGCAGCCGATGCGTCCTGGCCGTCGATGGTCAGGCGCGTGTCCTCGCCGGTGCCGTTGGTAAAGCGAATCTCGATCTGCTCGGCGAGGGCGTCGATGGCCGCCTCGTCGTCCAGGTCGATGCCGCGGTCGAGCGCAGCGAAGGTGACGGCGCGATACATGGCGCCCGTGTCGAGCTTGTTAAAGCCATGCTGGCGGGCGATCTCCTTGGCGATGGTGGACTTGCCGGAACCGGCGGGGCCGTCGATGGCGACGATCATGCAATGCTTCCTTTCGGTGGTTGATGTGCTGGTATGGGGCGCGGACGCTGGGGCTTGGCGGACTGGCTAGCCCGTGTAGCGCTCGCGGTAGGTGTTGCGCTTGGGCGCGGAGCCGTGGCTGCCGTGATGTCGCGTGCGGCTTGCGGTGTTGGTCGCCGGCGCGACGCCACGCTTGGCGCTGGCCTGTTTGGGCGGGATGCCGCCGGCCTTGAGAATCTGCACCTCGCGGTCGGTGAGCTCGCGCCACGAGCCCTTGGCCACGTCCTTGAGCTCCAGGCCGGCAAAGTTGCAGCGATGCAGGCGGATTACGGGGTGGTGGATCTTGCTCAGCATGCGCTTGACCTGGTTCTTGCGGCCCTCACGGATGATGACCTCCACGGCGGTGGTGCCGTGTTTGACACCTTGCGGAGCCACGGCCTCGGCCTCGCGCGCGTTGATGACACGGCAGATTGCCGGCTGGCACAGGCCGTCGTCGAGCTCGATGCCGCGACGGAGTGGTTCCAGGTCGCGATCGGTCAGGTGGCCATCCACCAGCGCCTGGTAGGTCTTGTAGACGTGCTTGCTGGGGTGCAGCAGGTCCTGCGACAGGTCGCCGTCGGTGGTAAAGAGCAAAAGACCCGTGGTGTCGCGGTCCAGGCGACCCACCGGGAAGAGCCCCGGAAAGCGGTCGCGCGGGACCAGGTCGGCCACGCAAGGGCGCTCCTGCGGATCGCTCATGGTGGTGAGGTAGCCGGTCGGCTTGTAGAGCATCAGGTACACGGCACCCTGGTTGAGTTTGACGGGCATGCCGTCGACCTCGATATGGTCGCGGTCGACGTCGATCTTGGTGCCCAGCTCGGTCGCGACCTGGCCGTTGACGGTCACGCGGCCGGCAGTCATCAGGTCCTCCGAGCCGCGGCGGCTCGCCATGCCCGCGCGCGCCAAAAAGCGCTGCAGGCGCATGGTGTGCGGGTAGACGGACTCGGCGTCGGTTGCGGGCGTTGTGACGCCCGCGGCACTTGCGGTGCGCGTCTCCCCTGTATCGTTAGTCCTCGTCATGCATATCCTCCGAGGTGTCACCGGTGGGCATAAGTTCCTCGTCATTGGCGTCCTCAACATCGGTATCGATCAGCTCGCGCTCTTCGTCTAAGTCTTCGGCCTGCTCCTCGAGCGTGGACTGAATGCTGCGGCCGCTCAGACGCTCGCGGATAAATTGACGCGATTGCTCGTCGGGGGCAAACTGCTCCAGATCGGGCAGGTCGCGAGTGGATCGCAGGCCGAACTTTTCCAAGAAGGCGTTGGTCGTGCCGTAGATGATGGCTTGACCGCGCTCGGGGTCGCGGCCGAGTTCGCGCACCAGGCCCTTATCCACGAGCGACGCGATGACGCCGTCGGAGTTGACGCCGCGGATGCCCTTGACGACTTCACGCGTGACGGGCTGGTGGTAGGCGATGACGGCCAGGGTCTCGAGCGCCGCCTGCGACAGCTTTTGCGTGTCCCAGCTCAGCACATAGGCCTCGACCACGTCGTGGTAGGCGGGGTGCGTAAACAGGCGCCAGCCACCGGCGACCTCGCGCAGCTGAAAGCCACGGTTGGCCTCCTCGTACTCAACCTTGAGCTCGGCCAAAAGTGAGGCGCACTCGCCCGGGGCGATATCCAGCGCACCTGCCAGCGCGGGTGCGCTCACGGGGTCGCTCGACACCAGCAGCAGCGCCTCGAGGGCGCCTTTGAGGCTGTTTGCCTCCAGCGTGGAAAGGGTTGACATGGTTGGTCGCTCCTATTCGGTGAGCTCGGGGCCCTCGCCGGGCACGTATGCCTCGGCGCCCTCGACGCGGTTGATGCAGATGGTTCCAAAGATCTCGTCCTGACTCAGCGTGAGCGAGCCGCGCTTGGCGAGCTCGAGCATGGCCAGGAAGGTGACGACGAGCTGCTCGGTGGTGGCGTCGCCGTCCAACAGCTCGCGGAAGGTGCAGGTTTGGTGCGCCATGGTAAAGCAGTCGACCGAGGCCACCGTCAGGTCGAGCGGTACGCGATGTGGTGCCACGTGCTCGGCCTCCAGCAGGAAGGTCTGGCGCTTGCCGTCCAGGTCGGCGCAGATGACGGCGAGGCCGCGCAAGGTAATGCCGGCCAGGTAGTCGGGCATAAGGCCTAGGAACTCGGGGTCGGGGCCGGCCACGCGCGGATGCATGCGGCTTTCGGCCTGCATGCGCGCACCGAGGGCCGCCGCCGCGCCCTTAAACTGCTTGTAGGCGATCAGTCGCTGAATCAGGACCTCGCGCAGGGCGTCGCCGTCGAGCGCGCTGAGTTCCTCGAGGTCTTCGTCGTCCTCGTCATCGTCGTCTGTCTTGCGCGGGGCTTCCTGGGGCACCAGCGAGGCAGCCTTGATGTCCAAAAGGGTTGCCGCGACCAGCAAAAAGTCGCTCGCCACGTCCAGGTCCAGCGCCTCGATGCGCTCAACCTCGGCAAGGTATTGCTCGGCCACCTCGCTGATTGAGATGGCGCCGATATCAACTTTTTGGCGAGTTACCAGCTGCAGCAGCAGGTCGAACGGTCCGCTGTAGACCTGCGTCGACACGCGATACGACATCTTCGACCTCCTTTGACGGCGCCTTCTCGGCGCGGTTTGGGTGCATATTGCGACCGTTTTGCACGATCGACCTGTAAGTTTACCTTAGATGCCGGCGATTGCGAAGTTGAGTAGCCACTCGGCCAGCGGATACACGGCAACGTCGAAATAGCGGCCGATCACGTCGATGCCAGTCCACATGGGCAGCAGATACAGCACAATGATGAGGATCGGCATGGCGTATTGCTGCAGGCGGTAGTAGTTGGCGAGCGCCTTGCCTTTGAGGAACGGGACGATAATCGACGAGCCGTCGAGCGGTGGGATCGGGATGAGGTTGAAGAACGCGAGCGACAGGTTGACCACGATAAAGGTGGCACCGAAGTTCATGATTTGTGACGCCACGGCAAAGGACATGCTGGCGTAGAGGTTGCCGTATGCCGCGTGCATGAGGGCGGCCGCAAGGCATGCCAGCGCGATGTTCGATGCGGGGCCGGCCACGCTCACCAGGACCTCGTCACGTTTGGGGTGTTTGAGGTTGTTGAGGTACACGGGCACGGGCTTGGCGAAGGCAAACACCGGGCCGCCGGCGGCAAGCATGAGCAGCGGCAAGATGATGGTGCCAAACGGGTCGATATGGTTGAGCGGGTTGAGCGAGACGCGGCCGCGCGAACGGGCCGTCTTGTCGCCGAGCGCCCAGGCCGCGGCGGCGTGCGCGCTCTCGTGGATCACGATGCCGACGATGACGGCGACGCCGCTCGCGAGCAGGTTCATGAAGTAGCTGCTGGACATGGCGCTCCCCTAGCGGACGCGGCGCGAGGCGCGTGTGAGCAGGTAGTCGGCCACAAACAGGATGACGGCCACGATGGCGTAATCCAGACGGAACACACCGCCAAAAGGCGACGTGATGACGCCGTAGCCGGCAATGGCGCTCGGCAGGGCGCGCGAGAGCTCGACGACAAAGCCCACGATCTGCAGCTTGGCGGTGAGGCCGCTAAAGCACAGCAGCACGGTCATCGCGCTCATAAAAATGCCGCAGATGCGACAGGCGATGGCGATGATGCTCATCGCCACGGCGGCGGCCTTACGAGAGTTCACGCGCGGTCTCCTCTTCGATCTGGGTGGAAAGCTCGAGCCATTCGTCCTCGAGCTTGGGTAGCTCTTGCTTAAGGCCGTTATATTCCCCCAGTGCGGCGTTGAACTTGTCCTGATCGGCGTAAAGTTCCTCGCTTGCCATCAATTCCATAAGCTCGTCATAGCGGGCGCGCTTTTTGTCCAGCTCTGCCTCGATCTTTTTGAGCTGGTTGCGCACACCCTTGAGCTTTTTGTTGAGCGCGGCGCGGGCCTGTGCTTCGGCGCGTTTTTGCTCCTTGGTCTTTTTGCCCTCGGCAGGCTTAGGGGCCGATGCAGGGTTGCTGGCCTGGACGGCGTTGGCGGGCTTAGCGCTCTTACCTGCGGTCGGCGCGCTCTCCCCTGCCGCCTCGGCGGCGGCGCGCTCCGCAAGGTCCTCGCGCTTGTAGAGGTAGTAGTCGTAGTCGCCGTCGTAGACCGTGACTTTGCCGTCGCGGATGTCGATGACGCGGTTGGCCACGGCGCGCACCAGGTGCTCGTCGTGGCTGATCAGCACGATGGTGCCGGGGAAGTTTTGCAGGGCGTTCTCGAGCATGTCCACCGAGTCGATGTCCAAGTGGTTGGTGGGCTCGTCCAGGCACAGGAGCGCCTCGGGGGCAACGAGCATCTTGGCGAGCGCCAGGCGTGCCTTTTCGCCGCCGGAGAGGACGCGGACCTGCTTTTCGATTGCGTCGTTGTCGCTAAACAGAAAGGCGCCCAGCAGGCTGCGCTGCTGCGGCACGGTCCACTTGGGCGTGACGGTGTCGATCTCTTGCAGGACGGTGTTGGACTCGGTCATGCCCTCGAGCGCGTGCTGGGCGTAGTAGGCGATGCCCACGTTGGTGCCCAGGTCGCGGGTGCCGGTGGTTGGCGGCTCCAGGCCGGCGAGGAGCTTCATGAGGGTGGACTTACCGGCACCGTTGGGGCCGACGAGCGCCACGTGCTCGCCGCGGTAGAGCTTGAGGTCGATGTCGCTGTAGATGTGCTTGTCGCCGTAGGACTTGGATACGCCCTCGAGGCTCACGACCATGTCGCCGGAGCGCGGCGGGTCGGGGAACTTAAAGTCGATGTGCTTGTGGCCCTCGGGCAGGATGACGAGCTCCTTTTTGATCTGCTCGATCTTGCGGATGCGCTCCTGCGCCTGGGCGGCCTTAGTGGGCTTGTAGCGGAACTTGTCGACGAAGACCTGCATGTGGGCGATGTCTCGTTCCTGGGCGGCGCGCTTGGCACGCATCTGCTCCAGGTTGTCCTCGCGCTGCTTGAGATAGCTGCTGTAGTTGCCGGTGTAGGTGGTCACGCGGCGGTTTTCGAGCGCGGCGACGTGGTCGACGCAGGCGTCCATGAAGGCGCGGTCGTGGCTGACGATGAGCACGGCGCCGTCGTAGTTGGCGATAAAGCCGCGCAGCCACTGGACGCTCTCGAGGTCCAAGTGGTTGGTGGGCTCGTCCAGAAGCAGCAGGTCGGGATGGCGCAGGAAGAGCTTGGCGAGCGCGATGCGCATCTGCCAGCCGCCCGAGAACTCGGAGCACGGGCGTTCAAAGTCGGTAACCTTAAAGCCCAGGCCGGACAGGATCTTACGGGCGTTGCTTTCGAGCTCGTAGCCGCCCAGGTGCTCAAAGCGGTCCTGGACCTGGCCGTATTCGTTAAGGAGCGCGTCGACGTCCTTGCCCTGCTCGGAGAGCTCGGTGATCTGGGCCTGCAGCTCGTTGGCGCGCTCGCCCATGCGGCGGATTTCCTTGGCGGCGGCCATGAC
This sequence comes from Collinsella sp., assembly GCA_019419545.1. GTDB lineage: Bacteria > Actinomycetota > Coriobacteriia > Coriobacteriales > Coriobacteriaceae > Collinsella. The sequence goes on along the minus strand of DXZT01000062.1, from coordinate 95,145 downwards.
TTCGGCGAGGATGGTGGTGTCCTTGTGCTCCAGGTTGGTTTCCTGCTCTAGGTAGCCCACCTGGCAGTCCTTAGCATACTGGACCTGACCGGCGTCGGGGCTGTCGATGCCCATGATGATCTTGAGCAGGGTAGTTTTGCCGGCGCCGTTGGGTCCCACGAGCGCAAAGCGCTCGCCGGGGTTGATCTGGAAGGATGCGCCGCTAAAGAGGACGCGCGCGCCGAAGCTTTTTTCGATCTTGTCGACCAGGAGGATCATGGTGCCGCCTTTGACCTTGTGTGCCTATATGAAAAAAGGCCCCAACTTGCGTTGGAGCCTCATTCAATGCTCGGGTGGAGACGAGGGGGATCGAACCCCTGACCTCTTGACTGCCAGTCAAGCGCTCTCCCAGCTGAGCTACGCCCCCGTGCGAAGAAGTACTATACGGGAACTCCCCCGGCGATGCAAGGACAATTTTGGAAAAACTTTCCGGGGGCGCGGGCGCCGGAGTCGCGCGGGGCCGCGGCGGCGGAGGCCAGCGCCCACGGGGCCGATGCGGTCGCGCGCCAAGGGCGTCGGGCCCCTCGATGCCCGGCTGAGCCCGCGGGGCGCGCCCCGCGGGCGGCGGTAACGCCGCCCTCCTTTCCAGCGCCCTCAGGACATCTCGAGTTCCGCCGTCCGCCGCTTTTCGCTCTCGGAGTGCGGTCCGCCATGCGCCGGGCTGCTATTCCACCGGCGACGGTCCCATTATTGGGTCCGATCACGCCTTCGCCCACTCGGCCATTTCAAAACCATGCCGGATTACGGGGCTAGACCGGGGACCACCGAGCATGCCGGAATTAGTGGAAACAAAACCGCAGGTAGAAGGCTTGTGCATTTCGTTAAATGCAGGGCATGGACGGCCAGTCTGGGTTGAGCCCCGTAATCCGGCATGGTTTTGAAACGGCACCAGTTCGCCGATGGTTAACTCTATTTGCAGTCTTGGGATAATGGCTTGAACTATTCCCATCCAGTGATATTTCTTGTGATGCATCTTGATTATCAGGGAATATCGGGTGTTAAAAACATGGTTTGATCGTGCGTTGTGCGACATGCTTGTGCATGGTAGTATTTCAAATCGTGATTTAACCCGATGGGAAATGAATTTCCATTGTTGAAATTATAATCACAGTACATAAGGGCTCTTGGCGCAACGGTTAGCGCAGGGGACTCATAATCCCTGGGTTCTGGGTTCGAATCCCGGAGGGCCCACCAGAGTTTTTGAGGCCGGGCAACACGCCTGGCCTCTTTACATTGCGTTGACGCCTTATTTTGGCCTGCAAAGGCGTAGGGCATTAATTTCATTCATAGTTGCAATCTAGGATGGGTTTACTTCAACCGCCGTCAAGCAAAGATAATTGTAGGACGATTGATATGAAAAAAGGCCCCAACTTGCGTTGGAGCCTCATTCAATGCTCGGGTGGAGACGAGGGGGATCGAACCCCTGACCTCTTGACTGCCAGTCAAGCGCTCTCCCAGCTGAGCTACGCCCCCGTGCGAAGAAGTACTATACGGGAACTCCCCCGGCGATGCAAGGACAATTTTGGAAAAACTTTCCGGGGGCGCGGGCGCCGGAGTCGCGCGGGGCCGCGGCGGCGGAGGCCAGCGCCCACGGGGCCGATGCGGTCGCGCGCCAAGGGCGTCGGGCCCCTCGATGCCCGGCTGAGCCCGCGGGGCGCGCCCCGCGGGCGGCGGTAACGCCGCCCTCCTTTCCAGCGCCCTCAGGACATCTCGAGTTCCGCCGTCCGCCGCTTTTCGCTCTCGGAGTGCGGTCCGCCATGCGCCGGGCTGCTATTCCACCGGCGACGGTCCCATTATTGGGTCCGATCACGCCTTCGCCCACTCGGCCATTTCAAAACCATGCCGGATTACGGGGCTAGACCGGGGACCACCGAGCATGCCGGAATTAGTGGAAACAAAACCGCAGGTAGAAGGCTTGTGCATTTCGTTAAATGCAGGGCATGGACGGCCAGTCTGGGTTGAGCCCCGTAATCCGGCATGGTTTTGAAACGGCACCAGTTCACTAACAGGCATAAATGCTCGTTCAAATGCCTCGCCGCCGGCTAATTTCCGATTTCTAACCAGTTGCACAAAACATTTGCTCGCAGTCGCGTCTCGGCTGACTTCATTGCTTCAGTTTTGGCTTTATAGCGAATCCCTAAACGGTCGCAGACGCTCCTGACTATGGTGTCTAGCTGCTTTGAATCGTTGAGCATATCGTGAGTCGCCAGGAATACATCGAATCCCATGCTCTGCAACGCAGTCATGCGCTCGGCATCGTGGTCAAGTACCGCGCCTGATCCATGGATGACTTCACCTTGGATCTCGATAATTACCGCCTTCATCAGGATTGGATTTACGATCACGATATCGCCGTAGCAAACCTTTTGCCCTGCGATGCTTTGGGCTGCCATGGATAGAGGGGTTAAATCGTTGAGGTACACGTATCTGAATCCTGCACCACCTAGACGTCGAGAACGGCTTAGAAGCAGGACCCCCGCGACCTCGAGTGGAGACGCAGCAATGCCGATAACCTGCTGAGCGGCATCATAAAATTGCTTTCCCCACATTTGACTTTTGACCTTCTCGGCGAATTGATGCAAGTCGCTTAATTCGATGAGTGGCTTTCTCATCCAGAGAGAAGTTCCTTTAAGCTTCGTAACCTTTCTACTATCCTCATGCCGGTCCGTTTGCCCTTCGTTTTCCGAGGCCTTTACGGTTACACGAGCATATACGCGTTTCCAAGGAGCCTCGTCTTCGCCTTCATCAAGTTCGAATAGATCTTGCGTACTGGACTGGTGATTCTCTTTTGCCGCCATTTTCAATTGCGTTTCGGCAGCGGGGGTCGGCTCAAAAACAGAAAACCAACCGCAAAGTTCGTACATAGCCAGCACAAGATCTATCTGGGACATAAAGCGTGTCATGGTAAATAACGTGTTAAGCGGATTGGTGACGCTAAAACCTGCATGAGTATCGATCGTGGTGCCAACATCCGATGCCCCTTCCCAGCGAATAGTGGAGCGTAGCCCCGAGTGGTGATTGCAACAACCTGGTGAGGCAACGGCGATGATAGGAGTCTTAAGAACATCGGTTACGAAGGGTGAATGGGCTAAAGATCGCCAGCCGTCTTCTGGGCTTGGCAGTCTTGGGTAGAGGTCGCGCACCTGGGGCGGGCAGCGCCAGTAGCGGAACGCGGTGTTTGCACAAATGATCTCGTCCATGTTGGTCTCCCCTAGTGTCGGGCGTGAGCCATGCGGCTTGCGAGTCCGATTATCTAGGTGCACATCATGCGGGTAAGCACCGGAAGCTGACCAAATACTGACCAAAAGCTTGACGGGTTTTGCTAAATAGTTGAAGTGCGCAGTAAAACCGCAGATGTTTTCTCAGAGCTTGAGGGTCCCTGTCTCCATAATTGCTCGCTAATTGAGCGAATAAATCAACGAATGAGCGTAATCATTTTGGGGAAAACGTTCGATGACGTCAGCAAGGTGGATATGCGTTAAAAGCTGGATGTAGCCAACAAGTGGTCGCGAATGGTCACGAATTTAAAATCGAAGGCAAAAAGGTCTTGGAAAACCGGGCGCGGCTATGTTAGTATCTCTTTTGCCGAAAGGCGACGGGCGATTGGCTCAGGGGTAGAGCATATCCTTCACACGGATGGGGTCACAAGTTCGAATCTTGTATCGCCCACCATCTAAAGATCAGGTCAGAGGTTTATAGCCTTTGACCTTTTTTATTTTTGAAACCAAGAGTTATTCTAAAAAATAATTGGTGCTACCAGAATCGCTATTCTTGGCAAGAGCGTACGCAAGGTTGCCGGACGAGATCTTCGATGCTGCAGCGTAAGGTTTTTGCGAGCGCCAATGCCGAGGATACCGAGTTCTCATAGCGTCCTCGAGATACGCTTCGCTATAGGCGCAGGTCATCTGCAAATCATCCCCTCTCGAATGATGTCGACGATCCGGATTCCGTCAAACGGGTTTTCGGCAAGCAACTGCTGATACTGTTCTTGCTGCTTCGTCTTGTTCCCTGGCCAATGGGCCATTCAGGGCTAGCGGCTCGCGCTCAAATCCAGCAAATCGATTATTCTTAAGCGCACGCTCGCTTTTGAGCATGATTTGCCCCCGGTTGCCAAGCCTCATAGATCTACCAAGTTGCTCAACGGTGATCGTATCGATCATAAATGCCCTGGCATAGCTAAAGTACGAGTCGTCCGCGCTCCATCCCCTAATTTACATCATAGGCCTTGTCCAGGCTCTCCGGCAGAATAGATATCGCTTGGTATTAGAGGCGCCTCCAATCAATGCGACTGAAGGCGCTTTCTCCGCGAGCATTGTTTTGATTGCGTTGGTCGTGCTCTGCGACCAAGATCTTCTCGGTAGGCTTTCTTTTGATTGCGTTGGTCGCGCCTTACGACCAAAAATCAAAGTAGAGCTTACAAATGAATGAGAAAAACTGCAAGGCAAACCCAGAAGTCACACGGTCGCGCTCGTCGGCCCTTAGGCTATACCAGGAGGCTGGATAGCACCAATATCCGTCGAAGAACAAAAATGGCGAGGTACGTACCTCGCCGATCTGGTACCTCCAAGACGACCGTCTGTTCAGTTATTGAATTTTCTCACGCTTCGGGGGCATTTAGAGCTGCATTGATAAGATCGGCGGAGTTGTCGAAACGACCTGGTTCGCCACTGGCAAAGAACGCATTCTCCTCGCGGATGGCCTCTAGGCTTTCGGCGTTAGGTTCTTTGAACGGATACGGCTTTATGGTTGCATCAGTAAGCTCACCGTTTCGTTTATGTTGAGACATAAAGGCGTACCTCTTCACGTTCGATGCTTTTGTAGAAAGCCGGGCGCATGTGCTCTGGAGGGTTAGTAACGATGCCGACCTTTCGACCAAACTTTTCCTCGAGCTCCAGAGAAAGCTCGTATAGCATGGTTCAATTGCGGTTTAGCAATAGAATGTCAGGGAATCATCACCAAAGGTTTCGCGCCACTTGTCACAAATGTATCGATGGTTCATGGTGATTAGTTTTGAAAGATCTCTGAGATCCTTAGCCGGAATCTTACTCTCGTTGTTCGCAAGTGTGCATCCGCCATTTTTAGTGAGCCAAAACTTAGTCGAATTAGCAGCCGCCCTCTTTACCCCTACATGGATGTGAACGGGCTCTCCGTTTTCCGCAATCCAAAAGAACAGAACATACTGTCCAAAAACAAGAATTCGAGGCATTATGCCACCGCCGGTCCAGCTTTTTGCCGTTCTGCAAGCTCGAAGATAAACGGAGCGTTTGATCTAACGAACTCGGTCAAAAAATCCAGATCGTCAGTAGAAAATCCTTCGACGTTAAACCATTTGACCGCAGGTAGAAAGCATTCTGCATGGTCAAAACCAAAATCAACCGGGCGCTCGACAGCTACGCGAACGGTCCCGTCGTCTCGTGTTTCTGAGTAGGCAAACTGAGTGCCGTCATCTAGCTGAACATAGCTCCAAAGCATTGCTGCCTCCTTAGTGTTTTTATCCAAGTATAAACAGCCACTTAGATGCATCGTGATGCGAATTGAATTATTCCCATAAGACCTGAACTGCTGATTATTTGTATTACTGAGATTTGAACCACCTCACACTTCAGTGTCTTATTGGCATGGAAAACCGTCATTGTGCGATGGTTGAACTTTATGTCATGGATCGTACTCAGATTCAAGCGCTTGCATGCTTAACTGCTTGCAAGCGCTTGAATCCTATAGATTACCTAAATGCTGCTCAACAGCCTCCATGCCAGCCTCCACATATTTCAGAAGGCCTTGTATATCGTTGCAGTTCTTGGGCAAGCGATCTTTTTCAATACCAGTAATTTTGGCAAATATTTCGATTGTCAGATCGAGTGCGAAGTCGATTAGTTTTTGAATTTCGCCGTAAGTTAAAGGAAGTCGCCTAACAAGCTCATCATAATTCAGTGCTTCCATGTCGCTATGGGCGAAAACCTTATTCCGCTGATCGCGAAGCATGACAGTTAGTTTACTGAGACCGTTGAGTCGTTTTTTCCACAAATTGGAAAGGTCATGAGTGGTTATACACACGGTAACCATTTCATAATGATCTCCGAACAGTTTTTCATATGAGCGTTGTGACTCAACTTCTTTGGGGTAGAAACGCTCCTCGTCCTTTGCCAATGGATGAACGATTGGATTAAGCCTGTCAAAGTTTGGTCGATCATTAAATAAGGAGATTGCAAGCGCGTCGATTTCAGCAGAATGAGACTGGACGTCTTCTATCAAGTTCCCAATACTGACGTCGCTTTTGGCATCAAATAACCGTGCGCAATTCATGAAACAGGATTCGGTTAATGCAAGTTGTGTAAAGCTGAAGAAGCAGCCAGCGCAAATTACTTCATTCTCATAGTCGGAAGATGCTTTAGACAGTTCGAGAAGAATTGCTAGTTCCGTGTTGGCATAAAATGCCTCGTTGTATAGATAGCTGCAACGCTCAAGCAGCTCAAGAAGGCCGGCGTTTAATTCTTTCTTGGCAGCGTCAACTGTATGATCCAATTCGTGGTACATGTTAGATAAATCCTGAGCAATTGTCGTAATAAATTAATCTACTAATGCGTCGTTAAGAATATAGCCTTCTACATAGTCTATCGAAATGGGTGCTTCAGCACCGACATGCGGCAGCCATGAGCACTGTCCCAAGCAGCAAAAGCGCCAAAGAAGCGGCTATCCAGTTGTTGTCGCCGGTCTTGGGGAGTGCCACAGTTGTTGCGGTGGCAGGCTTGGGCTTGACCGTCTTGGCGACCGTGGTCTTGGTTGTCGCGGCTGCGGGTTTCAGCGCGGGATTTGCCGTGGGCCCTGTGGTGGGCTCTCCGGCAGCGGGGTTAGCATCGGCGGGAGACTTTTCCACGCTATCGCCAGGCACCTCGCCCTTGTCGGTCTCCCCCGCCAGCGGCGTGGCCACATCGGGCTCAACCACCACATGCGGTGCCACCGCACCGGAGGCATCCACCACGCTACCAGCACCAAAGACCCCGCCAGCAGGCGACACAAAGCGCGCGGACACAAGCGACCCGCCCGCGCGCGCAACACCGCCGTTGGCACCGGTCGCATCGAGCCACGAGGCATCGACGGAAAGCCGACAGCCGGCTGCACCATTGCCAAGACCTGCATCCTGCAGATACACGCCGTAGGCGCGCATGCCCGCTCCGGACCCGGCGCCCGCGGCAACGACGCGTCCGTCGCCGCGCACGGCCATGTCGCCTGCGATCACGCCGGCGACCGCCTCGTCCGTTATATCGGCCCCGCCTGCCCGGGCATCGACGGTGCAGCCGTCCACCACGAGCGCCTGCGAGACGTGGATCCCGCACTGCGAGCCCGTCGCCGTCAGGGTCCCGGTGCCGCGAAGCGTCAGGTTGCCCCACACCTCCATGCCGCACAGCGTGATGTCCGCATCGGGCGCATGCGACTCCGTCACGGAGTTCTGCCCGGCAAGCGTCAGCACCAGGTCGCCGTCGGCGCCGATGGCCTCGCCCGCGTAGCCGTCAAGCTCCAGGTGGTCGGCATCGGTCCAGGCCCAGCCGGGGCCCGACACGCCCGGCTCGTAGTACGTCGCGCCCGCGATGATAAGGCTCTCCGCGCCCGCGGCATAAGAAGGCCCGCCCAGCAAAACGCATAGGCAGGCCATGGCAACAATCGCAATGTAATGACGGCTGGTGTAGGACTCTGCAGCAAACATACCCGCTCCGATCTTCGAGGAGCCAATAGAATGTGCACCAGAAAATGCCCTGGTAGCAGCAGTTATTAGTTTAGCGAGATCAAGGTTTATACAAAGGGAATGCCCCTGAGTAGTGCCAATTATTAGGCGTAAATCGTTTTGCCAATCGGTGAAAGGAAGGACGGATGATATCGAATGGTAGTCCTTTAGATCCAATTTGGGATTCAAGGCGTTGTCGATTTTGACAGTACGCGATTCTACTCTGGTAGCCGCATTTGATTTGACGATTCAGCAGCTTCAACTATTGTTAACCAATCTTCTACTTTTGGAGGACAAATGGTCCATAAAGCATCTCGGCCCTTCAGCACCTCTTTAATTGGTGGAACCAATTCACGTATGGCTTTGTTTCCGTATTGATCATCCGGACTTAAGACTAGCTTCTGCTCAGAATCATTCATTTGGTCTGTTGAGCATTCGAAAGAACCAACTACTAGAGTAGTCTGTACAAAACCACAGAATGCCTCTTGATCTCCAAGCCTAACAGTTAAAGGCTTTATCCAGCGGGCTAAAGAGGGACATTCAAGGCTAGGAACTTCGTTCCCGTTCAGATTAAACCGATGCGATTCCCAACTATAAACAACCGATTCGTCATCGAGCAGCCTCGCCGCATCTCTAAGATATGCAATTGCTCCTTTAGTAGTTTTATAAATGTCTGGAAATGGCATTTCGCTATCCGCGGCTCTGTTAACGGTTTCTAACGCAAGCGCCAAACTGTATATATCATTAGCTACAACAACCAGATCATCCTTAATGCCGAGATTAAAATAGAGAGCACTCGTACCATTGATTCGGAGGTCAACTATTTTATTAATAGCTTCGGTCAAGAATCGATAAGTTCTCACAACGTCTCTAGAACGCTTATTGGCTAAATTGTTAAATAAAAACTCGTAGTTAATGGTGCCGCCGGGCTGACTTTCATTCCATTTAAAGTTCAATCTGAAAGTTTCCGTCACATCGTGGGCAGAAAAGAATGCCCCTTTAGTTCCATGGGTGGCTTTATCAACTATTAACTGTAGCTCACCGCATCCCTCCCAGAACAACGAGGCCGACCTTATGCAATTCGATGTGTTCAGATCAAGGCTCTTAATGATTCCCCTTCGAAATCCATCGCAGGAAAGCCCTACAGGCAATTGGTAAGATTGATCAATTACTTCCGCCGGCAACGAAGCGAAGGGCATGCCATATTCGATAAAAATTTGAGCCTGTTCCTTTTCATCGTCGGTCTCTGCAATGATTTTCACTGAAAACGTTAAAGGGTGCAGCATTGATGCAATTGGTGTCTTTTCAATTACGTCGACGGCGATTCTGCCCGCTCCGGGGGTTATTAGAATTTGGGACATAACAACACCAGGGACACGTGGGCAAAGATCATCGCGTTTGTCGTATTCTGAGAGAACGTGAACTGAATATGCGTAGTATGGGTCCAGTTTATCTAAATGGGAACAAAGATCACGCAGTCTGTTCTCGAGAATGACTGGATCGCTGCAGTCCGGAAGATTGGCCAAGGAGAGCAGCCTAGCAGCATACTCAGAAACCTCTTCTTTTCCATTCGAAAAGTAATAATCGATCACTTCTGGATGCTTGGACGCCCAGCCATCGACTCTTGAAAGCCCATCCCAGATGAGTTTTGTGCCAGAGGGCTCAACTAGTTCCTTAGCCCATTTCAAGTTCTCGTTCGTGGGATCTAATGGCATCACAAGATGCCAGCTATTAATCTTTAGATGCAAATCGGCTACAGTTGTCGATAATTCCTGCCACGAATTTTCAATCTGAGCTTTCTGGCTGCTATTTAGGTTTTCAGCAAATTTCTTAATTTGATATACATCGACCGTCTCGGCATCAAGGTAAACGATAAGGTCAATTCCTCCATCGCCCCTAGAAGGCCGAATTTTAATGGCGTCACGTTCTTCAAGAGAAATAAACGTCGCAAGAACCGACTCTACATCTTCGCCTGAATATCGAGTCCAAGGGATACGTCCCGTCATGGCTGCACCTCAGCAGAAATTAATGATTTACGCAGATTTTCATTATAAATTCTCGGGCTTAATGAACTATATTCCGTTCTTTTTAATGGCTTTCCGCACATTGGGCGGTAACCAATATTTTGAACGAATGCGGCATTAGCCCTTTAGGTGGACCGCCCAATCAGCCAGGTCAATTTCAAACCCATTTATGGCAAACTCGACGTTAGGCATCATCTTCTGCATTTTCGGTGCCCCAGTGCTCTTCACGCCGAAGGTTCATTAGCCCAGGCTTCTGCAAAAACTCCGAAGGAATTGCCTCCATTGTTTTCCCCTTCGCATTATGGCGCCAGTCGGCAATCGGAATATAACAAACCTTTCGTGCTCGCGTAAGCCCGACATAATGCATATTCAGAGATTGTCGATATGCGTCATAGTCTTGATTCTCGTAATTATAAGGAGGCATGAGGAACTTATAGCAATCAAGACAGAACACAACGTCGAACTCAAGCCCCTTCGCCTTATGGTATGTAAGCAGGTTCACCTCATCTTCGCGGGCAGGCCGAAAACCACCCCTAAGCTCATCTACATTGGAAAGAAGCTCACCGAGATCGATATGCGCCTTCGGGTCGTCTGCATCTCCAAGACAGAGCTCTTCCAACTTGCAAAAGGAATCGTAAAGACCATTCCATGAATCATCGGAAGTATCCTTCATGTCCTGCAGAAGATCGTTAGCAGTAAACCTTGCGCGAGACATCTGCTCCGCAGGGATATACGTATCGAGAAATTCACCTACATAACCATCTGAATACAAAAACACCAGTAGATCCCTGAAGAATAAGCGAGAACGGCTGAAGCCGGCGTCAAGCTTTGTGGAAACAACGATCTTTGAAGGAATGCGAAGAAGTCCTGCGTACCGCTCGAGCATCTTGTTTGACGTAGACAAGAGGGCAAACTCGTTGCGGTGGTCAACTCCGTATCGTTCGGCAATCTCATCTAGATGCTCACGAATGGCATTGGCTATATTGCTTTCGTCGCCCGACACCTTAGCTAGTACAACCCTCTTGTCTTGATGGATGTGAGAAGGCGTTTGCGCCCCCAGAAGCCTTAGCGAGTAGTCAACGATGCTTCGATGACACCGGTGGTTTTCAGTGATTTCGAAAGACCTGAAGCGCGAATCAGCAATAAGCTCATTTAGAAAGGCGGAAGATCGACCGTCATATGCGAAGATGGCTTGGTCGATATCCCCGAAAGCCACGCCGCGAATCCCGAGACTGACAAGCTCCATGAACAGCATATGCTGGGCAAGCCCGCAGTCTTGGTACTCGTCAATGAACACCGCTTTATATCGAGCGTGCAAGAAGCTCCTCACGGCGGGAACATGCCTCACCATGCAGTAAGCGACCTCGCTCAAAGCCGAGACTGGAAGCACGCCCAAGGCGAGTGCTTCGCGGACAAGATCCCATCGGTCCTCGTTAGGGCTTGTCCAACGTTCCTTGATCCTCGCAACGGGTAGCGGCCGATCATTATCGGCTATATCAATATTGACTATTCGACCCACGACATGGAAGGCGAACTGCTGGATAATCATGGCCAGACAGAATGAATCAATCGTTCCAAAAAAACGAATTTCCGACACGCACCCCTAAACCGGAGCATCTGGTCCTAAGCTCAGCGCTCGCCTTTCTGGTATAAGAAATGGCTACAACGCCCTGATAGCTCAAAAGGCGCTCAGATTCCTTGGCTATCATCCTCGCCATCGTAAACGTCTTGCCGCTGCCCGGTCGCGCCGAAACGACGGCAGACTCATCACAGGCGATAACCTTGGCCTGCTCCTCACTAGGCTTAATCATCGGCGTGGCCCACAGAAACCAGTAGTTGGAGTCTCCTCAACGGATTGCAGAAGGTGCTTTCCGCAAGACACCCCAGATCGCTTGAATGCTTGGCGATGAACGCATGCATACCCTCGGCCTTTCGCTCAGTCATCGCGGCGTAAAGCTCTTCCTGGCCAACCGTACCATAATGCTCTTCCAGTACTTCGCGGAGATCGCTCGCGATCAGATCATACTCAAGATCGCGATCTGAAAGATATATGCCCTTAAACTCTAGGGCACCGCGCAACTTATTCGTCGTGGCTACAGCTTCAATAGGGATTGCCGGTCCGCCATCCCATGTCAATGAATCCTTGAATTTCAGCCATAACGGCTCAGTGTACGAGGACCCGAGCGATTCAACGATGCCGTATGCGCGAGTAACGCCGGCAAGCCTGTATCTCTCCTTTTTCGGGACCTTGAATACGTCGTTATCGGTGCGTAATACCCAGGGAATCCCAAGCGCCTCGCAGCAAAGCACGTAAGGGCTGAAACCGATGCCATCCACAGAAAGAATTGACAGGTTTTCTCGGTCAAGGTCTATGCCGATTGCTGCTGCAAGGGCCCGGAAGAAGACGATTTCCGATGGTCCCTCCACCAAGAACACTCCGCGGCTGAAGAACACCTCCGCCACAATAGGGTTAAGACGATAGCCCAAGGCATCGATTTTCCTTCTGAGCTCGATGCCGGAGCATGTGGGTTTGCCCTCGCTGCCCATCTTCACGAGCGCGTCGGAAGCAAACCGCTCGACAATCTGAGGCGAATGGGTCGTCAGAAGAACCTGTCCGTCAATACAGCCGGAAAGGTACTTAGCCAATGCCCGCTGCTGCTGGGGATGAAGGTGCGCCTCAGGCTCTTCTATGGCGACGATGCTTACCTTCTCAACAGGCTTTTTAATATTTCTCTGAGAAAGCCAAGTGGAGAAGAACAGTTGGTTGCTTCGACCCTCGCCGCCAAAAGTCAAGGGAACATCATCGGACAGATAGGCGAGCTGAAGGTTGTCAAGAAGCTTGCCCGCGTCCGTGTTTCCAGCCACAAGACGGGCCTCGCGTCCCTCATTCAAGGCTGACATACTGGCCATCTCATCGTTCACAGTTTTAAGAGCATTGGTTATGTAATGGAGCCCGCTAATTCCGTCGTTCAGCGATTCGAGGCTGCTTTGAATCTCTTTGATCGAAACGTCGTCGTCATGAGCATCGTCGTCGTTTCGTGAATTGCGTGCGGCTTCGAGCAGGGCAGTCTGGCTGCGCTTTAGGAAGCGGGCGGCGTCGCGGGTGCTGTTAACATACTCGAGCACCAGATGCTTGATATAAAAGCGTGACTGCACGGGCTCGATGCCAAGTTTTTCATTTCCGACCAGAAACTTGTAGTCTCCTTCTCGGTTGCAGGTATAACCAATAACAGTTCTGCCTTCGGCTAAATTGCCGCCGAATGCGCTGATCAGGCAATCCTCGTGGACGTCACATAATGTCGCAGTTATCTCCACTCGATCAGGATTGGTTCTACAGTTGAAATCGGACGTAGTAAGCTCGAAATCCCTGGCGGAGAGGCTGGGATCGAAAAGAATCCTCAACGAATGCAAGAAGTTTGTCTTCCCCGAATCGTTAGGCCCGAAAATAAGAGTCTTTTCCCCAAGCTCGACAACAACGTCGTCGAAGTTACGGAAGCCTTTGATATGGACCTTCTCGATTCTCATGGTAGAACCACCGCCGTTCTTAAAGACTTGGTATCAACACATTATTTATTCATAGCTACCTATGCATCGCCGAAGCTTTTCGCCCACGAGAGCCATGCATAGGTCGTATTGCTTTATAAGTTCTTTCATCGTGGCATTCAACTGCGACTCATTTTGCGATTCAAGCGTCATACGGCGTGTTTTCTCGCGGTACATTATCATCGCATCGTTTAGCTCATTTCCGGGCAAACGCGCGCTAAGCAAAAGGATATCCTCTAAATACTGCCGTTGAGCTTCAGAGTCATTGTCGTCAATAAGCCGCTCAATAGTTTTTCTTCCGGCAGCGGCATGTTTCAGCATTTGGGCATAGCAATTCGCGTTGGCGCGCATACTGTGTTGAATCGCCTCTTGAAGACGTGTCAGGTTTTCCCTTTCGTACCGTCGCCAATCGTCCTCTAGTGTTAGTTTTCTTTTCATGTCTTCAAGCTCATTTTGATGCCTGATAGTCATGTGTGTAGCGAGCAGCGTTACGCCTCCGCCGATTAGGGTGCCAACAAGGGAAGAAAGTGTCGAAACGAGAATAGATTCATCCAGCAATTTCAGCTCCCTATCAAATCAATAGTTTTCAACTAACTCCGATTTTGTTGATTCTACATCCTGTATAGTCACCGAATGGTTGTAGTTACGAGCTCTAAACTAATCCAAGCGCCAAAATAATTCACGAGATAATGTTGAGTTCACACATGTGGAGACTGTTGCCGTGGACTTTGCGACTAGGTAAAGACGGGGGTGTATCGGCTAACGCCGATACACCCCCGTCCTCAGGTAGGATGATCTTGCTGTAGCTAAGTCCGTCAGCGCAGGCCCCTCTCCCCTAGTCCCGCTTAAACAAATCCCTCGTGTACACCTTGTCCGCCACGTCCGCGAGCTCGTCGCTCCAGCGGTTGGCGACGATCACGTCGCAGTCGGCCTGGAAGGCCTCCAGGTCGTGCGTGACCTCGGATCCGAAGAACTCCGGAGCGTCCAGCGTGGGCTCGTAGACCACCACGGACACGCCCTTGGCCTTCACGCGCTTCATGACGCCCTGGATGGAGCTCGCGCGGAAGCTGTCGGAGTTGGACTTCATCGTCAGGCGGTAGACGCCCACGACCGGCCTCTCCTTGCCGACGTACACGCGGTCCCACGCCATCTGCAGCACCTCGTCGGCCACGAAGTCCTTGCGGGTGCGGTTGGCCTCGACGATGGCCTCGATCAGGTTCTGCGGAACGTCCTTGTAGTTGGCCAGCAGCTGCTTGGCGTCCTTGGGCAGGCAATAGCAGCCGTATCATAAGCATGGTTATGTGGACAGGCAATCAACCAACAGGGCTGGAAAGGATTTCCAATTTTAAACTCAAGTTACTATTCTTTAGATGCTAAGTAGGATTTGCTTTCAACCATATCCAGCACACCCAGTTTGAATAGCTCCATTAACTGGCAAATCTTATCATGCAAAATACAATACTCTTTTGCATCCATTTTAAGATCAGCTGAAGAGTACATTCCACCGTGTGCTATTTCATTTCTAGAGCCAAGCAGGGACTCATCAATTAAACCCTTATCCAGTAAGTATGGATTTCGATCACCGGTATACCCAATGTCATCAAGTATTTCGATTAGCACATCATAATTCAGATTGCTCTGAGTATTGATTATATCTTCATAAAAATGATGGTCCATAATCTCATTTTTTAGGTTTTCGAGTTCTGAAAGATGCCAAACGTAAGCGGTATATTTATTAGTATTTGTTTGAAATTTCTTTATACAGCGCTTGGCTTGTAGAACATAAAAGTTAGGAGCTAGGCTTGCGAAATCCTTACCAAGATAGGATATGTAACAAAGATACCGCTCTGAAATATTCTTTATCGATCCTTCCCAATGAGCATAAAGAAGGAGGATGGCAGAACGAATTTCATACTTAACTGATTCGCCATCAGCCTGACTTACGCGTAATTTCACATAAGTCAGCTCCTTCTTCCTGCTCGCTGAATCTTTTTCAATTTTATCGATTAAGTTACCTTCGCTCGTTACCTTCATTCTGAGAAACCTTAATTCATAAAGGTTTGAATGCCAAATTCCGACATGATCCGGAATTTATCTAAAGCTCTAACGCCATGAACTGAAGCCCTGGAATAAGATTCTGAGTTCAGAATCGCATCGGTCTTGGTCTTAATGAAATTACTCGGATCATGCTTCGTGCTGATGGTTTCATAGTTTGCAAATACGCCTGTAGCAATTGATTGATAAAGGCCCACAAGAAATGCGCCGCACCTTTTCCCTTTTTCTGCATCATATTTTTTAAATGAATCCTCGCCATAAGCATGGTTGAGCAGCGAGAAGGTACCTTCAAACGTTAGCTTCATCTCGTCAAAGCAGGAATCCATTGAACTTAAAGCAATGGCAGCCTCATCTAGATATGGGCCGATATCAGAAACGGAAGGGTCAATTTCGTTGCAGTAGACAGCAGCGAGCAAACGAATTATCAGCTCGATTCGATATTGATTAGTTTCTTTCATTTCCGAGAGTGGGACGCAGTTGTTAAAGTCTACATTGATTGCGAGGATGCAAAGCAAATCATAAAACTTAGAGTTACTCATGATAATGAGACAATTACGAACTTCTTGCTCACTTAAATTAGTTCCGCCAGTATTCAATCTTTGAAATAATTCGTATTTACTGTCGGCATCACTAGTATTAAGGACAATCGTCACATCGATACGAGAACGTTTAAACTTGATTTTAAGATCGGTCGGTAGAGCGGTCGCCTCATCATCTGAGTCCCATTGGACATCTTTGAGAGATGGAAGATGCTTGGTAGACTCCAGAACAAGAGGTTCGTCAAGGTTGCCTTTATCATCCTTTAGTATTCCGACAAACTGGTAAATTGTCGAAAGGCGTTGCACTCCATCGATTACATCCCAAATACCATCCTTGCGGGCTCCGACAAAGATGGAGGGAAGAGGAATGCCCAGTAAAATTGACTCGATTAGCTTTACACGTTGAGTTTTGCTCCAACGATACATACGCTGAAACTCTGGATGAATATCAATTTCACCATCATGATATAAATTAATCAGCTCGCCAATTGACATTTGATATGAATCGGTCGATATGGCTTTCGACTGTATCTCGATCTCTTCCCTTAGACCCATGATCGCTCCAATTAATCCATAGACTGCTCAATGTATCTGTATAAAACGATTGTCATAATTTGCATTTTACTTTGATTTACTTTCGCATTTTATTTGAACTGAGAAGTTAATTACTAAAATGGTCGTTTGGATAGAAGATTAAGGAGAAGGCATGCAAGATAAATGCCAGGTTTTTACACCTGACAACATTGTGAACAAACTCCTTGATGAGGCTTCTTACCGCAATGATCTTTTTGGGAAAAAAGTTTATGAGAATTCCTGTGGCACCGGCAACATTCTTATCGGAATTGTAAAAAGGTATATCGAGGATTGCCTTAACAGCGGACTAACAACTGAGCAAATAAAAGAAGGGCTAGAGAGCGACATATATGCCGCGGATATTGATGCAGACTGTTGTAGTAAAGCCGGTGAAAGACTGAATCTGATTGCTTTAAAGTATGGAATCCGAAATGTAAGGTGGAATCTTTTAAATATCGATACCCTGTTTGACACTAACGTCTGTCTCGAATTTGACTATATTATCGGCAATCCCCCCTATATAAGTTATAAGGATATTGAGAGTGAAACTCGGTCCGCGCTAAAAAAGCAATTCAAGACATGCTCGAAGGGTAAATTCGATTACTATTATGCTTTTTTTGAAAAAGCAATAGACCAATTGTCCGACGCTGGGCGTCTAGCTTATATTGTTCCCAATAGCTGTTTTAAAAACGTTTTCGCATCTTCCCTTCGAGATTTAATTAAACCCCTGCTGGTAAAGATTGTTGACTACAGAAATCAACAGCTATTTGATGTGCTTACCTCATCTGCAATTATTGTTTTGAATAAAGAAGGCAACAACGGGACCTATAGTTACAATTCAGCCGAAGACTCTTCTCTAAAAACTCTATCTACCGAAACTTTAGAGAAAGAAAAGTGGACATTCAATAATAACGGCAATAAGGAAGGCAGCCGTCTCTTTGGAGACGACTACAAGGTGTCAAATTCAATTGCAACCTTATCCAATAAGGTATTTATCATCGATTCGAGTAATGTCGAAGATCTTAATGATTCAGCCATCCGTTTATATGATGGGTCTCAAATTGAAAACACCATGCTTAGGAGTGCGTATAGCCCAAAGTCGATGCGACTTGGAAAGACGCAGTATGCCGTATTTCCATATCGGATCTCGGAAGACACTGTAGATTCGTATGATGAAACCCAGCTCCGTCATGATTATCCGCTTTGCTATCGCTACCTAAAAGCGCATAAAACACTTCTTGATCAACGTGCCACTGATGGTGGGGC
Organism: Collinsella sp.; assembly: GCA_019419545.1. Taxonomy (GTDB): domain Bacteria; phylum Actinomycetota; class Coriobacteriia; order Coriobacteriales; family Coriobacteriaceae; genus Collinsella. Next base: position 77,386 of record DXZT01000062.1, on the reverse strand, counting down.
AAAATGGTTCGAATACGGGAGGAAACAGGGGCTAAATACGGTTGCCAAAAATAAACTGATAATGTCAACGGTGGTAACAGATAGTGTTCATGTGTATGAGGTGGACCAAGATTCAGTCGTCTATGCCGGAATAGTGATTACCTGTAAAACTGGAGATACGTTAATTAGGGCTAAAACCATTTTGCAAAGTCGAGAGTTTCTTGACTATATACATGAAATCGGTACTAATGTATCAGGAAACTCGCTCAGGATTACCGCAAAGGATGTTAGTTGCTACAGATATTAATGAATAACATTTCTAACGGTTTAGATAACGGGTGATGCCGCACCTACCCCAAACTGTGGTAAGCCGCATTGGCCATCGGGATATGGAGCACCACCCTAAACTGTAGACACTTAATTTCATCGTATATATGCTTCGAAGTGGGGCTTACATTGCTAGACAATTTGCAGCTAAGCTATAGCTATTGATATTCGCCAAACCTAACTTTGCTTTATTCCAACGGCATATCAGCGTCTACGAGCAATCACTATGATGGATATTCCATATTGGCAATCCATGCAGAAAGTTTATTCGCGCATAAAGCAGGAACTTTATCGATACTAATCTTAAATCCAATAACACCCAAAAGCGTGCAGGAAATATTGATTACAGTTTCGGGATCATACTCGCTAGATCCAAAGAAAGGTGCAAAGAAATCATAAATGTTCAATAATAAATGGCTAAGTAAGAGAACTGAAGGAATTGTTATTATGATAATTGTCAAACGGAACACAATTTTGAAAATACCAAATAATTGATTCTTACGGTAACTCTTTAACGATTCAATCTTATCATTAAATAAGTCTTGCCCAATTTTCTCAGCAAGAGCTGGAACTTTCGCATCGATTTCATTCTGAAGCTGTTTTCTCAGCGAGTCTTCATAGATTATTTTATCTTCTTCGTATTGTTTACGCAGTACTTCGGTTTTCTCATTTGCGAGGAGTTCAACACGGCGATCAGCTTCCTCTTTTGCGGCATTGAATACCATTTCATGATCTATGTCAGTTGTGTCTCCTTTTTCAGTCGATATCTCCTGCAACTTTAATGCGATCATCGCAGCATCGCCAAAAACCAGCGAAGGCAGTTTATCAGCAGTAGGTTTGTCTACGGAAATTGCATCTCGATAATATGCTGCAAAGTCCTTGAAGACTTTATCGCTTGGCTTCATCAATGATGAACACGCTGCTAAAACTGATGACCTAATCGAAATATCCTCATTTGGATGAATAAGCCAACAACTATTTGCAACTTCTCGTAATCCCATTAACGGTGGAACCCCTATATTGTCTTCGTCATTTCTCCACCATTTAGCAATTGACCTAACAGACGAATACGCTGTAGTTACCATAACTGAAACACAGTTGAACAGACTACGTTCATCGTTTCCCCGACGCTCAATAGCAATCGAGGCAATAGATTTTTCGTCATATTTGACCCTAGTGGAATCAGAAGAACCATCTTTATCGGATATAGCAGCTACAAGCTTATTTATGTCAATCGGATAGTCAAGCGGCGCGTCGGGATTACGCACTATGTTGACACCAAGCGATTCAATGTCAGCTTCGAGCGTCATAATACGCTCCCACAAATCGCCCTTCGTTATTCCCTGCTGGGATATCATTCGATTTATTTCGTAATCTAACCAGTACTTAGGGTTCTGAAAACTATTGTATGAATTCGTCAATATATTCTTGACTTCGTCTACAGTGCTCTCGTAAACAGAGATTTTCGCACCCGCCCCTCGTATTAAATCAACTGCCTCGGAAGCAAATTGCCCTTCCGAATCTTCGCAGTAATTCAAAAGGGCTAGAACAACAGGAGTGTCAAGATATACAGTTGTGTTTGAGAAGGTCAACTCTTTTTCGTTGCGAAAATCTTTAACAAAAGCAGCGCCATAAAGAACGGCACCTTTTGTTAAGTTATCAATAACCTCTTGTTGATCGGGGTCTTTTATAGATTGAATAAAGCAAGCAGCCAGGCTTTCATTCCAAGGAGAATCATCTCTTGGTTTTTCAACCTTAAGACCGGCATAGACGGTTAGAAAATCAACTAAACCGGAAATGGCCTCATCTTTTTCTAACGTCAAATTCTTACTAGAAGCAAACTCAATTTGACTTGAGACCAGATTGTCAATATCTTCAGCAATCTTATCTTGCTCACTGGTTGAGGCTATCTGAGGAAATTCAACCTTATTAGAAAGGAAATAGGTTTTTGTTTCTTTTGAATGTCCTAGCAGCCCCTCCCGCCGCGCAAGTTTTATCAACTCCATAACCACAGGTAGAGGCAATAGAATTCCAGATCGCAACTGAATGGTTTTTTGTATTGCTAAAGCCTTAAAGCCCTTAGCTCCCTGTGCCTCGATAGCGGACAAAACAAGAGGATAAAAGAAGCCAAGCCTTCCCATCTCCATGCTGTCGTTATTTGCCCATGCCTTCAAAAACGACAAGGTAACAAGACCAGACATATCTTTATACGAAATGTATGCTGGTCCATCTGGAATTTTTCGAACACTCATAGTTGATTGCCGTTTCCTGAAAATCGGGAGTTTATAAACTCTGATTCAATGATGTACGGTTTTGGCAGTCTATTAAAGCGCGCAGCCATGCAATGATTAGTTTCTATCAAACGCACAGACTATGAACCAATCTTAGTAATTTTTCTTCTCCGGATATCAACAACAGTTGCAGCTAGAAGCTCTAAGCACAAACGCCAAGTAGGCTAGAAACTAACCAACAATGGCATCGGCAATCATTAGTACGTTGCCGTTTAAATGGCCCTCATCTACATTTTCTATAGCTTTGAATTCAATCCATTCGGCACCAGAAATATCTAAGTTCTCAAGCTGAATTGGAGAGGTCGATTTACTGATGTTTTTTTCAGTATGAATGCATCTGAAATCGGAATCGCCTTTGTATTTAACAAGAATTTCGAATGAAGTAGAGTTGCCCTTTCCATCAATATTTGTGCTGGAAGGGGCGATGGTAATGGACAGCTTGGAATAGTTTCCGCCCAAATAATAGTCGGCAAAGCCACTGCAAGCTGAGCAAGATCCAATAATTCCCCAGTGGTTGGGGTCATAGCGATTTCCCGCAGTATCTTTCGCGTTCGTATCGCCTGACTGTGCATAATTGGATGACGAGCCGGGCTTATCTTTCAATAATGCCCGGCTAGAATCATCTGATGCAGCACTGGAAACAGAACCACCGCCATTATTCGAGTTCAAGCTCACGCGCTTTAGTTCATTAAGCTCATCTTCGAGCTCTTGGATTCGGTCAGCTGCCTTTTCATAATCGTCTGTAGATACAACAACATTATTGTTAACTACTATCGGATTTTGCACCTGTGGCACCAAATAGGCTACAGCCACTTCGGCGCCAATAGTAAACAGGCCGGTTATAACCGAAATTGCTAAATTCTTGGCAAAGCTATCGGATTCTTTTGCCATCCAGCGACTCCATAGTTCAAACCTCGTCGATTACAGATACTTCTTCCACACCATCTTGTCCACGACGCCGGTGTAGCTCTGGATGATCTTGACCACCTTGGTGGACACGGTCTCGTCGGCGTAATCGGGCACGGGGGCCTCGGGCAGCGACCCCTCCGCCGTCGAGCTCGACGGCGGTGTGGACCGCTTGCAGCAGCCCCTTCTTGGAAATACCGGCCAGCGTGAAGCAGGCCTTGTCCAGCGCCTCGGGACGCTCGGTCGAGGTGCGGATGCAAACCGCCGGGAACGGGCGGCCGACGCTCGCGAAGAAGCTGGACTCTTCGAGCAGCGTGCCGGAGTCGGACATCACGGCGAAGGCGTTCATCTGCAAGCAGTTGAAGTCGTGGAAGCCCATGGGCTCGTGCATGCGCACGCGCGGGTCCAGCTTGAACCCTGTGGCTTCCAGGCGCTTGCGAGAGCGCGAGTGGCAGGAGTACAGGATTGGCGTGTCGTACTTCTCCGCCAGCGCGTTGATGGCGGTGAACAGGCTCGTGAAGTTCGCCTCGGTGACGATGCTCTCCTCGCGGTGGGCGGAGAGCAGCATGTAGCGCTTGGGCTCCAGGCCGAGCTCGGAGAGGACGTCGGAGGCCTCGATCTTGCCAAGGTTGGCGCGTAGGACCTCCGCCATGGGCGAGCCCGTGACGGAGGTGCGCTCCGGGGCACAGCCGGTGTCCCGGAGGTAGCGGCGGGCGTGCTCGGAGTAGGCCAGGTTGACGTCGGAGATCACATCGACGATGCGGCGGTTGGTCTCCTCGGGCAGGCACTCGTCCTTGCAGCGGTTGCCGGCCGCCATGTGGAAGATGGGGATGTGGAGCCTCTTGGCCGCGATGGCGGACAGGCAGCTGTTGGTGTCGCCCAGGATAAGCAACGCGTCGGGCTGGACCTGGACCATCAGCTTGTACGAGGCCGCGATGATGTTGCCCACGGTCTCGCCCAGGTCGGCGCCCGCGGCGTCCAGGTAGACGTTGGGGTCGGCGAGCTCCAGGTCGCGGAAGAAGATGCCGTTGAGCGTGTAGTCGTAGTTCTGCCCGGTGTGCGCCAGCAGGCAGTCGAAGTGGCGGCGGCACTTCTTGATGACCTCGGACAGGCGGATGACCTCGGGGCAGGTGCCCACGATGATGAGCAGCTTTAGGCGGCCATCATTTTTGAACTGAAAATTTCTTTCCTTTATCTCTTTTCAGCTAATCGCGTTTAAATAGGTCCCTTGTATAAACCTTTTCTGAAACATCCGCGAGCTCGTCGCTCCAGCGGTTGGCGACGATCACGTCGCAGACGGCCTTGAAGGCCTCCAGATCGTGGGTCACCTTTGAGCCGAAGAACTCCGGCGCGTCCAGCGTGGGCTCGTAGACCACCACGGGCACGCCCTTGGCCTTCACGCGCTTCATGACGCCCTGGATGGAGCTCGCGCGGAAGTTGTCGGAGTTCGACTTCATCGTCAGGCGGTACACGCCCACGACCGGCTTCGGCTTGCCCTCGTACACGCGGTCCCATACCATCTGCAGCACCTCGTCGGCGACGAAGTCCTTGCGGGTGCGGTTGGCGTCCACGATGGCCTCGATCAGGTTCTGCGGCACGTCCTTGTAGTTCGCCAGCAGCTGCTTGGTGTCCTTGGGCAGGCAGTAGCCGCCGTAGCCGAAGCTGGGGTTGTTGTAGTGGCTGCCGATGCGCGGCTCCAGGCAGACACCGTCGATGACGTCGCGGGTATTGAGGCCGCGGACCTCGCAGTAGGTGTAAAGCTCGTTGAAGTAGGCCACGCGCAGCGCCAGGTAGGTGTTGGCGAAGAGCTTTACGGCCTCGGCCTCGGTGGTGCCCAGCACGAGCTCCGGGATGCCCTTGGAGCCGTCGGCGTTCACGCGCTCCAGCTCGGCGGGATCGGCACCCTGCGCGAGCAGGCCGGCGAAGTGCTCGGCAGCCGCGACGGCCTCGAGGTCGTCCTTCGGTGCGCCCACCACGATACGAGAGGGATGCAGGTTGTCGTAGAGAGCCTTGCTCTCGCGCAGGAACTCCGGGCTGAAGAAGATCTTGCTGTCGCCCAGCCTCTCGCGCAGGCCCGCGGTGTAGCCGACGGGGATCGTGGACTTGATGACGATCCAGGCGTCCGGGTTCACCGACCGCACGGCGGCGATGGCGGCCTCGACGGAGGAAGTGTCGAAGAAGTTCCTGTCCGAGTCGTAGTTGGTCGGTGTGGCAATGACGGCGTAGTCGGCGCCCGTATAGGCCTCTGCAACGTCGACCGTGGCGTGCAGGTCGAGCTGGCGCTCCCCCTCCTTGGCCTCCGCCAGGAAGCGCTCGATCTCGTCGTCCTGGATGGGCGATACGTAGCTGTTGATCTTCTCGACCTTCTCGGGCACGATGTCCAGGGCATGCACCTCGTTGTGCTGCGAGAGCAGGACGGCGAGGGACAGGCCGACGTAGCCGGTACCGGCGACAGCGATCTTCATGTTATTCTCCAATTGTCAAAGAACAATAATTCGCATGAAAAATGGCCCCTGTTACAGGGCCATGATTTCCTAAATGTTGTAGTAGCGCTTATACCACTTGGCAAAGGCCCTCAGGCCGTCCTCGAGCGGCGTCGCGGGCTTGTAGCCCAGGTCGCGCTGGAGCGCCGTGGTATCGGCGTAGGTGACGGGCACGTCGCCCGGCTGCATGGGCACGAGCCGCTTGTGGGCCTCGAAGTCGTAGTCCGCAGGCAGCACGCCCTCCTCCACCAGCACGCGCTGCAGCGTATCAACGAAGTCGAGCAGGTTCTCGGGGTGCGAGTTGCCAATGTTGTAGACGCGATGCGCGGCGAGCGGCAGACCGTCCTCGCCCATCTTCACCTCAGGCGCGGATTCCATAACGCGCCTCACGCCCTCGACGATGTCGTCGACGTAGGTAAAGTCGCGGCGACAGTCGCCCATGTTGAAGATCTTGATGGTATCCCCGCGGCGCAGCTTCTCAGTGAAGCCGAAGTAGGCCATGTCGGGCCTGCCCATGGGGCCGTACACGGTGAAGAAGCGCAGACCGGTCGCGGGGATGGAGTAGAGCTTGGAGTAGGCAGCGGCCATGAGCTCATTAGACTTCTTGGTGGCTGCGTAGAGCGACACCGGCGAGTCGACTCGGTCCTTCTCCGAGAATGGCACCTTCTTGTTGCCGCCGTAGACCGAGCTGGAACTCGCGTAGACGAGGTGCTTGACCGGGTGGTGGCGGCAGGCCTCGAGTACGTTGAAGAAGCCGACGAGGTTGCTCTCGAGGTAGGCGCGCGGATTCTCGATGGAGTAGCGCACGCCTGCCTGCGCGGCGAGGTTCACAACGATGTCGAAGCCGTTCTCCGCGAATAGCCGCTCGATGAGGGCGGCGTCGCACAGGTCGCCGCGTACGAAGGTGAAGCGGCCGTCGGCATCGGCCTCGGCAAGCATGCGCAGACGCGCGTCCTTGATACCGGGGTCATAGTAGCTGTTGAGGTTGTCAAAGCCGACGATGACATCTTCGGTCTCCTCGAGCAACTTCTTGACGAGGAACGCGCCGATGAAGCCGGCGGCTCCAGTGACAAGCACTTTCCTACTATTCATTCAACTCATCCTCCGTTATTTCAAATGAAGCTAAGAATCAATAACAAAATAGTTTTTTGACTATCTGGTGTTTGCGGGCCAACACCGATGCCCCGATTGAGACTATTAATGAACAAACTATTGAGAAGAGAAAGGTCATAGCATGCGGGACTTGGGAATTGGTCGTTGAAGACGGGTCCGTGCTGCCGCAAATCCCATAAATGAACAAAACAACGAAGAACATATGCGTCAAATAGATACCGGTGCTCGCATTTCTAAGGAGGGCGTGCCCGCCGGATCCCTCACCATATCGATGTACAGAGAGTAGGAACACGCCCAAGGCATAGGATGCGCAAAACGGCAGATGAGCATCCGAGCTTAAGAATATACAGCCAGCAGCGCCGAAAGCTATTAAACAAATAGAGATCATGGGAGGAACTGTTGCAGCGCGCTCCCATTCTATGCCTAAGCACATACCGAGGGCTACATAGAAAAATCCTTCGAACAGGCCATTTCGAACGGTAGCAAATACTATGAAATATAGATCGATGACCCTCGACAGGAAAGCTGGCGCAGCCGACCATTCATGGACGCACGAGATCGTGAATCCAAGGAGGGCAAACGCCGCTGCAACACCAAGAACGTGGAAAGGATGCAATCGCCATCGAAGCAAAATAAATACAAGGAGGAAGGCGACGACGCTGGCGAGCAGGTACCAAAGCGGCCATGTATATATATTCTCTCCAATCAAAAGTGTTCCTCGGATAAAATACAGAAGAGTCTTCAAGGGGCTAAGACCGCTGTTAATATAGCCAAATAAACTAACAGGAATATAGATAAGCGTCCAAATTAAATATAGCTGCAACAGCCTCTTTGTTGTATTCCTCACTCTTGTGCAAGCAGAACTCTTGCTATTGGAGAATTGCGCAATGTTCAGCCCTCTGAAGCACAGAAATGCTGACGATATAAAGAAAAACGGGACAGCAACGCAATCAACACCTTGGACAAGGGGAGTTGCTCCAAACGGTCTCGTGTGAATCTCCACAACCAAAAAAGCCATTAGAAGCTTAACGATGTCAAGATCGGGAAAGGTCACCCTCTTCTTTTCGATGACACTAGATGGGCATGAAGTCATATCCGTAGATTCTCCCCGTTGCATCCTAGAATCTGTCATTCGTTATGGATGTTAGCGACTTAAACCCTGATGCCATGAGCTTCGGGTAAGTCGTTCCGAGACGCTTAGCCGCCTCGTGGGGCCATTTCCAATTGTTGTAGGCAAGCTGCACAACCATCTGGCCGAGAACCAAGCCATAGATACTCCCCCCAAGGAGGTTCAGAAGCAGATAAGATGCTACGATGCCCAGGCCCGCGGATATGACAAAGGGCCACATATAGGGGATGCGGTTCGTGTTAGCGATGAGCATGGCGCAGTTCGACCGCTGCTTCCAAAGGAAAAAGTATAAGCCGAGCAGCACAGTCAGCAGGGGCCTTGAGTCTATGCCGGGCTTGAAGATGCCGAGGATGGGCATACCGATGAAAACTACAAGGACAAGGCACACCCCATAGAAAAGGGCGAAACTCGCCATGGACTTGCCGGAAAGATCGCGTTCGAGTTCAAGATCGCGGTTCGCATAGGCGGACTGCAACGAGGGCTGGTAGGTCGTGAGCATCACGGCGCTGACGTTGACGCAGGCGTTTACAAGCTGCAGGGTGACAGAGAAGACGGAGGATTCGGCGAGCCCGACGAACGCTGCACAGAGCAGGGTGTTAGCGGTGGTGGCCACGTAGTTCGCAATAGACACAGCCGTGTCGCGATAGGCGTTCGAGGAGATGGCAAGCCTGATCTTCTCGATATCGGTTTTTTCTGGCTTTGAGGCGCCTGCCAGCCCGTCCGAGACCCCTTCCACTCGATAGAAGAAATGCTTGCAGTACGACCTGAACACGACCCCCTGCAGGAAGAACCCGACGGCGCACGAGAGGATACCGCACCCGGCCAGGAGCATGGCCGCAGAGGAGATGATTTGCGCCAAGCTCGCCAAGATGGTCGACTTGTTGACACCGACGAAGTCACCGACCCCCCTGAGCATCGACTCCCAGTATGAGAAGTGCACGTTCACGAACACGCTGACGCAGAATAGCGCCCATGCAGCTATGTAGGTGCTTGGGTCCAATGCGTTGCTGACGCTAACGACATAAAGCGTCCCCAAGGTAGAAATACCGGCAAAGCAAAGGAGCGAGATTCTGAAGTACACCGCCCTGCAGGCGCCGAGCAGAGCAGCGAGCACACCGAAGTCGACACCCTCACCATATTCATCGGCGAGCCCGTTCTTGCTGAACGACCTCGCACCGCTCCAGCAGTAGGCAACGTTACGGGCGAAAGTCGGGTCAAAACCTGCCTGGAACAGCACGATGAAACCGCTGACGGCGGTAAAGACATACCAGAGGCCGACGTATTCGGAATCGAGGAGCGAAAGGACGATGGGAAGGACGAAGAACTGCCCCGCCATGCGGAAGAACAGTCCGCCGTAATTCCAGAGGACGTCCCTGCCGCGCGCTTTAATCTGCATCGTTATCCTCTCGCTCGAGCGCCGCGCTCAGCCGCTTTTAGATAAAAATCCTGCAGGGAGGCGGCAACGGTCGAGATGTCGAAGCCGGCAGATCTCGTCAGTTCGGCTCCTTTTTGTGACCTAGCAACCGCCCTGCACTTAAGCATTGCATCCGCCCAAGCCTCTGGCCCGCCTTCGAGCGCGACAGTTGTCACATTCTCACCGTAGACGGCCTCCCTGGGTATACGCTCCGAAATGACGCACGGGAGCCCGTTGGTCTGAGCCTCCACGAGCACGATGCCGAGCCCCTCATATAGCGAGGGGAACGCGAATACATCCATTGCGGCGTAGAGTCGCTCGGTATCGGACCGGTTCTTGAGGAAGATGACGCGATCCGTTAGGCCAAGCCTTTCGGCCTCGGCATGGATGTCCCCTTCAAGCGGGCCGACGCCAACAAGCAGAAGCTTGGAATCCGGGCATCGCTTAGCGACGGAAGCAAATGCGCGTAAAAGAAAGGCTTGGTTTTTTTGGGGGGAAAAACGCCCGATGTTCCCGATGAGGAAGGTCGAATCTAACAAGCCGAGCTCAGCACGAGCATCCTTTCGCTTCCCCATATCGAAAGAAAATCGAACGACATCGATACCGTTGGGCACATAGCACCATTCTCCGCCATGCCTATCAAAACCGAAATAAGCCGCTGCGTCCGCGGAGCAAGCGAATTTTTCCGTGGCGATTCCAGTGCGATATGTATTCAGCTTGTGAATAACTTCTTCAAGTTGCGCTTTTGTCGAATTTGGCTCGACAAAAGCGCAGTGAGAATGGAGAACCCTAGTCGGCACACCCGCGTCCCCCGCGGCAACCAGAGGCATAAGCGTCTGCAGACCCCCCGTATGCTGATGAACGATCTCCGTATTATTCTCCAAATAAAACTGTTTTAATCTATAGCGAGTAGCTTTCGGGTGATAGCGGCTCTGCTCAACTGGATATATCCCACCACCAAGACTCTCGATTTCATCAGAATAGAAAACCGTTGGTCTGATGAAACCAAAAAGTCGAACTGAACCTTAGAGCGATCAATCTGACGATATACCGACATCAAGAAGGTTTCGATTCCACCGGCATTAAGGCTACCGACAACATGAAGTACCCTGATCACAGAAATCACCAGCTATCGCTTACTGCCAAGGCCGCACTTCAACCTAAGGCCCTCAATGAGAAGCTCATTATGGGCTTCACATTCCACATGGTTGAGCAATGCGAAGCCCGCGTTGGCGCCGACCAGTCTGTCAGCGAGGCGGGCTCTGCTAAGCTTATTAAGTACACGGAAAGCAAGGGAACCGCTTCCGGGTATTCCACATGCAAGGTATGAGTTGAGCATTCCCCTTGCGAACTCACCATAAGACTTCTCGACGAAACCCACTTCCTCTATCTCCTCGCTCCTTGAAATAAAATCATTGAGTATAGCTTCGGCATTCGAGCCGGTAGCCAGACGTACCGTTGCATCCATCTTTACGAGAGGATGGTACTCAACGGCAAGCTGGTCGCCGAGCTCAACCTCAAGAAGCAGGCCCGTCTTCCAGCACTCGTTATCATCACTTTCGGCATCGTCAAACAGGAAATTGCCTTGCCCATAGACAATAGTTGCATCAGCCCAATTCTCCTTGCATCCAATGCAGTGGCTGTGCTGACAAACCACGAGCTGTGCACCACACTCAGCGAATTTCCTGCATCTCCGCTGAAGCTGGGGAGATGGGTACCGGTAATGTTCTTTCCCGCCATGGTATAGGACGATAACGTAATCGCAACGGCTTGCCAAATCCCTGACATCATCGAATGAATCAAGTGGGTCATAAGGGGCTGCGCCCGCCGAAAACTCCCCCGCGATGGAGAACTCGTGCTCAACGCAGCCATATATACCGACAGTGACTCCGTCAATGTCAACAACCAGTGGTTTCTTTGCCTCAGTGAGATTAGCTCCGGCACCGAAATACTGGAGTCCAGCCCCCTCGAGCACATCCATGGTGGACCGAAGTCCATCTACCCCTTGGTCCATTATGTGGTTATTAGCAAGTGTGAAAGCCCATGGATTTACAGCTTTTAGTCCCGCAATGGTTGAAGTCGGGGCATCGAGACAGGGCCCGCACTTAGCAATAGGGTTCAAAGTATCTGTCAGGGGTACTTCAAGGTTAAACACGCCAAAATCTACGCCTTGCACTAATGCAAGAAGCTCCGGACCGACAAGGGCCTCGCCATCTCCGGCAGCGAAGACGTTACTATTCCCATCGGTTGGTACGAAATCTGCCCCGATCACTAGACGTGGTGCTCGTCCTTTAACCGATGCTGAACATCCATCTTTTATTATCATAGGTTTTCCTAAACTAAGCTCTATCGCACACTGCTAACAGCAGTCAAGTCAATCATGGCTCCGAGCCTTTCATCCCATTCTTCAGGTTCGAAAGGCCCAAACCCACTAGCATCGAAGAAAGTGCACTCGCCGAAGTACATCCTTCCGTCGACTTCATAGAAGTCGATACGCACATGTGGGATACCGGCCGACAGCTTCCTGGCGGACTCAGCCATCAAATTAAAGGAACAAGGTTTATCGATAGACATGTCGGCGTTCTCGGCGAAGTCCTGCTTAATATCTAGATGATTGAAGTCCATGTCAAAGAAGTCAAATCTTGTATCTCCGGCAGCCCGTCCTGTGCACGTAAACATTATTCTCGGCTCGCCGCCAAAGCAATAAAACTTATAATCGACCAAATCACCATTTGTTTCTGTAGGGTCCAGGTACTCCTCCGCGAACACGCATGGTTTCACGTTCTTATAAGGCCATTCGCGCGTCCTCCAGAAGTAGTTAATTTTTAGGTGCTTGGCAAGTTTCTTTTTCGCCTTTTCCAAGTCAAACGTCTCGCGGTTTTGGCAGACGGCAACACCGCCGCTGTCGTGGTTGGTCTTCAGCACAAAGCGCTCGGGGAGCTCTGAAATATCGATGTCCTCTGCGCGCTCCCACATCGCGTATGTCTTCGTAACATGTTCCTTCCCGATGCGGTCGGCCACCCACTGCTTCACTCGATACTTGTCGACAAGCGTGGTATATAGGGGGTTATGGTCATGTATTTTGAGCCACTGCAGTTTTTCGTTGAATCTTATTGGATTATCCAAATCGAGTTTTCTGTGCATGTATATCCAGTATGCACATTTAAGGTAGGGACCGTCAGGAATAAAGCGAGAGAGGAATGAATTTCCAAAGTGTCCAAAAGCAATAGCCGGCAACAAAGCAGAATGATTTTTTAGTTTATTAATCATTTTGTCCTTTCAAATTAATTCATAACCAATCCGTTAAAAACAAATGAATCGAAAAAGCCATCGACTGCCCAATCTTGAACGACGATGTAGAAAAAACTAAAAAAAACAACGACTGCAAACGTTGCCAGAAAACGTAATCTTTTATCCTGAAATGATTCGATTAAATTTGGGATTGCGACAGTCGTGGCAATTTGAAAATATCTTGTAGCGCGGGTAAACGTTGAGAACCTCAGTGCTAAAACCTGAAAAACAGGTGCCAACTCCAATGCATGGCCTATACCCAAGCGATCACAATTGTCTCCCCGAAGTTCGTAGATAATAACAAGTAAAATCATCAAAAGAAGAAGGTTTTCCCCCGAAAAACCCGTCAAAACGTACTCGCTATGATAGTGGGATGTCATGAAATTACTTAATGGTGTAGAACACAACAATAAAGTGATACCTGCCAGGATGCAGCCCAGATGGAATGCACCTTTCCTTCGCAAATTTGAAATCGGATAGAGGGCCACAAAGAGAATTGCAGTTACATGAAACGAGCATGCGATCAGGATAAGCAACAGGAACTTCGGCAGCTTTCTCTCCTCGACTGCGTCATACGCAAGCAGAACAATGGCGAGAGCAACGGTTTGCCGCAAGATAAATAGACTCATTCCGAAAAAGCCTAGTGTAACCATAAAAAAATAGCTCAAAGCATAATTATTCGAATAACGTCGACAAAAATGAACAAAAGCCAATTCGAATATGAGGCTCGTGAAAAAGACTAATGACTTCGCATCGGGCCAAATGCCCCAAATCACTTGGCTGAATAACTTCCACCCGATTCCGAAATCGCTATACCAGTTCAACCGCGCATGAAAGGCATATTGTGCAGCATCACTAAAAATTGGAGCAAAAAGCGTCATGAGCATCATTTGGATGAATACAATGCCCAAATACCAATCACTGCCCCTCTTTCCCTTTGAAAGTCGGCCTCGAAAGACAAACCACCAAACGAAGAGAAGCATCAGATTAAGAGGAAGGATGTTCATTGCGCCCTCCCAAGGAGATTTGAATCAAGTAGCCTTTCCATGCCATAAATACCTTGTCAGGTAAATAGGCTTTCATACTCTCTGCGGCAGCGGAAGTCATATCCCCTACATTATCCTCAACAAGCAATCTCTTGATTTGATCAGCCATAGCTCGCGAGTTCCCGACGGGAACGAGGACACCATTCGTTCCATCAGCAATCAACTCTCCTGGTCCACCACAGGGACAGTCCGTCACTACGCAAGGTAAACCGACAGCCATTGCTTCCATGAGCGCGTTAGGCATTCCCTCATAGTCAGAGGACATCAGAAAGCCTTTTGCATCGGCGAGCACCGCAGGCACGTCAGAAGTTCGTCCGCAAAGAGCAACGCCGTCCGACAGTCCAAGGGCGTAAACCATACGCTGAAGGTCGCTTCGCGTTGGACCTTCTCCATAGATTCGCAAACATTCGTCAGGGAAATCCATTCGCACTGCCGCAAACGCCTTGAGCATCATCGGATAGTTCTTCTGTTCCGTAAGACGCCCAATCGCGACCCAATACGAATTCACGCCAGACTTGTCGGTCTCGAAAAAAACCGGGTTCACTGCGTTTGGAATCACCCGTGATTTTCGACGAAGTCGAGCCGGAAACCATTCCATAGCTTGATGGGTCTGAAAGACGCAGCCGTCAGCCAGAAAGGGCATGAGAAACTTGCCCACAAACCTACCGATTTTTCCAGCATACTCCCTAGCAGGGTCATTTCGAACCGAGACGACAACCTTGCATGGAAGACCGAAACCCGCGATAAGCGCGCGGAAATTAGGTTCCTGCATGAAGGACAGAACGACATCAGGTCCTTCCGATTTAATGATTGCGCGCAACTTCTTTATCCTTGTGGCATTTCGCATCAGTCGCGACTGAACGATTTCCTCGTTTTCAAGGGAATAGCGAGTCACGCCTTCATTCAACTCATATTCGTTGTCGGAGCGAAACGACGTCACCAAAATGGAATTGTCCCCGCTACTGGAAAAGAAATTTGCAAGCTGGGATATAACCCGCTCCGCACCTCCGCCGTTCAGCCGATTTATGTAAAATAGAACGCTCATCGTTTCCTTTTCAATGCGCCACTAAAGAAATCGGTCAGTCGTTCCGCTGTCTCACTGGAATCAAACCCCGCCGCCCGCACGGCTTTTGCCCCCGAAGCACGATCGAACTCGCCGGCCAGTATCCCGTCGACGCGCTCCGCCCACGCACGCGCGCAGACGTCAAGCTTCTCGCATTCTACATGTCCGCCCTTGATATAACAGTCTCGAGGGATAGCATCCGATATCAAACACGGCAGCCCCGCTGCCTGCGCTTCCACCAAGACCATGGGTAATCCCTCATACAGCGAAGGCATCGTAAAACAGTCCATCGCCTGCATAAGCCGCGGCACGTCCGAACGCACGCCCAGAAACATGACAGAGTCGGTGATGCCTAAATCGGCAGCCTTTCTCTCCATCTCCATACGCAGGGGACCGTCACCCGCAAGCATCAACAAGGCGTCAGGTCTCCGCTTCAGCAGGGCGGCAAACACGTCAAGCAGAAGTGCGTGGTTTTTCACCGCGTCGAATCGCCCAACATGCCCCACGACGGGTGCATCGTCGGTGATGCCCAGTTCGCGTCGAACTTCCGTCCGCACGGCGGGATCATACGCGTATGAGTCTACGTCTATGCAGTTCCTAACGACCTCGAAGTCATCGGTATTAAACATCCACCTGCCTGCTTCCTCGCCGCAGGCAAACAAATCGGTGGCGTACCGTTTAATGAGAGGCTTGCAAAGCATCTTTAAGGGGTACTTCAAGTCTCTGTCCTGGTAGCTATTGTGCGAATGTGCCACTCGAACAATAGCCCCATGTCTCGCGGCTGCTGCGAGCGGCTCAGCGCTCAAACAGTCAAGCTGCGCCCATACGACTTCGTACGGGTGCTTAGCAAAAAACTCATTAAGTGCTGTCCAGTAGCGAGGGTCAAGCGGATTTTGCCTACGAACGCGGTAAATACGCCCACCCAACGACTCAATTTCCTCTTCGTAGGCACCACTATCCGAACGGTGGAGCAAGAAGTCGAGCTGAACCTTGGAACGATTCAGTGCTCGATACACGTTCATTGTGAACGTCTCAAGTCCGCCTCGATTCATGCTGGTTACCACTACGAGAACGCGTAGCGGTTCATTAATTTTTGTATCGAGAATTTCAGAAACCACGGCCTCTCCTCTATGCATAGAGCGATGTCATTCGCCTAAGCACAGCTGAAATATCAAATTTCTTCGCCTGCTCTCGCCACGCAGATGCGCTTTGCCTCTTACCGGAAACCCTCTCAATAGCACGAGCCCACTCATCTGCTCCACCCTCGACGATTGAGCCTTCCGCGAATGGACCCAGCACATCAGCGCAGCCCCTCGCACCGGAGGTCAAGCACGGCCTGCCACATGCCATCGCTTCGATGAGCGATACGGGCAGACCCTCGCGCTTGGAAGGGAAACAAAAGAGATCGCACGCGTTGAGCAACGCGGCCACGTCGCTGCGGAAACCCAGAAGCATGAGGCGATCGTCCACACCGAGATGTCGCGCCTTTTTCAACAAGACGTTGCGAAGTGGTCCCTCGCCCGCAACGAGCAATTTAAAATTATCAGGCAGCTTCGCAAGAGCCTCTATGAGCACACCATGATTCTTGTTTTCGTTAAGATCACCGACGGACAGCAAGACAAAATCGTTCTTGCCCAGGCCGAGCTCCGCGCGCGTGTCCGCGCAGTTCTTAACGCAAACAAACCTGTCTAGGTCGACACCCACGCCGGGCACATGCTCCACACGGCAATGCGCGAATTGCCGTGCACGCTTACAGTCCTCATCGTTTATGGTCACCAGTACATCGGTAAAGCGACTCATCACTCGCTCTACGGGATACCAAAGCACCCAGTTAATTAGAGGCGCCCCATCATAAAAATGAAAACCGTGCGCAGTGTAAATCACTTTTGTCCCACTGCGACGAGCATCTCGAGCTGCAAGACGCGTGAGAACACCTCCCACGGGAGTGTGGGTGTGAACAATAGCGAAATGCTCCTTGGCGAAGAGTTTACGCAGCTGTTTGTAGGCAACGATCGTCTGCATTGAGAATGGACTGCGGGCGAAGTCAATATTAACGAAATGGTCGCAGAATGGGATCTCACAGACACCGTCTGGATAATCGTTCTTAGCAGCTACCCATGTCTCCCAACCCTGCTCTTTGAACCACTTAAGATAGGGTATGTGAAACTTAGCAATGTGCCCGCGAACCAGCGTAGCCGTGAAAAGAACGTGACCATGGTCAGAGAGGCTCATCGTGCACCATCACCCGTACTAACAACGCCAAGCGTTTTAAGCATGATCGTAATATCAATCTTGATATTTCTTGTCTTGATGTACTGTAGGTCAAACATGACCTTCTCACTGGGAAGCAAGTCGTACCCGCCAGTCACCTGGGCAAGACCGGAAATACCCGGACGGACCATAGTGCGGTAATGCCAGCCGTGAATGCGCTTCTCGAACTCCTCGCAGAACGCAGGTCGCTCGGGGCGCGGGCCGATAAGGCTCATATCGCCCTTAAAGACATTCCAAAACTGCGGGATTTCATCCAAACGCGTCTTACGCATAAACTTGCCAAAAGGGGTTACGCGCGGATCTTCGTCCTGCGCCCACTGAGCGCCTCGAGACTCTGCATCGATATACATGCTACGGAATTTGTAAATACTAAACACTTTGCCGTCTTTGCCCACACGACGCTGAGCGTAAATAACGGGCCCTTCAGACTCAGTCTTAATCTTGACAGCAATTACGGCCATCGGAATCGCGAGAATAATGAGCGCGCAACCGCAGGAGACAACATCGAAAGAGCGCTTAATAAAGCGGTAGAAGAACCCACCGTTTACGACGGGTTCTTCTAGTTCAATGATGTCGTCACCGGGCAACAACTTTTCCAGTACGTCAGTAGGGATACCGTTCTCCGACAGCTTAGGCTCATGCTTTCCGACGTTGTTAAGCTTTGCAGCCTCGTGTCTGTCCTTAAGCGTGACAGCAAGCGCTGCCGTATCTCCATTTGATTGTTTTGCACGTTCTCTTCCAACACTATGTCCCCGCCCCCGAGGGTCCTCCCTGTTCCGTTATGCAGTCGCCTGCAGCTAGGCGATCGCCTTATTAAGGTTTCGCATTACGCGCTGCTCGGCCGATAACACGGCAAGGCCGACGCGCGTAGTTACGCGTCGGCCGCACAGATCGAGCTCCAAATAAGCAGTGCTCTTGCGTCTGTTAATGGTTTTGATAAGGCCCTCGTGGCCCAGCAGCGGACCTGCCGTCACTACGACCTGGTCGCCGTCTTTTAGGGCTTCGCTCATGGGCACTACGCGGTCTCCCCTATGCGTAAAGCCGCCAATAAGCTGGACCTCTTCTTTTGCTAGCGGCACAAACTGACCGTCTTGGGAAAGCATCCGGGCAAAGTCGTCCATGCGCAGCAGATGCTGTTGCACAGTACGGGGATCTGCCGTATCGCAGATAAGATAACCGGGAAAGAGCGGCTTGGTCGCATTGACCCATTCGCCGTGTACTTTGATCTCGGTTTGAAATTGGGGGTAAAAGAGCTCCTGCATGGCGCCAGCCGGCACCATGCGCTCAATGCGCTCGCGCATTATATCTTCGCGACCGTTAATGACCTGGATCACATACCACACGAGCACCACCCCCTTGCTGTCTTACGTGTGGCTCATGGGGTTTGGGTATGGCTTCGCCAGGGCGCTTGTGCGCGAAGGCGCTCCATATTCAAACCCTGAGCCCAGTCAGACAAGCACGTGGCTCTGCCCCACCGTGAACGGTATGTACAAAAGCAGCACTGAGGTCACAGGCACGTATCGCAAGAATGCCTGCAACCTCAGCTGGCTGCGTGCGATCCGGTCAAGTGATTTCAAAACTGGATCGCACGCAGCCAGCTGAAGGACAGCTGTGGTTTGCCTTAACAACTTATTGGCACCTTCTAATGCGAACTTATAAATAGCCGCAAAAGCAAGTGCAAAACGTGCATGGCAATCGATATTGGAGCTCATGGTTTTTCTAACACCGCCGTTACGGCCGGATGCTGATCGACCCTGCGCTTTGTGGCTTACTGAAGCCGTGAGCACAGTTGAACTCATGTAACGTTAGGTATTCTAGCACAAGCTGTTAGTGAAACTGATTTGGGTTGCGTTGGACAGCATTTCGTTCATTTGACGTGCTTAAGGGGGTTGTTTTGGGATGTTGTTCACGTTGGCGCAGGTTATTGTGGTGCTGGCAATAATTGGGAGCGTTCCTGAAGCCCAACTGAAGCAGCGAGCTGCACTGGTAATTGCGTTTGGATAACAAACTATGTACAGACATGGGAAATAAATTGTGCAACTTTTTGTTGATGTGGGTATGGGTTTGTGGCGCGAGGTATTTTGGCATGAAAAAAGCCTTCGGAATTCCGAAGGCCTTTTAATTCACGATGGTGGAGACGAGGGGGATCGAACCCCTGACCTCTTGACTGCCAGTCAAACGCTCTCCCAGCTGAGCTACGCCCCCGTGACGAGGAGATACTATAGGGGAAGTTGGCGCGACGCGCAAGGACTTTTTTTGGGTCAGATTTTAAATACCTATTGATATAGGTAAGCGATGGCGGTGCCAGTGTGGACTTGGATTGTGGCTGTTGACCTGACGACGTTGCTGATGCCGGTGTCGGCTAGTAGACCTAACGAAGCGTGATCTATTTCCCATTCTAGGCCGTGTTCGCTTACCTTGGTGTTGGGGGCTATGGCGATTATGGAGAAGGTTTTGCCGGTTGCATTCTCAATGGTCCAGGATTCGCCTTCGTGCAGAATGCGGGCCGTTACTTCGTCTTCTGCGATCCAGACGGGGGCATCTTTGTAAGCTGCTAGTAGGCCTAGGACGCTTAGGGCCATGTCCGGACGGCCGCCCGTAGCACAGGTTGCCACAACCTCGGCACCTGGCCAGCGGCGACGGACGGCATCGAGCGCCAGCGCCAGATCGGTATAGTCCTTGTAAGGGTCGTGGCGTTCTACCTCAAAGGCTTCGGCGGCATCGACCAACGCACGGCCCGCGTCGCTCACCGTGTCGGCATCTCCTACATATACGTCGCAGCCAAGCCCCGCGCCCAGCAGTGCATCGAGTCCGCGGTCTACCGCGACAACGTGGTCGCACTCCCCCGCCAGGTGGCACAGCAACTCGGGGCTCGCCACCTCCGGCGAGCCGCAGACCACTAATACCTTGCAAGCCACAGCCCTCGCCTAGCCCTCAAACTCAAGAACGCGGGCCAGGTCTAGGTCCACGTAGCTGTCAATAAAGATGTCGCAGTTGGCGCGAACATGGTCGCGCTCCATGCGGCCGTGCGGGTCATAGATGCCTACACGCTTAAAGCCGGCGGCGCCAGAACTCTTTAGGCCAAAGACGGCGTCCTCAAACACCCATGTGCCCTCAAACTTGTGCCCATGGCGCTCCTCAAGGCGGCGCAGCGCAAGCTCGTATACGTCGGGGAACTGCTTGGAGCGTCCCGCCTCACCCGTGGTGGTAATAAACTCCATATAGCGATCAAGGCCGGCGCCCGCAAGTGCAGACGTAACCAACTCGGAGGGCGTGGACGTGGCAACGCACATGGCAATACCGGCCTCCTGCGCCTGCTTCAAAAATGCAAGCAGGCCCTCACGCGGCGGCACCTTGGAGTAGCCATCAATCAGGATGTCGCTCAGCTCGCGGTAGAGCTCCTCGCCATTTGAGCCAATGCCCCACGTGTCGTGGTAGGCCTGGCATTCGTCCTCGAGCGACAAATGCTCAAACTGGGCAAAATCGTCAACCGTCACGTCAACTCCGTGACGGTGCAATAACTCTGGCTGGGCATAGGCCCAAACGGGGGTGCTATTAACCAGTGTGCCGTCGCAATCGAAAATAAAAGCAACACTTGAGGCGGCGATGTGGTCCATAAACGAGCCTTTCGATGTCAAAGGGTAAACAACCTGCTAAAAACGTTTTACCAAACGTCAACCCAACTATCTTGAAAACCTAATTGGTAAAACTGTCAAGAGTTTTACCATCGCAATTCTGCCAGTGGTATAAACATGGCGCTTACCGATTAAACGCCATCGCAAAAACACTTTCGTTCATATAAGTAACGTACAGGTGTTATCGTAGTTTTTGCCGAAAGTTCCACCGAGCACGCGAGGTGGAACGAATCATAGAACTATCGCCGTCCCTTCGATTCGTGCAGCCTTGGACCTTTCGCATCTAGTCACCAAGGCAACACGCTGCCGCGTCATGATGGGATCAAACGTGAGCGATACAAAGCTAAAGCCAGCAACCAAAAAGCCTACTACCCGTAAAGCCGCCCCGCACGCGCCGGAGCTCACCAAGGACGATGTCTATCTGTTTGGCATCGGTACGTGGGAGCGCAGCTGGGAAAAGATGGGCGCGCACCCCGACACGCAGAACCGTACGCGCGGCTGGCGTTTTTGCGTTTGGGCGCCCGACGTAAAGAGCGTTCACGTCATTGGTGAATTTAACGACTGGGACGAGCAAGCCAACCCGCTGGTACCCATGCATACGAGCGCTATCTGGGAAGGCTTTATTCCTGGCGCCGAGCAGGGTCAGCTCTATAAGTATCTCATCGAGACCAACGAGGGCGAAAAGCTCTACAAGGCCGATCCGTACGCCTTTAAGGCCGAGTGCCCTCCGGGTACCGCGAGCGTGCTGTGGACCCTCGATGGCTACCAGTGGAACGACGCCGCATGGCTCAAGCGCCGCGCCAGCCATAACCACATGTCGCAGCCCCTTAACATCTACGAGGTGCATATTGGCTCGTGGAAGCGCCACGGCGACGCGCCGCAGGGCGAG
The DNA here is from genome assembly GCA_019419545.1 of Collinsella sp. Lineage (GTDB taxonomy): Bacteria > Actinomycetota > Coriobacteriia > Coriobacteriales > Coriobacteriaceae > Collinsella. Next base: position 55,549 of record DXZT01000062.1, on the reverse strand, counting down.
CCGGACGAGTACGGCAACTACCCCGGCCCCATGGATCCCTTCCCCGCGCAGCGCGGCGAGTTTTACACCTACGACGACCTGTCGGTGGAGCTCGTGGACTACGTGCGCGACATGGGCTACACACATATCGAGGTCATGCCGCTTATGGAGCATCCCTTCGATGGCTCCTGGGGCTACCAGACGACCGGCTACTATGCCGCCACGTCGCGCTACGGCAACCCGCAGCAGCTCATGCACTTTATCGACGCTTGCCACGAGGCGGGCATTGGCGTGATCATGGACTGGGTGCCCGGCGGTTTTTGCGCCGACTCCCACGGCCTTGCCACCTTTAACGGCCACATGCTGTTTGAGCACGAGATTCACCCCAACTGGGGCACGCACAAGTTTGACTTCGCCCGCGGCGAGGTCCGCTCCTTCCTGGTCTCTAACGTGCTGTACTGGCTCGAGAACTTCCACGTGGACGGCATTCGCATGGACGGCGTGTCCAGCATGCTCTACCTCAACTTTGGCATCGACGATCCCGGCCAAAAGAAGTTCAACAAGTACGGTACCGAGGAGGACCTGGACGCCAGCGCATTTATCCGTCAGGTCAACTGCGCCGTGGAGGCACACTACCCCGACGTGATGATGATGGCCGAGGAATCCACCGCGTGGCCGCTCGTGACCTATCCGCCGCAGGACGGCGGTCTGGGCTTCCACTACAAGTGGGACATGGGCTGGATGAACGACACCCTGCACTACATGCAGACCGATTTTCCGTGGCGCCCCGGCAACCACGGCCTGCTCACGTTCTCCATCATGTACGCCTTTACCGAGAACTTCATCTGCCCGCTGAGCCACGACGAAGTCGTGCACGGCAAGTGCTCGCTCATCGGCCGCATGCCGGGTGACTGGTGGCGCCAGTTTGCCGGCCTGCGCACGCTGGCCTTCTACCAGATGACGCACCCCGGTGCCAAGCTCAACTTTATGGGCAACGAGATCGGTCAGTTTATCGAGTGGCGCTACTACGAGTCCATTCAGTGGTTCCTGACCGAGGAGTACGAGACCCACCGTCATCATCAGGCGTTTATCAAGGCGCTCAACCACCTGTACACCGCCGAGCCCGCCCTGTATGAGCGCGGATACACCGACGACGGCTTTACCTGGATCGATGCGGACAACTCGAAGCAGTCCATCGTGAGCTTTGTGCGCCAGGGCGAGGACGTCGACGACGACCTGGTGATCCTGATCAACTTTGACCCGGCGAGCTACGAGAGCTTCCGCGTGGGCGTGCCGCGCGAGGGCGACTGGGAGGTCATCTTCGATTCTGACCGTCCCGAGTTTGGCGGCAGCGGCTACGCCGGCGAGGAGCCCTACACCTGCTCGAGCGAGCCCTATCCCTGGAACGGGCAGATGGACTCCATCGAAATTAAGGTGCCCGGCCTGGCAGGCGTGGTGCTTAAGCGCCGCGGTCCCAGCAGCTATAAGCCGCCCGTGGTTAAAGAGCCCAAGAAGGCGACGCGCAAGCGGACGTCCTCGGTAAAGCCCAAGACCGCGGCTGCTAAGAAGGCTCCGGCTAAGACGAAGGCTACCAAGTCTGCCGCCAAGCCCGCTTCTAAGACCACGGCCAAAAAGGCAGCCACCAAAAAGGCTGCTCCCAAGGCCAAGGCAGCTGCTGTTAAGCCATCTGCCAAGGATGCGTAACAAAAGCGTTACAGCTGTAATTACCCGCCCCGCGGGGGCGTAGGATACAAGTCATAACCGTTCCGGGAGAAACATCCCCGGGGGAAAGGAACGTATGAATAAGATCTTCGACAACAAGCAGGAGTTTACCGAGCTCTATCGCGATGCCGTCATGAGCATCAGCGGCAAGAGCGTCGAGGCTGCCAGCGATCTGGACCGCTTTAACGCCCTGGCCAAGCTCGTGGCCGAGAAGGCACGCACCGTTGCCACCAAGAGCGACGCCCGCGTCACCGCCGAGGGCAAGAAGCGCGTGTACTACTTCTCGATCGAGTTTTTGATCGGCCGCCTGCTCGACAACTACCTGCTCAACTTTGGCGTGCGCGACATGGTCGCCGAGGCGCTCGACGACATGGGCTTCGACCTTTCCGTCATCGAGAACCAGGAACCCGATCCGGCGCTGGGCAACGGTGGCCTGGGCCGTCTGGCCGCATGCTTCCTGGATTCTATGGCAGCCGAGGGCATTGCCGGCTACGGCAACGGCATGCGCTACCGCTACGGCCTGTTTAAGCAGGAAATCGTCAACGGCAGCCAGGTCGAGGCCACCGACGAATGGCTCACCCACGGCTATCCCTGGGAGGTCCGCCGTCAGGACAAGGTCGTGACCATTAAGTTTGGTGGCCATGTTGAGGGCTTTGAGGAGAACGGCCGCACGTTCTACCGCACGGTGGACACGCAGGATATCCTGGCCGTTCCCTATGACATCCCCGTTGTGGGCTATGCCGGCGAGACCGTCAACAAGCTGCGCGTCTGGGCCGCCGAGCCGGTTGAGGAGCACTTCGATCTGGAGGCCTTCAACCGCGGCGACTATGCCCTGGCCGACGCCGAGCGCGCCGAGGCCGAGGCCATCAGCGCCATCCTCTACCCCAACGACGCCGGCGAGCACGGCCGTCTGCTGCGCCTGAAGCAGGAGTACCTGTTTGTCTCGGCCGGCATCTACAGCCTGCTCGACACCTTTGAGAAGGAGCACGGCGAGAACTGGGACCTGCTGCCGCAGTTTGTGGCCATCCACACCAACGACACGCACCCCGCCATGTGCGGCCCCGAGCTCATGCGCATCCTCATCGACGAGAAGAAGCTCGAGTGGGACGACGCCTGGAACATCGTGACGCAGGTCGTGAGCTACACCAACCACACCATCCTGCCCGAGGCCTTGGAGAAGTGGCCCATCGGCACGTTCTCCAAGCTCCTCCCCCGCGTGTACCAGATCATCGACGAGATCAGCCGTCGTTGGCACGAGTCGTTCGACACCACGAAGGAGGGCTGGCAGGAGCGTTTGCGCCAGACCGCCATTCTATGGGACGGCGAGATTCGCATGGCCAACCTGTCCGTGATCTGCAGCCACAGCGTCAACGGCGTGGCAAAGATCCACTCCGACATCATCAAGAACATCGTGCTCAAGGACTTCTATGCCCTGACGCCCGAGAAGTTCAACAACAAGACCAACGGCATCTCGCACCGTCGCTTCTTTGCCGAGGCCAACCCCACTTATGCCAAGCTCGTGACCGAGGCCATTGGCGACGGCTGGTTGAAGGACGCCTTTGAGCTTGAAAAGCTCAAAGAGTTTAAGGACGACACCGAGTTCCTGAAAGCCGTGGGTGCCTCCAAGCGCGCCAACAAGGAGCGCCTGGCTGCCTACGTTAAGGCCGAGACCGGTCTGGTCATCGATCCCAACACCGTCTTCGATGTTCAGGTAAAGCGCTTCCACGCCTACAAGCGCCAGCTCATGAACATCATGAAGGTGATGGACATCTACAACCGTCGTATCGCCGATCCCAACTTCCACGTGACGCCGACGACCTTCATCTTTAGCGGCAAGGCTGCCTCGAGCTACACCTTTGCCAAGGAGACCATCCGCCTCATTAACTCCGTGGCCGACGTCATCAACAACGACCCGCGCGTCAACGAGGTCATGAAGGTCTGCTTTATCCCCAACTTCCGTGTGAGCAACGCCCAGCTCATCTACCCTGCCGCCGAGATCTCGGAGCAGATCTCCACGGCCGGCAAGGAGGCCTCGGGCACGTCCAACATGAAGCTCATGATGAACGGCGCCATTACGCTGGGCACCCTCGACGGCGCCAACATCGAGATCGCCGACCTGGCCGGCCGCGAGAACGAGGCCATCTTTGGCCTGACTGCTTCCGAGGTCGAGCAGCTCTGGGCATCCAACAGCTACTTTGCGTGGGATACGCTCAACAACGATCGCGAGCGTCTGGGCCGCGTGATGGACGAGCTCAAGGACAACACCTTTGCGGGTCTTTCGGGCAACTTCGAGAGCATCTACAACGAGCTCATGAACAACAACGACCCCGACCTGGTTATGGCAGACTTCCGCAGCTACGTGGATGCGTGGGAGAAGCTCACCGGCAGCTACGGCGACCAGGAGACCTGGAACCGCAAGGCGCTGCTCAACACCGCCTCGAGCGGCTGGTTCTCGAGCGACCGCACCATTCGCGAGTACCGCGACGAGATCTGGCACGCGTAAAGGCGCGCGAGCTCCCCTATGCCAGCACGGCATTACTCGACGGGCGTGACGTTGCGCCGCGCCCGTCGCTAATGGGTTTAGGAACATCGATGACAGAAGGAGAAATCGATGAGTAAGAAAGAATGCATCGCGATGCTCCTCGCAGGAGGACAGGGCAGCCGATTGGGGGCACTCACCCAAAAGATCGCCAAGCCGGCGGTTAGCTTTGGTGGCAAGTTCCGCATTATCGACTTTTCGCTCTCTAACTGCTCCAACTCGGGCATCGACACGGTGGGCGTTCTGACGCAGTACCGCCCCTACCTGCTGCATGCCTACGTGGGCTCCGGCGAGGCGTGGGATCTGGACAGCCGCGACGGCGGCGTGTCGATCCTGCCGCCGTACGAGACGCAGACCGGTGGCGCCTGGTATGCGGGCACGGCCGACGCCATTACGCAGAACCTCGACTACATCAAGGCCAACGACCCCAAGTACGTCCTGATTCTTTCGGGCGATCACCTGTATCGCATGGACTACCGCAAGATGCTCAAGACGCACATTGAGAACAACGCCGACCTCACGGTGAGCGTTATGCCCGTGCCGTGGGAGGAGGCCAGCCGCTTTGGCATCCTAACCACCGACCCCGAGGACGGCCGTATCACCAAGTTCACCGAGAAGCCCGATAAGCCCGATTCGAACCTCGCGTCCATGGGCATCTACATCTTCTCGGCCGACGTGCTGATCGAGGCGCTCGAAGAGGACGCTCTGGACCAGCGCTCGAGCCACGACTTTGGCAAGGACATCATCCCCAAGCTGCTCGGCGAGGGCAAGCGCTTGTACAGCTACGAGTTCCACGGCTTTTGGAAGGACGTCGGCACCATCGCCAGCTTCCACGAGACCTCGATGGACCTGCTGGGCAACAACCCCGAGTTCGATCTGTTCGACAAGCACTTCCCCATCATGTCCAACATCACCACGCGTCCGCCGCACTACATTGGCCCGGACGGACGCCTGGACGACTGCCTGGTCTCCAACGGCTGCAAGATCTACGGCACAGCTCGCCACTCGATCCTTTCGACCGATGTCATCATCGAGGAGCGCGCCGTGGTCGAGGACTCCGTGCTGCTGCCGGGTGCGCACGTTAAGAGCGGTGCGCACATCTGCCGCGCTATTTTGGGCGAGAACTCCACGGTCGAAGAGGGCGTGAAGCTCGGCTCTGTCGATACCACCAAGGATACGGCCGTCGTTGGAAATGACGTCGTTATCGGAAAGGGGGAATGATCCGATGATCAATCGCAAGGCCATCGGTTATATCACCGCTAACTACTCTTCGACCTACGGCAGCGTGCTGCTCAAGGACCGCCCTATCGCGTCCGTTCCGTTTTTGGGCCGCTACCGCCTGATCGACTTCCCGCTGTCCAACATGATGAATGCCGGCATTAAGACCGTTGGCGTCGTCATGCCGGGCAACTACCGCTCGCTGATCGACCACGTGGGCTCGGGCAAGGACTGGGGCCTGGACCGCAAGAAGGGCGGTCTGTTCATGGTGCCCGGCAACGCGTATGGCACCACCAAGGGCGGCATGCGCTTCCTGCTGCGCGATATCATCTCCAACAAGACGCTGTTCCAGCGCTCGGACAAGCTCTACGTCGTGATGATGGGCACCAACATCATCTTTAACATGGACCTCAACACCATCATCGACGCGCACGAAAACTCCGGTGCCCAGATGACCGTGGTGTACTGCAAGGCCACGCGCAACGTCGATGACGAGACCAAACTCGAAATTAACGAGAACGGCCGCTTGACGGGCGTGAGCGCCGGCGTCGCGTACGGCGACAACGCCTCTATGGACTGCTGCATCGTCAACCGCGAGACGCTGCTCGAGATTATCGACCACTACCAGGCCGCCGACTATCTGGACCTGCTCGAGGCACTCCAGGGCGACTTTGGCAACATCGACGTGTGCAGCTACGAGTACAAGGGCGAGGTCGTGGGCGTGTTTAGTGAGAAGTCGCTGTACCGCCGCAGCATGGATCTGCTCGACCAGACCGTGGCCGATCAGCTCTTTGACCCCGAGCGCCCGATTCTGACCAAGGCTCACGACGTGCCGCCTTCGCGCTATGCGACCGGCAGCCACGCGTGCAACTCGATCATCTCGGCCGGCTGCATCATCAAGGGCACTGTGCGTAACTCGATCCTGTCGCGCGGCGTCGTGGTTGAGGAGGGCGCCTCGGTGACCAACTCGATCATCAACCAGAGCTGCATCATCAAGAGCGGCGCTCGCGTTGAGAATGCCATCCTGGACAAGAACAACGTGGTTCCCACCAACACCGAGCTTCGCGGCACGCCCGAGAACATCCTGGTACTGGGCAAGGCTCCGTTAACTTCCGACACCACCATCGTACGTTAACGTTGGCACCGCAACATCGCTCGTAACATGTAGAATAGCCGCCCGGTTAGCGCCAGGCGGCTATTCTCGAATTACATCATGGGAGACAATATGGCAGATTCCAGCAAAAAGATGCAGATCGTGTTTGCCTCGGCCGAGTGCGCACCGTTTGTTAAGACCGGTGGCCTGGGTGACGTGGCGGGCTCGCTGCCTGCGGCACTTGTGCGCGCCGGCGCCGAGGTCATCGTGATGGTGCCCAAGTACGCCACCATCAAGGACGAATACAAGGCGCAGATGGAGCACTTTGCCGACTTTTACGTGAGCCTGGGCTGGCGCAATGAGTACTGCGGGCTGGAGAAGCTCGAGCGCGACGGCGTCACCTATATGTTCGTGGACAACGAGCGCTACTTTGCGCGTGACTATCCGTATGGCTTCTTTGACGACGGCGAGCGTTTTGCATTCTTCTCCAAGGCCATCACCGAGAGCCTGCAGCACCTGCCGGCAGGCTTTGAGTGCGACATCCTGCACTGCAACGACTGGCAGACGGCACTGGCGCCCGTGTTTCTGCGCGAGTTCTACCAGGGCCTGCCGCTGTACGACCGCGTCAAGACCGTGTTCTCGATCCACAACGTGGCGTTCCAGGGCCAGTTTAGCGACACCGTGATGGAGGACATCCTGGGTGTGGCGCATATTCCCGCGGCCGCCTCGCAGCTGCGCTGCGACGCCTGCAGCATCAACTACATGCTGGGCGCGCTGCACTATGCCGATGCCATCACCACGGTGAGCCCCACCTATGCCAACGAGATCCAGACGCCCGAGTTTGGCGAGGGCCTGGACGGTGTGCTGCGCGAGCGCTCCTACGCGCTGCAGGGCATCCTCAACGGCATTGACGTTGCGGGCTTTGACCCGGCGACCGACAAGCGCATTGCCGCAAACTACACGGTCGACGACCGTTCCGGCAAGGCTGTGTGCAAGGCCAAGCTGCAGGAAGAGCTGGGGCTCGAGGTTCGCGACGACCGCCCGCTTATGGTGATGGTCACGCGCCTGACGCGCCAGAAGGGCATGGACCTGGTCATGTACGCGCTCGACCGTATCCTGGCCGGCGGCGTTCAGGTGGCCGTGCTGGGCACCGGCGACCGCGACTACGAAGACGGTCTGCGCTACTTCCAGGACAAGTACCCCGGCACCATGGCCGCGCGCATCGAGTTCGATCCGGCGCTGTCGCAGCGCATGTACGCCGCCGCCGATATGTTCCTGATGCCTTCGAAGTTTGAGCCTTGCGGTCTGTCGCAGATCATCGCCATGCGCTACGGCACCCTACCCATCGTGCGCGAGACCGGTGGCCTGAAGGACACCGTGCAGCCGTACAACGAGTTTACCGGCGAGGGCACGGGCTTCTCGTTTAGCAACTTTAACGGTGACGAGATGGGCGACGCGGTGTTCCGCGCGGCGCGCCTGTTCTGGGATAACCGTGACGCTTGGAACCAGCTGGTCACGCAGGCCATGAGCCAGGACTTTAGCTGGACGCGCTCGGCCGACAAGTATCTGGACCTGTACTTCTTTATGCATCCGGAGATTGAGAGGCCGGCGGGTGTGGAGGCTGCGGCCGAGAAGGCTGAGGCCGAGCCCGAGGTTGTGGCTGAGGCCGAGCCGGTTGTTGAGGCACCCGCCGCTGCCGAGGAGCCCAAGACTGAGGAGAAGCCGGTTGAGGCTAAATCTGAGGTGAAGGTTGAGGCAGCTCCCGAGGCTGAGGCTAAGCCAGCTGCGAAGCCTACCGCCAAGAAGACCACGACGCGCAAGACGACGGCCAAGAAGGCTACGACAACCATGGCCGCTGCCACCAAGACCGACGCAGCAAAGACGACTACCGCCAAGGCAACGACCACGCGCAAGCGCACGACCGCCGCAGCCAAGAAAGCTGCCGAGGCCGAGATCGCTCCCGAGGTAAAGGCCGAGACCGCCACCGCCGAGGCTAAGCCTGTGGCAAAGGCTCCGGCCAAGTCTGCCGCCAAGAAGACGGCCGCGTCCAAGACCGCGACCACCAAGAAGGCCACGGCTACGAAGTCGACGACGACCAAGGCTGCTACGACGAAGGCCGCCGCGAAGACGACCGCGAAGGCCGCCGCAAAGTCCGTCGTCAAGGTCGAGGAGGCACCCTCCGAGCCCAAGGCCAAGGCAGCTGTCGAGGCAAAGCCGGCCGCCAAGACCACCACGCGCAAGCGCGCTACGACGACGGCCAAAAAGACCACGACCAAGGCTGCTGCTCCCAAGGCAGAGGCTAAGGCCGAGGACAAGCCCGCAGTAAAGGCCGAGCCTGCTCCGAAGGCCGCAGAGGTCAAGACCGCTCCGAAGGCTACGGCAAAGACCAAGCCCGCCAAGGAGACCCCGGTCTCCCCCGCTGTTCCGGCCGAGGAAAAGGCCCCGACCAAGAAGACCTCCGTCCGTAAGGCAACGGCCACCCGCAAGCGCCACTAATCCGGACGATTAAAACTTAATCCAACGCAAGATGAGGGCGCCCCTACCAGGCGCCCTCATCTTGGTTGAACTTCTGTATTAAAAAGAGGGCCGGTTTACTACGACAAAATGGCTCCAGCCGACCACGGCGGGTAATCTACGAAATTGGCAACGCCTCTACCTGCGGTTTTAATATCACCAAAATGACCCTGGTTGAGATCATTCAATTCGTCGTAGTAAACCGGGTTACTTTTGTTTGGCTACAAATAGTATCGGTATAGGCACATTTGAATATCGCGATAATTTGGGTGGTAAAACGATTTTCTAGGACAACCGTTCGCCGATGGTAAACGGATGTTGTTTATACAGCCTGTGTACAAAAGATATACTTACATCCAGTGCGTAAAGCCCATGGCCCGCAGGCCGTGATTCTATTGAACTGGACCGAATTATGAGATTGATTCACAACAGCCGTCTGCCGCAGTTTCGTACTCCGTTTGGCGCTGTGACCACTGGAACTTCCGTTTCGCTATCGGTGATTTTGGAGGATGCCGACCCCAACCAGGCAACGCTCACCCTGCGCACCTGGGTCGATGAAATCGGTGAGTCTCTGTATCCCATGACGCACGAGGGCGACGGCATATTTACCGTAGAGCTTGAGTGCACTGAGCCCTGTCTTATCTGGTACAGCTTCATTTGCAACATCGAGGGCCAGCCCGAGGTACGCCTGGGTGCACCGCAGGGTCGCACCGGTGGCGAGGGTGTGACCTACGACTACGCCGAGGTTCCGTCCTTCCAGATTACCGTCTACAAGCACCGCGAGAACCGTCCCACTTGGTACGAGCGCGGTATGGTCTACCAGATCTTCCCCGACCGCTATGCACGCGACGAAAACTGGCGCGAACGTACGCTTGCCGAAGTTGAAAAACCGCGCAAAGGAATCCAGCGCCGCATGGTCGAGGACTGGAACGAACCGCCCGAGTACGAACGTGCCGAAGACGGCTCCATCAAGACCTGGGATTTTTACGGCGGCTCGCTCAAGGGTATCCAGAATGACCTGCCCCGCATTGCCGAGCTGGGCTTTACGGCCATCTACCTCAACCCGATTTTTGAGGCCGCGAGCAACCACCGCTACGACACGGCCGACTATACCAAGATCGACCCGATTCTGGGCACCGAGCAGGACTTTACGGAGCTGTGCAAGGCGGCCGAGAAGCTCGGCATTTCTATCATCCTGGACGGCGTCTTCAACCACACGGGCGACGATTCGATCTACTTTAACCGCTACGGCAATTATCCCGGCGTCGGTGCTTGGCAGAGCGAGGACTCGCCGTGGCGCGATGCGTTTTACTTCCATGAAGACGGTTCGTATGACTGCTGGTGGGGCGTGGGCAACATGCCCGCCATCAACGAGAGCTCCGAACTGGTGCGCGAGCGGCTCCTGGGCAAGGACGGCGTGATCCGCAAATGGCTGCGCGCCGGTGCCCATGGTTGGCGCCTGGACGTGGCCGACGAGCTTTCCGACGACTTCCTGGCCGAAATCAAAAAGGCCGTGCTCGCCGAGAAGCCCGACGCGCTGCTGCTCGGCGAGGTCTGGGAAGACGCCTCCAACAAGATCAGCTATGGCCACCTGCGCCGCTATCTGCAGGGCTCTGAGCTCGACTCCGCTATGGACTACCCCTTCCGCGACATGGTCATCGGTTTTTTGATGGGCTACAAGAACGCCTATCAGGCTGCAGAGGACATCGAGACGCTGCGCGAGAACTACCCGCGCGAGGCACTGGCCTGCGCGCTCAATCTGCTTTCGAGCCACGACCGTCCGCGCATTATCTCGGTGCTCGGCGGCGGTCCCGACGAGTCGCAGCTGCCCGAGAGCGAGCGCAGCAAGTGGCGCCTGGACGAGAACTCCATGGGCCTGGCCAAGAGCCGCTTTTGGTTGGCGACGCTCATGCAGATGACCTTCCCAGGCGTGCCCTCGATCTATTATGGCGACGAGTACGGCTTGGAGGGCCTCACCGATCCGGGCAACCGCCGCACCCTGCCGACCAAGGACCAACTCCACGACTTCGATACGCTAGCCATCGTTAAGAACGCATCTGCCATTCGCCGCGCGTTACCGTTTATGGTCGATGGCGAGATCAAGGCCTTTGCGCTCAACGACGACGTCTTGGCCTACACCCGCACGGGCAAAGACGGCGAGGCCGCGACGGTTATCATCAACCGCAGCCTGCGCAATTCGCACTGCGTGACGATCCCGGCGCTCGGCGAATGTGCTAGCGACGTGATCAGCGGACACGAGTGCGAAATCCACAACGGCACAGTCACGCTCGACTTGTACCCGCTGGGCTCTTCGATCATCTATCACCATGCCGAGAAGCGCCTGCAGGAGCCGCTCGATCATGGCGCGGGCGTCGTGTGCCACATCACCTCGGTGCCGACCGATGACGGCAAGCCTGGCACGATCGGTGCGCCCACGCGTCGCTTTATCGACCATCTGGCCGCCATGGGCATGCGCTACTGGCAGGTCCTGCCCGTCAATCCAACGGACTTCTTCCGCTCCCCCTACGCCGGTCCTTCGGCCTTTGCAGGCAATATCGACCTGCTGCCCGAGAGCCACGAGGAGCTGGCTGCCGACTTCGTCACCTGGAAGGCCCGCGGCGGCGAGGATGCCGACCCGCTGTACACGGCGTTTAAACATCGCAACGCCGACTGGCTCGAGAAGTACTGCGTCTACATGGCGGTAAAGAAGCACTTTGAGGGACTGTCGCGCCACGATTGGCCGGCGGATGTCGCGCGCTACAACGAGCACCTGATCGATGACGAGCGCTTCCACGACGAGGCAGAGTTGCAGGCGTACATGCAGTATCGCTTTGACCTTGCCTGGTGCGAGCTCATGAACTATGCACACAAGAAGGGCATCGAGGTCATCGGCGATATCCCGATGTATGTCTCGGACGATTCGGCCGATGCGTGGAGCGAGCCCGAAAACTTCTGGCTGTCCGATACCGGTAAGGCGATTGAGATTTCGGGCGCGCCGCCCGACAACTTTGCGCCCGAGGGGCAAGTGTGGGGAAACCCCACCTTCCGCTGGGATCACATGAAGGGAAACGGCTATAGCTGGTGGATGGATCGCTTGCGTCGTGCGTTTTCGCTCTACGACCGTGTGCGCCTGGACCACTTCCTGGGCTTCCACAGCTACTTTAGCATCCCTGCCGGCAAGGCCTGTGCCGACGGCCGCTGGCTTGCGGGACCGGGCAAGGACCTGTTCCAGACCGCCTACGACGAGCTGGGTCCGCTCAACTTTATTGCCGAGGATCTGGGCTATCTAACACCTGGCGTACGCGCGATGGCTTCGACCTGCGGCTTCCCCGGCATGGATGTGCTGGAGTTTAGCGACTACGACGTTCGCTGCGGAATTCATCCCACACCGGGCAAGATCCTGTATACCTCGACGCACGACACCTCGACGCTTGCCGGCTGGTGCACGCGCTCCTTTGCAGGTGGCGACGAGCCGAGCGGCATTGCATTGGCAAGCGAGCTCATGGGCGATGCCCTGGCAAGCGATGCTCCGCTCGTGATGATGCCGCTGCAGGACGTGCTGGGGCTGGGCGACGACGCGCGTATGAACGTACCGGGCGTGGCCACGGGCAACTGGACTTGGCAGGCTGACGAGGCCGACGTTGCGGCAGCCGAGGAGAAAACTGCGAAGCTCCTGCGCAGCACCCATAGATTCTGGGGCGAAGCGTGATAAAACCCTCGATATAGGGTACAGTTACAGCTGTTTGAATTTTTGCGGGCAGAGCGATCTGCCCGCTTTGTGCTGAAAAGGAAGTATTATGGCGCGCTACGATTACAAGTGCACGAGCTGCGGCAACGTGTTTGAGGTTGAGCACCCCATGTCCGAGACGCCCGAGGTCGTATGCCCTAGCTGCGGTGCCCCGGCATCCAAGACGTTTTCGGCCAGCGGCATTAAGTTCGACGGCAGCGGTTTCTACAACACCGACCAGCGCAGTGGCGGCTCCAGCACCAGCGCCACCAGTGGCTGCTGCGCCAACTGCCCGCATAACCACTAGTGACAAGCGGCCCCGCGATCAAGCCCGATCGCGAGGCCGCTTCTTTACGCTATAGGTAGCTAATTAATTTTTAATAATTAGCATATTTTAAAATCCGCCCATACCAGCAGAATAGGGATCGTCACAGGTACCATCGCTATACCAATGAGTAGACCCCACGTAATTGCCATTTTCGTCATAAACATCCATAGTTTTAATGACTACTTTGCCGCCGCCGTTAGAGGAGCCTCCCGAATAGCCGCTTCCACCAGAATAATTATTACCGCTATAAGAATTGTTGGAATAATTGTTTTGCTGAGAAGCCTGCTGCTGAGTCTGCGCCACTTCCTCTTGAGTCTTCGCCTCAGCTTCTGCTTTTGCCTTATTTACATCATCAATACGAGTTTGATAACGACTAATCTGTTCATTGATTTGATCAATGAACAGATTAGAATCCTTTTTGGCATCTTCAAAAATAAGCTTCTGATTATCTTTATTAGAAATATCATTAAGAAGACCATTGAGGCTATTAATATGCTGCTGGAGAGAGTCAGTATCTTCAGTAGAATTTACATCAAAATTACCATGGTCAGTTACAGAAGTATTCCACTCATCATTTTGAGCATTACGACAGTCTTTAATAATGGAATCGTATTTATTGAGCAACTTCGTCCAATCAGGGGAAGTGCCATCCGCATACTTAAAACTGTCATTAGAGATTTCTTTATTCAAAATCTCTTTATTATTTTGAGCATTTTTAATGGTATCAAGACGTTGCTCAAAAGTTAGTAACCCAGGATCAGCCTTAAAGGCAGCAACACTATCGCTAGCCTTTGAATACAAAACTTCAACCTGCTGATTATGTTCACTACATGCTTGTTTGTAATTGTAACCAGCATAACCACCGACACAACCAGCAATGAGCAAAGCAACAATACCGGCACCAATAATTACCCGCTTTTTAATCGAAGAATTCTCAACCTCTTCATTTTCCTGAGTATTATCTTCAGGATTGTCAATCTTGTCACTATTAAGATCGATCATTTTAACCCCTCAATATTAAATCTGCGAGCGGTTCATGCATCCAGAAACTTACCAAACCCAACCGCTTACTTTCATACCCGATTTATTAATCCCAGTTCCAGAAAAATCCTGAGTTGCGGTGAAATAAGGACTGTTTGGCGGGTAGAAGCCGCTATTCAATCCCTATTTCACCGCAACTTAGTAGTTACTTGTGGACTAGGCGGACGCAGAAGTGGCCGTCGTAGGAGTCGGCGTTTACGGGGACGCTTTGGAAAAGTCCACGGTCGTTTTGACGTACGGAGACGAGCTTCTTGGCTTGTTCAAAATCGGGTAGCTGCAGAATTTGGGCTTCGGAGAGCGGCGCCACGCTAAAGCCTACGCCCTCGGGAGAGGCCAGGAAGGCATCCACGACCTGAGTGTTCTCCTCAGCAAAAACCGAGCAGGTGGCATAGATAAGCTCACCGCCGGCAGCAACGCGCGCGGCGGCTTCCTTGAGCATCGTCAGCTGCAGTTTAGGAAGCTCAACCGTCACGTCCTTTTCGGTCAAGCGCCACGGAATCTCAGGATGACGGCGCATGGTGCCGGTACCCGAGCACGGGGCATCGATAAACACCGTATCGAACAGAACGGGTTTACCAAGCATCGCATCGAACGACGTGAGGACCGTATCGAGCTCGCACGCATCACCCGAGACGGTACGAACGCCCTTGATACCAGCCTTATGCAGGCGCGCAAGATTCTGATCACACTTGCGATCGTGCAAATCGAGTGCAGTGTGCTGACGGTCGTAGCCGGCACGCTTAGCCTGGCACATCATCACATACGTCTTGGTACCACGACCGGCGCCAATCTCTAGGCAGCGCCCGGGACGAGTAGCCGCAGTAGCGATGAGCTGAGCGTTAAGGTCCGAGGCCACGGCCGCCGCGCGTTCAAACACACCCGACGCAACTGTGGCCTGTGGATCGACCGGCGCATGGCAACCCGGGAACACAGGCGCAACAAGCTGCGAGATATACGGATCGGGCTTGGTCGCAAAGGCGTTCTCATGCAGGGCCAGCGGAGCGGGGGCCAGATTACCGGCAAAGCTAAGCGCGCCCTCCGGTGTGTCAAACGAAGCCATAATACGAGCGCACAGCCAACGCGGCAGTCCCATCAGGCGCGACAGACGAACCAGGCGTCGCTCAGACTCATCTACATCGGACGCCGTGGCAAAGTCCTCAACGTTGTCCGCGACTTTATGCAGCACGGCATTGGCCAAACCGGCGGCAGACTTAGCTCCGCTGCGCACCAGCTCAACGCCCTGACTCACCGCAACGCGACCAGGCGTATGCAGATAAAGCATCTCGAAGGCCGAGATACGAAGCGCCATGCGAACACGCGGCGCAACCTTTTTAGGCTTATCGAGAAACTGATCGAGCAGTTCGTCCAAAATACCCTGCGTGGCGGCCACACCAAGCGCCAAGCGAGCTGCAAAAGCGGAATCGCGCTGGTCAATAGCCTTGGCCGATGCGCGAGAGGACAGCACGTCGCGCGCATACATGCCGCGGCGATCGGCCTCCATCAGCACATCGAGTGCAAGCTTGCGCGCGGGAGACAGCTTGCTCATGACAAAACACCCCAGATAAGATCGGCGCCTTGCAGCCCAGCAGCCCAAGCAGAAGCGGCCATGGCACGCTTGCCATCGGGCTTAACCTCGAGCAGTTCAACCGCACCATCGGAAAGGCCAAGGAAAACACGCTTATTCTTAACGTCAACGCCGCCCTTGCCAAGCGAAACATCGGCCAGCGCAGCATCGAGCACACGCACAGTCTTGCCGGCAATCACGCAACGAGCAGGCGCGGTATCGGACGAGGCCAGCACATGACGCACGCAATCAAGCGCCGCCATGTGCGGATCCAGGCGCATCTCCTGCTTAGAAATCTTGGCAGCATGGGTCACAAGCGACTCATCCTGCTCAGTCCAGACAGCCGAGCCATCGGTAAGCAAGGGAAGCGTATCGGCCAGCAACTTACCGCCCAGCTCACCAAGCTCCATGGTCAGCGCCTCAGCATGTTTACCGGCAACCGACGTGGAAGCCTGAGCACAATAAGCACCAGTATCCACGCCATGCCCAATGCGCATAATGGAAACGCCAGCAACCTCATCACCAGCGAGAATCGCACGCTGAATAGGAGCAGCCCCACGCCAACGAGGCAGCAAGGACGCATGAACATTCACAATACCGAGCGGTGCCATATGCAGCACGTCATCAGGCAAAATGCAACCATAAGCAGCCACACATAAAATGTCAGCCTGGGCAGCCCGGAGCGCCTCAACAACCTCAGGCGTCATACGATTAGCCTCAATAACCGGCAACCCCAGCTCAAGCGCGCGAGCCTTAACAGGAGACGGCTCCAGCTTCTTACCACGCCCACGAACAGCATCAGGACGAGTAACAACAAGCGCAATCTCATTCCCAGCCTCAACAAGCGAAGTCAGCGACGGAACAGCAAAGTCGGGCGTGCCCATAAACACAATACGCATAAAGATCGTCTCCTCTCAACCAAAGCCGAGACGGCTAGAAAGAGCAGCGGAAAGCCAAGTACCCAGCCCATCCGCAATAACAATTCAACAAAGACAAATATACCCAAAACCAAAGAAAGAGCCGCAATAAAAGCAGCTCTTTCAGCAAAGCACCTATCAGCGAAGACGCCCCTCCCTGGCCCGACGGCACCCGGGCGAACCGAGCCAAGAACAAGTAGTCCCTGGGGCTGGCCGCCTATATATCGTCCCGCGCGCAGTTTCGCAGCAAAGCGAGAATGTTTGAGCACGGGATGATATATAGGCGGCCAGCCCCAGGGACGGACGACTTTATTCCGTCTCGCCCGGTCGAGCGCCGCGGGCCAGGGCGTCCTGGTACTCCTTGACTGCCTTGATACGCTGCATCGGCTTGAGTCGCTCAAACATGGTGTTGCCGTGCAGGTGATCGATCTCGTGCTGCAGGCACACGCAGAACAGGTCGCCCGAGGCCTCATAGCGAATCAGGTTGGCATCCAAGTCGTACGCCTCGACGACGACATGATCGGGACGCTCGATCTCGCAGCTAATGCCGGGAATGGACAGGCAGCCCTCGCTATACGGCACCAGATGGTCGCTCTGCTCAACAATGACAGGGTTGATAAGCACGTACGGATCGTAGTCGTTCTTGTCGCTGTAATCGCAGTCGATGGTGACGAGTTGGATGAGCTCGCCGATCTGCGGAGCAGCCAGGCCGCAGCCGCCGTTCTCGAACATCATCTTCTTCATCTTCTCGGCAAGCGCCTCGATCGCTGGGGTGATTTCCTCGATGACAGCGCACTCCTGGCGCAGACGAGGGTCGGGCGACAGTACGATTCCGTTGGCTTCCATGGCCATCCTTTCGGGTTGTTACATCAAATCATAGGCGTCGACGTCAACACTCACGCTCACGCCACGCACGGAACCCACCTCTTTGAGGCAGGCATCGATATCATCAAAGACATGGTACCCCACGGGCAACTTCACAAGCAGGTGGAAGCGATAACGGTCCTTTGCTCTCTCGATTACACACGAAGCCGGACCCAGCACCTGCGGCACCGCGCTGCCCGACCGCAAAAAGTCGGGAGCGGCGGCATGCCATCGGCGCTTGAGCAGCTTTGCGATGCGCCCGATATAATCCTGCGCATCGTCGCGGCTAGCCGACCACACCAAAATGTTGACCAGACGAACGAACGGCGGATACAGTGCGTCGCGGCGCTGGTCCAGGTCGTAGTCGGTAAAGATCGAACGGTCGTGCTCGGCGACGGCGCGGATGACTGGGTCCTCGGGCAGATAGGTCTGGATGACGACCTCGCCAGGGCGATCGCCGCGTCCGGCACGGCCCGCGACCTGCTCCAGCAAATCGTAGGCGCGCTCCCCCGCTCTAAAATCGGGCAGCTTTAACGCAAAGTCGGCATTGACTACACCCACAAGCGTGACCTCGGGAAAGTCGAGGCCCTTGGCAATCATCTGGGTGCCCAGCAGCACCGCGCAATCGGCGGCATCGAACTGCTCGAGCAACTTTTTATGCGCGTCCTTGCCACGCGTGGAATCAGCGTCCATGCGAATGATGGCGACGTCCTCGGGCAGCATTTGGTGCAGCGCATCCTCGATCTGCTGCGTGCCCAGGCCCATTTTTGCCAGGTAGCGGCTGCCGCATTTGGGGCAACGACTCGTGGGTGCGGGATACGGCTGCACGCGCCAGGACGAACCACAGGTGTGACACTGCAGCGTGTGCGTGCGCTCGTGGTACGTAAGCGCCGTGGAGCAGTGGTTGCAAGTGGGGACGCAACCGCACTCGCGACACATCAAAAACGGCGCAAAGCCGCGGCGGTTATGCAACAGCACAGCCTTCTCTCGCCGCTCCACAACGCGCTCCAGGCCTTCCATCAGCGGTTTTGAGAACATTGAGCGGCTACCGTGCGAGAACTCGCGACGTAGGTCGGCAATGCGGACCGTAGGCAGGACCGCGTGACCCGGGCGTTCGGGCATCTCGACGCGCGTCCAGGTGGCACCGTTGTACGTGCCACGGCGGCAGCGGTCGAGGGCCTCGGCAGAAGGCGTGGCCGAGCCCAGCACGAGCGGGCAGCGATAGCGGCGCGCCATCTCGGCCGCCACCTCGCGTGCATGGTAGCGCGGACTGGAACCCTGCTTATAGCTGGTCTCGTGCTCCTCGTCGATAATGATAAGGCCCAGGTCGCTGAGCGGGCAAAAGAGCGCCGAACGCGCGCCGACGACAACACGGGCGGCACCGCTGGCAACCATGTCCCACTGGTCTAGGCGCTCACCGGCCGAAAGACGCGAATGGAAGACCGCGACCGTCTCGCCAAAGCGCGAACGGAAGCGGCCGACGGTTTGAGCCGTCAGCGAGATCTCGGGCACAAGCACGCACGCTGAGCGGCCGGCCGCGAGCACGCGCTCAATGGCGGAGAGGTAGACCTCAGTTTTACCGGATCCGGTGACGCCATCGACAAAGACCACGTCGCCGTGTGCGTCCAGGTGAGCACGCTCAATCTGCGCGAGCGCCTGCTGCTGGCCGTTCGTGAGCGTGACCGGCGCCTTGCCGCTCGCGGAGGACAGCGTGGTCTGCTCGTTGCAGCCACGCCAAGCGCGGCGCTCCTCCACCACCACGACGCCACGTTTTACGAGCGCCTTGATGGTCGCAGACATACTGTTGTAGAGCAGGTTGAGGTCGCGCGTCGTGACCGGTCCGCACTGGAGCGCTTCGATGAGCTGACGCTGGCGAACGGCGGTCTTGGGCGGCGTATAGTCAAAGCCCTCAGGCGTGAGCATCACCCAGCGGTTTTGGATAGGCTTGACGGCAGGACGCTCGACCGTCCACGCCCCGTCATCGCCCTTAACGACACGCGGGCTACCACCCGGAGGCAAAAACAGGCGCAGGCACTCGGAAAGCGTCGCGACATACTCGCGGCTCATCCAGCGCGCAATGCGTGCAGCCTCAGCGGTAAAGAGCGGCTTGCTGAGGATAGCCTCGATAGGCTTGATGCGCGCGGGGTCGAGGGCGTCGTTACCTTGTAGGTTGGCAAGCTTGGGCGCGATGTCGACGATATAGCCCGCGGCCGCACGGTTGCCAAAATGGACTAGGACGGTGGAGCCGATCTGGGCATCGTTGGCGAGTGACTGCGGAATGCCGTAGGCAAACGGCTCGGACAGCGCACGGGTCGGGATGTCGAGAACCACGCTCGCGTAGGCGGCGACGGGCTCAGATGCGGGCTCGGGCTGCGCCGGGGCGGCAGCAGGGACCGCGGACTTCGGAGCTTCCTTAGGTTCCGGCGAACCAAACAGCGACAGTTGCTCGGCCATGGCGCCAGCACCTCCTATCCCATACGTCTACAGAAACAAGAGCCCCACTCGCGGTGAGCGGGGCTCGGATACATACGTTTGCGCAGCGATTACAGCGCCATCGTGCGGGCGCGGTCGATGCGCGCCAGGCAGTCGTCGCGGCCGACGAGCGCCATGGTCTCGCCCAGCGGAGGGCTCACCATGTTGCCGCAGACGGCGACGCGCACGGCCTGGAACACCACGCGCTTCTTGAGGTCCATCTGCTCGGGCAGCGGCTCAAGCGCGGCATCGATGGCCTCGGCCGTCCACTCGGTAACACCCTCAAGCGCGGCCTTGGCGGCATCCAGAATGGCACCCATGCCCTCCTTGGCCAGGCCCTTGTTGACAGACTTCTCGTCATACTCGAGCGTCTCGGCCGTGGCAAAGATGGGAGCGGCAACGGTCACGGCGTCGGCCGGCATCTTGGTGCGCGGCTTAACGATGGCGGCAAGCGCGTCGATCCAGTCCTCGCCGTACTCGACGTTACCCTCGATGAGACCCGCCTCGTGCAGCTCGGGGACCATGATCTCGTCGGCAAACTGGGCGTCAGACATGCCGTTGATGTACTCGGCATTGACCCAGTCGAGCTTCTTAGGGTCGAAGGTCGCCGGGTTCTTGGAAATGCGGTCGAGCGAGAACTTGCTGGCCAGAACATCGCGCGGGATGATCGTGGTCTCGCCGTCGAGCGACCAGCCGAGCAGCGCCAGGTAGTTGACGAACGCGTCGGGCAGGTAGCCGGCATCGCGGTACTCCTCCACCGAGGTGGCGCCGTGGCGCTTGGAGAGTTTTTTGCCGTCGGCACCCAAAATCATAGAGATGTGGGCGAACGTGGGCACGGGCGCGCCGAGGGCCTCGTAGACCATGACCTGACGCGGGGTGTTGGACAGGTGGTCGTCGCCGCGGATGACGTGGGTGATCTTCATCATGGCGTCGTCGACGACGGTCGCGAAGTTGTACGTGGGCGTGCCGTCAGAGCGGAAGATGACAAAGTCGTCGAGCTCCTTGGCGTCGAAGGTCACCTCGCCGTGAACGGCGTCGTGGATGACGACGTCGCCGCGGTCCTCGGGCACCTTGATGCGCAGGACGTAGGGCTCGCCGGCCTCGATGCGGCGGCATGCCTCCTCGGGATCAAGATCGCGGCAGCGGCGCTGATAGCCCTGGAAGGGGTCCTTGCGCTCCTGAGCGGCCTTACGGTCGGCGTCGAGCTGCTCCTTGGTGCAGAAGCAGGGATAGGCCTTGCCCTCATCCCAGAGCTGCTGGGCGGCCTGCTTGTACAGGTCCAGACGCTCGGTCTGGGCATAGGGGCCAAAGTCGCCGCCTACCTCTGGGCCCTCGTCCCAGTCCAGACCCAGCCAACGCATGGCGCGCAGGATGATCTGCGTGTTCTCGTCGGTGGAACGGGTGGGGTCGGTGTCGTCGATGCGCAGGATGAACGTGCCGCCGTTTGCGCGGGCGAAAGCCCAGTTATAGATAGCGGTACGGGCGCCGCCGATGTGCAGCTTGCCCGTCGGTGAGGGTGCAAAGCGGACGCGAACGTCTGATGCCATGGAAATCTCCTCGATTGCAGGATGGATGTCTAACCGCATCAGTATAAAGCATCAACGCAACCTCCGCACAAAGGGCACCGACCCAGTCATTGGGTACTCATTGGGGACAGACTTAAATGACCAGTCTTTGGGCAACCTGTCGGCACTTAGGTAAGGCTGGTCATTTAAGTCTGTCCCCAATGAGTAGGTGCGGAAAGGGTGTGAATGTTTGATTTACGCGCTATGATGTGCCCTTGCATAGAGAGCCCGGCGGAATGGTAACGGTCGCCGGGACACGTTTTTGAAAGGACAATCATGTCAGAAGAACTTCGTTCCATCCCGCCCCAACACGGGTCCTTTGTTTTTACGTCGGAGTCGGTGACCGAAGGTCATCCCGATAAGATCGCTGACCAGATCAGCGACGCCGTCCTCGACGCAATCCTCGCCAAAGAAATAGAGCTCCAGGAGCAGGGTTACATCGCCCCCAACGGCGTGCCTGCCAACGTGGAGAACGTCCGCTGCGCCTGCGAGACCCTCGTGACCACCGGCACCGTCATCGTCGCCGGCGAAATTCGCACCCAGGCCTATGTCGACGTACAGGAAATCGCCCGCGGCGTTATCCGCCGCATTGGCTACAACCGCGCCAAATTCGGTTTTGACTGCGATACCTGCGGCGTTATGAGCCTCATCCACGAGCAGTCGCCCGATATCGCCCAGGGCGTTGACGAGTCCTTCGAGACCCAGACCGGCGCTACCACCGACCCGATCGACCTGATCGGTGCCGGCGACCAGGGCATGATGTTCGGTTATGCCTCCAACGAGACCAAGACCCTCATGCCCATGCCACACTACCTGGCAAGCCGCCTGGCCGAGCGCCTGGCCGCCGTGCGTCACGACGGTACCCTCGCCTATCTGCGTCCCGACGGCAAGACCCAGGTCACCGTGCGCTACGAGGAAGGCAAGCCCGTCGAGGTCACGACCATCGTCATCTCCACGCAGCACGCCGCCGAGATCGAGGACATGGGCAAGATCAAGGCCGACCTCATCGAGCACGTCATCACCCCGGTCATGGCCGCCGAGAACATGCCGTGGGACAACGCGGACATCTACGTGAACCCCACCGGTCGCTTTGTCGTGGGCGGCCCCATGGGCGACACGGGCCTCACCGGCCGCAAGATCATCGTCGACACCTACGGCGGCTACGGCCGTCACGGCGGTGGCGCCTTTAGCGGAAAGGACTGCACCAAGGTTGACCGCTCCGCCGCGTATGCCGCGCGCTGGGTCGCCAAGAACGTGGTCGCCGCCGGTCTGGCCGACCGCTGCGAGGTCGAGCTTGCCTACGCCATCGGCGTTTCCAAGCCTCTTTCAATCATGGTCGACACCTTCGGTACCGCGCATGTTGCCGAGGCCAAGATCGTCGAGGCCGTAGAGAAGACCTTCGACCTGCGCCCGGGCGCAATCATCCGCGACCTAGACCTGCGCCGCCCCATCTACGAAAAGACGGCAGCCTACGGTCACTTTGGCCGAGAAGACGCCGACTTCACCTGGGAGAAGACCGACCGAGTCGAAGAACTCAAAGCAGCCTGCGCCTGTAATTAAGAGCCGCTAAGGTCACAACACGCATGCGCTTTCAAAAGAAGCACCGCCCCCAAGCGGTGCTTCTTTTTTATTAATCCGGTGGTGAAGATGCTTCGATATGAGCCTACGCTGCGTCACCAGCTAATGAATTTTGCAGCACACGCGCCTCTACCATGTATCCTTAGTTCCGAGGGCTTTGGTATTTGGTCGGTCGCGAGTTCCGCACGAGCCGGAGGCCACTTAATGTGGCCTCCGTGCGAGCCAGGACTGTAGAGCAGGCGACCAAATACCAAAGTCCTCGGAACGACGGGATAGAACAGGAGCACCCATGGCAGGCAAGCCGCAAACACTAGCTACGACCTCGGCATTCGAGATCTTGGGCCCCGTCATGGTCGGCCCCAGCTCATCACACACCGCCGGCGCCCTGCGCTGCGCCCAAGTTGCCGCCAGCCTGCTAGAAGGCCGCATCACCAAAGTCACCTTTGGCCTGTGGAACTCCTTCGCCCACACCTACCGCGGCCACGGCACCGACCGTGCGCTCGTCGCGGGCATCCTGGGCCTCGACACCGATGACGAGAATATCAAGCAGGCCTTCAACCTCGCACGCGAGCAGGGCCTCGAATATCACTTTGACATCAAGGGCGACGACGCCTCCATCCACCCCAATACCGTCGATATCGACATGGTCGACGACACGGGCGCCACGGCACAGGTCCGCGGCGAGAGCCTGGGCGGCGGCAAGATGCGCATTAGCCGCATTAACGGCGTCGGCGTCGACATCTCGGGCATGTACTCCACGCTCTTCGTGGCACACAAGGACGTCCCCGGTGTACTCGCCGCGCTCACCAACCTGCTCGCCTACGCCCACGTGAACATCGCCTTCTGCCGCACCTACCGAACCGAAGTGGGCGGCCAGGCCTACTCCGTCTTTGAGACCGACGGCGCGCCCGACGACACCGTCGTCCCCATGCTGCGCAAGCTCGACAATGTCGATTACGCGACCTTTATCGAGCTCCCCGGTTCTGCCTCGTCGCTCTCCCCCGGCGTCTCGGCAAAGGAGATCTTCGACGACGGCGAGCAGCTGCTCGATGCGTGCGAGGAACTGGGGCTCAGCATTGGCGCCGTTATGGCCGTGCGAGAGGCGCGCCTGACCGGTGAGGCGCACGCCGTCGCCGCCATGCGCCGCGTGCTCGACGTCATGCGCGAGGAGACCACAGCCCCCATCGCTAATCCGCAGCGATCGCTCGGCGGGCTTATCGGCGGCGAGGCCAAGCTCGTCGAAGCAACCCGCTGCAACGATTTGAGTGCAAGCCTGATGGGCGCCGTCCAGACCGACGCCGTTGCCCGCGCCATGGCCGTTCTCGAGCGCTCCGCTACCATGGGCGTGATCGTCGCCGCCCCCACGGCCGGCTCCGCGGGTGTTGTGCCCGGCTGCGTGCTGGCGCTCGCCGATCGCCTGCAGCTCGACGACGAGCAAGTCATGGATGCGCTCTACTGCGCAGCCGCCATCGGCCTCAACCTCACCACAAGCGCCTGCGTTGCCGGCGCCGAGGGCGGCTGCCAGGCTGAGGTGGGAAGCGCCGCCGCCATGGCAGGCGCCGCGCTGGTGCAGATGCTCGGCGGCACGCCCGAGCAGGCGCTCGACGCCAGTTCCATCGCGCTGAGTAATCTGCTGGGTCTCGTTTGCGACCCCGTCGGTGGCCTCGTGGAGGTGCCCTGCCAAAACCGCAACGCCATCGGCGTGGCAGCGGCCTTTAGCTCTGCACAACTCGCCCTCGCAGGCATTAAGAGCTTGGTGCCGTTTGACCAGATGGCACATGTCATGCTCTCGGTGGGTCACGCGTTGCCGGCCACGCTGCGCGAGACGGCAAAGGGCGGCATCGCGCAGGCTCCGGCCGCACTTTCGGCCTGTGCAAAATGCGGTGTGTGCGGATAGCGACAAAGAACGACTCAAAGGTGGGACAAATGTCCCACCTCTTTTGAATGCCACCGTTTCCGTACCACAAACAGCAGGGCAATCGCTATAATGCAAGCCCAGTAAAAACACGATGAACCGCAAGGCAAAATCGAAGGATATGCATACGATGTCGCAAAACGATCGAACTCAACTGATTCCCGATCCGCAGCAGCCGAGCAGGCACACCGGCGGCGTTCAGTCACCGCGTCCTATCGCGCCGAGCCACGGTCAGCAGCGTGGTGCGGCAAACGCTTCCCAACGCCCGAACCAACAGCGACAGCAGCGTCAACAACGTCAGCAGCGCCAGGCAAACGGCAATGCGCCCAAGCAGCCCCCCACGCACGCTCGAGGCGATCGTGGCCCCGCGCGCAAACCCGCCGAGAACAATAAGTCGGGCAAAAAGACGACGCTCTTTGTCGTCCTGGGTCTAATCGTCATTGTCTATATCGTAGGCGTCGTAGCATTTTCGCAGGTAGCCTACCCCAACACCACCATCGCCGGCGTCGATGTCTCGTTCTCCAACGCTTCGTCTGCCGCCACCAAGGTCAACTCGGCTTGGAAGCACTATAAGCTCACCGTGACAGGCGATGACTTTAGCTGGACCTATCAGCCCGAGTCCGATGAACCCATCGTCGACGGTGAAGCTGCTGCAAAAGAAATCATCAACCACAACGAAGCCTTTATTTGGCCGGTCCGCCTTGTGGAATCCTTAAGCGGCAAGACCAAAACAACTGTTACCTCCAACGAAGTCGATCTTGATCAAGACGTCGACCTGTCCATGCTTTCCGACACCTTTGACCAAAAGAAGTTTGAGAAGGATCTGGGCGCCGCCATCGACGAGTTTAACGAAGGACGTTCGGGCACGTTCGAGGCCAATAGCTCCTATGACGAGCAAGCGGGCAAGTTTACCGTCGAGAAGGCGCGCTCCAACGAAAAACTCAACCGCGAGCATGTCATTAAATATGCCGAGCTCGAGCTCGCCTCGCTGGCCGAGACCGTAGATCTTTCCAAGCTCGGCAACGATGCCTATGAGCCACTCAATGGAACGCTGACCGATGATCAGATTCAGGCCGCATGCGATGCCGCCAACAACTTCCTGGGCGTCAACGTGACCCTCAAGCTCAACGGCGAGGATGCCGGTAAGGTTGATGGCAGCTCCGTGTTGCAGTGGATCAGCTTTGCCGATCCGGCCAACCCCACGCTCGATACGTCGCAGATCAGCAGCTGGGCAGCCGAACTCGCCAACGGCTTTAATACCGTGGGCTCCACTCGTTGGTGGACGCGCGCCGATGGCAAGCAGTGCGCCGTCGAAGGCGGCGACTTTGGTTGGTCCATCGACAGCAGCTCGCTCGCCAAGCAGGTCGAGGACGCCATTAACAACAAGCAGACCGGCGAGATCGAGATCAAGTACTCCCAGAAGGCCGACACCTTTACCGCAAAGGGAGAGCCCGACTGGAAGGCATACATCGACGTCGACCTGTCCGAGCAGCACGCGCGCTACTATGACGAGAGCGACAATATCGTGTGGGAGGCCAACTTTATTTCCGGCAAACCGGGCGAAGACGCCACCCCCGAGGGTGTGTGGCAAATCAACAGCAACGACGGCGGCAGCACCCTGATCGGAGCCAAGGACCCCGAGACCGGTAAACCCAAATATGAGAGCCCGGTGAGCTACTGGATGCCGTTTGAGGGCAACATGATCGGCTTCCACGACGCCACCTGGCAAAACGACAAGAGCTTCGATAACGCCGAGTCGTACAAGTGGTGCGGCAGCCACGGTTGCATCAACCTGCGCCTGGCCGACGCCAAGGCACTGCACGATTGCATCAAAGTCGGCCTGTGCGTGGTTGTCCACTCATAGTGCAACGCGAGCATTCCTACAACGTGGAACCGCTGTGACCAATCTAACAGTTCCGAAAGAAACCGTCCTATGCGCCCGCCCCAACCGGTGGGCGCATATAATTATCGAGGTTCTTTCTATAAAGGAGACGCTATGCCGAATGTCCCCACGATCACCCCGGGCCCAGATGATACCGAGCGCACGCCCGAAGGTGCCACCGAAACGATTCCTCTGATTACAAACGTACATGCCGACAAGCAGAGCGGACGCACGAACGATACGGCCGAGATTTCCGATGAAGAGGCATATGCCAAGCTCAAGGCAAAGCGTGCCGAACGTCGACGCAAAAAGCTGATTCGTCGCGGTATTGCCGCCGGCGTCGTGGGTGCCATCGCGCTCACTGCCATTGTCGCAACCCTTGTTATCAATGCGCAGCCACAGGGCGCTAGCGATCCTGTGACCGACATGGCGACCGAGGGCACGTTTACCACAACGGTCGAGGCGAAAGGCCAGCTCAAACCCATTTCGTCCTCAGTGGTCTCCCCTTCTGTCGACGGAACGGTCGATTCAATCAACGTGCAGGCAGGCCAATCCGTCAACGAGGGCGACGTGCTTATGACCATTAAAAACGACGAGCTCGATCGCAACGTTGCCGAGGCGCAGCGTGCAGTTGCAGCCGCTCAAGAAGACCTCGCCAACGCACAGAAAGCCGCAGCCGCTGCGCAGGCCACCCCAACGACGGACGATGATGGAGCTTCCGCAGCAGCTGGCATCACCGCCGCATCAGCGGACACAAACGCCGTATCGGCCGCACAGCGCAGCCTCGCATCGGCCCAGGCAAACCTCGATCAGGCGAACGCCAAGGCAGCCAGCCGTACGGTCACGGCCCCGAGCTCGGGTAGCATCGTGGAGCTCAACGCCAAGGTGGGCGCCACGGTAACAGGCGGCATGATCATGGGCGAAAGCGACACGAGCGGCGGAAAGCAGTGCATGCAGATCGCCGACCTGTCCAAAATGAAGGTGACCGTGCAGGTGGGCGAAAAGGACATCGCCAAGATCGCCGTTGGGCAGAGCGCCAACGTCACGTATCCCGCGTTTCCCGATATCGTGAGCCAGGGCACCGTCACGGCTATCGCGTCGGTGGCAAACTCCGACGCCGCCAACGGTGGCGGCGGCAGCGTAACCTTTAACGTCGACATCCTCATCGAGTCGCCCGACGCGCGCCTGAAGCCGGGCATGACGGCCGAGGTATCGGTGGTGACCGAGCAGCTCGACGACGTGGTGATGGTGCCGACGATGGCGCTCATGACCGAAGACGGCGAACACTATTACGTCAACGTGGCAACCGATGACGAGGGCAAGCAAACCCATCGCGTGAAGGTGACCGTCGTGACGCAAAACGACAACGAAGCCGTAGTCGGCAAGACACAGGTCAAGCGCGACGACCAGGACAACGAGATCAACCCCAACGTGCCGGTTACCAAGCTGCGCGATGGCAACACCCTCGTCATGGACACCGGAGCGAACGCAACGGCTGACGGCGGCTACAGCGCGGATTCGGACAGCATGTCTGACGATGAGGGCATGTAATGCGTCCCGTTATCGACATCCGCAACGTGCACCGCATCTTTGAGAGCGAGGCGGGGTGCGCCCACATCCTGCACAACGTGAGCCTGGCAGTAAATCCCGGCGAATTCGTCGCTATTACCGGCCCTTCGGGCTCGGGCAAGTCAACGCTCATGAACATCCTGGGCTGCCTGGATAAGCCGACGACGGGCGACTACTACCTGCAAGGGATCAACGTGGCCGAGCTCGATGATGACGAGCTCACCGAAGTTCGCGCCCTGAGCATTGGCTTTGTCTTTCAGAGCTTCAACCTGCTGCCGCGCCTGTCGGTTATCGAAAATGTGATGCTGCCGCTGGCCTACACCAATGTGCCCCGTAGCCAGCGCGAAATGCGCGCCGTGCACGCGCTGCAGGCTGTCACGCTGCCCGTCGACCACTGGGACCACCGCATATCCGAGCTCTCGGGCGGCCAGATGCAGCGCGTCGCAATCGCGCGCGCCCTCGTCAATGACCCGCCCATCATTCTGGCCGACGAGCCGACGGGAAACCTGGACTCCGCTACCGGAGCGCTTGTGATGGAAACCTTCCATAAGCTCCAGAAGCGCGGCAAAACCATCGTGCTTATCACACACGACCCCGGCATCGCCGCCGAGGCCGACCGTGCCGTGACCATCCGCGACGGTCGCATTCACGATGGCGCGTATATTCCACATGCACCGCGGACCCTGCGCAGCGCCGTGGATAGCCTGCCCAGGATTTCCGCCTCCGCCAACCCGCCGAAAGGAGAGATGGCATGAGCGCCCGCGATCTCATCCAGGAAGCCCTTCACTCGCTCGAAGCCAACAAGGGGCGCAGCCTGCTCACCATCCTGGGCATTGTCATCGGCATCGCCTCGGTTATCGCCATGACTTCGCTCATCGGCGGCATCCAAAACAGCCTGGTCAACAGTCTGGGCCTCAATGCGGCACGCATGGTGCAAATCTATTCGTCGCAAGAACTCACCGAGTCCGACATCGAGAAGCTTCAAAAACTGGTGCCGCAGATAGAGCAGATCGGCATTGTCGACAGCGCGTATACCGAGTATAAGACCGGCGATAAAAGCTATACCGTCATGGCACAGGGTGTCGATAGCGACATGCTCGACGCCGTGGGGGCCAGCAAGCTCGTTGCGGGGCGCACCTATTCCCAGGCCGAGTCCCAATCAGGCTCGCGCGTGGCGCTCATCAGCCGCGGCGGCGCCGATCAGCTTTACGGCAACGAACAGGATGCGCTGGGGAAAACCATCAAGGTGTCCAACGGCGAGGTGCAGATTGTAGGTGTGATTGATGGCGGCAACGACTCCATGGGCTCGCTCACGCTGTATATGCCGCGCGAAACCATCTCAGGCCTGTTTGGCGACGAAAATCCTTCATTCCCCAGCGTGACGGCTCTTGCCGCCGAGGGCACAGACATGGACGAGCTTTGTAAGACCATCGAGTCCAAGGTGCGCGCAATGAAGGGCATCGCGGAGGATGATGAGTACGACAGTGTATCGGCGACCTCCATGAAAAGCGCTATCGATGTACTCAACTCCTTTATGGGCGCGTTCTCGCTCATCATGGGCGCTGTCGCCAGCATCTCGCTGCTTGTCGGCGGTATCGGCATTATGAATATGATGCTCACCAACGTGACTGAGCGCATCCGTGAGATCGGCATTCGCCGTGCCCTGGGCGCAAGTCGTCGCGATATCACCGCGCAGTTTTTGGCCGAGTCCTCGGCGCTGTGCGTCACCGGCGGACTGTTGGGTGTCCTGATTGGCTATCTGCTGGCATGGGGACTCACGTTCTTTGCCGCAAGCTCGGGCATCATGAGCGAGTTTGGAGCTACCGGGACGATCACGCCAAGCTTCTCCATTACAACAGTGTTGATCGCGTTTGCCGTATCGGTCGGCATCGGCGTAATCTTTGGCTTCTACCCCGCTCGCCGTGCAGCAAAGCTCGACCCGGTGGAATGCCTACGCTACCAGTAAGCCACCACCAACAAGTTGCGGTGAATTAGGGACTGAATATGCTATTTAGCAGCAAAAACAGACGCTATTTCACCGCAACTTATTGAAGGGCTGCTTGCGCCAGTTCCGTGCGTCGTCCTCGAGCGATTGGCGGATGACAGGCTTGTACGGGTCGAGCTTGCTCGGGGCGCTCCTCCTCGCAGGCGGGAGGGCACGCATGCGCGGCGAGCGCCTAGCGCGCGAACTCCCGTAAGAGCGCGTCTTCCACTTCCCTAAGCGAAAGGGCCCCGCCTCCCTCGGCGGGACGGGCGACCACGATACAGCGCGCTCCCACGTCGCGCGCGGAGGCGATCTTCTCGGCCGTGCCGCCTACGGTTCCCGAGTCCTTGGTCACAAGCCACTGGGCGCCCACCTGCCGAAGCATCGCCTCGTTGAGCTCGCGGGTGAAGGGCCCCTGCATGCCGATGACGTGCGACGGCGAAAACCCCGCGTCGATGCACTTCGTTATAGCACCGGGCAGAGGGAGCACACGCACGAAGAAGCGCTCCGCGAAATCGGCGACGCGCGTGTAGGGAGCAAGCTCCTTGCTCCCCGTCGTGAGAAGCGCGCGACCCGGGTTCTCGGAGAGAAAGCGCGCCGCGCAGGCGATCGACGCGACCGACACGACGCCTTTGGGCAGCGCCTCGACCGGGCGCGTAAGGCGCAGGCATCGTGCACCCACGGCGAGCGAAGCGGCCCGGATGTTGCCGCTTGCGAGCGTAGCGAAGGGGTGCGTGGCGTCGACGACGATGCGCGCGCCGGAAAGCTCACGCTCCATGTCGGCCTCGTCGAGCCTGCCCGCATGCACCTCGATGCCCGAAAGCTCGCCCAAAAGCTCGCCTCCGTACTCGGTTGCCGCGTAGGCACGGGCGGGGATTCCCGCCCCGCTCGCCCATTCGCACAGGAGGCGGCCCTCGGTGGTGCCTGCGAAGATGCGCAGCGCCGGCGCGGATGCGGGGGCCGTCACTTCGGGCCGCCTGGGCGCGTGATCTGGTAGAGCAGCGCGTTCATAATGGCGGCCGCCACGGTCGAGCCGCCCTTGCGACCCCTCGCGACGATGGCCGGCACGCGTCGCGCGAGTAGCTCCTCTTTCGCCTCGACCACGTTCACAAACCCAACCGGCACCCCAACGACGAGCGCGGGCGCGATCTTCCCCGCGTCCATGAGCTCGGCGAGGCGCAGAAGTGCTGTGGGAGCGTTGCCGACGGCCACGATGAGCGGACCCTCGATGCCGCAAGCTTTGTCCATGCTCGCAACGGCGCGAGTCGTGCCCGCGGCGCGCGCCGTTGCGGCGACATCCGGGTCGGCCATATAGCACACGGCCTGGCAGCCGATCTTCGCGAGCGCGGGCTTGCTTATGCCTGCGAGCGCCATGTTCGTGTCGGTGAGCACCGTGGCCCCTGCGCGCAGTGCGTCGAGCGCACAGTGCGCGGCGTCATGGGAGAACACGAGGGAATCGGCGTACGAGAAGTCGGCAGTGGTGTGGATGACGCGCTTCACGACGGGCTCTTCGAGCGGCGGGAACGTGCGGCCGCCGAGCTCTTCGGTGATGATTTCAAAGCTGCGCCGCTCGATGTCGCCGGGCGCCATCTCCTTGGAATCCATCTAGTACTCCACTCCTTCCCTTGCACATATCCCCTGCTCATA
Organism: Collinsella sp.; assembly: GCA_019419545.1. GTDB lineage: Bacteria > Actinomycetota > Coriobacteriia > Coriobacteriales > Coriobacteriaceae > Collinsella. The sequence goes on along the minus strand of DXZT01000062.1, from coordinate 23,431 downwards.
GGGGTGTTTCTCGCACCGCATCTCGGTTATGTAGTCGGCCTTCTCCACGATCTTGCGGGAAGGCGCGCGCCCGGTGAGCGCTACTTCGACGCCGCGCGCGGACATATCGTGCGCGCGGTCCACGAGCGCCTCGTCGACAAGCCCCTTCGAAAGCGCGTCGAGCGCCTCGTCGAGCACGAGCAGCCCCTCCTGCGCGCCCTCGAGCTCGGCGAGCGCGGAAGCGAGGTTCCCATCGTGCAACTCGCGCGTCGCGGCAAGTTCTTCCGACGTCATGGACCAGGTAAACTTGTCCGACGCCTTCCCCGCGAACACGGGCACGCCGAAATGCTCGGCGAGCAGGCGCGCCTCCCCGCTTTCGCCGTCTTTCAGGAACTGCACAACGACGACGCGGCGGCCTGCGGCGAGCATGCGAAGGGCGAGCCCCATCGCCGCCGTGGTCTTGCCTTTGCCGTCGCCATGATACACGTGGATCATACGCCCTCCTCGATAATGCGGTAGACATACTCCATGTCGAGCGCCCCGCGCACGGAGTCGGCCAGGCGGTCGAACTCGCGCGCACGGTGATCGGCCGCGGACACCGCGCCCTCAGCACCCACGACGCTCTCGGGCAGGCCGCGCATGCGCGCGAGCGAGCGCGCGAGGGCGAGTGCCACCCCCGGTTCGTCGAACAGGCCGTGGAGATAGGTTCCGAACACGTTTCCGCAGGCCGCGCCTTCTGGTTTGCCGCCAATCGTGCCCGCAGGGGCGCAGGAGACGGTCGTTTCGCCGTCGTGAATCTCGTACCCGCGCGCCGTCATGCCGTTCCACACCGAGAACGCGCCTTGGGCGTCCGTGATGCGCAGCTCCGACTGGGCGAGGCGCTTTTCCTCCTTGAACACCGTACTTGCAGGGATGAGCCCGAGCCCGCGCGCGGTGCCAGCGCCTTCCCTGCCGTGCGGGTCGGAAAGCTCGTCTCCCAAAAGCTGGTAGCCTCCACATATGCCGAGCACCGGCGTGCCCGCGCCCGAAAGCGCGCGTACACAGGCTCCGATGCCGCTAGCCGCAAGCCAGCGCGCGTCGTCGAGCGTGGTCTTCGAGCCGGGGAGCACCACCAGGTCGGGCCGGCCCAGATCGGTCGTCGAGGAAACGTAGCGCACGCCCACGCCGGGCACGCGCGAAAGCGGGTCGAAGTCGGTGAAGTTCGACAGATGCGGAAGGCGCACGACGGCGACGTCGATGACGCCGCGCGCCTCGCGGGCAGATAGGCGCGGCGCGAGCGAGTCCTCGTCGTCCAGGTCGAGCGTAAGATACGGCACGACCCCCACGACGGGAACCCCGCACATCTTCTCGAGCGGGGCCAAACCCGGGCGCAGGATTTCCACATCGCCGCGGAACTTGTTCACCACAAGCCCCCGCAAAAGCGTGCGGTCCTCGGGCGCAAGGAGCGCGACCGTGCCGTAGAGCTGGGCAAACACCCCACCTGGGTCGATGTCGCCCGCGAGCAGCACGGGGGAGGACACGGCGCGCGCGAGCCCCATGTTGACGATGTCGTTTTCGGCAAGGTTGATTTCGACGGGGCTGCCGGCGCCCTCGATGACGATGACGTCGTTTTCCTCCGCGAGCGAATCGAACGCCTCCAAAATCTGCGGCATGAGCGCCTTCTTTCGCGCGAAGTAGTCCCTCGCAGCGAAGGCTCCCTGCGCCTTGCCGGCCACGATGAGCTGGCTTCGGTGGTCGCTTTCGGGCTTGAGCAGGATGGGGTTCATGCGCACGTCGGGCGCGATGCCGCACGCCTCGGCCTGCATGATCTGGGCGCGCCCCATCTCGAGCCCATCGGCCGTGACACCGCTGTTGAGCGCCATGTTCTGGCTCTTGAAGGGAGCCACGCGCAGGCCGTCCTGCGAAAGCACACGGCACAGCCCCGCCGCAAGCAGGCTCTTCCCCGCGTTCGACATGGTGCCCTGGATCATGATGGGCTTCGCCCTACCCACGGGTATCGACCTCCTTCGCCGAGCCTCGGCCATCCGCGCCCGCCATAGCGTCGCTGCAAGAAGCGCCGCCCCGTTCGTCGGGTTCGCCTTCGCCCGATGCGCCTTCCGCCCGAAGCGCGCGGCTGAACGCCATCGCAAGCCGGGCGTTCTCCTTGCGCGTGCGCACCGCGACGCGGCACCAGAAACGGGACAGTACCGAAAACGAGTCGCACGTGCGGACCAAAACCCCCTGTTTATACAGGCGCTCGGGGATGTCTTTCGCCGGCGTGCGGACTAAAAGGAAGTTCGCATCCGACGGCACGACGGAAAGCCCGAGCGAGGAGAGCTCGTGGGAAAGCCACGATCGCTCGCCCGCCAATACATCGCGCGTGCGCGAGACGTATTCGACGTCTTCCAGGGCGGCGATGCCCGCGGCCTCGGCGACCGAGGAGACGGGCCACGCCTGCCCCGCCCGGCAAATCCCCTCGATGAGTTGGGCGTTTCCGCTGATCAGATACCCCAACCGCAACCCTGCCATTCCGTAGAGCTTGGTGAACGCGGAGAGCACGGCCACATGGTGCGAACACGCGGCGCGTGCGGCCACGCTCCTTTCGCGGGCGTCGGGCGCAAATCCGAGGAAGCACTCGTCCACGACGAGCAGCGCGCCCACCTGCTCGCAGCGGCAAGCCGCCTCGTCGATCACGCGGGGGTCGACGAGGCGCCCCGTCGGGTTGTTCGGATTGCAGAGGTACGCCACGTCTCCCGGCCCCTCGATCGCGCGGGCGAAGGAGGCGGGCACGTCGAAGTCATCCGCTTCGGAGAGCGGGAACTCCTGCACGCATGCGCCGTAGTACGATGCCGCCTCCGCATATTCAGAGAACGTCGGCGCGCACACGACGATGCGTTTCGGGCGCACCGCCGCGGCGAGCCGCCAGATGATGTCGGACGCGCCCGCGCCGCAAACAATAGTATCTTCGGGAATGCCCTGGGCGCGCGCTAGGGCGCGAACGAGGGCGAGGCTTTCCCTATCGGGGTAGGCGTCGATTCGAGAAAGCGCCTTGCAAGCTGCGGCGACGGCGCGCGGCGAGGGGCCTGCCGGATTCACGTTCACCGAGAAGTCAATGAGGTCGGAGACGCCCCCTTCGCAAGCGATGCCGAGCGATTGCGAGCTGCCCCCATGCGTACGGGCGCGCAGGATTCCCCCGGCAGCCCGGGGCGCGGCGTGGTCTTCCCTCATGCCATCGCCCCCACGGCGAGCACGACCGCCGCGCGCGCGGCGCCGAAGACGACGAGCGCGCATACGGACGCGGCGAGCATGAGCCTCGTCGCCCGGGCGATGTCGTCCCACTCGATTTCACGGGACGCGTCGCCTATCGTCGGTTTATCAACGAGCTTGCCAAAATACACCGCGGGTCCTGCCAGGCGCAGCCCGAGCGCGCCCGCGCACGCCGACTCGGTCTGCGCCGCGTTCGGGCTCGCATGGCGACGCCTGTCGCGGCGCCAGATGCGCGCCGCCCCGCGCGCGTCGAGCCCGACGATCGGGCACACGGCGATCATGAGCAGGGCCGATAAGCGCGAGGGAATCCAGTTCACCGCATCGTCGAGGCGCGCCGAGGCGCAGCCGAAGTCGATGTAGCGCTCGTTTTTGTAGCCCACCATGCTGTCGAGCGTGTTCACCGCCTTGTACGCCATACCCAAGGGCGCACCCCCGATCATAAGGTAGAAAAGCGGCGCGATGACGCCGTCGCTCGCGTTCTCCGCCACCGTTTCCACAGCGGCGCGCGCGACGCCCTGCTCGTCGAGAACAGACGTGTCGCGTCCCACGATGAGCCCGACTGTTTCGCGCGCCGCGACAAGGCCGCCCTTCGAGAACGCGCGGGCCACGGCCAGGCTCTGGCGGCGCAGCTCGCATGCCGCGAGAATCTGATAGCTCGCCCATGCCTCGGCCACGAAGCGCAAGCCGGAGTGAACCATACCGCAAAGATGCAGGATTCCCCAGGTCAAAAGCCCACACGCAAGCGGAAGCGCCACGGCGAGCACAAGCCCTGTGGCGCGCGTGCCCGCGGGCGTTTGCGGGAATACGCGCCGCAGGCGGCCTTCGGCCCACGTGATCGCGCGCCCCATGGCGACGACGGGATGGGGAAGCCAGCGCGGGTCGCCGAAGACAAGGTCGGCCGCGAACCCGGCGGCGACGGCAAGAATCGTCATCACTGGGCATCGCCCCCCGAAGCGGGGCGAACGTCGCGAAGGCAGCGTCCATCCCAGGTGGCGGCCCATGCGCCGCCTGGCTCGGTATGCACGTCGAAGTATCCCATTTTTGGGACAGCTAGCTCGGAGAGCAGCGCTTTCACGGTACCCGCGTGAACGACGAAGACGGCGCGCCCACTCCCCTGAGCGCGCTCCGATTCGCACGCCTCCCGAAACGCCGCGACGACGCGGCGGGTGAAATCGCTCTTGCCCTCGCCATGCGGGCAGCGCGTCTCGCACCAGGAGTCTACCCAGGCGCGGTAGCGCGCATCCTCTTTAAGCTCGGCGGCGTTTCGCCCCTCGAAGTCGCCGAAATCCATCTCGCGCAGACCGGGGCACGCCATAAGCTCCGCGTTCGGGAAGAGGATGCGCGCCGTCTGGTCGGTGCGGGCCATGCCGCTCGTGATAACACGGAACACGTCACCATCGCACGCGAGATCGCGCAAAGCGCGCTCGCCCGCGCTCGACAGGGGCTCGTCGGTGCCCGCCCCGCTGTAGCGATGGTCTTCCGTGCCCGCCGTGGCACCATGGCGCACGAAGACGACCTCCAAAGGCGCGCCCGCGCCCTGCGTACCTCGAGGCGCATCGGCAAGGTTTCCTTTGATGACCTGGGGAATCCCGCACGTCATGCGCACGACGACGTCGGCGCGCGCAGCGAGCGCGCATCCCAGGCGCCCCGCGCGCTCGCGCCATTGGGCGTCTTCCGCACGCATGGGGACGACCCCCGAACCGACCAAGGGCAGAATCACTGCGTCGAAGCCCATCAGCCGCTCGAGCGCCCGGTCAGCGTCGAGCGCGCGTACGAGTTCCTCAGCACGGTACGCGACACGGCCGGCAAAAGCCGCGGGCACGCCGCCCTCCGCAAGCTGCGCCGCGTCGACGAAATCGTCCGCCGCGAACCCGAGCTTTTCGCGCACGAAGGTCCTCTTCCCCGAATGCGCGCCACCTACCACGAGAATCATAGGAGCATGCCCCCCGCCACCAGCATGGCAAGCATCGCGAGCTCGGCCCATTGCAGAAACCATCCGGCCAAATCACCCGTCACCCCGCCGAAGCGGGACAGGGCAACATGGCGGTACCACGCGAGCACCAAAAGCCCCGCCACCGCTATAAGGGCGCCGACGGCCTGAGCGCACGCGACCATCCCTGCAGCCGAAGCAGCAGCGAAAGCGCAAAGCGGCACGACGATCTCCGCGCGCTTCTTCGCAGGCGAGAGCCCCGCGGCCATGCCGTCCGCCCGCGCGGCAGGCCAGCATTCTACGGCGAGCCCCGAAAGCGCGCGGGAGAACACGAGCGAGCACAGAAGCGCGAGGAACGCCCCCGCCGTAAGTGGCAGCGCGGTGAACAGGGAAAACTGCAGAATAAGGTACACGACAACACCAATGACCCCGAAGGCGCCCGCCCGCGGGTCGTGCATGATCTCGAGCTTTCGCTCGCGCGGGGCCCAACTTGCAAGCGCATCGGAGGTGTCGCAGAGCCCGTCTAGGTGGATGCCTCCCGTCACCGCCACAGGCAACGCCACGAGCACGGCCGCGACGATGGTCGCGGGCACGCCGAGCAGGTTCGCCACGTGCCCCCACGTCGTCATGAGGAAGCCTTCCGCAACGCCCACCAGGGGAAACGCAGCAAGCGCATGGGTTGATCCGAAATCGGTCCAGGCCGATTTCGGGACGGGGATGCGCGAGAACGTTCCGAACGCCGCGCCGATTGCCTCTGCTATCTTCACCTTGTAGGTCCTTCGCCTTTCATCCACACGGGAATCCCGCATACCACTTCGACTGCGCGGTCGGCCAGCGCCGCCACGCCCGCGTTCACGCGCGCGAGCGCGCGCCTCCATGCCTCGGTCCCCTCATCGTAGCGCATCCCATCGGCGAATACGTCGACGGTGACCACCACCGTATACGCAGCGGCTTGAGCGAGCCGTTCGATGCCTCCGAGCACCTCGCGCGCCGCGGCGTCGGGGTCACGTGGGGACAAGCCGCCTTCCGCGAAAAGCTCGTTCGCAACCAGGTTGCCCACGTCCTCCAAAAGAAGCGTGCAGCCGCGCGGAAGCCCGGGCACTGCGGCGCCCACGTCACGCGTGCGCTCGAGGGTGGAAAACCCCTTGCCCTCGCGCAGCGCCCGATGGCGCGCGATGCGGCGGGCGCCCTCTTCCCCGAAGGGCTCCATCGTTGCCAGGTACACGCGGGGGCCGTCGTGCCCGAGGCACAGGGACTCGGCGTAGGCGCTCTTGCCGCTCGCGGCGGCGCCGATGACGAGTGTCACCGTCATTTCCCGGCCTCGAAATGCTCGTAAGCAGCCATGCCAGTCGCCATGAACGTCTTCCCATCCCGGTATACGCGCAGCGCCGAATCCAGAAGGGGCAGATACGCCATGGCGCCCGCGCCCTCGCCCAAGTGCATACCTGCGTCAAGGGGTGCCTTTATGCCGAGCTCGCGAAGGAGCTCCTGGCTTGCGGGTTCGCTAGATGCGTGGGTGCCCAGGAGGTAGCCCAAGGCGTTGGGGCACAGGCGCGCCGCGCACAGGGCCGCCGTGCAGGATATGACCCCGTCGAGGAGCGCCGGCGCCTTCGAGGCCGCGGCCCCCAGATAGAAGCCGCACATCGCCGCGATGTCGAAGCCGCCCACCTTCGAGAGCACGTCGATCGGGTCGGCGGGATCGGGCGAGTTCGCGTCGATAGCGCGCTCGACCACGTCGCGCTTGCGCGCGAGCGAGGCGTCCGAGAGCCCCGCGCCGCGCCCGACGAGGCTCCGCGCGTCCGCCCGGATGAGCACTGCGGCCACCGCCGCCGAGGTGGTCGTGTTGCCGATGCCCATCTCGCCCGCGACGAGAAGGCGCACGCCGGCGCGGGCAAGCCCGCACGCGACGGCGATTCCGACCTCGATCGCGCGCACGGCCCCATCTCGAGACATAGCAGAGCCGTGCGCGATGTTGCCACTCCCCCGCCGCACGTTCGCGCGCACCATGCGCGCGTCTTCTATGCCCCGGGCCATGCCCACGTCGACGGGCACGACCTCGGCACCCGCGAACGCCGCCATGCGGCAGGCGCTCGTGGCCCCCTCGCACATGTTGCGCGCGACGGCTCGCGTCACGTCTTGCCCGCTTTGCGACACGCCTTCGGCAACGACCCCGTTGTCGGAGAAGAATACCGCGAGCGCACGGGGAAACTCGGCCACCTCGGCGCTCCCCTGAGCTGCGGCGATACACGCGACGGCGTCTTCAAAGTCGCCCAATCCCCCCAAGGGGTGCGCGATGGAGTCCCACGCGGCGTACGCGGCGGCGCGGGCGCACTCGTCTGCGGGCTCGATCCGAGAGAGCGTGGCTTCGAGCACGGCGCCCGGCGCCGACGAGAACGCGCGCTCGACTTCCTCGCGGATGCAGGCAAGCGCGGTTTCGGTTGCTTCAGCCATGCCGTCTCCTCTCTGCAAACGACGCTGCGGCAGACGCGAACGCGCGCGCAACGTCGGGGTTCGCAGGATAGTACACATGCGGGAAGCCCGCAACCAGGGACGGGGTGGTCGACATGCACGGCCAGCCCTTGTCGCGCCGGGGCTTCTGCGCCCAGAAGTCGCCGCCCGGGCAGGTGGACTGCCAGTAGTGGAACTCGTGCGCGCGGATGCGTGTGCCGCGCGGCCCGTAGAGCCCGTCGCGTTGGGAAGTAAGCTCCACGTACCCGAAATGGGACAGCCTTCCCCCATTCTCGCTTGCGCCCTCAAGGGCGCCCGCAACAGGCCAGCGCCGCCCCTCGCTATCGGCGATTTCGCGCTGCAGGTACAGAAACCCACCGCATTCGGCGACCGTCGGCATGCCGGATTCCACCGCGCGCCGCACCGCCTCGCGCATCGGCGCGTTCTCGGAGAGCTGCCGCGCATGGAGCTCCGGGTAGCCGCCCCCCAGATAGAGGGCGCTTGTCCCCCGGGGCAACTCGCTATCACACAGGGGGCTGAAAAAGGCCAGCTCGCAACCCAGGTCCTCGAGCGCGCGCAGGTTCTCCTCGTAGTAGAACGAGAACGCCTCGTCACGCGCAACGGCGACGATGGGCCGCGTTCCCGCGATCGGCTCCAACCGGTAAGGTTCCTCGCGGATATCGGGTGCCGTCGCCGCTATTTCGAGCAAGCGGTCGACGTCGACGCTCTTTTCCACTAGCTCGGCCATCTTGTCGATGCGCGCGGAGAGCTGCTTGACTTCGTCGGCGGTCACAAGCCCCAGATGCCGGCTTTCGAGCGAGAACGTCTCGTCGGCGGGGATATTCCCCAAAACCGCGACGCCCGTGTGCTTCTCGATCGCAGGCGCCGCGTAGGCGCAGGCAGCGGCGCTCGTCTTGTTCAGCACGACGCCGCGCACGTTCGCACAAGGCAGGAACTCGGCGATGCCGCGGATTACGGCGGCGAGCGATAAAGACGCCCCGCGCCCGTTCACCACTAAAACGACCGGCGTTTCCGTGTCGCGCGCAACCTGGTAGCTGCTCGCTTCGGCCACGCCGGGCGCCATGCCGTCGTAGAAGCCCATGACCCCCTCGAGCACCGCGACATCCGCGCCCGCGGCGCCGCGTGCGAGCAGGGCGCGCAGCGTCGGGGCGTCAGCGAAGAAGCCGTCTAAGTTGCCCGAGCGCGCACCCACGACGCGGCGGTGAAAGAGCGGGTCAATGTAGTCGGGGCCGCATTTGAAGGCCGCGCATGCAAGGCCGCGACGCGCGAGCGCGCGCAGGAGCGCGCACGTGACGACCGTCTTGCCGCTCCCGCTCGAGGGCGCAGCGACCATGAAGCGCGGGATGGACGTGCTCACCGGGCACCGCCTTCCCCACCTGCGGCGCTGCAGTTAGCAAGCGAGACCACCTCAACGGATGGGTTCCCCTCGACAGAGAGGTCCTCCCCGACAGGCGACTCAGCAAGCGCGCCGACTTCGGCAAGCTCCTCGGCATCCGCGCCCGCACCACGCGCGCTGACGAGGAACACGGGGTTTTGCGCCTTCATAAGATGGTGCGAGCCTACAGCCTCGGCACGGGCGACCGACACCTGGCACGCCTCGAACCCCTTAAAGCGCGAACCCGAGAGAAGCGCGCACGCCTCGGTGAGCGTCTCAACGGTGACGCATGGCACGCACAGGCGAACCAGCGAGTTCTTCTCGAGCGCCGCCTCCACGATGGAGGGAAGCTCGCCCGCGCTCCCGCCGACGAACACGGCGTCGGGGACGGGCAGTTTCGCGAGCGCTTCGGGGGCGACACCGGGGACCGCATGCACGTTGCCGCACCCGAATGCATCCGCGTTCTCTCGGATGAGCCGCACGCCGGCCGCGTTGCGCTCGACCGCCCATACCGACCCCGCTCGCGCGACGAGCGCCGCCTCGATCGAAACGCTCCCCGTACCGGCGCCGACATCCCACACGGTGTCGGTCGCGGTAAGGCGCAGCTTCGCGAGCGCGACGGCGCGCACCTCCTGCTTGGTCATGGGAACGTCGCCGCGGATGAAGAGCTCGTCGGGAATGCCCGAGGAAGCGTACGGCCAGCGGGAGCTCGCGGCGCGGAATGCGCCCGCAGAGTCCGCCGCGAAAGAAGCCGCCGCGGGCGCAGACGCGCCGGCCGGCGCCTCGGAGGCTGCGCTAGAGCCCGCAGGCGACCCGGCGCAGCCTGCGAACTCGATAAGCATCACGTTCAAGTCGTCGAACGTCTGACCTGCGATTTCACTTGCGGTCGCGCAGGTGATGCGCTCGTCGGGGTACGACAGGCGCTCGGCCACCGTCACGCGCGCGTCCCCGAAGCCCGCCTGCACAAGCTCGCCCGAAAGCCGCGAGGGGTCTTCCCCGCCCGACGTGGCGAGGAAGAGCTCACCTGCGCGCTCGGCCTCGGCCACGATGTCGCACGCCACGCCGTGAGCGCTCGCGAAGCGCCAATCCTGCCATGGACGCGCGAGGCGCGCGGCGAGATACGACGCTGAGCTTATGCCGGGAATGACGCGCACGTCCACCTGCGCGTCGCCGGAGAGCGCCTCCACCAGGCGGCGCGCGCCGCTGAACAGCCCCACATCACCCGTCATCACGACCACGGCGCGCTGCCACGACGCCGCATCGGTGAGAGCGGCGACGATGTCCGCCGTCTTCACGAGCTCGCATCTCACCACGTCGGGCGGCACGTCGATGCCGACAAGCGCGCGATGAGCGCCGATGACCACGTCGGCGATGTCGATCACGTCGAGCGCCGCGCGCGAGAGCAAGTCGGGGTTTCCGGGCCCCGCCCCGATGATCGTTACCTTTCGCATGGAATCTCCCGATACCCGCGCGGCGTGACCATACGGCCGCCTACGCGCTTCGTGTCCGCGTTGCCGACGAACACGGTGGTGAACATGTCGGCGTCGAACTCCCCCAGCTCGGAGAGCCTGCACATGCCCGACTGCTGCCCCTCGCGCCCGATGTTGCGTACCCAGCCGCAGAGCGTGTCGGGGGCCTTCCATTCGAGCATAATCTTCGCCGCGCGCGAGAGCCTGTCGGCGCGCTTTCTGCTGCGCGGGTTGTACAAACAGATGCAGAAGTCGGCGCTCGCCACGGCGGCGAGCCTGCGCTCGATGACCTCCCACGGCGTGAGCAGGTCGGAGAGCGACACGACCGCGAAGTCGTGGGCAAGCGGGGCGCCGAGCACCGCCGACCCGCTCTGAGCCGCGGTGGCCCCGGCGATAACTTCCACGTCTACATCGGGGTAGTCCTCAGCAAGCTCCAGCACGGGGCTCGCCATGCCGTACACACCCGCGTCACCGCTGCACACGAGCGCCACGGCTTCTCCGCTCTGCGCGCGCGAAAGCGCCAGGCGGCACCGTTCGACCTCGTGCATCATCGGCGTCGCGAGATGCGCCGCGTCGGGAACGGCGGCGAGCGCGAGCTCCACGTATTTCGTGTACCCCACAACGATGTCGGCCGCCTCGAGCGCGCGCCGAGCCGCAATCGTCATGCCGTCGGGGGCGCCCGGGCCGATCCCCACCACGAAGAGCTTTCCCATCACCGCTCCTTAAACGAAAGTTCAATAGTTACCTTGGAAAACGCGACGGTCACGCCGCCGTGAGCGAGCTTCGGGAAGATAAGTTTACCCCCGTCCGCGAGCGCCGCGCGCTCGCACACGTTGTCGACCCCCACCGTCGCGCGCACGAAATCAGATGGCGAAACGCTGCCTTCGACCTGCGACAACTCCTCTGCGGAATACGTCGCGAGTGGGATATTGCGCGCGCGGCAGAAGGCGAGCAGACCCTCCTCGCGCGCCTTCACGTCGATCGTCGCCGCCTCGCGCACGGCCGAGGGCGAGATGCCCGCCTGCCCGCACGCGAGAAGAAACGCCTCCCCGATCGCTTCGGCGCACGCACCGCGACGGCACCCTATGCCCGCAACGATGCAGGGCAAGACAAGGTGAAGCGGCTCGGGCGCAGGCGCCTGCGCCCGCACGCCCGCCGGCTTCCCCGTCTCAACGGCAGGCACGACCTCGTCCGTTGTCTCCGCCGTGCGAACGGACGCACCTGCATTCGCGCCAGCGAACGGCGACACGACGATATCGGCCCGAGCGCGGTCGGACGCAATGTCAACCCCCTCAGGCGGCTGTCCCGAAATCGGCATGTCGGAATAGAGCGCCACGCGCCCGCCCGAAAGCAGCCGCGCCGACACTCGCTTGATGGCCTCGGGATTCGAAACGGCGAGCCCCGCACAGCGCGCCCACGTATCCACCGCCCACACGCCGCGGACGTCGGTCGCCGTGGTGATGACGGGGATGGCCCCTGCCGCGCGTGCCACAGTTTGCGCAAGCTCGTTCGCACCGCCCAAATGCCCCGACAAAAGCGAGACGGCAAAGCGCCCCGCCTCGTCGATCACCACAACCGCGGAATCGTTTGCCTTCGAGGCGACATGCGGCGCGATCGCCCGCACGGCGATGCCCGCCGCGCCCACGAACAGAAGCGCGTCCGACGCTTCCCACGCGAGCGCCGTCCATGCGCGCAGGTCGGCCTTCCCCTCGCCGAATCCGCGCGAAACGGAAACGTCCCAGCCAGGGTCATCTTCACCTGTCTGCGCGCAATCGGAAAGCGCGCGTGCGGTGCGCTCCGCCAACGCATATCCCCTCTCAGTGAACGCTATGCAGGAAACCCTCATCTAGCGCACCACCATCGTCGAGAAGTAGCTGCCCCGATCGGGCACATCGTCGAGCGAGCGGTACACGCGCTCGCCCGGAAGCCCACAGTCCTCTACGAGCTCGGCACTGTCGAAGGCGCCCTCCTCGCGAAGGATGCACTTCGTGTCCGCAAGCGAGCGGCGCGCCTTCATGACCACCTTCGTCCCCGGCCAGCCGATTGCGCGGCGCACGTCGTCGTAGCCGCCAGGCACGATGTGCAGAGGCGACGACATCTCGGGCGTGAGGTCGCGCTCGAGCGCTGCGGCGACCGCGCAGAAGCTCGGCACGCCGGGAATGGCGCGTGCCTCGAACCCGCGGGCGCGCACGTCGGGCGCTATGCGCTGGAAGGTGGCGTAGATGCTCGGGTCCCCCAGGTTCAGCAGCGCGACGTCGCGAACCGCATCCAGGTGCGTGACAAGCTCGCGAACAAGCGAGGCATGCTCGGCTGTGCGGCGCTCGAGATCGCGCGTCATCGAGAATCGCAGGGGGATCACCGTCTTGCCTGTAAGGTCGACGGCGCCGCGCACGATGTCGAGCGCGACCATGGCCCCGTCCGCCGTCTGCGGTGCGGCGATGACCGGACACGATTCGATTGTGCGGACGGCCTTGATCGTGAGCAGCTCGGGGTCGCCAGGCCCCGTGCCCACCCCGTACAGCACGCCTTTACTCATACGTCGCCCCCAATTCCCCGATAACTACATCGGCGCCCGACGTGCGGAAAAGCTCTCGGCGCCCGGCGTCAAACACGACCGCAGCGATGTCGCATGCGCCCGCCGCGCGGCGACGCAACCTGTCCTCAATTGCCGCAGCGAGCGAGGCGCGCGCAGCGTCCCCTACGCCGCCGGCCTCGATTACCTCGAGCGCCGCCGTGGTCGTGACCGACGACATGATCTCGCGAACGGTCTTCGCGCCCGCGCCGGCCAAGGCCGCGTGGGCGGCCAGAATCTCCGCGCGGCAGTCGGCGGTACGCGAATGGGTGTCCATGATGCCGCCCGCGACCTTCACCAGCTTGCCGATGTGTCCCACAAGAAGGACATTGGTAAATCCCTCGCGAACGCAGCAATCAATCGCATCGCCCACAAAGTTGGAGATGAAGACCACCGGCGCACCGTTTAGGTGGAAATGCCCCGAGATGAACTGCCCGCCGTAGTTGCCGGGCGTGAGCACGACTCCGCGCCGCCCCATAGCCGCATGCTGCCGAATCTCGAGCTCGATGCTGTCGCGCAAGGCAGCGAGGCTGCGCGGCTCGACGATGCCCGTCGTGCCCAGGATGGAGATGCCGTCCTCTATTCCCAGGTGCGGGTTGAAGGTCTTTTCGGCAAGGGCAACACCCTCGGGCACCGAAATCGTCACAGCAATATTTCCAGAAAAGCCGTGCGCGGCGCACACCTCTCGCACCGCCGAAGTGATCATCGCGCGCGGCGTCGCGTTGATGGCGGCCGCCCCCACCGGCTGCTCGAGCCCGGGCAACGTCACGCGCCCCACGCCCACGCCGCCATCGACGGAAACTTCCGATTCGCGCGCGGGCACGCCCTTGCTTCCCGCGGCGCCCGTGCCCGACCCCGCATGTTCCACGCGCGCGTACACGAGCACGCCGTCGGTCACATCGGCATCGTCGCCTGCGTCCTTTTGCACGGCGCACTGGGCGTACCCCTCGCCGATGCATGCGTCGACCACGTTCGCCTCGACGGGCAGCCCGCCGGGGGTGACGATCGACACGCGGCCGACGGGCTTTCGTGACAAGAGCATCTCGCAGGCCGCCTTCGCCGCGAGCGCGGCGCAGCTCCCCGTGGTGTAGCCGCAGCGCAGGCGGGTCGTCCCAGTATATATGTAATGCTCGAAGGCCACGCTAGCTGCTCGCCTTCCGATACCCCGTGGCAAACGAAGGGTCGTAAAGCTTGCTGCGCTCGTACGACTCCGCTTGTGCGCCGTTGTGCGCAAGCCCGCCGCGAGCTCCGAGCACGCGGCCCACCACCACGAGCGCCGTGCGGTCGATGCCCTCTCGCGCGCCCGCATCGGCGAGCGTGCTCACTGTGCATCGCACCACGCGCTCCTCAGGCCAGGTCGCCTTGTACACGAGCGCCGCCGGCTCATCGGAGCTGCGGCCCGCGGCCAAAAGCTCGGCGGAAAGCTCGGCGAGCATACCCGAGCTCAGGAAGATGACCATAGTCGAGCCGCTTTCCGCCATGGTGCGCATGCCCTCGCCCGCGGGCATGGGGGTGCGCCCGGAAAGCCGCGTGATCACGACCGACTGGCTGATTCCCGGCAGCGTATATTCCTGGCGAAGCGCCGCCGCGGCACCGCAAAAGCTCGACACGCCGGGCACCACCTCGTAGTCCACGCCGCGCGCGTCGAGCGCGTCCATCTGCTCCTGGATGGCGCCGTACAGGCACGGGTCGCCCGTGTGCAGGCGCACCACTTCCTCGCCCCGCGCATCTGCCGCGCACATCACGTCGAGCACTTCCTCCAAGGTCATGTGCGCGCTATCGTAGACGATGCAGGATTCCTTGCACTCGGCGAGCAGCTCGGGGTTCACAAGGCTCCCCGCCCAAACGACCACGTCGGCCGCGCGCAAAAGGCGCGCCCCGCGCAGCGTGATAAGGTCGGCGGCGCCCGAGCCAGCGCCAACGATATGAATCATCCGAGCCTTCCCTTCCCGTTTCTCATCGCAACCGTTTACGCTGCCATTCGCGCAGCGGCCAAAACACGGCGCCCGCAGCGGCAATCGGCGCAAATACGCAGGCAGGAGGCGCAATGCCGCCCGCCCTGGCTTTGACACGTTCAAAAGTGCCCACTATCATAGTAAAAGATTCGGCAACGAGCATATGACAATCGGATAAAAGGAAATGACCGGCGCGGCGCCCGCACAGCCCGCGCTGGCTTGCGGAGGGAACCAGGTGGGAATCCTGGGCAAGGGACATTACTGTATAGGACGCACGGGCGAACCGCCTCGCGCCCCAAGCCAGACTGCTTCGCCTTTTCCTCACGGCATCGCCGTGGCGTTAGCTCCTTGTGAACCCCGAGGGGTGCGCTTTTCTTTCGCTTGTGCCGACAAGCAACTGTCGCCGGGGGACCGGCAAACCGAGGAAAGGAAAAACCATGTCCGACCAGATGTCACGCCGCGGCTTCATGGGCGCCGCAGCAACCGGAGCCTTCGCGCTCGCCGGAGTCGCGCTCGCGGGCTGCTCCAGCACCTCCGCGAGTTCCGAGAAATCGAGCGAAAAGGAGAAGGCCGTGAAGCCGGTCATCCTCGTCACGAGCTTCGGCACGAGCTACAACGACTCGCGCCACATCACCATCGGCGCCATCGAAGACGCTATCCGCGAGAAGTACTGGCAGGACTACGACATCCGCCGCGCCTTCACCGCGCAGATCATCATCGACAAGCTGAAGAAGCGCGACGGCATCACGATCGACAACATGACCGAGGCGCTCGACCGCTGCGTGGAAGACGGCGTGAAGGAAATCGTCGTGCAGCCGACGCATCTCATGGCTGGCCTGGAATACGCCGACGTGAAAGACGAGCTCGACAAGTACGCCGACAAGTTCGACAAGATCTCGCTCGGCGACCCGCTGCTCACCTCCGACGACGACTACAAGAAGGTGGCCGCCGCCATTAAGGAGAACATGGCGTCCTTCGACGACGGCAAGACGGCGCTGTGCCTCATGGGCCACGGCACCGAAGCCGATTCCAACGCCGACTATGCCAAGATGCAGGAAGTGTTCAAGAACGAGGGCTTGACGCAGTTCTTCGTCGGCACCGTCGAGGCTGAACCGACCTGCGAGGATGTTATCGCCGCCGCGAGCGCCGCAGGGTACAAGAAGGCCGTGCTCGCGCCGTTCATGGTGGTCGCGGGCGACCACGCGAACAACGACATGGCAGACGAGACCGACCCCGACAGCTGGGCTGCGAAGTTCGTGGCCGCCGGCTTCGAAGTGACGTGCCTGCTCCAGGGTCTGGGACAGAACGCCGCGGTCGACGACATCTACGTCTCACACGTGGACGACGCCATCGCCAAGCTGTAAACTCGCCGCGCACGGGGGCGCCGGTCGCGTCCCCGTGCAACGGGCATGCGCCTTCCCCGACCGACGGCGCATGCCCGTTGCATTCGCGTCCCGCCCGCCCACCGCACGAGCGGGCGGTCGAAGCGATTGAAAGGAACCTCCCTCCATGTTGAAGAAAACCCTCGCCTTCGCCCTGTCAGCGGCGCTTTTCGCGTTCTCGCTCGCCGGCTGCGGCGGAAATTCAATCGACAGCGCAAAGGCAAGCGATGCCGATTCCCAGGAAAAGACCGAACAGGCGGCCGATGCGCCCGAGGGCGCAAGCGCTGCCCCCATCACCGCCGACAAGGTGGCCGACGGCACCTATCCGATCACCGTAGATTCCAGCTCGAACATGTTCAGGATTGTGGACGCCCAGCTCATCGTGGAAAACGGCTCCATGCACTGCGTGATGACGCTTTCCGGCACGGGCTACGGCAAGCTCTTCATGGGCACGGGCGACGAGGCTGCCGCCGCGAGCGAGGCCGACTTCATCCCCTATGTGGAAAACGCGGAAGGCAAGTACACCTACGACGTGCCCGTTGAAGCGCTCGACGAGGACACCGCCTGCGCCGCGTGGAGTATTAGAAAAGAGCAGTGGTACGACCGCACGCTCGTGTTCGAATCCGCCGGCGTCGATCTGCGCGCCGACGCACTGAAGTAACGCCATGCGGTCGATTCTTCCCAAGGGGGAAAGCAGGAAGCGTCGCAGCATCGCGGTGCGCGCGATCGCCTGCGTTCTCGTCGCCCTGTTCGCGCTTCCCTTCGCGGGGTGCAGTGCGAGCCCGAACGCGACCGGTGGCACGGCAGGCTCTCAGGAATACACTGTGAGCGTCTCGCTCTCCGGCGGGTCAGGGCGCGCAAGCATCGCCTCACCCACCACAATTGTGAAGGATGGCGACACCTACACCGCGACCATCACCTGGTCGAGTTCGAACTACGACAAAATGACCGTCAACGGCGTGGACTACGCGCCCGTAAACGACGGCGGCAACTCCACGTTCGAGATACCCGTCACGCTCGACGAGGACATCGCCGTGTCGGCCGAGACCGTCGCCATGTCGACGCCGCACACCATCGACTACACGCTCCACTTCGACTCATCCACCATGAAGGAGAAATCGGGCGACGATGCAAGCGGCGGCTCCCCTGCGGGAACGGCTTCAAGCGCCGCGGCCGACTTCCACAACGCCGATTTGGGCTGCGGCTGGGAGCCGACGGGGGCGCTTCAGCTTGAATACGCCGAGCACTTCACACTCGACGAGTACGAAGGCGGCCTGCGGCTTATCTGCATTTCGAACGGGGAGCGCTTCCTCGTGGTACCGCAAGATGCAAAGGTACCTGATGGGTTGAGCTCCGACATCGCGGTCATAAGGCGTCCCGCCAACAAGGTGTACCTCGTGTCGTCGGCGACGATGTGCCTGGTCGACGCGCTCGATGCGAACGACAACATCCTCATGTCGGGCACGAAGGCCGACGATTGCTCGGTCGCGGGCTTCAAAAGCGCACTCGAAAGTGGGGCGATCGCCTACGGCGGCAAGTACAGCGCGCCCGACTACGAGCGAATATCGGCCTCGGGCTGCACGCTCGCCATCGAGAACACCATGATCAACCACACGCCCGATGTGAAGGAAAAGCTGCAGAAGCTCGGGCTCGTCGTGCTCACCGAACAGTCGTCGAGCGAGCCCGAAGCACTCGGGCGCGTCGAGTGGATTAAGCTTTTCGGCGTCCTGTTCGACAAGGAAGACGAGGCCGCGCACCTGTTCAACGAGCAGAAGGCCCACGTCGAGCAAACGTCGAGGCTCGCGTCGTCAGGTAAAACCGTGGCGTATTTCTACATTAACTCGAACGGGGCCGCCGTCACGCGGCGGGCGGGCGACTACGTGGCGCAGATGATCGAGCTTGCAGGCGGCAACTACGCGCTCGATGACGCGCAGACGGCGTCGACGTCAGGTTCGTCAGTAACGCTCGAAATGGAGCGCTTCTACGCGACGGCGAAGGATGCCGACATTATCGTCTACAACGGCACCATCGACGAATCGGTTGCCACCTTGAACGACTTTGTAGGCAAAAACGCGCTATTGTCGCAGTTCAAAGCCGTGAAGAACGGCAACGTCTGGGTTACAAGCGCCGACATGTACCAGCAGATGACTTCTACCGCCGACATTATCGACGAGCTGCACGGGGCGTTCACCGGCGATGACGCGAGCGACTTCCATTATCTGAGGAAGCTCGGCTAGCACCATGAGAAGCCGACTTTCCATGACATACGACGAATCGGGGCGCGCCGCGCGGTGTCGCGTCGTGACGGCGCTGCTCGCCGTTGCCCTCATCGTGCTCGTCGGGGCCAACCTGTGCATCGGGAGCGTGCTCGTGCCCGCAGACCACATCCCCGGCATCCTTTCGGGCGGCGCGGCCAATTCCATGGAAAGCCAAGTCATCTGGGAGATTCGCCTGCCGCGTGTGCTTTCAGCCGTGCTTCTCGGCGGGGCGCTTTCCCTCTCCGGGTTCCTGCTGCAGACGTTTTTCAACAACCCCATCGCCGACCCGTTCATCTTGGGCGTCTCCTCGGGCGCAAAGTTCGTCGTCGCGCTTACGATGATCGTACTTCTGGGCGCGAACCAGGCCATGTCCTCGCCGGCCATGGTGGTCGCAGCGTTTCTGGGCTCGCTTATCACCATCGGCTTCGTGCTCCTCATCGCACGGCGCATAAGTTCCATGGCCATGCTCATCGTGGCGGGCGTCATGGTGGGATACATCTGCTCGGCGGCGACGAACTTCCTCATCGCCTTCGCCGACGACCAGTCCATCGTGAACCTGCACAACTGGTCTTTGGGTAGCTTCTCGGGTTCGAGCTGGGACGACGTCGCGGTCATCGCGGTCGTGGTGATCACCGTGAGCGCATGCGTATTCGCGATATCGAAGCCCCTTTCCGCCTTCCAGCTGGGAGAAGCCTACGCGAAAAGCGTCGGCGTGAACGTCGCACGCTTCCGCGTGGTGCTCGTCCTTCTAGCGAGCATGCTCTCCGCCTGCGTGACCGCGTTCGCTGGTCCGGTGTCGTTCGTAGGCATCGCGGTTCCGCATCTCGTTAAGTCGGCGCTGAAGTCGTCGAAGCCCATCCGAGTGATTCCTGCGTGCTTCTTGGGAGGCGCCATCTTCTGCGCGGGCTGCGATTTGATCGCGCGCACGCTGTTTTCCCCCGTCGAGCTTTCCATCAGCGCCGTCACCGCCATCTTCGGCGCGCCGGTGGTTATCGCACTCATGTTGAAGAAGCGGGTGAGGTAGATGGGGGAATTCGTGCCGCGGCCCAAAACGCTCGGAGGGGAGTCGAACCTCGAAACCCCGGTAAAAACGCAGGCTGACGGAGCGCCGCTTTTCCGCATAAGCGACCTGTCGGCGGGATACGACAAGAAGGTCGTAGTCGAAGGCGTCGAGCTGGAGGTTCGCGCGGGCGACGTCGTGGCGCTCATCGGGCCGAACGGCTCGGGCAAGTCGACCATCTTGAAAACCATTACACGCCATCTGGCACCGCTTGCCGGCGCGGTCGAGCTCGACGAGCGGGAGATTTCCCGATGGAAGACGGCGGAGTTCGCAAGGAACCTTGCCGTTATGCTGACAGATCGACCCCGGACCGAGCTCCTCACCTGCCGCGATATCGTAGAGGCGGGAAGGCATCCCTACACCGGGCGAATGGGCACACTCTCGCCCGACGACCATAGTCGGGTCGACGAGGCCATGAAAACCGCACATGTGGAAAAGCTCGCCGAGCGCGACTTCATGCAGATAAGCGACGGGCAACGCCAGCGCGTCATGCTCGCACGAGCCATCGCGCAGGATCCGCGTGTGCTCGTGCTCGACGAGCCCACGTCGTATCTCGATATCCGCTACCAGATCGACCTGCTGCGAATACTTCGCCACCTTTCGAAATCGCGGAATGTGGCTGTCATCATGTCCATCCACGAACTCGAGCTCGCGCAGAAAAGCGCCGACAAGGTGATTTGCGTGAAGGACGGCCGGGTCTTCCGCGCCGGCGCACCCGAGGACATATTCACGCGCGAGACGATTGGCGAGCTCTATGGCCTTCAACATGGCACCTTCAACGAGCGCTTCGGCAGCGTGGAAATTGGGCGCCCACACGGCGATGCGCACACGTTCGTCATCGCTGGCGCAGGTACGGGGTCGGCTGTGTTTCGCCAGCTCATCCGGCAGGGCAAGGCGTTCTACGCGGGCGTTCTGCACGAAGGGGACATCGACTGCGAGCTCGCGCGCGACCTAGCGACGGAATGCGTGGCCGAGCGCGCCTTCGAGCCAATCGGGGATAAAACCATAGCCCGCGCCAAAGAGCTCCTCGTCCACTGCGCACGCCTTATCGTGTGCCCCGCCGCCTTCGGCACCATAAACGCCCGCAACGCAGAGCTCGCCGAGTTCGCACGCTCGCATGGTATCGAGGTCATGCGAGCGTGCGAAGGCGCATCGGAGGATTCCAAAATTGGAGTGGGAAGGATAAACTGGACTTTCTTTTAAGGATCCTCAGGCTACAGCTCCTACGCCGGCAAGGTCTCCAAGGCGCCGGAGAACCTCAGGAACAGGAATTTCCACGCCGACGAGCCCAACTAGGCCTAATCCAAGCGAGATTCCAGACTCGACAGACCATTGAGAGTCAGATCGTTGGCGACCTCAGAGACGCGCTCGATAGGAACCGAGCCGTCAGACAGCGCCCACGTGCGATAGATACCGATAATACCCGACAGCAAAAACGCCAGATAGTAGTCGAACATCTCGTCCTTGAGACCCTGGGGCAGCAGATCGCGCTCGGCAATCTCATGTTCGAGCGGCGCACGAAGACGAGCCATGAAATCATCGAGCGGAATATTCTCGATCAGCTGACGATTGAGCACTAAGTTGTTGCACAGTGCCTCATTAACGGTTTTAAAGAAGGTCGCCGCCGCGCCCAGGGCGCGCTCGTTGGTGTCGCCGTCCATGGAAGTAAGCGTTTTCTCGACCGAGTCGACAATCATCTCCACCACATCGACGGCAATGGCATCGAGCAGGCCATCAACCGTGCCAAAGTGAACGTAAAAGGTCTTGCGGTCGACATTGGCCTCGCGCGCGATGGCACTCACCGTAATGTCTGCCAGCGGCTTTTCCATGAGCAGGCGCTCGAAAGCGGAAAGGATGGCATTGCGGCTGCGAACGATGCGGCGATCAAGGCGCGGTTTGCTGGTTGCCATGGGCGTGTCCCTTCGATATACGAGCAATCATCAACAGATGAGAGATAATCTACGTAAGAGGATTATCTCTCAAACAGCACAAATATACCCCGCATCATGAAGAACGCACGACTGCCCTACTGCGACTTAGGGTGCTTCTTCTTATTGAGTGCCGACGGAGATACGCGAATACCGTCGCCCGTCTGGCGCACATAGGTTTTATGAGTCGGCTTAGCGGTCCCAGGAGCCTTCTGAGCGTGCTTCTTGGGATCAACGGTAACAGCATTCGTGGGGTGCGGCTTAGTGGGCGCAGAGGGCGTCTGAGGCGTGCGGCCGAGCTTGCGCATCACGCGATCCCAGCGCGCATGGATGCTCTCGTTGTGGGCGCTCTTAAGTCCCAGCAGGGGCGCAGCCAAAATGGTAGGCGCAATAAACGTAATGAGACGCCACAGCAGATAGCCGGCGGTCGAAGCCGAACCGAAGAAATGACCCAAGAACAATGCAAAGCCGCCCTCAGCGCCACCAGTTCCACCGGGCAAGGGAACCGCAGAGCTTAACAGCTGGACAAAGGCGCTCGCGGCCATGACCGAGAAAAAGTCGACCTCGTGGTGGCCAAAGGCAAGCATCAGGAAATACGGAACCAGATAGAAAAACGCGAGCTGCAGCATGGTGATAAACACGGTGAGCAGCATGGAAGAAAAATGTCCGGCCGAAAGCTTGAACTTCTCGGAGAAGGAGTAGATCTCGCCATCGACAAACGTGCGCCAACTCTCGATCTTAGTGGCCGAGACACCAATGCGCTCGAGCCAATTGATGATGCAATGGGCGACGCGCGTGACGGTCTTAGGCATGAGCGCGACGGCGAAGATGCCAAGCAAGATGCAGCAGTGTCCACCAAAGCTAAAGACGCACAGCAGCGTCATGTCGCCGTAGCGTTCGGCAAAAAACGGCATACGGGCGAGCAGCAGGATAGCGCCCCAGGCGACCAGGCCAAACTGGTACACGATAAAACGCGTGAATTGCGTGGCGCCGGCCTCGCCCACGTTTTGGCCGGCCTTGGTCAGGCGATAGATCTGAGCCGGGGTGGAGCCCATCATCATGGGCGTCAGGTTGCCAAAGAAGATGCCACTCGCCTCGACCGAGATCAGGTCGCGGATGCCGACGGGCGAATTGGGATCGAGCCAGACGGCGATCGCATAGGCCACAATGCCAAAGAACAGGTACATGAACATGCAAAGACACGCGACAACGAGCCATGACGCCTGGACGCTCGACATAGCGGCCCAGAACTGCCCCATCTGCCCGGTTACCACCAGATAGACGATATAACCTACCAGCACGACGCCGATAAAGATGGCGCCGCGGCGTGCGCTCTTATTGTCATCTCCGCCCGAGGCCTCAACCTCGACCTGGGGCTTAGACGTATGCTGAGAGGACTCCGTCATGAGACTCCTTCTAACAGTCAAAATATCTTGGATATTGTACCCGTAAGGGCCATAGGCAGAACGCAAAGCTCTGGTTCAAACGGGAATTGCAGACGGTTGTTTGAAAATAAAAAACCCGGCCTTCCATAGGAAGACCGGGTATCAGATGCGTGGTAGCCCGTACCAGATTCGAACTGGTGATCTCCGCCTTGAGAGGGCGGCGTCCTAAACCGCTAGACGAACGGGCCATAAGCCTCAGCAGAAAAGAAGTGGTAGCCCGTACCAGATTCGAACTGGTGATCTCCGCCTTGAGAGGGCGGCGTCCTAAACCGCTAGACGAACGGGCCATAAGCCTCAGCAGAAAAGAAGTGGTAGCCCGTACCAGATTCGAACTGGTGATCTCCGCCTTGAGAGGGCGGCGTC
>DXZT01000061.1 GCA_019419545.1 Collinsella sp. | reverse complement strand
CGTCAGCGAACTTAGAAGGGGGAGGCCTCGCGGCCTCCCCCTTTTTTGCGTTTACAGGCAACATTCCTTATGCAATTAAATCAATTTAATCATCCACCGCTGAATATAGACGTTCACCGTTCTTTGGTCGGTTCTCTATTCTCAATGGACTAATATTTGCTTTAGCGCACTGCTGCGCTTGTCCTGTTTTTACACAGGTCGTTTTATTGATTGTGACGGAAGGACTCACATGGCAGATGTTCATGAGCTGCTTGATACTTGGATTGCCAATGTCAAGGACGAGGAGCTCCTCGCTGAGCTTAACACGATGAAGGAGCAGGGTGATGAGGACGCCATCACCGATGCTTTCTTCCAAGATCTCGCCTTCGGTACTGCCGGCCTTCGCGGCACTATCGGTGCGGGCACTAACCGTATGAATATCTATACGGTCGGTCGTGCGACCCAGGGATTCGCTGACTACCTCAATGCGACCTTCGAGCATCCAACGGTTGCCATCGCTCGCGATAGCCGCAATAAAGGTGAGCTGTTCGTTAAGACGACGGCTGCCATTCTTGCAGCAAACGGCGTGACTGCCCTCGTTTATCCCAAGATTTCTCCTGTGCCGACGCTCTCCTGGGCCGTCCGTGATCTTAAGTGCTCCGGTGGCATTTGCATGACCGCTAGTCATAACCCGGCACCGTATAACGGCTATAAGGCCTATGGCCCCGACGGCTGCCAGATCACCAGCGAGGCCGCCGATGCAATTTCTAAGGCTATCGCCGAGACCGATACGTTCACCGGTGTGAAGTCCATGGACTTCGATGAGGCTCTTGAGCAGGGCCTGGTCAAATGGATCGATGACTCGTGCCTCGAGCGTTATTACGACGCCGTTCTCGCTCGCGGCGTTACGAATCTTTCTGCCGAGGAGATTGCCGGCGCACCGCTCAAGCTTGTCTATACGCCGCTGAATGGTACCGGCCTCATTCCCGTCACCACGGTGCTCGAGCGCGCTGGCATCACTGATGTCACGGTTGTTCCCGAGCAGAAGGAACCTAACGGCGATTTCCCGACCTGCCCGTATCCTAACCCCGAGATCCGACAGGCCATGCAGAAGGGCATCGATCTCTGCGAGCAGGTTCACCCCGATCTGCTGCTTGCGACCGATCCCGACGCCGACCGTGTTGGTGTTGCCGTTAAGAATGGCGATGACTATCTGCTGCTGACCGGTAACGAGATGGGCGTCCTGCTGCTCGACTATATTTGCAAGACCCGTGCCGCCCGCGGCGAGGACCTCACTAAGAAGGTCGCGGTTACTACCATTGTTTCTTCCGCCATGGTCGATGCTCTGGCCGAGGAATATGGCTTTGAGCTCCGTCGCTGCCTGACGGGCTTCAAGTACATCGGTGACATCATTACCTCGCTTTCCGATGCCGGTGAAGTCGATCGCTTTATCTTCGGTTTTGAGGAGAGCTACGGTTATCTGGCTGGTGATCACGTGCGCGACAAGGACGCCGTGAGCACTTCGCTGCTGATTTGCCAGATGGCTCAGTATTACAAGCTGCAGGGTAAGAACCTCGCCGACGCGATGCACGAGCTGTACGAGAAGTATGGCTACTACCACAATAAGACGATTTCGCTGAGCTATCCGGGCGCTGAGGGTGCGGCAAAGATGGCCGGCATCATGGCTGGTTTGCGCGAGAACCCGCCCGCGGAGCTCGCCGGTTCCAAGATTGAGGCCGTCGTGGATTACAACACCTGCGTGAACGGCCTGCCGAAGGCTAATGTCATTGAGTTCGATCTCGAGGGTGGCAACAAGGGTATCGTCCGTCCTTCTGGCACCGAGCCCAAGATTAAGCTGTATATCTTTGCCAAGGGCGCGGATGCCGCCGAAGCTGATGCAGCACTTGACGCGATTGAAGAGTCCGGTCGCAAGCTGCTGGCATAAGGTATTTAAGAGTCTATTACTGTAGATAGGCGAAAGAGGGGATCTCGGAAACGAGGTCCCCTCTTATATTTACCCAGCCAGCCGAGAGTCCTTATATGTGTAGGAAATGTGTACGCCCAGATTCCCGCCCCCGGGGGCCCTCCGGTCTGGCAATATATCTCCTTGCCGCGCGGCCCGGTCGGACCGGATCGG
>DXZT01000060.1 GCA_019419545.1 Collinsella sp. | reverse complement strand
TGTGGCTCTTGACAGCGGATTGGGTCATATGAGCGAAAACCCGTACACGCGAGCAGGGTGCCTTGAAACGAGGCGGCATTGATCTTTTGATCATGCCGCCGAAGTTGAAAGGCAGATTGCCGCTCTGGCGGGTTTGCAGCGTCGAGCCGTTACGCGGTTTGGCAAAACCGCGTAACTAAACCAGCTTGAAGCCCTTGCGCTTGCCCACGGAGAGGGTGTCGCCCAGTTTGAGGGCGCTGGGATCGATGTTATAGCTCTTGGGAGCCACGGCCTTGCCGTTGATCTTGACGCCGCCGCCGTCGATATCGCGACGAGCCTGGCCGGCGCTCGCCGAAAGACCCAGGTCCTTGAGCAGACCGGCGAGGTAGATCTGGCCCTCGTCGTTGACGGTCAGCTCAACGTGCTTCTCGGGGAAGTCGGCGAGCTGGCCCTCCTTGAATACGCGGTCGAACTCGGCCTGAGCCTCGTCGCCGGCACCGGCGCCGTGGTAGGTGTCGCACAGGTCGCGACCCAGAGCGCGCTTGAGCTCGTAGGGGTCGGCAGAACCATCGGCCAGGGCAGCGTCGATCTTGTCGACCTCGGCCGGGGTGAGCGAGCTCGCCAGGCGGTAGTACTTGCCGATCATCTCGTCGGGGATGGACATGGTCTTGCCGAACATATCCTTGGGAGCGTCGGTCAGGCCGATGTAGTTGCCATAGGACTTGGACATCTTGCGCACGCCGTCGGTGCCCTCGAGCAGCGGCATGGTGAGCGCGATCTGCGGCTCCATGCCCATCTTCTCCATGAGCTCGCGGCCGGCGAGCAGGTTGAAGAGCTGGTCGGTGCCGCCCATCTCCACGTCGGCCTTGATCTGAACGGAGTCGAAGGCCTGCATCACGGGGTACAGGAACTCGTGCAGGGCGATCGGCGTCTGAGACTGGTAGCGCTTAGTAAAGTCGTCGCGCTCAAGGATGCGGGCGACGGTGAACTTGGAGCATACCTGCAGCAGACCGGCCAGGTCCATCGAAAGGATCCAGTCACCGTTGTGCACGATGGTGGTCTTCTCGGGATCCAGGATCTTCATAGCCTGGCTCACGTAGGTCTCGGCATTGGCCTCGATCTGCTCCTGCGAAAGCTGCGGACGCGTGGAGTTCTTGCCCGAGGGGTCGCCGATCAGCGCGGTGCCGTTGCCGATGATGAGGGTAACGTTGTGGCCCAGGTCCTGGAACTGACGCATCTTGCGCAGCGGCACGGCGTGGCCCAGGTGCAGGTCGGGGCTGGTGGGATCGACGCCGAGCTTGATGTTGAGGGGCTCGCCCTTCTCAAGCTTCTTGCGAAGGTCGGCCTCGGGGACGATCTGCGCGGCGCCCGAGGTGATGATACGCATTTGCTCGTCAACAGACAGCATTGGGTATCCTCCTTTTGCTATAGCACCCTCGCCGAAAACGGCGGTGCTGGAAGTCCATAAACTCTCTTATGATAACAAACTGACGCGACGCGGCACCTACGACAGGAAAATCCTCGTCCTGCCGCATGCGTCAATGGCAACTGGCAGACGTGTACCGTCACGCTCGACCAGATAGCGTGCCTGCCGACGACGCAAGCAGTCGCGGCAACGGACCTGTCCCGTCGCATCGGTGGCGCAGACGCCCTCGGCGGTCAGCAGGCAGTGCTCGCACACCATAAGCTCGGGACGGTCGGCGTCGACCGGACCCAAGACGCCGGGTTCAGCGGCCAGTTCGGCAATACGCCCCCTATCATTGCCGAGCAACTCGGCCGGCAAGTACACCCGCCCCGCACCGAGTCCGCGCAGCCAGGTAAGCGTGGCCCGATTCGCGCAGAACACCGGCGCCGCCACGTCAAACGTCACGCCCAGCTCGCGAGCGATCACCACCTGTCCCAGGTTGCGGCAGACGACGCGCCCGGCACGCTGCATCAGTGAGCGGGTCCAGTCAGCGTCACTCGCGCGGCACACCTCGTCAAGCACCACAACGGCGTCGGACAAATCGAGTTCCCCGCGCGGGTCGGCATCCATCAGCTGCCAAGCAAAAACCATGCGAGTGGGAACCGCGCACTCCACCAACTCCGTCGACGCACCGCCATCCACCGCAACGTCCTCAAAGGGCAGCACCTCAACGGCACGAGCAACGGGCGCAATCGCATCCGCCTCGGCCCGCATGCACTCCAACACCGCCGCCGTCTGATCCAACACGCCGGCGCTGCGAATCAGGTATACCTCGCAGCCCGTGCCCACCTTACGCTTGCAATGCACGACGATGCGCTCCCCCGCTGCGGCATCCACCGGGCAGGGCACCTGCGGCCAGCGCTTGGGCACATCGGGACGCGCGTCGACACCCGGATAGAACCGAATCTCGAGCGTGTCACCCGCCGCCACGGCGGCGTCGAGCTCAACGGTCACCTCTTCGTGGCCCACAGCGACCAAGCGCCCCACGCGCACGCCCTGGTTAATTGCGCGCTCAAAGCTCATCAGCTCGGCACCCGAACGCCCTCGCAGGTACGCATCGGTAAACCCACGGTTAAACGACCTCCCCAGCTCGCGCTCAAGCTCTTCCACGGCATCGGGGTCCCACGCGCCGTCGCACAGCATATCGAGTGCCCGGCGCCACACCCTCACCACGTTGAATACGTAATCGGGATTCTTCATGCGTCCCTCGATCTTGAGCGATGCCACGCCGGCGGCAACAAGCTCGGGCAGGTGCGCGATACCCAGATAGTCACGCGGACAAAGCAGGCGGTCTCCCTCGACGGCAACAACACTCTGCCCCGCCTCGTCCACTAGGTCGTACGCCAGACGGCACGGCTGCGTGCAGTCGCCGCGCATCGCCGAGCGCCCACGCCGCAGGGCCGAGAACTCGCACGCCCCCGAATAGCCGATGCAAATCGCACCGTGGCAGAATACCTCGATGGGCACGCCCGTGGCACATAGCGCCGCAATCTCGTCGACCGTCAGCTCGCGTGCCGTCGTCAAGCGCTCGACCCCCAGCTCATCGGCGGCAAGCCGCACGGCACCCTCGCCATGAGCGCCCGCCTGCGTGGACAGGTGAATCTCGACCCCGGGAATCGCCGCGCGCAGCGCGCAGGCCAACCCGGCATCGGCGACAATCAGAGCATCGGCGCCCAGCTCCAGTGCATGAGCTCCCAACGCCACCGCGTCGGACAACTCATCGTCAAACACGAACACGTTGAGCGTTACGTACACACGCACGCCATGGGCATGCGCCACGGCGCAGCCGCGCGCAAACTCGTTATCCGTAAAGCCATGGGCGCTCACACGGGCATTAAAGCCGCCCAACCCCGCATAGATGGCATCGGCGCCCGCGGCGATGGCCGCAAGCATCTGGTCGAGCCCGCCCGCCGGCGCCAGCAGCTCGGGCAGCGCCGCACCGGCAGCATCCAATCCAGTCTCGTATTGTCCGCTCGGCCCCATCGTCCGAATCGCCATCGACAAACTCCTTACCAAGGTATGCATTCACTCTGAAAAATGCCGTCTTCCAGCATACACGAGGCCTCGCGCGCCCCGTTTGGTTTATCGTGTAATAACTTATGTCCATCCTGCCCCGACGGCACATCCACCGTCTGGCACGACATACCTGGAGGTCAATATATGGGTCCTCGCCAACGACAGGGACGCAGCCGTTCAAAGACGCACGCCCTGCCCATAATCCTGCTCTCGTTTTTGGGCTTTCTGCTGATTGCGGGCGTGGCGTTTGGCATCGGCATGGTCGGTAACGTCAACCGCTGGCTGTCCGATCTGCCCGACTACACCGACGCCAACGCGTATCTGGTGAGCGAGCCCACCGAGATCGTCGACTGTAACGGCAACAAGATCGCGAGCTTCTACACGCAAAACCGCAAGTCCATCACCAAGGACGAGGTCTCCCCCTACGTGCTGCAGGGCACCGTTGACGTCGAGGACGAGCGCTTCTACGAGCACGGCGGTATCGACCTGTGGGGTATCGCGCGTGCTGCGGTGGCAACCCTCGGCGGCGGGCACGAAGGCGCCTCGACGATCACCCAGCAGCTGGTGCGCAACACCATCCTGCAGGAGGAGCAATTCGACTCGACCATTGAGCGTAAGGTGCGCGAGGCCTACATCGCCATCAAGATGGAGGACATGTACTCCAAAGACGAGATCCTCATGATGTACCTCAACACCATCTATTACGGCCACGGCGCCTACGGCATCGAGGCCGCAGCCGAGACCTATCTGTCCAAGAGCGCCGCCGACCTCACCCTGAGCGAGGCCGCGCTACTCATCGGCCTTCCCAACTCGCCTTCGCAGTACGACCCCACGGTCAATCCCGATCTGGCACTGTCTCGCCGCAACAAGGTTCTCGACAACATGCTGCGCCTGGGCCACATCACCCAGGAGGAGCACGATGCCGCACAGGCCGAGCCCATCACCCTCAATGTGACCGAAATCTCGGGCAGCGGCGTCGACGTATACTCGCAGCCCTACTTTGTCTCCTACGTCAAGCAGCTGCTGGAGCAGGAGTTCTCGACCGACGTGCTCTTTAAGGGCGGCCTGACCGTCAAGACCACCATCGACCCCACGATGCAGCAGGTGGCAGAGAATGCCGTCCGCGAGCAGCTCGACACGCTCTCGCTTGACGGCCTGGACATGGGCATGGTCGTCGTCGACCCCAAGACCGGCTACATCAAGTGCATGGTGGGCGGCTACGACTACAACGCCGACGAGAACCACGTAAACCATGCCACGGCCAAGCGTCCCGTCGGCTCCACCTTCAAGGCCTTTACGCTGGCAACTGCCATCCAAAACGGCATGAACCCCAACGTCACCCTCAACTGCAACTCGCCGCTCAAGGCCAAGGGCACCACGACCGAGGTCCAAAACTACGCCAACCATAGCTATGGCAACATCACGCTTAAGCAGGCGACGGCATACTCCTCCAACACCGGCTACATCCAGGTGGCGGAAGCCGTCGGCAACAGCAAGATCATCTCACTCGTCAAAAAGCTCGGCATCGATCCCGCCAAGGACAACATCGAGGACGTTCCCGTCATGACGCTCGGCACCGGTTCAATCTCGCCGCTCGAGATGGCCGCCGCCTACGCGACGTTTGCCAATGGCGGCTACTATCGCCAGCCGATCGCCATCACCGAGATTGACTCTCGTACCGGCTCGGTGCTGTACCAGCACACTGACAATCCCTCACAGGTGCTTACCGAGGGCGAGGCCGCCGCGGTCACCGATGTTCTGTCCGGCGTCATGCAGGGCGGCGGTACGGGCGCTGCCGGTGCCCTGAGCGTCAACCAGCCCTATGCCGGCAAGACGGGCACCACCGACAACACCACCAACCTGTGGTTCTGCGGCTATACCCCGCAGCTGGCGTGCGCCCTGTGGACCGGCTATTCCGCGGGCGAGATTCCCATCCAAAAATACGGCACAGACCTGCTGGGCGACAGCACCAACCTGCCTGTCTTTAAGCGGTTTATGAACACCGTTCTGACCGGTACCGAGCGCGAGGAGTTTGCGACCGGAACGGCGCCCACATACAAGAACAACAGCGTCTGGAAGTTCTACGGCACCAACAACACCAAGAAGACGGAGAACGACGACAAGGACGAGAACGAAGACGAAGAGGAAACCACCACGACGACGACCACGACGACCACGACGACCGAGACCACGGGCGGCGACACCACCGGCGGCACCGGTACGACCGGTGGCTCGACGGGCGGCTCCACTGGTGGTTCGACCGGCGGCGATGGCGGCACGCCTACGCCTACGCCCACTCCCGACCCCTCGCCCACGCCTGACGATACGGTCGGCTAGAAATCATCCGGCCATAAGCAACAAGGCCCCCGAGCAGCTTATTGAACTGCTCGGGGGCCTTTTTAGTTTAAAGCGACCTGATGGGCGGTCTTTATACCGGCAGACAAAAAAGGGGGGCACCGACCAACGTCGATACCCCTTACAAGCCACTATGTCAGCGCGCACGGTGCCGAGCGCACGACCCGCACGCCTACTTGCGAGAATTGCTCAGCTTATTGATCAGCGCCTCAAGACGCTCGCCGTCCTCGGCCGTCTGGGCAATAACCAAAATCGTATCGTTGCCGGCAAGCGAGCCAAGCACATCGGGCAGCTCTGCCGCATCAACGGCGGCGGCGATGCCGGAAGCCGTGCCAGGCTGAGCCTTAATCATAACCAGATTATCGGTGCGCAGAACGCCCGTTACGAGCTCGGAAACCATACGCTGCAGGTGCAGGTCCTCTGCCAGAACATAGATGCCCTCAGGGAGCTTACGCAGCCCCATATCGGCAATATCGCGAGAGACAGTCGCCTGCGTGCAATCAAAGCCCATAGCGCGGAGCTCATCAACCAGCACGCGCTGCGTGCGGACGTCCTTATTGCGCACAATATCTCTAATGGCATCCTGGCGCCCATTGCGTTTTTTAGCCATACAAACCCTCTCTCCAAAAGATGGCGGAGACAATCAATCAGTGATTGAATAGTTTAACGCTATTTGAAGGCTTTTGTGTATAAGAACGCATTTCGAAACAATTCTATGCAAATTTGTTTCGAAATGAGCCGTTTAGGCGGTTTTTGCACCCGTCCGGTTAAGAAAAGCTGCCAGATGCGTACACATCACGCAGCGCGTGGGCTTGGCGCTGGCGATCGGCCCAAACAACAGACCGAGTCCCCGATGGTTGTCCTTGAGCGCGGCGACCATCTGACGGGTTCGAGGCGCCTCGAGCATATCACGCATGCGGGCGGAACGCTCAATTGACGACACCCCATGCGGGCTCAGACACAAATTCTCGATGCAGGCGACCAGTCCGGCAAAGTAGAACTTTTGGCTTGCCAGCTTGAGCCGACCACCGCTATCTGCTTCCGAGAGTGAGTCCGCAAGCTCGTCGAGCGCTCGAGTGTCATCGGATATCCTGGCATACATGGTGGGATCAAAGGCATCTGTAAGCTTAGGTGCCACCGCGTGGAAACAAGCGTCGCCGCAGCCGGACACGAATCGTGCCTGCGAGAGCGCATAAGCCATAAACTCAACCGTACGGTACGCCTTGCCGCGCGACAGGCATGCCTCAAACAGCGAGCGGCTGTACATCACGCCAGAGGTCTGAGCGACTAGGCCGCCTAAAATCAACTGAGGCAGCCCGGCCACCATCGAAGATTTGCTGTCAATGGAAATATGAGTAGCATCCAAGACGCGCGAATGACGCTCGCGATGCGCATCGTATCGATCGAGCGACACCGAGGGGAGCACAATGTCTGCCGCAGTATCGCACGCGATATCGACCATCTTGGAAAGGGCCTGCGGAGCAAACCACTCATCGGCGTTCATGGCGATGATTTGAGAGCCGCGCGAGGCATCAAAACCGGCACGAAGACAAGCGCCGCGCTTCGCGTCCTCGACGTCAATCAAATCAATATGGATGTCCCTATCGGCAGCAACTTGAAGCGAATGGCGCACACCGGGCGCAGCATCGCGGCAGACAACGACAATCTGCAAATCGTAGAGGTCTTGGTTCTGGATACTCTCGAGCGCACGCATCGCATAGCTGGGCGAACCTTCTACCACAAGGATCACCGAAAGTCGCGGATGCGAGCCACGTCGAACCAAGTTATCCGTCCTCTCGACAGCAATGAATTAAATCGTGGTTCATGGTACACCCCGGCAATAAAAGCAATGAGACACCGGTTGTATTGCACGCCAAGAACAGATGTTGCACACGTGCAGCCCACAGATGACAGGTGTCGACGCACGACGCGTCGAGCCCTCCCCTAGTCGAGCACGACAAGCTCGGCGGGATCGTAATCCACGCCCATAAACGTAAGGCCGCAGGCAGGAGCCGTGGGGCCCGCAGCGGTACGGTCGCAAGCGTCGATGACCTCGCGCATCCACTCGGGTTCGCGGCGATGCATGCCAATCTCGACAAGCGTGCCCACGATCGTGCGGACCATCGAATGCAAAAATGCGTTGCCCTCAATGGTAAACGTCAGGATATCCTCGCCAAAGGCCACCTCATGGCCAAACTCGGCCCGCATCACGCAGCGGTGCGTAGGTTTGCCCACGGCAGAGGCGACCTTGCAAAAGCTCTTAAAGTCCTGCTCGCCCAAAAGCGTAGGGCAGGCGGCCGCCATCGCATCGACGTCGAGGGGATAGCGATGCCACCACACGGCACCGCGTGACAGCACGGGCCGCGCATCACGGTCGGCAATGCGATAGGTGTAAGTGCGAGAGCGCGCGTCAAAACGTGCAGAAAAGCCCTTACGAGCCTTGTAGACCTCGTTTATGGCGATATCTTTGCCCAGGAGGGCATCCATAGCCCTCAGCCACCTACGGCGCGTCAAAGCGAGCTCAGCGTCCGTTACAGGCACGCTGATGTATTGGGCCACCGCATGAACGCCGGCATCGGTACGCCCCGCGCACGTCAGATCGATTGGGCGGCGCAGCAACGTCTCAATGGCACGGCGCAGCTCGCCCGCGACCGTCGTCTGGCCCGGCTGCTCGGCAAATCCGCTATAGGAGGAGCCATCGTAGGCCACGCGAAATACAAGGGTGGCGTCAAGCTCGGGGGTCGAATTGAAATCAGACGGCGCAGTCATAGGCGCTCCCAACAAACTAGCAACGGTATTGCGACAAAAAAAGAGGGGTACGCGAACGTACCCCTCGAATATAGCCTATGCAGACAGAATGTCTACTCAGCGGTCTCCTCAGCAGGAGCCTCCTCGACAGCCTCGACCTTCTTGGGAGCAGCGGCCTTCTTGGGGGCCGGAGCAGCCTTCTTGGCCTTAGGCGTGCAAGGCTCGGTGACGAGCTCCATGATAACGATAGGAGCGTTATCACCCTTACGGTTACCGAGCTTCATGATGCGGGTGTAACCGCCGTTGCGGTCCTGCCACATGCCCTGAGCAGCCTTGTCGAAGATCTCGGCAACGAGCTGCTTATCGCCGAGCTTGGCGATAGCCAGACGACGAGAGTGCAGGTCGCCCTTCTTGGCCCAAGTGATGATCGGGTCGACGACCGAACGCAGCGCCTTAGCGCGGGTCTCGGTGGTCTTGATGCGGTCGTTCTCGAAGAGGGCCTTAGCAAGGCTCTTCTTCATGGCCTTGGTGTGGCTCGCATCGGTGCCGAGCTTCAGGCCCTTCTTAACGTTGTGACGCATGGTCTAGTTTCTCCTCAAATATGCGAAGCATTAAGCCTTCAGGCTCAGGCCCATGGACTCAAGCTTGTCCTTCACTTCCTCGATCGACTTAACACCGAAGTTACGGATGTTGAGCAGATCGTTCTCCGAGAACTCAACGAGCTGACGGACCGAGTGAATGCTGGCGCGCTTAAGGCAGTTGTAGGAACGGACGGAAAGGTCCAGATCCTCGATCTGCTTGTCCAGCTCGGCGTTGTCGTTGGTGACCTCGGGAGCGAAGATCGAAGCCTCCTCCTCGACCTCGGGGGTCTCGGCAAGGTTCATAAAGGCGGCCATATGCTGGTTGATGATATTGGCAGCCTGGACCACGGCGTCGCGCGGGGCGATGGAACCGTTGGTCTCGATCTCGAGGACAAGGCGGTCGTAGTCGGTATGCTGGCCGACACGGCAAGCCTCAACGAGCTTGGCGCAACGGGACACCGGCGAGTACAGCGAGTCGACGTTGATCACACCGATGGGATCGTTGTCACGCTTGTTAGCCTCGCCAGAAACATAGCCGCGGCCATAGCCGATGCGCATGCTCATGGTGAGATGGCCACCCTCGGTGAGCGTAGCAATGTGCTGCTCGGGGTTGACCAGCTCAAACTCGGACGGAATAAAGAAGTCCGCACCGGTGACCTCGCAGGGGCCGTCAACCGAGATGGTGGCGGTCGCCTCGTCGGTCGTGCCGAGAGCCCTGAAGACAAGGCCCTTGACATTCAGGACGATGTCGGTGACATCCTCGACCATGTTAGGGATGGTCATGAACTCGTGCTGCGCACCATCGATCTGAATGGCCTCGACGGCGGCACCCTCGAGCGAGGACAGAAGAACACGACGAAGCGAGTTACCCAGCGTATCGCCGTAGCCACGCTCGAGCGGCTCGACGGAGACACGAGCAGAGGTCTCGTTAATCTCTTCGACCTGAACCTGAGGCCTAATGAATTCTGACATGTATTACCTCCAGCCTCAGCAGCCCGGATGGACTACTTAGAGTAGAGCTCGACGATGAGCTGCTCGTTGATATCACCGCTGATCTGCTCACGCGTCGGCAGAGCGAGCACGTTACCAGACAGCTTCTCGATATCGACCTCGAGCCAGCCAGGGACCTCAAAGCGCTCGGAGGAAATCAGGGCCTCCTTGATGGGGAGGAGGTCACGGAACTTCTCGCCGACAGCGACGACGTCGCCGGCCTTGACGCGGTAGGACGGGATGTCCACGCGCTTGCCGTTCACGGTGAAGTGACCGTGACGGACGGACTGACGAGCCTCTTTGCGGGTGCGGGCGAAGCCAAGACGGAAGACGACGTTGTCGAGGCGAGACTCAAGGATGATCATGAGGTTCTCACCGGTGACGCCGTTCATCTTACGGGCCTTGTTGAAGTAGCCGTGGAACTGCTTCTCCAGAACGCCATAGATGAACTTGACCTTCTGCTTCTCACGCAGCTGCATGCCGTACTCAGATTCCTTGCGACGGCGCTTGGGCTGACGGATAGATTCCTTCTTGCTGCTGTAACCGAGCTCAGCGGGATCGATCCCGAGCTGACGGCAGCGCTTAAGAACAGGAGTCCTGTCGATTGCCATATTGATACGATCCTTTCAGTTACACGCGGCGACGCTTCTTGGGGCGGCAGCCGTTGTGCGGAATGGGGGTCTTGTCCTGGATGCTCGAGACCTCGAGGCCAGCAGCCTGGAGGGAGCGGATGGCGGTCTCACGACCGGAGCCGGGGCCCTTGACGAAGACGGAAACCTTCTTCATACCGTGCTCCATGGCCTGCTTGGCAGCAGCCTCGGCAGCCATCTGGGCAGCGAACGGCGTGGACTTACGGGAGCCCTTGAAGCCCACCTGGCCAGCCGACTTCCAGGAAATGACGTTGCCCTGGGGATCGGTGATCGAAACGATCGTGTTGTTGAACGTAGAACGAATGTGAGCCTGGCCCACGGAAATGTTCTTACGGTCCGCGCGCTTCAGACGGGCAGCGCGAACGTTCTTCTTAGCAGTAGCCATCTATCTAGCGCTCCTTATTTCTTCTTCTTAGCACCGATCTGACGCTTCGGGCCCTTGCGGGTACGAGCGTTAGTGTGGGTGCGCTGGCCGCGGACCGGGAGGCCCTTGCGGTGACGAAGGCCGCGGTTGCAGCCGATGTCCATAAGGCGCTTGACGTTCTGGTTGCGCTCACGGCGGAGGTCGCCCTCAACCATGATCTGATTCTTATCGATATAATCGCGGATGGCGTTAACCTCATCCTCGGTGAGGTCCTTAACGCGCGTGTCCACGTTAACGTTGCACTCGACGCAAATCTTCGTCGCAGTGGTGCGGCCGATGCCGTAAATGTAGGTCAGACCGATCTCAACGCGCTTCTCACGCGGGAGGTCGACACCATTAATACGGGCCAACGTAGTCTCCTCTCTTAACCCTGACGCTGCTTATGACGGGGGTTCTCGCAAATGACGAGGACCTTGCCGTGGCGCCTAATGATTTTGCACTTATCGCACATCTTCTTGACCGAAGGACGTACCTTCATCGTTCTTCCTTTCGGTAGCGCTCAAACTACTTCCCTACTATCTACTCGCCCAGCCGCAGGCGTTTAAAACTATGGCTGGTCTTCACACGCAAACCGACCGTAGGTTGAGCTAAGCCTGCAGTCGGAAAAGAGCGTGTATGCGTGTCGCTATTTATAGCGATAGGTGATGCGACCGCGGGTCAGGTCGTACGGGGAAAGCTCCACGACAACCCTGTCACCGGGGAGAATGCGGATGTAATTCATTCGAATCTTGCCAGAAATGTTGCACAGAACCGAATGACCGTTCTCGAGCTCGACCTTAAACATGGCGTTGGGCAGCGGTTCCTTTACCGTACCCTCGAGCTCAATTGCGTCTTCCTTCTTCACAAGCAATCATCTTTCTCTAGAAAACGACAGCGATTGAGTATTCTACAATACGCGTGCACATATCGTAATATCTTCGTAATGGCTCCACAACTACGTGGAACTTGTTACATTTCTCCGCCTTGGAGCGAACACCAGGATCCTTGCGCATCGGTGGTAAGAATCACCGGACCGTCATTGGTAATGGCGACGGTGTTCTCGTAGTGCGCGGCGGGCAGATGGTCGTTGGTCGTAACGATCCAACCATCGGAGCCCGTGCTCACATGATTGGAACCCATCGTAACCATCGGCTCGATAGCGATGACCATACCAGCCTGAAGGCGAACGCCTCTCCCCTTCTTTCCATAATTTGGAACGTTGGGGTCCTCGTGCATTACACGACCGATACCATGCCCCACGTAATCGCGAAGCACGCCGTAACCGTGAGACTCGGCGAGGGACTGAACGGCATAGCCAACGTCCCCGATATGGTTACCGGGAACAGCCTGCTCAATAGCAGCCTTAAGGCAATCGCGCGTAACCTCGCACAGGGCCTTGGCCTCGGGCGTGGGGGTGCCGACGAAAAACGTCCAGGCGTTATCGCCAACCCAACCGTCAACGACAGCTCCCGTATCGATGGAGATGATATCGCCATCGCGCAGGATCATGTCAGGGTTGGGAATACCGTGAACCACGGCATCGTTAATTGATGCGCAAATGGTTCCGGGGAACCCGCCGTAACCCTTAAAGGCCGGGGTGCCGCCATGCATGCGGATAATCTGCTCGGCAAGCTGATCGAGTTCGAAGGTCGACACGCCGGGGCGAACCATGGCCCCAACGTGGCGGAGCGCCATCTTAGATAGCGCTCCTGCCTTCTTCATCTGCTCGATTTGCGTTGCAGACTTAATCTTGATCATAGACCGAGAGCCTCTTTGACATCCCCGTACACGGTCTCGCGAGCCTGGTCACCGTTGACCGACTTGAGCAGACCCTGGCCACGATAGTAGTCGACGAGCGGGCTCGTGGACTTCTCGTAGACGTCGAGACGGTTCTTGATGGTCTCGGGCTTGTCGTCGTCGCGCTGATACATCTCGCCGCCGCACTTGGGGCAGGTGGCATCGGCAGCCGTGCCGGTGTAGCCGCAGGCGCGGCAGGTACGACGCGAAGACAGACGATCGATGATGACCTCGGGGGCCACATCGACCAGAAGAGCGCAGTCGATCTCGCGACCCATAGCCGAGAGCTCGGAATCGAGCGTCACAGCCTGGGCGGTGTTGCGCGGGAAGCCATCGAGGATGAAGCCCTGCTGGGCGTCATCGGCGGCAAGGCGCTCCTTGACAAGGTCGATCACGAGCTGGTCGGGGACGAGCTCGCCAGCGTCCATGTACTTCTTAGCCTGAATACCAAGCTCGGTGCCACCCTTGACGGCAGCACGCAGCAGGTCGCCCGTGGAAATGTGAGCGACGCCAAACTCGGCGACGAGCTCCTGTGCGACGGTGCCCTTACCGGCACCCGGAGCTCCGAGCAATACGAGGTTCATGAGCAATCCTCCTCTAGCCTATTTAAAGAATCCATCGTAATCATACATCTTGATCTGGCCTTCGAGCTTATCGACCGTGTCGAGCACGACGCCGACCATGATGAGGATGGACGTGCCGCCAAATGCCTGGATCAGATGGTTACCCGTGAAGGAGAAGATGATCGAAGGCACGATGGCGATGAGCGCCAAAAAGACAGCGCTGGGAAGCGTGATCTTGTTGAGCGCGTTCTTGATGTAGGCCGCGGTAGCCCTACCCGGACGGACGCCCGGAATAAAGCCGCCCTGCTTCTTAAGGTTGTCGGCCGTGTCATCGGGGTTGAACACCATGGAGGTGTAGAAGTACGCGAAGAACACGATGAGGACAACGTTAAGCACCCAGTTGAGCCAACCGGTCGAAAGCGCAGAGGCAACTGCCTGAATCCAGCCGATGCCGGGGAAGAACACGGCAATCTGGGCCGGGAAGTACAGCAGCGCCGAAGCGAAGATGATCGGCACGACACCCGCGGTGTTGACCTTGATGGGCAGGTAGGTGGTCTGGCCACCCATCATGCGACGGCCCACGACGCGCTTAGCGTAGGAGACCGGAATGCGGCGCTGGCCGCGCTCAAGGAAAACAATCAGCGGGATAACCAGCAAGATGATGGCGCAGATGATCACCATGGTGATGATGCCACCGGCATTGCCCTCGGTGCTGGAGAAGATCGCCTGCGGCAGGCCGGCCATGATGTTCGCAAAGATGATCAGCGACATGCCATTGCCGATACCGCGCTGGGTGATGAGCTCACCAATCCACATGATCAGCATGGCGCCCGCGGTGAGCGTGCCGACGATCATGAGGTCGAAGATGATCTCGGGAGCGCCGGCGCCAGTAAAGCTGATGCCGAAGCTCTTAAAGAGGAAGAGGTAACCCACGGAGTTGAGGATTGCCAGAGCCAGGGTGAGGTAACGCGAATACTGCGTAATCTTGGTCTGACCGACCTCGCCCTCGCGGGCAAGCTCATGCAGGGAAGGCACAACGGCCTGGAGCATCTGGAGGATGATCGAGCTGGTGATGTAAGGCATGATGCCCAGGGAGAACACCGAAACATAGCTCAACGCGCCACCAGAGAAAAGATTCAGGAGGGCCATAGCACCTGCGGCGACCGAATTGTTATCGGTCGAGAAAAGGCCCAGCATCCCCTGGAAGGGAATGCCGGGCACAGGAACGTGCGCACCAATGCGGTACACGACGAGCATAGCTATGGTAAAAAGAATCTTTTCGCGCAATTCTTTGATGCGGAAAGCATTCTTAAGACCATTTAGCACGGCAGCTCGACCTTTCCGCCGGCGGCCTCGATCTTGGCCTGCGCAGAAGCGCTGACCTTGTCGACCTTGACCGTGAACTTCTTGGTGAGCTCACCATTGCCGAGCACCTTGACGGGCTCGAACTCGCTCTTGGTGATGCGAGCGGCCTTAAGAGCGGCACCGTCGATCACAGCGCCGTCCTCGAACTTGCGCTCGAGACGCTCAACGTTAACGGCGGTGTACTCGATACGACGGGGGTTGCGGAAGCCCGGAAGCTTGGGCAGGCGCATAGCCAGCGGAGTCTGGCCACCCTCGAAGCCGGCACCCTTGGTGCCGCCAGAGCGGGAACCCTGGCCCTTCTGACCGCGGCCAGAAGTGGTGCCGTGACCCGAAGAATTGCCACGGCCGACGCGCTTGCGGTTCTTGGTGGAACCGGGCGCGGGAGTAAGATCGTGAAGCTGCATTTGCTACTCCTCTACAATCTCGACAAGGTGCTTGACCTTGAAGATCATGCCGCGGACGGACTCGTTGTCAGCAATCTCGCGAACCTCGCGGATCCTGTGGAGACCGAGGGCACGGACAGTACGGACCTGGTCCTGCTTGCAACCATTGGTGCTGCGGACCTGCTTGATCTTGATGGTGTCAGCCATGCTTAGTTCTCCTTACCGACGAACATCTCGGAGACCGTCAGGCCACGGCGAGCCGCGACGTCCTCAGGGCTGGAGAGCTCCTTGAGGCCCTCGACGGCAGCCTTGATGATGTTGAGGCCGTTGTCGGTACCGAGGGACTTGGACAGGACGTTCTTGATGCCAGCAAGCTCGAAGAGGGGACGCACAGCGCCGCCGGCGATAACGCCGGTACCCTCGACAGCGGGCTTGATGATGATGCGGCCGGCACCAAAGTGACCGAGAACCTCGTGCGGAATGGTGCCCTGCTCGGTCACCGGCACGTGGAACATGTTCTTCTTGGCATCGAGAGACGCCTTGGAGATGGCCATGGGCACCTCAGCGGACTTGCCCATGCCAACGCCGACGTTGCCCTTGCCGTCGCCAACGACGACGAGAGCGACGAGGCTCATGCGACGACCACCCTTGACGGTCTTCGACACGCGGTTGATGTAAACGACGCGCTCCTCGAACTCGGAGGCCTCGCGCTGCTGCTTCTGATTACGAGCCATGTGCTACATACCTCCTAGAACTCGAGACCGGCGGCACGAGCACCGTCGGCGAGGGCCTTGACGCGGCCATGGTAGATACGGCCACCACGATCGAAAGCGACCTTGGTGATGCCGGCCTCGATGGCACGCTTGCCAACGAGCTGACCGACCTTCTCCGCAGCCTCCTTGTTCGAGGTGTGGGTGCCCTTGAACTCGGCCTCGAGGGTCGAGGCAGAGACGAGCGTCAGGCTGGAGCCCTTGCTGTCGTCGATGATCTGGGCATAGATGTTGGCGTTAGTACGGGTCACGCGAAGACGCGGACGCTCGGCGGTACCCGAGACCTTGCCGCGAACACGACGCTGACGACGCTTGAGGCCTTCCAGCTTCGCCTTATGCTTGTTCATACGTAAACTCCTAAAAAGGTTGATCTTGCCAGCACCTAACGGGGTGCTGGTCTTATGCGAGTGAGTCGGTTACGACTACTTGGCGGCCTTACCCAGCTTGCGGCGGATGTGCTCGCCAACATAGTGGATACCCTTGCCCTTGTAAGGCTCGGGAGGACGATGGCCGCGGATCTCAGCGGCGATCTGACCGACCTGCTGCTTGTTGATACCCTTGACGTTCACGTGGGTGTTGTCGGGAACCTCGAAGGTGATGCCCTCGGGAGCCTCGACGATCACGGGGTGCGAGAAGCCCAGGGAGAACTCGAGGTTCTTGCCCTTCTGCTGCACGCGGTAACCGACGCCGGCGAGCTCGAGCTTCTTCTCGAAGCCCTCGGAAACGCCAACAACCATGTTGTGGATGAGAGCGCGGGTGAGGCCGTGGCGGGCACGGGTCTCACGCTCGTCGTCGGGACGGGAAACGGTGAGGACGTTGTCCTCGACGTTGATAGCGAGCTTCTCAAAGACATCCAGCTCGAGCTGGCCCTTGGGGCCCTTGACGACAACGTTGTTGCCGTTGACTGCCACTTCGACTCCGGCGGGAATCTGGACAGGCTTATTACCGATACGAGACACGGTGATCTCCTTTCCTTCTACCTACCGAGCGAATTACCAGACGTAAGCGATGATCTCGCCGCCGACGTTGTGCTTGCGAGCATCGCGGTCGGTCATAACGCCATGGCTGGTGGAAATGATGGCGGTACCAAGGCCACCGCGGACGCGGGGCATGTCGGCAACGCCGGTGTACTTACGCAGGCCCGGCTTGGAAATGCGGCGGATGCCGTTGATGACCTTAGCCTTCTTGGGACCATACTTAAGCGTGATGTGCAGAGTCTTCTGGGGAACGGTGTCCTCGACATCGTAGCCCTCGATGTAGCCCTCCTCGTGCAGAACACGAGCGATCTCGACGAGCTTCTTGCTGCTCGGCATGGAGACCGTGGCCTTGTTCACAGAGTTAGCGTTACGGATGCGCGTAAGCATATCTGCGATCGGGTCTGTAAGGTTCATACAGATTCTCCTTCGTTCTTGATGAACACGTGCTCTTGGTTCTTCGCCGCCCTTAACGGCAAAGCCTAACTAGCGCGTTTTCCCTGTTCCAAACGGATGCTTGAAACGCTGGTAGTGACTTACCAGCTGGCCTTCTTAACGCCGGGAAGCTCGCCCTTGAGTGCAAGCTCACGGAAGCAGACACGGCACAGGCCGAACTTGCGGTACACAGAGTGCGGACGGCCGCAGCGCTGGCAGCGCGTGTACTCACGAGTAGAGAACTTCTGCTTGCGATTGCACTTGACGATCATCGATGTCTTAGCCACTTATATCCTCCTCACATAGAGTATTGTTCGCCCCAAGCGCCGCCCCCTTGTGGGAACGGCGCTTATAGGGCAGGTGAACCTATTTCTTGAACGGGAAACCGAAGGCGTCCAGAAGGGCCTTGGCCTCCTCATCGGTGTTGGCGGTGGTCACGAAAGTGATGTCCATACCACGCTGGTGATCGACGGAGTCGAAGTCGATCTCGGGGAAGATGAGCTGCTCGGTGACGCCCATGGAGAAGTTACCACGGCCGTCGAAGCTCTTGGCGGAGATGCCGCGGAAGTCGCGGATACGGGGGATCGCGACGGAGGTCAGACGATCGAAGAACTCCCACATACGGTCGCCACGCAGGGTAACCTTGCAGCCGATCGGCATACCAGCGCGCAGGCGGAAGGTAGCGATGGACTTGCGGGCACGGGTGATCATCGGCTGCTGGCCGGTGATGGCGCGCAGGTCGCGCACGGCACCGTCGATGGCCTTGGAATCGGTAGCGGCCTCGCCGACACCCATGTTCACGACGATCTTCTCAAACTTGGGGATCATCATGACGTTCTCGTACTGGAACTTTTCCTGAAGCTGGTGCTTGACCTCGTTGTTGTACTTGGTCTTCAGACGCGGCACATACTTCTCTTCTGCCATTGTTCACTCCTTCTTGGGGTTTTAAGCACGGGGCGTGGCCACGGTGGGTTGTCCTCGTGCCTCCTGGCTGCATCCGCGCCGCTCATGGCATTTCGCGGTTTGGACTCGACGCAGCAGGAGCCGACAAAACAATCGGTACTATACGCGCATCGGGAGCGTATTTCCAGAAAAACCTCGTCTGCCTGCACAACTCCACAACTCCCCCGCACAAATGGGTCCCAAAAAGCAGTTGCGGTGAAATAGGGACTGTTGGGCGGCCTAACAGGCTTAAACAATCCGTATTTCACCGCAACTTAATTGGTGGGGATGCGATTAGCGCTTGCGGGGGACGAGTTTGGTGCGGCGCAGGTGGATCATCTCGGCGGCGATGGAGATGGCGATCTCCTCGGGGTCCTCGGCCTCGATGGCAACGCCGATCGGAAGGTGCAGCTCGTCGATCTGGTCCTGCGTAAAGCCTTCCTGCTCCAGGCGGGCACGCACAAAGGCCGTCTTGCGGCGCGAGCCCAGACAGCCCAGGTAGGCAGGCTTGGCGCGCATGGCC
The DNA here is from genome assembly GCA_019419545.1 of Collinsella sp. Classification (GTDB taxonomy): domain Bacteria; phylum Actinomycetota; class Coriobacteriia; order Coriobacteriales; family Coriobacteriaceae; genus Collinsella. Next base: position 2,549 of record DXZT01000060.1, on the reverse strand, counting down.
TGAATCACCACGTCGATATCGGACTTGTGACCCGCCGTGGCGACGACCACCAGGTCGCGCGGGCCGATGGGGCACAGCTCGCTCAGGTTCTTGTAATCGACCAAGCGACGATCGTAGACACCGGGCACCCAATCGGGGGTCAGCGTGCCGGGGCGGTCGTCGCACGCCACGACGGCAAAGCCCGCCGCCGTGAGCACGCGCGCCGTCGCGGCGCCCACGTGTCCGCAGCCAAAGATATAGGTCAGGCCCTCAGGGCAGAGCGTCTCGACGTGCGCCGCAGGAATCACGGAGGCAGCGTTGGTGTAGGTGACCTTACCCCCCTCCTCCACCAGCGAAAGCCCGGGGCAGCCCGCAATGGTGCGGCGCGATTCCTCGCCATGGTACTCGGCCACATCCCCCTCGAGCGCACTCGCGATAAACGGCTCAAAGTCGATGACGAAGTCGCCGATGCGCCGATAGGCCAAGACGTCGGCAACCGACTGGAACAACGGCACCTGCGATACATCCAGGTGCAGATAGCACAGGCAGATGGCTCCGCCGCAGATCATGCCGGTATCGGAGTTCTCGCCGCCCATGGTGTAGCGGACCAGACGCGATTGCCCTGCGGCCAGCAGCTCGCGCGCCTCGTTCAGCGCAAAGAGCTCGATCTTGCCACCGCCGATGGTACCCGCTTGGCTGCCATCGGCAAAAACGGCCATCCAGGCGCCCACGCCGCGCGGCGACGACCCTGCCGTGCCGGCAACTACCACCAGCTCGCACGTCTTACCGGCCTTCAGAGCGCCAAGTGCAGCATTCACCACATCGAGCTTTTCCATTGCAATTTCCTATCCCTGGAAGACACCGGTGAGCATGGCGAGTGCCTCGAGCACGCCGCCGCCGACCGACGTCGCCTTGTCCGAAATATAGTTGATATAGCTGGCATCGCCGCGGGGGTCGACGTCGGCGCACTTGAAGCCCTCGGTCACCTGAACGCCGTCGGCCAAAAGCCCGCGCAGACAGCCATCGATCTGCGTGCACATGGGCGTATCGCCCGCGTAGCCAATCACGTCTCCGGCGCTCACGATGTCGCCGATCGCACGGTCGGACCGAAACACGCCGGCGGCGGGGCTGTGGATAACGCGCTCTCTGCCATAGCCAGCGATAATGCCCGGCACGCCCGTGTTGGGTTGGGGCGAACCCTGGGTAATGACACGGCCCAGGAAATGCCCGCGCACGGTTTCGACCACGGCGTCGCAGTCAACCGGCGCGGTAAAGCCCGGTCCCACGGCAATAACGGCAGGCGCCATGTCGCGCGTGGTGCCCAAGTTATGCTTGGCCAGAATCGCGTCGACCACAGCCGCGGGTTTCAGTTCGTCGAGCATCTTGGCCTGGGGGTCTACCACGACGGTGACGTCTCCGGCCTCGGTAATTGCAAGCGCCTCTGCCGGCGTCTGCGCCAAGCGGGCGCGAATGCCCTCGACCTCGACCTCGCCCAAGCGAATGGCCTCGCAAAAACTGATTGTGCGGCGGATGCACGTGGGAACCGCGATATCGGCCATAACGACCGACACGCCGGCGCGCACCAAGCGAGCGGCGACGCCCGTGGCGATATCGCCGGCGCCGCGAACATAAACGAGCATTCCCGGGACACCTCCCTGTGCTACGGTTTGAGCAGAGCAAATGCGGTTCGACCGCTACTCTGATGATTATTTATTATCACAGTATTATACGGCGGTGAACAGATGGAAACGACGAGCGAAAACCTTGCCTCCGCGCTCAAGATCGAGCCGGGCATTACTGCAATTATCGGCAGTGGAGGCAAGTCGACCTTGCTGAAGACGCTCGGCCTTGAGCTTATGCGCGCTGGCGGCCGCGTGCTCCTCTGCACCACCACGCGCATGTTCCCCGTCGCCGGCGTGCCGTGGGACGGGTCGAGCCGTCGCCTGGACGCCGCGCCCTGGAAGCCAGGTGCCTCACACGCCCTAGGCTGCACCTGCGAGGCCTGCGCGGGGCTTGTGCGGGGAAGCATCTGCCAGACAGGTGTCTTGGACCCCCAGACAGGCAAGTTCTCCTCCCCTGCCGAGCCGCTCGACCAGCTGGCGCAGCGCTTTGACTACGTCCTGGCCGAGGCGGACGGCAGCAAGCGGCTCCCGCTCAAGGCGCACGCCGCCTGGGAGCCGGTGATTCCCTCTGGCACGGCCAACATCGTCTGGATCGTCGGCGCCTCGGGGTTCGGCAAGCCCATCAACGAAGCCGTCCACCGCCCCGAGCTCTTTTGCGAGCGTTGCGGCTGCGAGCTCACTGACATCGCCACGCCCGAGCGCGTCGCCATGGTGCTCAATGCCGAGATGCAGGCGCTGAAACTCAGCACCGCACGCGTCATGCTCAACCAAGTCGACACGCTCAGCGACCCCACGATGGCCGACCGCTTCGAGGCAGCTCTCGACCGTCCCGTCGTCGCCAGCAGCCTCAAGTAGCCGGCCCCATCTCCTCAGTTGCGGTGAAATACGGACTGTTGGGGGTGCGGACAGAAAGTTGGACCGCGGGGCGGTCCGGACTGGAGGTTCGCA
>DXZT01000006.1 GCA_019419545.1 Collinsella sp. | reverse complement strand
CGTATGCCGTCTTCGCGGCGTCACGCTTACTGGCCGCGTCCTTGTACGCCTTGTTTGCCGCATCGTATGCAGACTGGGCAGATGCCACGGCAGCGTTGGCGGCGTTGGCCTTCTCCTGCGCGGCGGTGGCGGTATTCTGGGCCGCCTGCAGGTTCGCCTGGGCGGTAGCGTCGGCATCCGTCGCGGCATTGAGCTCCGCCTGCGCGGTCTTGAGCTCACCAGCAGCAGCGATCTTGGCGGCCTCAAGCGCACTCAGGTCGACACCCGTACCCGAGACGGCAGCATCGAGCGCGGCCTGCGCCTGGTTGAACTTCTGCTGGGCGTTATCGCGCGCGGTGGTTGCGGCTGCGAGCGCAGCGGCAGTCTCCTGCTTCTTGGCCTGGGCAGTCGTCAGAGCGGCCTCAGTGTCCTTCTTTTCCTGCTGGGCGCTAGCCTCGGCAGCCTTGGCCTGGTCCAGATTGGCCTGTGCAGTAGCAACGGCCTTATTGGCGTCATCGAGCTTTGCCTGTGCGTCCTCGACGGCCTTCTTGGCGGCCTCGTACTCGTCCATACCCATGGCCTCGAGCTTGGCCTGGGCATCATCGAGGGCCTTCTTGGCCTCATCCTGCTTTGCCTTGGCGTCCTTGAGCGCCTGGGTCTTATCCTCGACACTCTTGTTGGCTTGATCGAGCTGATCGTTCAGGTCGCCCAGCTTCTTCTGCTGCTGCTCGGTCTTTTCGACGGCGGCTTTGAGCTCGTCAATCTTCTCCTGGAGCGCGGCTACCTCGGCCTCGTTCTGCTCGGCGGCGTTATCGGTCACGGCCTGCGAGGCCTGATCCTTTTGCTGCTGAGCCTGCTTTTGAGACTGACCCGCCGCGTCGGCCTTCTTCTGGGCGGCATCGTAGGCGGCCTGAGCGTCCTTGAGCTGCTTTGCCGACTCCTCGGCCAGCTGGGCAGCCGTCTTTACGACCGCTTGGTTACCGGCGGCAACGGTATTCTCTACAGAACTACCCCCCCCCCTGAACAGAATCGCCGTTATCGGTTGACGGTGCGGCGATTGCCGCCAGCGGCGACATGAGCGGCTGAGCGATGAGGCCCGCCGTCAAAACGGTTGCGACGGCGCGGTTGGCAACGCCCTTGACGTTGACGGCCTTGGCCCGAGGCTCAAAGTGTTGTGGACTGTAGTTTGCCATGGCTTTCTCCCTTTGACACGGATGTATCCATACGTATCAAACGGTAGCTGTCGATTTTTGAATTCTGTTGCGCAACATTGGCGACCAGCGTTTTTTTTTGAAATTCGTGCTCCTGTGCTTCACAATTTCGTCACATTTGAAGGAGCTGGTGCATCATATTTTCGCGGGATGGAATTGAGCCTGTGATTTGCATTTGCTCCCGCGTCATCCGCCCTATCGGATTCCGCATCCAACAGACACCCCGCCCGCCACGGTGTAGAGTTAAGACAACGGGCGCGTTGCGCGGACCGCGCTGGAACGAGGTGGACATGGAACTCGACAAACAACAGATCAAGCGACTACGCGAACGCCATCACCGGCGCCACGGCATCCGTCCCGCCCATAGCGAGGCTGCCGAGCAGGCTGGTCGCTTCCTCAAGCGCGCATTCAACATTCGCGAGGGACGCGCGCCCTATCACGTGATCCGCAAGCGTTTTGTAAACGGGGCGCGTCTGACTGGTTCCCACCTATGCATCCTCATCATCGCCATGCTCATCGCAAGCATCGGCCTCGATATCGACTCGGACATCGCCATCGTGGGCGCCATGCTCATCTGCCCGCTCATGGGCTCGGTTCTTGCCATGGCATACGGCATCGCCACGCTCGACCGCGAGATTACCGTCGAAGCCGTCGCCAGCCTTGCGCTGCAAATGGCCTTTTGCCTGGTCACCTCCACGTTGTACTTTAAGCTCTCGCCCCTTGGCGCCACCACAGCCGCCATCATCGACAATTCGACACCGACTGTGTGGCACCTTGCCGTCGCGCTCGCGGGCGGCTTTGCGGGTGGCCTGGGCAACTCGCGCGACCAGGAACCCGCCACGCTCATCGCAGGCGTGGCCGTGGCGACCGCGCTCATGCCGCCCCTGTGCGCGGCTGGCTATGGCATCGCCATCGCAAGCGGGTCACTGTTTCTCTCGGCGCTTTACGAGTTTGGCATCAACGTGGTCTTTATCGCGCTGGCGGCCGAAGCCGTATTGCTTCTTTTACGTGTACCGCTCAAGCGCGACCTCAACGGCGACGGCATTGTGACAGCCGAGGAAAATGCCGAGGTCGATGAGCTGTCACGCAAGGTGCGCCGCCGCATTATTGTGGGCACGGTGGTCTTTGCCATCCCCTGCATCGTCATGACGGCGGGTTCCATTGGCTCGGCGCAGGCCGGCGTGCAGGACGGCTACGGCGTCACCGAAACTACGCGCGAACTTGCCGCGGTGCTGCCGGGCTTTAAGGATTACACCGTCGCCGTCGAGACCTCGGCTACCGAAGGCGACAAGGAGGGCATCGTCGAGCGCGAGATTGTCGCCCATGTGACGACAAGCGAGGCGCTTGGGGCACACGACCGTCACGTCGCCCGCAAGCTCATTGACCTCAACGTGCCCGAGCTCGATCGCGTGGAGTTCGATGTGAAGTGATGCGGGATGTGAGATGGATGCGCGCACGGGCGCGAGTCGGAACGAGGCGCAGACGCGACGCAGGCCGCGAGCAAAAAAGCGGGGCGCGATTCATGTCCGTGCCCCGCTCGCTGTTTTATTGCCGTGAATCAACTGTCCGCATCGACATCGCCAGACTCCACCGTAAACGCCGGACCGGTACTCACCAGATAAAAACGGGTCACCCTGGTATCTCTAAATAGGTAGAGCAAGCCCTGATCGCGTCGGCGTGACAAGTACGCCACGTGGACCGTACCGAATTCTTCACCGTTTTCCTTCTTTAATATCAGGATGTTGGGGTCATCCGTACGCTTAAACTGCCCGTCTGTGCAGATTCCGTCTTGGTCGACCAGCTGCCATCGACAGTTGTCCTCCTCAAGAAAAGCCAGGGTTACCCGACTCGTTTTGTCATCCCGATAGAAACCATCAATGGCAAACCCTTCGGAAGCGCATTCCTGCATATAGGACGTTTCTCGGCTTATAGCAAACAGCCCTGTAGCGCCCAGGAGCACAGCCAGGCAGACCACTGCAAGGGTTATTGAGATAGTGCGGCGGCCCATGCTAGCCCAGCCGATAGTTGCTTAACGGAGCGTGAAACATACCTGGAACCTCCGATATCAGGGGGAACGTCACCTATGGCCTGCCGGCAATCATATGTTTCCAACATCAAACCATATGGTTACAACTCGTTGGAGATAGGTTCCATGAACGGACGATAATTTGCGGCGAGCGGCTACATATGTTCATTATCTCAGGGTTCTGGAGGCAATTTTTGGTGCCACCGAGACGTTGTTTTCGGAAGTATGCGGCAAATTCCGGAGCCCTCGAGCACACCCCGGTTTTTCACCAATAAAACCGCAGGTACAAAGCTTGGGCATATCCAGTGTGCTCGGCCTATTCAAATTTTGCCGCATACTTCCGAAATCTAAGTTCGCAGGGGGGTGATAGTTGGACCGTTTACGCAACAGATGTCCAGCAAAAACGGGTGGTAGCCGGTACGGCTACCACCCGTTTGTCTCATATCCAGCCCAAAGCAGGCCAGCTACTTCTTAATGCCACGTCCCAGACGCTTGGCGACCGATGCAACGGCTTCCTCGCTGGCCGGCCCGCAGCTCACGCAGCCATCGTGGGCGCGCATCTGGCCGGTGACCTCGTCCATCGCGAGCGGCGCCACCTTCTCGAGCTTAAAGCCCTTGCCGGCGCGCATGTTCTCCTTGGCCACGCTAATCATGAGCTTAATACGGTTGAGCTGGTTGACCTCGGACGCACCGGGGTCGTAGTCCACCGCGACGATGTTGCTCTCGGGATGCTGGCGACGCAGTTCCTTGATCACCGCCTTGCCCACCACGTGGTTGGGCAGGCACGCGAAGGGCTGCGTGCAGATGATGTTGGGCGCACCGTGATCGATCAGATCGAGCATCTCGGCCGTGAGCAGCCAGCCCTCGCCCATGTTGTTGCACACCGAAAGCACCGTGCGCGCCTTGTCGGCCATGGTACCGATGCGCTCAGGCGCCTCAAAGCGCTTGGACTTTTCGAGCATCTCCTCCACCGGCGTACGCATCCAGTCCACGAGTTTGATGAGCGCCTGCATACCAGCGCGCGTAGTGGCAGAGCTTCCCAGCTCGTCCTTCTGCAGCTCGGCGTTGCTCATGGAGTACAGGAAGAAGTCGAGCAGGCCCGGTACCACGGCCTCGCAGCCCTCGCGCTCGATCACATCGACCACGTGGTTGTTGGCCGTAGGGTGGAACTTGACCAAGATCTCGCCGACCACGCCCACGCGCGGCTTGGTGCCCTCGCCCACAAGCGGCATGGTGTCGAACGCGCGGATGGCCTCGCGGCACAGCTTGGTGTAGTTGTGGCGGTTGAACTTGGGCGCCAGCTTGCGGGCGCGCGCCATGTACTCCTCGTAGAGCGCGTTGGCGGCGCCGGGTGTAGCCTCGTACGGGCGGCAACGATAGAGCATCTGCATCATCACGTCGCCAAAGAGCACCGCGTACACGGCCTGCTTAAGCAGCGCCGGCGTAATCTTAAAGCCGGGGTTGTCCTCGCCGAGTGCCACGGCCGAAAGCGAGATCACCGGGATCTCGGGATGGCCGCTCTCGCGCAGGGCCTTACGGATGAGCGCGATATAGTTGGTGGCACGGCAGCCGCCGCCGGTCTGGCTGATAACCACGGCCGTCTTGGACAGGTCGTACCGACCGCTCTCGATGGCCTCCATAATCTGGCCGGTCACCAAAATAGACGGGTAGCAGATGTCGTTGTTCACGTAGCGCAGGCCGGCCTCGACGGCGTCGTGGTCGGTCGAGGGCAGCAGCTCCAAGTTGTAGCCAGCACCGCGGAACACCTCTTTGACCAGGTCAAAGTGGATTGGTGCCATCTGCGGGCACAGGATGGTGTAGCCCTCCTCGCGCATCTGCTCGGTAAAGGGCACCTTGGGCCACGCGGTCGAAGCACTCTCGCGCTGAGCCTCGAACGTGTACTTACGGCTTGCGAACGCGGGGGCATCCGTGGAGGGCGCCACCGGCGCGGCATCGCCCTGCTCATAGGCCTCGCCCGCGGCCGTGGCCTCGGCCAAGCGCTCGGCCTCCTGGTCCTTGAGCGCCGCCATGAGTGAGCGGATGCGGATGCGCGCAGCGCCCAGGTTGGACACCTCGTCGATCTTGAGCACGGTGTAGATCTTGCCGCTGGCCTCCAGAATCTCCTGCACCTGGTCGGTGGTCAGAGCGTCCAGGCCGCAGCCGAAGGAGTTGAGCTGGATCAGGTCCAGGTCGTTGCGCATCGTCACAAAGCGCGCGACGGCGTACAGGCGGCTGTGGTACATCCACTGGTCGACGACGCGGATGGGGCGCTCGGGCTTCACGAGATGTGCGAGCGAATCCTCGGTAAAGACCGCAAAGCCAAAGCTCGAGATAAGCTCGGGCAGGGCGTGGTTGATCTCGGGGTCGTTATGGTAGGGACGGCCGGCGAGCACAATGCCGTGGCCACCGTGGTCCTCGACCCACTTAAGAGCCTCCTCGCCCATGGTCTGGATATCCTCGTGGAAGCGCGCGTCGGCCTCAAAGGCAGCGTTGACGGCGGCATCGACCTCGGAGCGCGTGATTTTAGGGCCGCGCACACGACCGCGTCCGGCCTCGGCATCGGCCACGCGGTCGACGGCGAGCACCTGGTACAGGCGGCGCTTGAGCTCGGTCTTGTCGTGATAGGGCACAAACGGGTACAGGAACTCGATGTTCTGCTCGCGGATCTCGTCGATGTTGAGTGCCAACGCCGTGGGGTAGCTCATGACAATGGGGCAGTTGTAACAGTTGCCGGCGGTCTGATCCTCCTTGCGCTCCCAGCGCACGCACGGCATCCAGATAAAGTCGACGTCGCGGTCGATAAGGTTCATCACGTGGCCGTGGCTCATCTTGGCCGGATAGCACACGCTCTCGGACGGCATGGACTCGATGCCCGCCTGGTAGGTCTTTTTGCTCGACTGGTCGGACAGCTGCACGCTAAAGCCCAGGCGCGTAAAGAACGCGTGCCAGAAGGGGTAGTTCTCGTACATGTTGAGTGCGCGCGGGATACCCACGGTGCCGCGCGGGGCCTCGTCGGGGCTCAGAACCTCGCGGTTAAAGAGCAGCTCGTTTTTCTTTTTGAAGAGGTTGGGGGCCTCGGTCTTCTGCTTTTTGTGGCCGGCACCCTTCTCGCAGCGGTTACCGGTAATGAAGCGCCTGCCGCCGCCAAAGTCGTTGACGGTAAGCTGGCAGTTGTTGGAGCAACGGCCGCAGCGGACATGCTTTTGCGTCACGGTAAGGTGCGCGATGTCCTCAGCCGAAAGAATGGTCGAGGTGCCGTCGGCGCCGGCGCGGTCGCGGGCGAGCAGGGCCGCACCGTAGGCGCCCATGCAGCCGGCGATGTCGGGACGCACGGCATGAACGCCGGTGAGCTGTTCAAACGCGCGCAGTGTCGCATCGGACATAAAGGTGCCGCCCTGGACGATTACCTGGCTGCCGATCTCCTTGGGATCGCGCAGCTTAATGACCTTGAACAGGGCATTCTTGATGACGGAATAGGACAGGCCGGCGGCGATGTCGCCCACCGTGGCGCCTTCCTTTTGCGCCTGCTTGACGCGCGAGTTCATAAAGACCGTGCAGCGACTTCCCAGGTCGACCGGGGCTTTGGCATGGATGGCGGCGTTGGCGAACGCGCGCACGTCCATGTTCATAGAGACGGCGAAGCTCTCGATAAAGCTACCGCAACCCGACGAGCAGGCCTCGTTGAGCATGATGTGCTCGATGACGCCGTCCTTGACGCGCAGGCACTTCATGTCCTGGCCGCCAATGTCCAGAATGAACTCGACGCCGGGCAGGAACGCCTTGGCGCCGCGCAGGTGCGCGACGGTCTCGATCTCGCCGGAATCGGCCTTGAGGGCCTCGATGAGCAGCGCCTCACCGTAGCCCGTGGTGGTCACGTGGCCGATGGTGCAGCCCGCGGGGATGTGGTTGTAGAAATCGGCCATGATGACCTTGGCCGTGCCTAGGATGTCGCCGTTGTTGTTGCCGTACCAGGTGTGCAGCAGCTGACCGTCCTCGCCCACGAGCGCGGCCTTCATGGTGGTGGAGCCGGCGTCGATGCCGATGAACACGCGGCCGGTGTAGCCGTCGAGCTTGCCCTTGGGGACGACTTCCTGGTCGTGGCGGGTCTTGAACTCGGCAAAGTCCTCGTCGGTGGCAAAGAGCGGATCCAGACGCTCGACCTCGGCACCCTGCGTGTCACCCAGGCTGTCGATAGCCTCGATGAGCTGCGGGAACGTGCTGAGCTTGTTGGACTCGTGCGCCATGGCGGCGCCGCTCGCCACAAACAGGTGAGCGTTTTGGGGCACAATGCGGTGCTCCTCGTCCAGATTGAGCGTGAGGTAGAAGCGGTGGCGCAGCTCGGAGAGGTACTGCAGCGGGCCGCCCAGGAAGGCGACGTTGCCGCGGATGGGACGGCCGCACGCCAAGCCCGAGATGGTCTGAGTCACGACAGCCTGGAAGATGGAGGCGGCCACGTCCTCGGGGCGGGCCCCCTCGTTGAGCAGCGGCTGCACGTCGGTCTTGGCAAAAACGCCGCAGCGGCTGGCGATGGGATAGATGGTGGTGGCGTTGGCCGCGAGTTCGTTAAGGCCGCTGGCGTCAGTGTGCAGCAGGGTTGCCATCTGGTCGATGAACGCGCCCGTGCCGCCGGCGCAGGTGCCGTTCATGCGCTGCTCAATGCCATTATCGAAGTAGATGATCTTGGCGTCTTCGCCACCCAACTCGATGGCGACGTCGGTGGCCGGGATAAGGGTCTCGACGGCGCGCTTACTGGCGATGACCTCCTGGACAAACTCCAGGTCGAGCCACTGGGACAGCAGCAGGCCGCCCGAGCCGGTGATGGCGCAGGTCATCTGGGCCGTCGGCAGCACGGTCGCAGCGCCCTCGAACAGGTCGCGGGCGCAGGCACGGACGTCGGTGTGGTGGCGCTGGTACTTGGCGTAGACGATCTGGTTGTCGTCGTTGAGCACGGCGAGCTTAACGGTGGTGGAGCCCACGTCGATGCCCAGGTGCAGGTTGCCGTGGGCGTTGCCGGGGTTGAAGATCGCGCCTTCGGGGGCGTGGGCGGCGGCTACGGGCTCGGTGGCGGTGGCGGGCTCACTGGCGATGGACGTCTCCCCTGCCGCGTTCTTGGCATCGGCAACTGCCTCGGCAACTTTCTCGGCAGCCGCGGTCGCGGCCTTCTGCGCGGCGTCCACCACGGCGGGCGCGGCCTCGCGTGCGGCAGCGACCATGCGGTCCTTGATGCCCTCGACGAGTTTGCTCATCTGTCTCTCCTCTTAGTTGTTGGACTCGACGGCTGCGGCGGTGTCGGCCGCGTCCTCGAGCTGCAGATTCAATAGCTTCATGCCGTATTCCGGCACGTTGATATCGATGGGTTGGCCATACAGGTCGCCGGGGCGCACAAAGGCGATAACCGTCATAATGCGCGCCATGGTCTCGGGCGATTCGGAAAGGTCACGCTCAAACCAACGTTGGATCATGCCGACCTCGGCACTTACGACATAGGTGACGTAGTAGTCAAAGAAGGTGCCCAGCGCCAAGCCCAAAATGCCCGTCTGTGCACGCGGCACCACAGCCTCACGCGCGGTGTCGATAATCTTTTTAATAAAGGCGGGGTCGCCGCCCGGGCCCAGCAGAGCCCCGATAAGGTCGCGATTAGCCGCAAGATAGCGCAGCAGCTCAACCGAACCGGGTGCCGGCTCGAGCTCGTCGATATTGCGGTAAAGATCGGGTAATTGAGCTGCGGTGATAAGCTCCACCCGCTCGCGAATCTCGGCAAGCAGGCCGTCCTCGATCTGGCTGATAAAGTCGGGGATATCGCGGTAGTGCGAATAGAACGTGCGGCGTGTAAGACCGGCGCGCTCGGTGAGCGACGCGACGTTAATGCGTGAAAGGTCGCCGCTTTCGGCAAGCTCGCTGGCAAGCGCCTGGCGAAGGGCGCGCTGCGAGCGAAGGGACCGGCGATCACATTTCTCGAGCTGGGACAAACGTCCTCCTTGTTACTCAACCTGTGCGCTATTGCACAGTGCGAGTATTATTGCACACCGTGTGTATCAACACGTAAAGGCAATATTTAGATTGTGGCAAAGGGACTGTCCCTTTGTCCCTTATTCGATGATGGTGCGGGAGTTTTGCTTGCGCATGGTGGCGAGCATGTGTTTGGGGACGGCATGGGCCATACAGCTGCCGATGGTCGCGCTCGCGGCGGCCTTGGCCGCGTCGCTGCCGTTTTTGGTCGCATAGCTGTGGCGGAAACGCTTGAGCATGGCGATGTCGTTGCCGCCGTCGCCGTAAACCGCGACCTCGTCCTCGGCAATACCGTAGTAGCCCGCCAGCCAGGCCACGCTCTCGCCCTTGTTGCACGCCACGTCCGTGATCTCGAACATCACCGGATCGAACGGCGCGTTGACCACACGGTCCGAACGCTCGGCCAAATACGCCTTAAGGTCGCGCTCCAGCTCGGGCGAGGTCACGCGGCAGTTGATCTTGCACACGTCATGACGCAGGATGTCACCGATCGACTGGTCGAAGCACTGTTCCTCGTGGTACCCGCCACGCGCACGCATGCCGCGCATCACGATGCGCTTGATAGGGCTGTCCTTTTTAAAGCCCGCCTGGTGCATCTCGAACGATCCGCTCGAAAACATGCCGTCGGGCGTGGAGCAGTCAAAACAGATATCCGGAAACTCCTTGAGCAGCTCCTCAGTGATCTGTGGGTCGATGGTCCAGGTCTTGAGCACCTCGCCATGGCTGTCGCGCACGATGGATCCGTTGGAGCAGCAGGCGTCAAGCGCCAGGCCCGTAAAGCCATGCTCGCCAATCGGCAGCGTCGAGCGTCCGGTCGCGGGAACCACATGCAGGCCAGCCTCAGTCAGCTCGCGAATGGCGCGGCGGATAGTCCTATCTGCCTCGTGCAGGGCGTTCAGCAGCGTTCCGTCTAAGTCACTCGCGAACATCTTGATCATGGGGCATGCCTCTCCTTCGTCTGCACGTTATTTTAGACGAAAGAGAGGCATGCCCATGCAAGGGTGTTCCAACGCGCCAGGACATTCGCTTCCGCAAAGCAACGGTGCCCCAGCGCGTTAAGACAATCGCCACAAGCAACTTTTCAGCCGATAAAACAGCGCCGTCGTCAACGTCAGCACCGCCAGCATGCCTGCGAATACAATCGCCGGTGTCCATCGATCATATGCAACCCCGTACGTCAATTGGCCGATAGGTGTTGCGCAGGAAAGGACCATGTAAACGACCGAAAGCACTTTTCCGCAGAGCTCAGTCGGCGCTGCCCGCTGAACAAACGCGATGATTTCAACCGACGTAATGCTCGCCCACACCATGACCCATGCCGAACCAACCGCAAACACGGTGAACACGCATACATCTACGCCGAACAACAGCGTAACAATAATCGGCGCGACTCCAAAACAGATCATCGCAACATATCGGCATATGCCATTGAAAGAAAAACGATGCGGCCAAATGCCGACCAAGCCACTGCCGGTAAGACCACCCAGGCCCAGAGCAACCTCAACTATCCCAACGCAGGACGATTGCATGCCGAGATGCTTCGTAACAATAATGGGAGCGCCAATCGTTAGCCCAACCAACGCAAGGTTCAAAACTGCCGCAAGCAAAATCACAGCGACCAATGATGCATTTTGCAACAGATACCGAATCGACTCCCGAAAATCGTTTCGGCATGTCGTGCGAGTCGCGCCGTCTCTCATCGTTTCAGATGAGGCGTTTTGCTTGAGTGCGACCCCAAACAAGAGAGCTGAAATCGCAAACGCCACCGACGCGGTTGTGCAAAGAGCATCGATGCCAAAGCACCCATAGACTGCCGTCCCGACCACAGGACCCAAGATATTGCTCACCATGGTCATCTGCGAAACCAATGCAGTGGCCCGCTCAACCTTCTCTTCACCCGCCATACGCACCGTCTCAATTTGGAGCATTGGCTTTAGCAGCGATTGAACACCATATTGAACACAAAGTATCGCTACTACGACGACCGCAAGAGGCAACGAGCGCTTCATGGGGATAGACAGCAGTGATGCAGTCATCAGAGCAATGCCGAGGGACACGAAGACCTCGCGGTGTCTTCCCCGATCCGCTAAGATCCCACCAGCCGGAGTTGCGAGTACGCCGGGTATGAACGCCGTCGCCACGACGGCGCCATATAACGTTGACGATCCACTGCAATCGAACAAGTAAAGTGGATACGCAAAGCACAGCGCCGACAGCATCGAATACGTGCACAGCTGCGCAACCAGAAGTTCCGCGAGCCTGATTGACCGCACTGTTTTTGATTTCAACGAGACGCCGACGTCTCTCAGCCCAGCCATAAGCCCACCCCCTATACATACCACTAGTATGTATTTAATGACTTGAAAAGGGCAACCGTGGCTACCCTCACAAATCAATTACATACCGTTGGTATCTATATTACCACCCGGCGCGGTCCCATACGTCCCAAATCTGCGCCGTTGTCTGAAGCACTTCTTCCCCCAAATCGAGTCCCACCGCGGCAGCCATCTGCGCCAAACATTGTGCGCGAGCGAGCATTCGCTCCTTGGGCTCGAGCGGACGAAACAATGGCAGCAGCCAAAGATTCGCCAACAACGATACGGCCTCCGCCGCTTCGCGCGGGCATTCGCACGCAATGGAGCCGTCGGCGATGCCCTCCTCGATCACTGGCAAGAGACAGCCATCGGCCGACTCGTCAAATGAGCCCTGGTACTGCATCGCCAGTAGGCGCGAGCTTTTTACCGGATCTGCTGCAGGACGCATACGTGCCCATAGCTCAATTTGTGGAACAACGGACTCGGGAGCGTACAGTCGCTTGAGCTTTTGGGCTCCGGTCATATTACCGACGCCAAGCATCGAGCGGCGGTGCTCAACAATCGGAGTCATCGCCCGATCAAACGCGGCGTTGAAAATCTCTTCTTTGCTCTTGAAGTGATGATAGACAGCGCCCTTGGTCATGCCGTCGAGACGGTCAACGATATCTTGAATACTCGTCCCCTCATAACCCTGTGCGCAGAATAGCTCCAGTGCCGCGTCGAGAATCTTCGCGACCGTCTCCTCGGGATATTTATTACGCCCCATAATCTGTCCATCCGCAACGCAAGTCTTGTGCCTCATTGCAGTATTTTAACGTTGCGGATGGCAGGCAGTCGATTCTACACCGCGGCGGGGCCGTGTTCGCCGGTGCGTATGCGGATGACCTCTTCGACCGGCTCGACCCAAATCTTGCCGTCTCCAACGGCACCGGTGCGAGCAGCGTTGCAGATGATGTCGACAATTCCGTCAACGTGCTCATCAGCGCAGATGAGGGTGAACTGCACCTTGGGGATGGTATTGACGAGCAGTTCGTTGCCGCGAACGTATTCCTTCCAGCCATGCTGTGCACCGCAGCCCTGCACCTGGTTGATAGTCATGCCGCGAACATCAGCAGCAAACAGCGCATCTTTGAGAACCTCAAGCTTCTCCTGGCGCACGATAGCCGTGATCTTTTTCATAATGAATTCCTCTCAAAAATCAACGTATCCCTTTACATGAGACGCGGGTTTCCCAGGTGCCGCAAACCAACCTCAGAAATCAAAAAGTTCAACTGACTGGTCTTAGCAGGTTTCCCAAGTGCCGCAGATTGCCGTGAAAGAGGAGCGAAGCGTACTTAAGTACGTGAGCGACGATTGAACGGCAAGGTGCGGTGCTTGGGGAAGCTGCTAATCGAGTCCGCAGAAAGAAGGATAGGCGCTCTCGCCGTGCTGACTCGCATCCAGACCCAGCGCCTCGTCGGCCTCGTCCACGCGCAGGCTACCGTGGAACAGCGCCTTGACCACCGCGGCGATCACCAAGTCGAGCACCAGCACAATAACGACCGTCACCACAATGCCCAGAACCTGCGAGACAAGCAGCGACACGTCGCCCGTGTAGAACAGGCCGCCCTTACCGGTCCGCGAGAGCTCCGGCACGCAGAACAGGCCCGTGAGCACACCGCCCAAGATGCCGCCGATACCGTGGCAACCGAACGCGTCGAGCGCATCGTCGTAGCGGAACTTGGTCTTAAGGTGGCTGATGGCCAGGTAGCAGACGGGCGATACGATCAGGCCCATGACCAGCGCCGCCCACGGCTCGACAAAGCCCGCATCCGGCGTAACCACCACAAGGCCCGCAACCAGACCGGTGCTGGCACCCACCAGCGTGGGACGACCGGTGTGCACGCGCTCGACGACAAGCCACGAGACCATGCCCGCCGCGCTGGCCGTCACGGTGTTGAGGATGGCGAGTGCCGCCACGGCGTCGGCCTTAAACTCGCTGCCGCCGTTAAAGCCAAACCAACCAAACCAAAGTAGACCGGCGCCCAGCGCCACAAACGGCACGTTATGCGGACGGTAGCTCACCATGCCAAAGCCGCGACGACGGCCGAGCATTAAGCAGAGAATCAGGCCCGTGAGACCGGACGAAATGTGTACCACGTCGCCGCCGGCAAAGTCGAGCGCGCCGATGATGTCGCCGATAAAGGAACCATCGCCGCCCCAAACCATGTGGGCGAGCGGCGCATAGACCACGAGCAGCCAAATGCCCAGGAAGGCCGTCATGGCACCAAACATAACGCGGCCTGCCAGACTGCCCGTAACGATAGCGGCGGTGATCATGGCAAACGCCATCTGGAAGGCAATGTTGATGATCTGAGGGTAGACGGCACCATCCGCAGCATTGCCCTCGGCCGCCTGCAGCACCTGGTTGAGCACCGGCAGGCACAGCAGCTGGTCAAAGCCGCCAATAAACGGGCTAGAACCGTCGCCACCGTAGGCCAGCGACCAGCCGGCAACAATCCACAGCACACCAACCAGGCCAATGGCGCCAAAGCACATAAGCATGGTGTTGATGACATTTTTGCGCCTGGACAGGCCGCCATAGAAAAACGCCAGACCCGGTGTCATTAAAAACACGAGCATGGTGCAGATGAGCATAAACGTTGTCGATCCCGTATCGTACATTCGCTCCCCCTTGGTCGCATGAACGTTGTCGGCGCCCATAATGCGGCCGAGGGGCAACTGGTGTAGACCAGATACGGCGCTGTTAAACGCTGCGTTGTCGAATGGAAACGGTGCCGCAATCTTGGAAACGGCACGGCAACGGGCGCGAAACGAACGGGAAATACGCGAGCAAGGGGGCCGTGAGCGTGCCCGCCCCGGCTAGCGCCGAAACAGCTCGTGGGCGCGGTCGCGGAGATTAGTTGCTCGGATGACACCTTCGTAGCGATTGATGCGCAGACGCGGGAAGGCGTTAAAGAAGCGTAGGTCGCGGCGGCTGAGTGACACGCTCGGCACCGGACGGCTCATGCGCTTGCCGGTACGGAGACGGGTGAGCGACGGACGGGGCACGCTCGGCGCGGCATCGGCCACGCGGCGGGCAGCGAGCGCCAGGCCGCGAGCACCATCCGAGATAAACGTCGGCATCGAAGCCTTCTCGCGCAGGGCATCGAGCGCCGCGTCGCCCAGCTCGGCCAGCCAAGCGTTAACGGCGCGACCGCGGATATGCGTCTGCGCCACCGAGTCGATCGCCGAATCGGGAATACGTTCGAGCATAGAGTCGGAGGCGTCGGCAAGCGACTCATTGATGCGGTCGGCAAGGTCGGCACGCACACGCTCAAGCTGATCGGACAGACGCCGCCAGCTGGCCAACGAGCACACCGCATCGACCATCATCGCGACCGCGACGATAAAGGCGGACAGCCGCACAATCAGCACCGGCAGATGGCCAAGCAGCCCCAGCAATGCCGGCTCCACTAAACGGCAAATACACAACGCACCCAAGCCAAACGCGCAGGCCCAGTACAGGCAGATGCGTCCGTGCAGGTTAAACGGCAAATGCGAGTAATCCCAAAACCGGGCACCCGTCGTTTTTTCCAACAGCACGCCCACGCTATATTCGATCACGCTGCATACGAGCGCGGCAGCGACAAACTGGCTCGAGGCGTCTGGGATTCCACGCAGCAGCAACCAGCACGCGATGCCGCCCGCACCGTAGATGGGACAACACGGCCCTAGCAAAAAGCCGCTGTTGGCAAAGCGTCCGTGGTTGAGCATGGCGCAGACTGTCGACTCCCATACCCAGCCGCAAAAACCGTAGAAGGCAAACGAGAGTACCAGCGCCGAGAGCGGGCAGGCGGCAAGCGTCGCGCCGTCAAATGCCATGTCGATCGCGGTCCCCACCGTCTACCCTCTCCTCTTTTCGCTCGATGCTTTACTCACGCCATCGTCCGCCTCGTCCTTGCGCGGCAGGCGGCCGGCGACCGTCTCGCGCAGCGCGCACCATTTATCTGCCAGACACACAATCCATGCCTCACGACACGTCGGCGGCACCGGCACCAGCGGAAACATATGGCGCACGATAATATTCCGTTCACGAGACGTCAGCTCAAAATCTTCCTCCGCACGCGCCAGGGCAAAAAACGGATGCCGAAATCCGTGCAGTCGATGGCTCGGGTCGGGGTCATGCCAATCGTAGAGAAAGTAATCGTGTAACAGGGCCCCGCGCAGCAGCGAGGCACGGTCGACCGAAATGCCAACACGGCCCAGGCGCTCGGCAAAGGACAGACTTGCCCGCGCCACCGAGGTCACATGCGTATACACCGTCACATCGCCATGCTGGATAAACTCGCGCGTCAGGTCCAGACGGCCCGCCTGTGCCAGTTGACGGGCAGCATGGTCTACTTCGCACGCGATTTTCTCGGCACGAACGGTATCGGACATGCGGCCTCCTTCCGGCGGCGCTCGGCGGCAAGCCGCGGCCTGCACGCAATGAATAAAATCATCATCGAATCTACCAGTATGGCATCGGACAAAACGTTTTGCCCCACCAGTTGGCGAATTACCGCGCCGCCGTCACATATCAAACGCCAAAATGTGCGAGACTGTCTTGTGCAATTGTGCCGGCCGAGGGAGTGCCGGCGCACGATTCGCATGGAGTAACCCACAACGATGCTGCTTACGCAAACGACAACGCCCGAGGACGTCAAGGCTCTCGATCGCGCCGAGCTTCCGCTGCTCTGCGGCGAGATCCGCCACGCCATCCTCGAAAGCTCCGCCGCCGTCGGCGGGCACGTTGCCCCCAACCTGGGCGTCGTTGAGCTTACGGTCGCGCTCCATCGCGTGTTTAACTCCCCCACCGACAAAATTGTCTTTGACGTGTCACACCAGACCTATGCCCACAAGGCGCTGACGGGGCGCGCGTACACTTATATCGACCCGGCACGCTACGGCGAGGCCTCTGGCTTTGCCAATCCCGACGAGTCCGAGCACGACCTGTTCGCCATGGGCCATACCTCCACGTCGGTGAGCCTGGGCTGCGGCCTTGCCCACGCGCGCGACCTGGCGGGCGACAGCTACAACGTCATTACCATCATTGGCGACGGTTCGCTTTCGGGCGGTCTGGCGTTTGAGGGCTTTAACAATGCCGCCGATCTCGACAGCAACCTGATCATCATCGTCAATGACAATGACCAGTCCATTGCCGAGAACCATGGCGGCCTGTATCGCAATCTGGCCGAGCTGCGCGCCAGCAACGGCACCTGTGAGCGCAACGTTTTCCGCGCGATGGGGCTCGACTACCGCTATCTGGACGCCGGTAACGATGTGTTGGCCCTAGTCGACGTGCTGCAGGAACTGCGCGATATCGATCATCCCATCGTGCTGCACGTCTCCACCGCGAAGGGCAAGGGCTTTGAGCCGGCCCAGAGCGACCCCGAGCGCTGGCATCATGTAGGTCCGTTTGACATGGCGACTGGGCGCAAGCTCTGCCCGGGCCATCCGAGCGAGCCTGCGCCGCGCACCTATGCCGACATTACGGGCGAGGCCCTGAGCGCTGCCATAGAGCGCGATCCGCAGGTTGTGGGCATCACGGCCGCAACGCCCTACATCATGGGCTTTACGCCCGAGCTTCGCGCCGCGGCAGGCAAGCAGTTCGTCGATGTGGGCATTGCCGAGGAGCATGCCGTAACCTTTGCCACCGCGCTTGCGCGCTCGGGCGCCAAGCCAGTCTTTGGTGTGTACGGCACGTTTTTGCAGCGCGCCTACGACGAACTGTGGCACGACCTGTGCCTCAACGACGCCCCCGCAACCATCTTGGTATTTGGCGCGTCGATCTTTGGCACCACATCCGAGACGCACCTCTCGTTCTTTGATATTTCCATGCTGGGCGGTCTTCCCAACATGCACTACTTGGCGCCGGCCTGCATGGAGGAATATCTGTCCATGCTGAGCTGGTCGCTCGACCACCGCGAGCATCCCGTAGCGATCCGTGTGCCGGGCATTAGCCTGGTAAGCCGCCCCGACTTGGCGCCTGCCGAGGACGCCGATTACGGCGCCGTTCGCTACAACGTGGTGCGTCAGGGTCGCGACGTGGCCGTGCTCGCGCTCGGCGATTTCTTTGAGCTGGGCGAGCGCGTGGCAAACCGCTTGGCAGCCGAATACGGTATCGAGGCCACGCTCGTCAACCCTCGCTTTGCAACCGAGCTTGACCGCGAGTTCCTCGACAGCCTTGCCGCCGAGCATCGCGTTGTCGTCACCCTCGAGGACGGCATCTTGGACGGCGGTTGGGGCGAACGCGTCGCGTGCTACTTGGCCTGCACGCCCGTGCGCACGCGCACCTTCGGCATCGCCAAGGGCTTCCCCGACCGCTACGACCCCAACGAGCTGCTCGCTCAGAACGGCATGACGGTCGAGAACATGGCCGCCGAGGCCGTAAGGCTACTCAACGAGTAAAAAACCTCCGCAAGGGAAGCACCCATGCGGAGGTTTTTATTTTCGCGACGCGATTATCTCAATCTGTAACATCTATGGTCCAAATTCCCGCCTAACTGTTACAGATCGAGACATTCAAATCCCCCTAAGGATAAAATCTCGATCTGTAACAGTAAGAACCCATTTCCTCGTCTAGATGTTACAGATTGAGACAAAACAACGAGACCGGCCGCCGTACCAGCCCAAACCACCACAAAGGTGCCTGTCCCCTTTTTGGTGGTTTTAGGTCACGGTCGGCGCGAAAAACGAATAGCCGTTCATACGCGATCTCCATACTTATATATGCGTCGCGTTGCCGCCATTATAGCGACCGCCGCGAGCGACCACGCCGTCCGCGAAACGCCGTCTCAGCAGCAATAACCGACGTTTTCCCAGATAAAACCTACCAAAATAGACCTGTCCCTTTTTGGTAGGTAGAATAACCTATAAGACAAGTATGTTTCTGAGTTATTTCGTGTTGACCCATTTGAGCGGGATGGGGTATAACTCTACTCAACCGCTAGGGATTTTATTGAGAAAGGTGTTCTACCATGAGCAAGAACCTCTCCCAGCAGGTCGTTCTCGACCGCCGCGGCTTTGTCGCCGCCACCTTCGCAACCGTCGCCGGCCTTGGTCTTGCCGGCTGCTCTGACACCAGCGCCGAGGCTGACAAGGGTTCCGCCGCTGGCTCCTCCAAGAGCTCCGAAGATACCGAGGCTTCCACCACGCTCGACGCCAAGGCATTCGACAAGCTCGTCGACAACGGCCCCAAGGCCGATGACGATATCATCGCCGCCAGCACCTGGGCCACGGCCGTCAAGGACGCCGGCGTCTTTAAGATCGGTGGCGTTCAGACCTCCACGCTCTTCTCCCTCCTCAACGAGAAAGACGGTCAGACCCGTGGCTTCGATGCCGGCATCGCGCAGCTCCTGTCCAACTACATTCTGGGCGAGAACAAGATCGAGATCACCCAGGTGACCTCGGACACGCGCGAGTCCGTCCTGCAGAACGGCCAGGTCGACGCTGTCTTTGCCACCTACACCATCACCGACGAGCGCAAGAAGCTCGTCTCCTTCGCCGGCCCCTACTACTACACCCAGCAGGCTATCCTGGTGCTCGCCGATAACGACGACATCAAGGGCGTCGACGACCTAGCCGATAAGAACGTCGCCGTCCAGTCCGGCTCCAACGGCCCCGCCATCCTGGAGGAGTTCGCCCCCAAGGCCAGCCAGCAGGAGTTCAAGACCGACGAGGAGGCACGTCAGGCACTCCAGCAGGGCCGCGTCGATGCCTACGTCATCGACAACAACATGCAGCAGAGCGCCCTGGTCCGCGAGCCCGGCAAGTACAAGATTGCCGGCAAGCCCTTCGGCAGCAAGGAGCCCTACGGCATCGGCCTGCCGCTCGATTCCGACGGTGTCGCCTTTGTCAACGACTTCCTTAAGAAGATCGAGGATGACGGCACCTGGACCGAGCTGTGGCAGATCTGCATTGGCGACCGTACGGGCGACACCAATGTTCCCGAGCTGCCCGAGATCGGCGCCTAGGCAGCGAGCCTAGTAACGGCCGCTACGAAACCATACGGAAACGCACGATGCGCTTTATTGCGCTAAACTGTTTCCTCACTGAGTTGTCGGGGCTTCCGTACACACGGGAGCCCCTTTCCTTACCGGCGGGAGGTCCGCATGAGTCTCTCCGAGCTCTGGTCGCTCTATGGCCAGAACTATATCGACGCGCTGCTAGCAACCTGGGGCATGACGCTTGAGTCGTTTGCCATCGCCATGGTGCTGGCCGTCGCCGTCACCGTGATGCGCGTGTCGCCGCTCAAGCCGCTGCGCGTCTTTGGCGACCTGTATGTCCAGGTCTTCCGTAACATCCCCGGCATCGCGCTGCTCATTATCGTCGTCTATGCGCTGCCCCCGCTCAAGGTCGTCCTGCCCTACCGCACCTGCGTCATCGTCGCCACAGTGCTCTTGGGTTCTGCCTTTGGCTCCGAGAACTTTATGAGCGGCATCAACACCGTCGGTGTCGGCCAGGTGGAAGCCGCCCGCTCGCTGGGCATGAGCTTCAGCCGTATCCTCGCCAAGATCGTGATTCCGCAGGCGCTGCGCTCGAGCGTGCTGCCCATGACCAACCTCTTTATCGCCGTCATGCTCACCACCGCGCTCGGCAGTCAGGTGCCGCTTAAACCGCAGGAGCTCACCGGCGTGGTGAGCTACATCAACACGCGCTCGCTCGGCGGCGTCGCCGCGTTCTTTATCTCGGCGCTCGGCTACCTGGGCACGGCCTTTGTGGTGAGCCACATTGGCAACTATATCGATAAGAAGGTGAGGATCCTCCGATGAGCAAGCACTCCACCTCCGCGCTCACCATGCGCGATGCGCTCTACGAGGCTCCCGGCCCCAAGATGCGCGCCAAGATTCGCGTCGGCACCGCCATCTCACTTGTTGCCGTGGCCGCGCTCATCGCTCTGGTACTGCAGCGCTTTTATGTGACCGGCCAGCTTTCGGTCCATTACTGGTACTTCTTTACGCACCTCACCACCTGGAAGTTCCTGCTTGCCGGTTTTGAGGGCACAGTAAAGGTCGCGCTCACCGCCGGCGCCATCGCGCTGGTACTGGGCTTAGCCCTCATGCTCGGCCGTACCAGCGACATCAAGCCGCTGCAGCTGGTCTGCCGCGTGCTCACCGATTTCTTCCGTGGCGTGCCGAGCCTGCTGTTCATCTACTTCTTCTTTTTGGTGCTGCCTCAGTACAAGATTTCACTGCCGTCGTTTTGGATGCTCACGCTTCCCGTCGCGCTCGCTGCAGCCGGCGTACTTGCCGAGATCTTCCGCGCCGGCGTCAACGCCGTGCCGCGTGGTCAGGTCGAGGCAGCCCAGGCGCTCGGTCTCTCCAAGGCCAAAATCACCTTTAAAATCGTATTGCCCCAGGCGATTCGGTTTATCATTCCGTCGTTGATTTCGCAGCTCGTGGTCGTCGTCAAAGACACCACCGTCGCCTATGTGGTGAGCTACCCCGACCTCATGCAAAATGCCCGCGTGCTCATCACCAACTACGACGCGCTCGTATCGGTCTATCTGGTGATCGCGGTCATCTACATCCTCATCAACGTCGCGATCAACAAGGCCGCTGTCTACGTTTCGCACAAGACCGGCGCGACCATCATCCGCTAACGCTTTACCATTTCGAGTCATAAGGAGCCGAGCACCATGGCACAGAGCACTTCTTCTACCGACAACCGGCCGTTGATTGAGCTCAGGCACGTCGATAAGCACTATGGCGATCTACACGTCCTCAACGACATCAATCTCTCGGTCGACCGCGGCGAGGTCGTCGTTGTGATCGGGCCCTCGGGCTCGGGCAAGTCGACCATGTGCCGCACCATCAACCGCCTGGAAACCATCGACTCGGGCGAGATCCTCATCGACGGCAAGCCCCTGCCGCAGGAAGGCAAGGATCTTGCCCGCATGCGCGCCGAACTGGGCATGGTGTTTCAGCAGTTCAACCTGTTCGCACATATGACCGTGTTACAGAACGTCATGCTGGGACCGGTCGATGTGCTGGGCGTCTCCAAGGACGAAGCCCGCGAGCGCGCCATGGACCTGCTGAGCCGCGTAGGCGTGGCCGAGCAGGCCGATAAGGTGCCCGCGCAGCTCTCAGGCGGCCAGCAGCAGCGCGTAGCCATCGCCCGCTCGCTTGCCATGCAGCCCAAGGCCATGCTCTTCGACGAGCCCACGAGCGCTCTTGACCCCGAGATGATCAACGAGGTGCTCGAGGTCATGGTCCGTCTGGCCCAGCAGGGCATGACGATGATCGTCATTACGCACGAGATGAACTTTGCCCGCCGCGTGGCTGATCGCGTCGTCTTTATGGCCGACGGCCAGATCGTAGAGACCGGCACGCCCGACGAGTTCTTCGACCACCCCCAAACCAAGCGCGCCCAGGACTTCCTCAACTCCATCAAGGGCCACTAACCAGCCACCCCGTGGGACGAACCCATTGAAAGTGTTGTCCCACGTCTCTCATGCGCCCTGTCACCTTCAGATTCGAAAGCCACGTCCATGATCGGAACCCGCACCTCATCGTCATACACCCCGCACGTCGACGTCGATCCCGCCGACCGCCCACTCATCCTGGTCGCACCACGCTGGGAAGAAGCGAAACCCTATTTGAGCGAAACGCTCTCCCCCAACGAGGAAATCGCAAGTGTCTTTGTCGATGCCATCCTTGCCGCCGGCGGCCTGCCGCTGCAGATGTCCATCACCGAGGACATTGAGGTCATCCGCCATTACGTCGATATCGCCGACGGTATCGCTATTCCCGGCGGCCCGGATGTCAACCCCAAACGCTGGGGCGATGATCGACCCTACGACCCCACCCTCTGCTGCGAGATCCGCGATAGCTTTGAGTTTAAGCTGGTCGGCGAGGTGCTCCGCGCCAAGAAGCCGCTCTTTACCACCTGCCGTGGCACGCAGTTGCTCAACGTCGCCACTGGCGGCACCCTGTGCATGGACGTGCCGAGCCTGGGCGCTCGCGAGGGCCGCACGCAGTGGCGCCATACCCACGTGCTCAACGACCCCGTGCATCCCGTCGAGGTCGTGCCGGGCTCGCTGTTGGAGCGCGCGCTTGGCGGGCACAGGCTGATCCAGACCAACTCCGCACACCACTGCTGCGTCGATCATCTGGGTAAGAGCACGCGTTTGGTCGCCAAGGCAACCGACGGCGTTCCCGAGTGCATCGAGGTCGAAGGCCAGCCATTCTGCTTGGGCGTGCAATGGCACCCTGAGTACACGTGGAAGACGCTCGAGACCGACTTTAACCTGTGGAAGTCGTTTGTCGAAGCAGCGGCCAAGGTAAAGCAGGCCCGCTAGCTCGCGAACCACTCAGGTTAAAGCCTCCTAAGCCAGGGGGGGGCGGACACCAGTTACGGTGCCCGCCCCCCTGTATTTGATATGCTCGGTATGATTATCCCTCACAAACAATCAGAGAAATCTCGACCGCAATCGGTCGACAGTAAAGCAAATGATAAAAACGCTTGCTACGTTTATGAGGCAGTCAATTAAAATCGAGATGCATTGACCATTCCCCAACGGGGTCACGCCGCAAATCCACATGAGCATCGAGGCTGGAAGCGGAAGCATGGAATTGGCCCCGATCTGTATGTAGATCGCTACGACGTTGACAAGCAACAGCATGCCAATCGGACCGAAGCCGGACCCAAAATAGGAAACAACGATTACGCAAGAAACCACGTATGCAAGGCAGGCAGCGGCAGCAAGAACAAGTCGATAGCAAAATACATGCAGGTTGAAATACTGCTGAGCATCCGAAACGATTGCGCAGTTAAGACAGTACAAAACGACACTCGACAGGACAAACGCGCCCAAAAGGGCAAAAGAAGATAGCACCACTCGCGCAACGATAGCGCACACACGCTTCCCTCCCCGAGCCTCCGACAACCCCCACGGTTCCTCGACAAAGCCCGAACTGACAAAGCACGGCACAATGCAAGCCGCGATGAACGGAAAGAACAATGCATGGGCCAACGGGGCTACGTTGAACAGCAGACCGCGAAAAACCTCTGCATTGCCAAATAGAAGGACATCCTCCGCCGATAGCCGAAGCGTCGGGTCTGGGAAAAAACCCAAGAAACTGTTCTCACGGAGGCTACAGAACCACATCGGGAAAGAATTAAGCTGCAATATCACCATGTACGCATAAATTACCAGGATTAAGGCGTACGCCCATTTGCTCACATGCTTCAATTCTGACTGGAGAAGTCTTTTAATCTGACGAGCCATTGAGCACACCCCCAGCGCGAAAGCTCAAGAGAGCGTAAATCAATACCGATAGACAGCTGGCTGCCACGCCATATCTCAGAAGCGTCAGCTGCCCCATATCGCTATACCCAAGGGCACATCCGACTCCAAGGTACGGCCCCGGAAGGAAGAAGATCCATCGCAAGGATGGTATAGGTGCCTGAAGGAAGGCTCCGTAGAGCGTCAAGCTCATGACAAATCCAACTATCACCACGGCCCCGCTCAATACAGCGCTGCCCGTTATCCGATAGATGGTCACCGTCTCCAGCGCAACCGATATCACCAATACGGCGTTGACTACCATTGCAGGCAAAAATACAGTTAGTATGTTGTGCGAGTAGTTATGCCCTCCACGTATTATGGCTATTGCAAAAAGAAGAAGGCAAAGCGCGCTATACGCTGCGCCAATTATTAAAGCAGACGAAAATGCATGGGCTAGAGCCCCATAAAAGCGGTTGAGACCTCTTGCCGAAGAAATTCGGTGCCCCTCTTTATAGCCATGCTCCTGTAAAAGCACCAAACAAACGATGAGTGGAACGAACAGGGATGTACCGGCAAAAGCGCTGCGCGCAAGGGACTCATCAGGCGCAGAAGGATCGATTGCATTCCAGAGGAAACCAATATCGTCCCCACAAACGCCATAGCCAAAGGTGAGCAACGTTGTTCCGTTTTTTAGAAAGATGCCGAAGAGAAGGCCGAACGCCAGCATAAGCGCAAGACCAAACTTCGCCGGAAATATCCTGTGCAAACGCATCATATCTGCCTTTATGGGATGGATCGCCCGCTTCATAGCGAGACCGCCTTCATCAAGCGCCTGTAATACTCTTTTAGGGATGGCGCCTCATCCCTTATGACGTCCATCGATTCCTTTTTTAGCAGTTCACCGTCATGAAGAAACAGGCAGCTTGTTGCAACCGATGCCAACTCATCCAAATCATGACTAGAGATGAGCATGGTCTTACCCTGCTCTCGATTCAATCGACCGATAAGGGCCCATATACTCTCGATGCCCAACGGATCCAATCCATTTGCCGGCTCATCGAAAATTAGTACGTCGGTGTCGCCCAATAAAGCCGTAGCTATATCCAGTCGCCGTTTCATTCCCAGAGAAAAACTGCCTACGCTCTTTTTCTCATCGACGTCCAGCCCGACTAGGCCCAAGACGCGAGGAACCTCACGTTTCTCATCGAGCCCCCATTCCGCACATCGGATCCGAAGATTCTCAGCCGCACTGAGGGATTGGTATGCTCCGCAGGAATCTGGCACATAGCCGACACGCGTCCGCATCAGGCTCAGCTCTTTTTTCGACTTGCCTCCAAAGAGCTCCACGCTCCCCGACGATGGCTCACAGAGGCCCAATACGATTTTAATAAGCGTGCTTTTGCCCGCCCCGTTTGCACCAACAAGGGCGCAGAGCTCAGACTGATGTACCTCGAAGGAAACGTCATGCAAAACGCGGCGCCTCCCATAGCGCTTTGACACCCTTGATAGCCTTATCGTTGATACGTTCATTGGCCTCCCGTTCCGCTTGATAGCAAAACCGCTCATATCATTCCTTCTTTACTTTATCGTTTTCCATAGTTGTTATTGTTTTTCGATAACTCATATTTGTCAAGATAATCTAAAAGAAAGAACCCGTGTTAGACACGGGTCCCTTCACGCTGATATTTCGTTTTAGTTGTTCGCCTTAAGCTACTCGTCGCTCAAATCGACAGCAAAGACTGATGTCGGAAGCGACGCCTCATTGCCTCCGCCGTCCCGCATCTGCCTCACAACGTTTTTTGCACGCTCAACAATAAGCTCCTCAAGCTCTTTCTCACTCACGCGCTGAATAATATCTCCCGGTTGACAATCAAGCTCATCACAGATATCGAGGAGCGTCTTTAGGCGAATAGCTTTTATCTTTCCGTTTCTAAGCTTTGAAATATTAGCCGGAGTATGCCCCGTCGCTCGAATCAGATCAGCACTGGTCTTTCCGGTCTTAAGCAGCTGCGTCTCAAGCTCGATGATGAGATAGCTCATGTTTCCTCCTACACAAGCTCGTCAGACTGCTCTTGGAGCAGCGAGGCATAACTCCAGATCGCCGAGATAAACAAACAGACAACTGCGCCGATAAACGACCCCGCATCAAAGGTAGCGCCTTGGCAAATCTCAATAACGAAGGAATGAGGCACGATGTAAAGCTCCAGTCCGCCAATGGTGAGACTAACCGATCCATAGGCACCAACAAGCGAAACCGCGGCGTTAACAGCAAAGGCAAGCGCGAGAACACGGATAAGCCGCACATGCGTCTTGGTAAAGGGCGAGACGCCCCGAGAGATATTACGGCTGATCCCGCACAAAACGACAAGCGAAATACCCACGACGAGCGCCAGGCACAGTCCGCTTGGGATAACGATGCACCCGCCATCGAGAAGCGTCACGACACCGAAAGAATCGACAGAAGCAACGTTTGCAACCGCATACCAGATCACGTAAACAACCAACGCGGCAAAAGCGACGAGCATCCCTGCAAAAACGGCTGCCATGCAAAAACCAAGCTTCCTGATATTTTCGCCCGCCTTGGCCATACGCTGAACGCTGTTGGACATACACTCACCCTCATCGACTCTATCGTTATTCGAACAGTTTATCGAACAACGATATGGATTGCATGCGGAAAGCCCCGCCAGTGCGCATAGGCCATTCACTAATCAGAAGGAGTGAGCGTGGATTTTTGGACACGTATCGAACGAGAGTGGATAATCTCCCACTTTGAGGCCGCCACCGGGCCTAAAACGGGAGATTATCCACTCTCATAGTCAATCAAGGCTCACAGCCTCTTACTCGGCCGCCTCGCGCAGGGCCGACATCGTAGCCGCATATTGCTGCTGCAGCGCATGCATTCCCTCGCGGGCACCATCAACGGCATCGGCGCCACGCAGCGCCTCGGTCACCACGACCGCCGGCTCGTACAGATTATCGAATCCCAGGTTCTGGCTCACGCCCTTGAGCGTGTGCGCTGCCATAAACGCACCTTCGGCGTCTCCTGCCGCCATGGCGGCCTCCAGCTTGTCCATGCTCTCGTCATCCAAAAACTTGAGGGCAAAGCGGGCAAGCATTTCCCCGCCCATCAGCCGAGCGCACGCGTCGTCATAATTAGCGCCGATCTTCTCATACGCCTCACGCATGGAAATCATAAATCAAAAACTCCTTTGTTCAAACTAAATCGTGGGGAACGCAACGACGTCGGCGGGGCGTGCCAAGGTTTCGGCAATGCGGTCTTGCACCTCGAGCAGGCAGTCGAGCAGCAGCGGGTTAAAGGTGCCGCACTTACCGTCCAGGATCATCTTGATCGCTTCCTCGTGCGGGATGGCATCCTTGTACACGCGCACGCTCGTCAGCGCATCGTACACGTCGGCCACCGAAACCACCTGTGCGGCGATGGGGATATCGTCGCCCTTAAGACCGTCGGGATAACCCCTGCCGTCCCAGCGCTCGTGGTGCCAACGCGCAATCTGGTACGCATATTCCAAAAGCGCATTGCCGGCGTGATGGCTGCCCAGCTCGAGCAGCATGTTGGCGCCAATCGTGGTATGCGTCTTCATAATCTCGAATTCCTCGGGCGTGAGGCGCCCGGGCTTGTTGAGGATCGCATCGTCAATCGACATCTTGCCGATATCGTGCAGCGCCGAAGCCAGGGCGATCGTGGAGCGTTCCTCATTGTCGAGGAAGATCGTGCCGCTACGCTGGACCAGATAGCCAAGCAGCAGCTCGGTCAGCTTTTCGATGTTCGTAACGTGCCTACCGCTCTCGCCGTTGCGAAGCTCCATGACGCCGGCCATGATGTCGATGAGCATGCGACTGTTCTTGACGCGCTCGTTGTACTGTTGGGACAGCAGGTTCGTCAGGCGGCGCTGTTTGGCGTACAGGCGGATGGTGTTGCTTACGCGGCGGCGCACGACACGGGAGTCAAACGGGCGGTTGATATAGTCCGAGGCGCCCAGCTCGTACGCGCGCAGAACCGCATCATCGGAATCTTCGCTCGAAATCATGATGACAGGCAGATTATCGATACCCGATCGGCGCGACAGATCGGCCAGCACCTCAAAGCCGCTTATGCCCGGCATCACAATGTCCAGCAGCACGAGCGACAACTCATCGCCATAGCGGTCGACCATGTCGAGCGCCGCACGACCGTTATCGGCCTCGAGGATGCAATGCTCGTCCTTGAGCATCTCGCTGAGAATGGCTCGGTTCATCTCGGAGTCATCGGCGATAAGCACCAAAGGCTTTTCGCTTTGGAAGGCCTCGATGGAATCGGCATCGGTCACGACCGTACCGGCTTTTGCCTTAGCGCGGCTCAGTAACTGAGCAGCGCGGCCAACGCCCTCATCGACCGTCTCGCCATGAATGCGAACGCCACCAACACATGCCGTCAAGCTCACGTACTCATGGCCCGGAATAATCGTGGAATGAACGGCATCGGACACCTGATGCAGGCGACGGGTGAAGTCATCGGAGGGAATATTGGGCATGACAACCACAAACTTGTCGCAGCCATAGCGCACAAGCTCGTCAGTCGAACGAATTCCGCTGCGTATGGCTGTCGCCACAGCACCGAGCGCAAGGTCGCCGGCATGACGGCCACACGTATCGTTGAAGGCCCTAAAATCATCAACGTCGATCATCGCAACGCCGGCATTCATGCGGGCGCTGCGAAGCTTTTCCTCGTAATATCGGCGATTGCGCACGCTCGTCAGCACGTCGGTGTAGACAAGGTCCTCTTCCGCGGCCTCTTGCTCATCAATCGGACGCACCATCAGCAAGACGTGAGGCTCGCCCTCGACCTTCAGAGGGCGTAGACGGGCGCGGTACTCAGTGCCATCATTGAGCAGTTGCTCCGACACCTCATCGGAGTCTGCCAAAGCCTCAAGACTCGACTGACGCAGACAAGGGCAGCGATCGCCGGCGAGCAAGCAGTTAGGCTCGCTCTTAATCTGATCGGCCGACAGCAAACGCACCACGGGGTAGTTCTTCGCGACACGGGCGACCTCAGCGGCAGCCTCCTCGTCGGTTAGATTGACCTCGTGATTATTGAGCATATGGGACCCTTTCGATAGTTTCGCATGGTAGCGGTGGGTTCCAAATGCTACAAGGGTAACACCTTGTCGATGCAGGTAAGTACGTGAATGCTGTTACATTTTTATGAGTTGGCAGGCGGCGCGATTGAAGTCGCAGACGTGAGGTTTTGAGCACATTTGTTAACACGGCCGAAACGTTTGCGGGTGAAGCCTGCTTTGGCCATTGCGGGTGTTAGAGCCCCAGGATGCCACGGACAGCCCGGGCAGCCGCTGCCGGGCGATCGCGCAGACCGTTATGCGCGCCCGGGATCGTCACGAGAGGGCAATCGAGATATTCGGCAGCCGCTCGCGTGCCAGCCTCGCGGGGCGTGCCAATCGAGAGCTCGCCCAGGAGCACGGCGGCCACCGTTTTTGACGCGCGAACGCTATCCCAATCGGGAACGCAGGTCATAGTAATCCCGTATTCATTGGCCATGAAGCAACGACCATTGCGCAGGGCATGTTTGGCTTCCGCTTCGGTCGTTCCAGGAGCCTCGGGGTCCAAGTCGCCGAGGGCTCCCAAGAAAAGCCGGAGCGCCCTTGAAACCTTTCCAGCCGCAATCATATCGAGCAAAACCGGAGCTGCGCCCATGCCGACGCCTTCGGCCGACACAGCCGGCTCATGCAGAATCGCACGGTCGACGAGATGGGGTTCGGTACGAAGAAGCTCCAGCGCCACCAACGTACCGGCGCTGTGCGCAAGCACATTTGTCGGAGCGCCGACGTGTTCGATCACGGTCTGCAGGTCGGCGGCCTGAGCGGCAAGATCATAGCTGCCGTCTGCCGCTTCGCTGCTGCCACCACAGCCGCGGCGGTCGTAGGCAATTACGCGGTAGTTGCGGCTGAGCTCACAAGCGATGCCGTCGAAAAATGTGCCGTCAACACAAGCGCCGTGCACGCACACCAAGGCAGGAGTATCAGGCGACACATCCGGGCCGGCATATTCGCGACAGGCAATCGTGGTGCCCGCATTCTCGACCGTAAAATCCATGTTGTGCCCCCATCATCAATGCTCATCCAGTTGCACGTCAGCACGGTTGGATGGACCCGCATTGCTTTACGCCTTGTTAACAGATTAACTGTACCCGACCCGAGGCTTTTCATGGCACGGCATCATGAGCGACGTGAAAAAACGAAACTTGTAAAGCAAGAGCCCACACCTTGCTTTGGAGCCGATGCTATGCTTAGGCACAATTGTCTTGAGGAGCATATGCCTATGTCTACGTTTTTGAATGCCAGCCCCATCTTTGGGCCCGTTCGCAGCCGTCGCCTTGGTCTCTCGCTCGGCGTCAACATGATGCCGGCCAGCGGCAAAATCTGCACGTTCGACTGCATCTACTGCGAGAACGGCCTCAACGCCGAGCGCCCCTGCCATGAGCCGTACAACACAGCTGCCGTGGTACTCGAAGCGCTCGAGGCAAAGCTGCGCGAGATGGCAGCCGAGGGCGAGCTCCCCGATGTAATCACCTTCGCAGGCAACGGCGAGCCCACCGCCGCACCGGAGTTTCCACAGGCCATCGCCGGCGCCGTCGCGCTGCGCGACGAGCTTGCCCCAAACTCCAAGATCGCCGTGCTCTCCAACGGCACGCGCGCCGACCGCCCCGAGGTGCACGACGCGCTCATGATGGTCGACGACAACATTCTTAAGCTCGATACCGTCGACCCGGCGTTTATCCAGCTGCTCGACCAGCCCGTTGGCCCCTATGACGTCGAGCACCAGATCGAGACGTTCGCAAGCTTTGACGGTCACGTCATTATCCAGACGATGTTTTTGAGCGGTGAGTACCGGAGCAAGTCTCTCGATAACACCGGCGAGGAGTACGTTGCCCCCTGGCTCGCGGCGCTCAAGCGCATTCGTCCGCAGGAGACGACCATCTACACGGTGGCACGCGAGACGCCGGTCGCCGGCCTTGCCAAAGCAGCGCCCGAGGTGCTCGACGCCATCGCCGCGCGCGTCCAAGCCCTCGGCATTCCCTGTCAGGTGAGCTACTAGCAAAACCACGTAGCAGCTAGTGCCGCCATCCCGCCCCATCAGTTGCGGTGATATAGTTCCTATTTGTGCTGTTAAACCGCTTAAATCGGAACTATATCACCGCAACTTTTATGGACACGTGGGTGGGCTATACTAGCTGCGAACGAAAGGAAGTTAGCCATGTATGACAAAGGACCCGTACCCGGCCGCAACGACGCTTGCTGGTGCGGCAGCGGCAAAAAATATAAGAAATGCCATAGCGCCTTCGACGAGCGCCTCGAGCGCCTGTGGGAGGAGGGCTGGGAGGTTCTACCCCGTACGCTCTACAAGACTCCCGCCGATATCGAGGGCATCAAGCGCTCGGCAGCCATCAACGTGGGCGTGCTCGATTATGTGGGCGAGCATATCGCCGCAGGCATGACCACCAACCAGATCGACCAGATGATCTACGACTACACCGTCGAGCACGGTGGCACGCCGGCCGACCTTAACTACGAGGGCTATCCCAAGAGCGTGTGCACCTCGATCAACGACGTCGTCTGCCACGGCATCCCCTGCGATGCGGATGTGCTGCACGAGGGCGACATCATCAACGTAGACTGCTCCACGATCTTGGACGGTTACTTTAGTGATTCGAGCCGCATGTTCTGCATCGGCGAGGTCTCGGCCGAGCGCCAGCGCCTGGTCGACGTCACCCGTGCCAGCGTGGAGGCGGGTCTGGCAGCCGTCAAGCCATGGCTACCGCTCTCCGTTATGGCCGAGGCTGTGCAAAAGACCGTCGAGGACGCCGGCTTTAGCGTGGTGCGTGAGTACGGCGGACACGGCATCGGTAAGGAGTTCCACGAGGACCCGTTTGTGGGCTTTACCACCGAGGCGCCCGACGTAGACACCATCATGGTGCCAGGCATGGTCTTTACCATCGAGCCCATGGTCAACGCCGGAGCGCCCGATATCAAGATTAGCAAGGGCGACGGCTGGTGCGTGCGCACCAAGGACGGCAGCGATTCGGCCCAGTGCGAGGTACAGCTCGTGGTGACCGAGGACGGCTACGAGCTGCTGAGCTGGTAGCCGTGGATGCGCCGGATGCCGACGGGCACGCCCGTCTTGCATCCGGCGTTTTTGTTTGAACGTTTGCCTGATAAAACCTGCCAAAATAAACCTGTCCCTTTTTTGGCAGGTTGAGCGGAGAGGACTGCCTGTGAACATCCTGGTTTTGCTGCCCGTCAACGACCGTCATCGCGCAATTCTTGAGTCGAGCGCTCCGGGCGAGGACTTTATCTACACGAGCGCCGACGCCGCCACGCGCAAGCAGGTCGCCGATGCCGACGTGATCCTGGGCAACATCGACCCTGACATGCTCACGGCATGCGAGCATCTCCAGCTGTTGCAATTGCAGACCGCCGGCTATGACGACTACCTTGCCGCCGGCACCGTGCCAGCCGACGCCAAACTGTCTTGCTCGGTGGGCGCCTACGGCCAGGCCGTGAGCGAGCACATGTTTGCCATGGTCCTTTCCATGATGAAGCGCCTGCCCGGCTATCACGACTTGCAGCGCGAGCATCGCTGGGAGGATTTGGGGCCGGTTACCTCGCTCAAAAATGCCAACGTGCTGGTGCTGGGCGCGGGCGATATCGGCGGCCACTTTGCCACGCTCTGCCGCAGCATGGGCGCACACGTCCGCGGCATCAAGCGCCGTCCGCTCGTCTACCCCATTGTGTTTGAGGACATGGACGGCATGGATGCCCTGCCCGAACGCCTGGCCGAGGCAGACGTCGTCGCATCCTTTATGCCCAGCACACCCGAGACCCCCGGCCTGGCGAACGCCGAGTTCTTCGCCGCGATGAAGCCGGGCGCCTTCTTTGCCAACGGCGGCCGCGGTGACCTTGTTGTTGCCGACGATTTGGTTGCCGCTCTGGAGTCGGGACATCTCGCCGGCGCCGCGGTCGACGTCACCGACCCCGAGCCGCTGCCGGCGACAAGCCCGCTGTGGGATGCACCCAACATGCTCATCACGCCGCATGTCTCGGGCTGGTTCCACTTGGCCGCCACGCTCAACAACGTCGTAGACATCGCCGCGGAGAACCTGCGTCATCTGCAAGCCGGCGAAACTTTACGTTGTTGGATCGAGCACTAGATTGTTCCGGCGTTTTGCCAAACGCCGGAACCCCTCGACGCTGCGAGCCCGCCAGAGCGGCAATCTGACGTTCAATCGTCGGGCATGGCCAAAAGGCCTATGCCCTCCTCTTTCACGTCACCTTGCTCACTCTGGCGGGCTCTCGCTGACGTTTGCTCAACCTGCAGGGTCTTCAAATTGCTAGAGCGTTGCTAAGTAATTCTTTGCGTCTTCTACGCTCATTGCTGCAACGGGTGCGTGTGAACAGAGTTTGACATCGTTGGTGACCAGTAGATCTGCTTGAGCGCGTATCGCTGCCGCAATGATTAAATCGTCTTCGTAATCGCTATGGAGTTCACGCTGCCTGCTCGCCATCCATATGTCGCTCAGGTCACAGGGAACTGGCGTGGCAAGCTGCGACAGCACGCCAAGACAATCCCATGCAAGCGAAGTCGCTGCCGTAGCGGCATCCTGGGAAAGCGAACCGTGCTCTCGCCGATACCATGCCTTATGTTCGCTGGAAATTAAATAGAACAGGTCTTTGGACGATGTCGCCGCATACAGCAAATCCACCTGCGCCGTGCATGCATCGCGTAAAAACTCGATCGCCACCGAACGACCACGTCGTGAGGGAATGAAGTAATCGAGCCACACGTTGGTGTCAACCAAGATGCGCTTTGGAGCCTCACTCATAGAGCCAGCTCATCTCCTCGCCGTAGCGATCAGCATAGGCATTCCGTTTGAGCTCTTCGTCGTCCGATGGCTGAGCCTTGACCATATCGATTCCCGACTCACGGCAAGCGGCAGCGAACAGCTTCGACCCCTGATCCATAAGCTCGAGCTTACGTTTGGCGACCTTTTCGCGCTCGCGCTGTTCCGCCCGGGCACGACCGGGCAGCAGGATATCCTCGAGCGCACCGGGGCGATCGGTCAGCGACGCCGCAAGCTGCCAGAGCGCTCGCACCGCTTGGCTCGGCGTCATACCGGCCCTGGAGAGAGCGGCGTCCCCACTCCTTTTAAGATCGGCATCGAGACGTACGTTGATCTGAGCGGCTGTTGTGGTCATGACCCCTCCTTAATTCTTCAAAACTATCATAAATCTCTATGGTAGATACGTAAAGCATGTATAGCATTTACAAGCATTAGCCGTACTCTGTACACAAAAAGCCGCCGAGGCACACTGCACCTCGGCGGCCACGTATCGCAGATCTAGTTCGGTTTCACCCTTTGCATTTGCCCAGATAAAACCGGCCAAAATTAACATCCCTTTTTGGCAGGTTTTAGAGTTCCACGCTTTCGGCGCCGTTGATGGTTAGGTTTCGCTCGTAGAAGGCGGTGAGGGCGCGGATGGCGTACATTACGTCGCGCACGCCGCCGGTCTCGTAGCTCGAGTGCATGGCAAGCTGCGGCAAGCCCACGTCCACGGCATGCATGCTCGCCTGCATATTGGACAGATTGCCAAGGGTAGAGCCGCCGGCCATATCGCTCTTGTTGGCGAAGGCCTGTGTGGGTACGTCGGCGTCATCACAGATGGCCTGGAACACCGCGCGGCTAAAAGCATCGGTGCAGTAGTGCTGGTTGGCAGCTTCCTTGATGACGATGCCGCCGTTGAGCACAACCTGATTGCGGGCGTCGCACTTCTCGGCGTGGTTGGGATGCACGGCATGCGCGTTGTCGCAGCTCACGAGTATCGAGGCGGCAAGCGCACGATGGTAGGACTCGTCATCGAAGCCCAGCGACCCGTTGATGCGGCGCAGTGCGTCGGCCAAAAACGTCGACATTGCGCCCTGCTTGGTCTCGGAGCCAACCTCCTCGTTATCAAAGCAGCAAAAGACCGAGATGTCGTGCGCATTCTCGGCACCCAAAAATGCCTGCAGCGAGGTATAGGCACAGGCCAGGTCATCAAGCTTGGGCGTCGAGATAAACTCGTCGGCCCAGCCCCAAATGCGCGCATCCTGACGATTGACCAGGAACAGATCGCGGCCCAGAATCTGCTCGGGCTCAACGTCCAACTCGTCGGCAATCAGGGCGTCAAAGTCGCCTTGCTTAAGGTCACCGGCGCTGATGAGCGGGCACAGGTCGACGGCTCGGTTGGGAGCAAAGCCCTCGTTAACGCCGCGGTTCATGTGGATGGCAAGGCTCGGAATGATAGCGACCTCGCGCTCGGTGGCAAGCAAGCGGCTCTCAATACGGTCGCCCTCGCGCACCAGCACGCGGCCCGCGAGCGCCAGCGGACGATCGAACCAGGTGTAGTCGATCATGCCGCCGTAGGCCTCGGTGTTCAGGCGCAGCGTCTCACCCGCACCGTCGAGCTCAGGCACGGCTTTGACCTTAAACGTCGGAGAATCGCTGTGCGATGCCGTGAGCTGAAAATGATAGTCGCCGGCAACGCCGTCCTCGCCCCACGTTGCGGCCAGGTCCTCGCCAACCTTAAAGGCGATGACGCTCGAGGTGTTGCGCTGCGTGTAATAGCGACCGCCCGGCTCGATATCCCACG
Source organism: Collinsella sp. (assembly GCA_019419545.1). Taxonomy (GTDB): domain Bacteria; phylum Actinomycetota; class Coriobacteriia; order Coriobacteriales; family Coriobacteriaceae; genus Collinsella. Next base: position 15,876 of record DXZT01000006.1, on the reverse strand, counting down.
CCGCGTTCTCGGGCAGGTAGGTAAAGCCCGCCTCGTCGAGCTCGGCCATAATGGTCGCTGCCGTATGAAACATGCTGGGGCATGCCTCGATAAAGTCGATGAGGTCGTTGGCGGCCTCGATATCGTCTGCCGTCACATGCGCGCGCTCGGGCGTTTCCTGATCCGTCATGTTCTCCCCTTTCGCTGGGCTGATGATCCCCTCCAGCATACCCCCAACTGACCGGCCTGTCCGACAAATCGAATGCCAAACAAAGCCAGACGCTCCAAACAGAAAAGTCGATGCTCTTGCGTTACAGGCAAACGACAATTGAATTGACAAGTTAACCAGTGGTAATTTCTGGTATTTTTGTTTACTGCCTTTAACTTTTTGCGGTAAGCAACATGAGTTCTATGGCAGTTACCTATCATGTGCGACGCACATGACCACTGTCCATCTGGGTGCAACAGGAAAGGAGAGCAGCACCCAACAACCGATCGATAGAAAAGAGGTTCTATGCACAACGATAACGCTGTGCTGCGCAAGCTCAACACTGTGGGCAGCAATGCCTGTCGAGGTGCGCTCATCGCTGCGATGACCGTCTCGATGATGCCTACCAGCGCTTTTGCCGCAGCAGCAACAACGGAGACCGGCTCCGAAGCTACCAACAACGCGCCGATCTCCGCCACCAGTGAGGAAACGAAGTCCCTCAGCTCCGAGTATAGCCTGAGTGCCGTCTCTGACGACGCCGCATCCTCCTCGACCAGCTACGATTTGACCAAAATCGCAGATGGTACGTATGAGGGCACGGCCACGGCCGACTCGAAGGACCCCGCTGCAGGCGGAAACGAGTGGGACGTCGACAGCTACGAGGTCAAGGTAACCGTACAGGTCGCCTCGCACAAGATCGCCTCCGTTAAGGTCTCCGATGAGACTTACGATGCGCTGACTGGCGAGAGCTGGGACTATCTCGACAAAGCCGAACACGGTAATGCACGCAAGCACGTCACTGGTATGGCGGACAAGATCGTCGAGGCGAACGGAACAAGCGTTGATGCCGTCTCCACTGCCACCGTCTCGTCCAACGCCATCAAGGCTGCCGTCGATAATGCCCTGCAAGCTGCCTATGACGAGCAGAATCCGTCGACCCCTGCGACCGACGAGTACACCTACGGTTACGCTGGCCTGACGTGGGCCGAGTATTGGGCTGGTGAAAACGTGCAAGCGGCAGGGTCCTCCGCTTCGTCGAGCGAGCTCGATTCCCGCAACGAGGCCGACAAGGGCGCTTTTGACGTGGTGACCCGTGCAACCTTTAACCACGGCCTGCATCGCGGCAGCTATCAGTGCACCGACGTGATCAAAACTGCCGAGGGCGTAAAAATTTACCCTTCGTATTATCCCGACAGCAAGTCCTTTGTTGATGTCGATGGCAACGTCTTTTCTATTGACAGCAAGGCTAAGACCGTGACGGCGGCCGACGGCACAGTGTACACCATGACGGGTCACGAGGTCACGGGACTCAAGTACGTTCCCGTCAAAATCAAGACCAGCGATCTGGAGGCTTTTAAGGCGAGTCACAGCTTTGTCGCCAATGGCGAGACGCTCGCCGGCGGCTACGGCGAAAATAACCTCCAGGCTTACTCCGGCCTGGTTGCGGCCGTCGACGCCGACACCAACGGCCTTAAGACCGTGACCAACAACAACGGAACCTTCAACTTCTCGGCCGCCGCCACCGGCACCGACTCGGGCATCGAGGGCCAGGAGCTCAAGACCGCCACGGATATCAAGCCCACGGTCAAGGAAGCGAGCGGCTCCTACGGCGAGTTCCTGCGCGTAGACCTCAACGGCAACTATGGCGACCTGGGCGCCAATATGCAAAGCATCACCTGGACCTATTACGGCGACGACGCGACCTACACCAACGCCCTTGCCAGCTACGGCACCAAGTTCGCGGCCGACAACTGGATGCACAAGTCCATGGGCATTCAGCTAGGCCTCACTAAATCCGAGCGCTGCCAGCTGCCCGAGGGCACCAACGGCACCGGCTACTGGAAGCTCACCGTCCACGCCTTGGGCTACAACGATTTCACCTACACCTTCCAGGCGACTGACGACAACATCGTGGGCGCCAAGGAGCCAGTGACCGACGCCACCAAGGCCCAGCTGCAGGAGCTCTACGACAAGGCGACGTCCCTCGATAAGTCCAAGTACACCGAGGACTCCTGGACCGCCTCGTCCATCGAGACCGAAACTGCCGAGACCAAGGACCTGCTCGCCAAGAAAAACCTGGGCGAAGCCGAGGCCGCCGAGCAGATCACCCACCTGCAGGGCGCGCTCGACGCGCTCGTGAGCCTGTATCCCCAGGCCGGTGACTACGTGCTCATGAACATCCCCTACGCCGATTTCTATGCCGCCGAGAGCAACAACGCCGGTACCGACATCGTGACCTCGGCTACGCGGCAGAAGACGCGCTCCAGCTTGGCGAGCGGTTCCTACCACGTCAATTCCGACGGTACGGATATCTCGGGCGCCACGTTTGCCGTCAAGGTGGGCGAAGGCGACATCGATTGGTCCAAGTTCACCCGCGTGACCGACAACAGCTCCGTTACGATCACCACCTCGATCAAGGGCAAGGAGTCCACGACGACCTATACGGGCAAGGACGCCCTGTTTGAGTCTGCGAACTACTCTTACTACGTGCTGCCCGCCGGCGAGGTTCCGACCAATTACAAGGAGCTCACCGCCGATTCCGAGGGCAACCTGAACTTTGGCGCTGTCGAGGGCAAGAAAGCCACCGAACTTGAAAACGTCACCGCCATCTTTAAGACCTCCAGCAAGTACGGCGACTACGAGATCGACTTTAAGAACCTGCGCGAGCAGATGGTCGACGCCGACGGCAACCAGGCGACCGTATACGGTGCCGTGGTCAATGCCGCCGATGCGGACGGCACCACCGAGGGCTATGGCATGCGCACCGTCGAGAACATCTGGAAGGGCAAGGAGATTGCCTGGAGCTGCGGTCTGGTCAACGAGTCTCACGGCAGCCCGCTGAGCTCGCAGTACTACAAGTCCATGATGGGCAAGACCATCAAGAGTGTGACGTTCTACACCTCTACGGGCACCTACACCGTTGCCATGAACCAGTACGTCCCCGTCAAGGCCTCCAAGTCCGAGATCGACGTCGAGGCGAACGCCAAGGCCGATGCCGAGACCGCCGAAGTCAAGGCGACGCTGCCGGCAGACTTCAAGGTCGAGTACAAGCTCGACGACGCCGATGTCACGGTCGACAACGGCACGTTCTCCATCAAGGACCTCAAGCCCGGCAAGCACACCCTCGTGGCGCGCGACGCCTCGGGCAAGTATGCCGATGTGACGAGCGAGTTCACCGTCACGACCGACAAGACCGTCGCCAAGTTTGACGAGGGCACCTCGAAGATCACCGCCGCCAACGAGGGCGACGATGTCGAGAACTTTATCGGCAACATCACCACGGTCAACGTCAACGGCACCGACTACGCCGCTTCCGGCCGCGGTTCCGTCAAAATCATCAACGCCGACGGCTCCATCAACCTCGACGCCGTCGCCGGCGGTCAGCAGAGCGCCAAGCCTAAGGCCGCAGGCCAGCAGCAGGGCACCAAGGTGTTTGCCAACTACGGCACCTACACCATCAAGGTGACCTCCACCGGCTACAACACCCCGCTCGAGTTCACCTTTACCCACAAGGCCGACCGCACCGACCTCGATAAGGCCATCGATGCAGCCGAAAAGCTCGACAAGAGCGCCTTCACCGCCGTCTCCTGGAACGCCATGAGCGACGCCCTCAGCGCCGCCAAGACCGTCCAGGCCAACGATGCCGCCACCGATGACGCCATCGCCCAGGCCCTGAACGCGCTCAACAGCGCCGTGGCCAACCTCGCCGCCAAGGCGACTGATGAGGCCAAGTCCGCGCTCGCCGACCTGATCGAGAGCGCCGGCACCGTCAAGAACGACGGCTACACCGACGCCTCCTGGAACGACTTCCAGACAGCACTCGATGAGGCTAAGCAGGTTGCCGCCTCTGAGGACCCCTCCGCCAGCGAGGTGGCTTCTGCCGTTGACAAGCTGAAGGCCACCCAGGACGCACTTACCAAGAAGGGCACGGAGGGAAAGCCCGCCGGTGGCTCCACCTCTACGACGACCACGACGACGACCGCCGATACCAAGAAGGCCAATGCATCCAAGAAGGACGCAAGCGGCCTCCCCGGCACTGGTGATACCCAGATCGCCACGGTCGGCATCTTCGCCGGTATCGGCGCCGCCATCGCGGCCGCCGGCGTCGCCATCCGCCGCCGCATGCAGCACTAGCGCCTAAAACGCGCGCCACGCGCTCGCAACGCAAGCGCCCGCAGCCCCAACCAGGGCTGCGGGCCTTTTCTCATACTCGACCACGGGAGACCACCCACAAATGGACAACTACCAACCCAAGCACTCAAAAGCCAAGGCGCTCGGCCACGGCCTCGCCACGGCAGGCTTCATCGTGCCCTCGATCGCCGTGGGCGCAACCGTGGCCCTCGTGGTGTCCCAGTACACCCCGCTCGTGGCCAAGACGGTCGCCGCCACGCCCGCGCAAGAGGCCGCAGGCGCCGACCTCAAGACCGTCGACACCTCCAACGTCCAGAAGGAGACGGCAACGCCGGCAACCGAATCGCTCGACCCCTCGGCCTATGGTATGGACGCCGCAAACCTCAAGGACGGCACCTATGAAGGCACAGGTACCGGCTTTAGGGGCAGTATCACCGTGCGCGTGACCATCGCGGGCGGCAAGATCGTGGCAATCGACATAGTGTCGTCTGCAGACGACCCAGCCTACTTTGGGCGTGCCCGGGCGATCACCCAGTCGGTGATTAGCGCTCAGTCGACGTCGGTCGACACTATCTCGGGTGCCACGTATTCATCAAAAGGCCTGCTCATGGCCATCAAAAACGCACTGGTCAAGGCATCGGGCGGGCTTGCCGAGGCTGTTGCCCCCGCCCCTGCGGCCGGCGGCTCCTCCAATAAGCCCCACCACACCATCGACCCCTTCACGCCCGCCGGCGGCTACGCAGACGGCGTCTACACCGACTCCGCCTGGGGATACAGCGAGGACACGCCCGTCAGCGTGCGCGTGACCATCGCGAACGGCAAGATCGCCAACATAGAACTCGTGAACACGGGCGACACGCCCGAGTATTGGAGCCGCGCCTGGAACGCACTCCCCGGGCTCGTCATGCAAAAGCAAAGCGTCAATGTCGACACTGTGACAGGAGCCACGTATTCGAGCGAGGGCATCCTGGGCGCCATCCAGGGCTGCCTTAAGCAGGCCGCAGCCAGCACAAAGGACCCCGAGCCCGCGCCCGGCCCCGACCCCGCGCCCAACCCGGACCCCTCGCCCGACACGCCAGACGAGGTCCACTACGCCGACGGCGACTTTACAGGATACGCCCTCTGCAAAAACGAGGAGGACGACGAAGCCTTCAGCCCCTACTACGTCAAGCTCACCGTCACCGTTAAGGACGGCAAGGTTACCGGTATCCACGATATCGAGGGTGTAGGCGGCAAGCCTGACGAGAGCCTCTCCGACGCGCTTGATCCCTTTGACGAGGATAACGAGCCCTACCTCGATAACGCCATCGACGGCCGCACCTTCCGCGGTACCGTCTACACCGGCATCCCCGAGCAGCTGCTCGCGGGCACCGAGGCTGGCAAGATCGACGTGGTGGCGCGCGCCACCTACTCCAGCCGCGCCATCGCCAACGCCTACACCGACGCCCTCGCGCGCTCGGCCGCGGCTTATAAGGATGCGAACGACAGCAAAGGCGACAAGGCAGACGCTTCTGACAAGACAAACGCCCCCGATGAGCCTACGGCCAACCCGACCGCCGCAAACGGGGCCACCGAGGAGGCTGGCGCCCATGCGTAACCCGTTTGTCCTCCTTGGGCGCCACCTCTGGCGCAACCGCAATTTCTATCTCAAAGCCGTCAACGCCGCGGCCGTCGTCGCCATCGTGGCGGGCTACAGCAGCTGGGCCGCCCAGGCGGCAGAGGCCGACGCCCGCACCCAGGCGGAGGCTGTCCAGGCCGAGCGCTCGCAGACGCGCGGCGCCTACGACACCGACGGCACCTTCGAGGGCAGCGCCCAGGGCTACGGCGGCACTGTCACCTGCCGCGTGACCATCGAGAACGGATACATCGAAAGCGTCGAGGTCACGGACCACGCCGGCGAGACCCCCGCCTACTTTGCGCAGGCCGAGGGCCTCACGCAGACCATCTGCGATGCCCAGGGAACCAACGTCGACACCGTCTCGGGTGCCACGTTCTCGAGTGCCGGCATCCTAAACGCCGTCAACGCGGCGCTTGAGCAGAGCAACGCCGGAGGTACGCAGTAATGGCCAGGACTGCATCCACCAAGACCCGCGGCGCAAAGCGCCCCGCGGGAACCCTTGAGAGCCTGCGCAACGGCGCAAACGTCATCGCGCACCCCAAGAACAAGATGCAGGAGCGCCTGCGCCGACAGTACCTCCATCGCGGTGTGCGCTGGTGCGTACAGTTCGGCTTTCTCATCTGCTTCCCGGCCGCCTGGAACGCCGCCTTCAACGGCGTCAAGTACATCTTCACGCAGCTCGGGAGCCATGCACCCATCGAGCTCACCGGCTTTTTATCCCTGCTTTTGGCCCTCTTGGCCTTCACCTGCGTGTTCGGCCGTTTCTTCTGCGGCTTTGCCTGCGCCTTCGGTACGCTCGGCGATATCGTCTACGCGCTTGCAACCCCGCTGCGCCGGACACTCCGCCTTGAGGGCAAGGGCGCGCACCGGCTCCCCGCGGGCGTGCAGCACGCGCTCCAGCTCGTCAAGTACGCCGTCCTCGTGGGCATCTGCGCCCTCTGCGTGATGGGTATCTGGCCCCAGGTCTCGGGCGCGAGCCCCTGGGTCGCCTTCGCCGGCATCACTGCGCGCTCGCTCGAGGGCATCGCGCCCACGGCCTTTGCCGCGCTTGGCGCGGTCATGGTTGGGATGGCCTTTGTCGAGCGTTTCTTCTGCCAGTTCCTCTGCCCCTTCGGCGCCATATTCTCGCTGCTGCCAGTGTTGCCGGTCTCGCTTTTCAACCGCCGCCGCGAAAGCTGTGTGCGCGGTTGCAACCGCTGCCAGGACAGCTGCCCGGTGCGCATCCACCCCGAGCGCGCCGACCTGCGATCGGGCGAGTGCATCGCCTGCGGGCGCTGCGCCGATGGCTGCCCCATGGCCAACGTGACGCTCGCCCGGCTCGACGGCTTTAAGCGCGATCAAGCAACCGACGATGCCAGCGAGCTCGCGCAGGGCAACACCCGCAAGCGCCCGCCCGCAGGGCCCGCCATTCGCGGGACCGAGGTTGCGCTCACGCTCGTCAAGGCTGCCATCCTCGCCGCGCTCTGCTACCTGCTCATGTAGGGCACGCGCACCCGCGGCCCGGCACCCCGTCAACACCGAGTCGTGCAGGCGCAGGCTCATCCGGAACGCCACCGACCAGAAAGCTCACCATGATCCAGACCCCCCACACCATCGACCGCCGCACGTTTATCGCCCTCGCAGGCGGGGCCCTCGTCTCTTGCGCCGGTGCACTTACCGGCTGCTCGGGCACGCAGGGCGACTCGGGCTCTGTAACCGCGTCCAAAGCGGGCTCCGCGAGCTCCGACAGCTCGCCCAAGGTGCAGAGCACGACGCTCTTTGTCTTCGACACTGTCGTGAATATCAGCGCCCAATGCAGCAAAAAGGTCATGGACGAGGTCGCCGACCGCTGCACCTACTTTGAGAACAAGTTCTCGCGCACCGTGGAGGGCTCGGATATCTGGAACATCAACAATGCAGGCGGCAAGCCCGTGGAAGTCGCGCACGAGACCGCCGAGGTCATCGAGGCAGCCATCCGCTACGCCGAGGAGTCCGACGGACTCTTTGACATCACCATCGGCGCCGTCTCGAGCCTCTGGGATTTTGACAACGAGGTCAAGCCCGCAGATGAGGACATCCAGGCGGCACTGCCCCATGTCGACTATCGCACCATCACGGTCGACGGTACCACCGTCACCCTCTCCGACCCCGAGGCCAAGCTCGACTTGGGTGGTATCGCCAAGGGCTACATCACCGACGACCTCGTGGCGCTCTTTAAGAAGAGCGGCGTCAGAGATGCTTCCATCAGCCTGGGCGGCAACGTCTACGTGATGGGCAAGAGCTTTGACGGCGACGCCTGGAACGTGGGCGTGCAAGACCCCAACGGCGCGCAGGACGACGTGCTCGCCACCGTCAAGACGCGCAACCGCTCCCTTGTGACGAGCGGCCTCTATGAGCGCGGCTTTGAGCAGGACGGCACGTTCTACTACCACATCCTCGACCCCAAAACGGGCTACCCCGCCGCCACCGACCTCAAGAGCGCCTCGATTATGACCAAGAAATCCGTGCTTGGGGACGCCTACTCTACCATCCTGTTTTTGCTCGGCCACGACCGCGCCATGGAGCTCATCGAAAGCGATGAGCGCTTTGAAGGCGGCGTTTTAGTCGATATGGACGATCGCGCCACCAAGAGCGACGGCTCGACGTTCAAGATCTTGCAGGACTAGGAGCCATGATGGTCAAGCGCAAAGGTGCGCGCGATGGGCGCGACAACAAAAGACTCAACCTCATCCTGGTTTTGGCGATAGCGGCCGTCGCATGCGCCGGCTTAGCCGCCACGCGTCTGATGGGAGCAAACACGAACGCCGATATGGCCACGGTCGTTATCCGCGATGGAGAGCAAAACGTCTACGAGCTTCCTCTGAGCCAGAACACGACCAAGAGCGTTACGACCGACTTGGGAACCAACCTCATCGAAATCAAAGACGGCCGCGTGCACGTCGAGGAAGCAGACTGTCCCAACCAGGACTGCGTGCACCAGGGCTGGATTGACGCTGCCGGGGAGCAAATTGTCTGCCTTCCGCACAAGCTTACCGTCGATATCGTCGACGCGAGCGCCGAGACCACCTACGACGTAGTGGGGCGCTAATCCGTGGAGATGGTCGATATCGAACACACTCGCCGCCTGGCGCGCGTTTCGCTGTTGTGCGCTTGCGCATTGGTGCTGTCCTATCTGGAGACCATGATTCCGCTGCCCGTCGCGGTGCCCGGCATTAAACTGGGCCTTGCCAACGTGGCCGTAGTCGTCGCACTCTATACGCTCGATGCCAAAAGCGCCGGTGCCGTTGCGCTCGTCAAGGTCTTTGCATCGGGCTTTTTGTTTGGTTCGCCCATGATGCTCGTCTATAGCCTAGGCGGCACGGTCCTCGCCTTTATCGGCATGGTCGCCCTTGCTGCCGTGCCGGGTGTTGGCTTGGTGCCCGTGAGCATGCTTGCCGCCGTGCTGCACAATGTAGGCCAGCTGGGCGTTGCCGCCATGGCGCTGCAGACCCCGGCAGTCTTTATCAATCTGGGCGTTCTGGGCGTCGCCGCCTGCGTCACCGGCGGCATTACGGGCGCGGTGGCAGAAGGTGCGCTCGCCGGTATTGAGCAAGCCGATGACACACGTCCCTCCGTCGATTGCGCTGCACTTGCCGCCAATATCGTGGCAGGAGAGCGCATCGCCTTTGTCGGCACCAACGGCAGTGGCAAAAGCACCTGTGCACTCGAGCTTGCGGGGCTGCTCAAAGACGTGAACGGGCACGCTATGTGCGTGCAGGGCACCGTAGGCCTTGCTTTTCAGGATCCCGATAACCAGATCGTCGCTCCAGTCGTGCGAGACGACATCGCCTTTGGACTCGAAAACCGCGGTGTCCCCCGCGACGAAATGCGTTCAGAAGTCTTGCAGGCACTCAACGAGCTTGGCATTGTCGAGCTTGAGCAACGCGATGTCGCCACGCTCTCGGGCGGCCAAAAACAACGCGTGGCGGCGTCGGGATTGGTTGCGCTCACCCCTTCGCTCATGATTTTTGACGAGACGACCGCCATGCTCGACGAGACCGCCCGCGAGGCCGTCAATGATCTCATCGATCATCTTTGCCAGCGCGATGTTGCCGTGATCCAGATCACGCAGTTGCTCGACGAGGTCGCGCGCGCCGACCGAGTCGCCGTCTTCGAGGCGGGCGCCATCGCATACCTGGGTACCGTGCAAGATCTTGCCGACCAGCGCGATCTGCTCATTCGATGCGGCCTGGAGGAACTGTGTCGTTAACCTGCTCAAACATAACCGTCCGCTATCCCGAAGCAGACGCCTGTACCCTATCTCGTGTTTCGTTGGAAATTAGGCCCGGCAGCGTGATCGGTATCGCAGGCACCTCTGGCTCCGGCAAGTCAACGCTGCTGCGTGCCCTTGCCGGAGCGCTTGCCGTGCAGGCGGGGTCTGTCGTGGCGGACGGCACCGCGCTTGGCACACACCCCACGGCGGATGAACTTCGTACGTACCGCAAAACCGTGGCACTCGTGCAGCAACGCCCCGAGCAGCAGTTTTTTGCCGCCACGGTCTTTGACGAGGTGGCGTTTGGCCCCCGCAATCTTGGACTGGACGAAGCCGAGGTCAAGCGACGCGTTGGCACATCGCTCGCCAGCGTCGGGTTTGATCTCGCCGCTATCGGCGACACAAGCCCCTTTGCCCATTCTGGCGGAGAGCAGCGCCGTATCGCCGTTGCCGATATGCTTGCACTCGAGACACCGTATTTGCTGCTCGACGAGCCCAGCGCTGGACTCGATCCCCGCGCCCACCGGCTGCTGCTCGAGCGCTTGGCTCAACTCGCACGCCACGGCCGCGGCATTGTAATCGCCACGCACGATTCGCGTGTGGCGAGCATCTGCGACAAGGCCTTTCGGCTGCAGGACGGCATGCTGCTGCCGCAAAGTTCCGAGGGCATCCAGGTGACATCCGTTGGCGTGACGGCCGCACGTCCCGTGGAAACCGGACATACTCCGCCAGCGTCCAAGGCGGTCTCGTTTGGCATCTTTCGTCCGGGGTCAAGCCTCGTTCACCTGCTGCACCCCGCCACCAAGCTTGTATTCTGCATGCTCTTTATGATTGCCGGCTTTATCGCCCAGCGGCCCGGCGCCCTTGCCGCCGTCGCGCTCACCGCATTCGCCTCGCTCGCCGCAAGCGGCAGCTCGATGCGTCAGGCACTTCGTGCCCTCAGGCCATTTCGCTGGCTTATGGGGTTTGTCCTGGTCTTCAACGCACTCTTTACGGCATCGGGAACTCTGCTGCTGCAGGCGGGACCCGTGCAGATCACCTCGGGAGGTCTGCTCTTTGGCGCGCTCTGCGTGCTGCGTTTTGCCCTCATTATGCTGGGAACGTCGACGCTCATGGCGACCACCTCCCCCACCGCACTCGCCGATGGCGCCGCGGCGCTTCTGAGGCCCCTCGCCCGTTTTGGCCTGCGCACCGACGATGCCACCGTCGCCATACAGCTCACGCTTCGTTTTGTCCCCGTGCTTATCGAAGAGTTCAATCGTATCAAGGCCGCTCAGGAAGCGCGCTTGGCGCGCTTTGACAGTCCCTCGCCCCTGCAGCGTGCACGTGCTTTTATTCCCGTCATCACGCCCTTGTTTAGCAACGCGCTGCGGCGCTCTGACACGCTCGCGCTCGCCATGGTCAACCGCGAATACGGAGCGCACCCGGCTGTCAGCAGAACCTGCCTGCGCAGCTATCGCTTTGACCGGGCAGACCTTGCTGTTCTGGCGCTCGGATGCTGCATCGTTGCGATTGCGCTGCTCTAGGGCTCGGTATGCCATGCCACTCGCCGGAATGCGGCATATGGTCTGTATGACATTTGCGATAATGCCTATAGCATCGCTTTGAGAGGAGTCCTCATGAAGCCACGTATCATTGCCATCACCTGCGGTGTTGCAGGAACCGCCGTCGGCCTTGCCGCTGCCGCCAGCATCGTTTACCGCAAGCAAATCAAGTCCGCCGCGTCGCTCAAACGCTTGACCGGCTACGCGGATGGCTATGACCTGTACGCAATCGACATTGCCTACGACTACGATCTTGATCGCATCATCGCCGCTGGCGTGCGCGACGACCAGGCCTACATCGATGCCGTGGTGGCGCAGGTGCTGCCCGGTGTGCCGGCACATGTCCAGGCGCCCCAGTTTGCCTGCAGCGCTTTTGTCGCCGTAGATGCCGAAGGCCGCGTGCGCACCGGTCGCAATTACGACTTTAAGGACGACACCTCGGCGCTGCTGGTGCGCAATCACCCGCGCGACGGCTATGCCTCCATCGGGTTTGCCGCCCTTAACAACCTGGGCGATAACACTCCGCTTGACTCCGTCGCCGGACGCGCCGCCGCACTCATGGGCCCGTTTGCCCAGCTCGATGGTGTTAACGAATGTGGCGTCTCCATTGCCGTACTCACCCTGGATTCCAAGCCCTGTGACCAGGACACGCAACGCCCCGTCATCAATACCTCGCTCGCCATCCGTCTGGTGCTCGACCGTGCCGCCACCACGCAAGAAGCTGTCGACCTGCTTTCCGCCTACGACATGCACGCCATGGCAGGACGCGATTACCACTTCTTTATAAACGACGCCGCCGGTGACGCGCGCGTAGTAGAGTGGGATCCGCACGATCCGGACCGCGCTTTCAAAGCGACTCCTGTAACCCAGGTTACGAACTTCTACGCCTGCTATGGCGACGAAGTGCTGCCCAACCAAAAGAATGGCGAGCTAGGCCATGGTAAAGAGCGCGCCGCCGCAATCGCCGATGTCCTCGACGCCCATACCGGCGCCCAAGACGAGGCAGTCGCTTGGAAGGCCCTACGCGCTGCAGCGCAAGAGCCCAATCCGGAAGACATCACCAGCAACACGCAGTGGTCGGTCGTCTTTGACAACACCGAGCCTGCTGCCGCCATCACGCTGCGCCGCCACTGGGGCGACATCGACGCATTCGCACTGTAAGGAGCCAGGCCCGTCGACCTTACGCTCGCCTGGCGTTGTTTACATTTCTATACGCTTGAGCTAACACGTTTTACCCCCGTATCAACAGTGTGCGGGGGTAAACTTATGCGCATGTTATAACTTGCCCGGAAGGATTCATCATGCTCAGGATCGGTCTTCTTACCAGTGGCGGCGACTGCCAGGCGCTCAACGCCACCATGCGCGGCATTGTCAAAACGCTTATGACCAATAGCAAAGAGCCTATCGAGATCTATGGTTTTGAGGACGGCTACCAGGGCCTTATCTACAGCAGGTTCCGCGTCATGACGCCCGCCGATTTTAGCGGCATCCTCACCCGCGGCGGCACCATCCTGGGCACGAGCCGCACGCCGTTCAAGCGCCTGGACATTCCCGAGGCCGACGGCGTCGAGAAGGTGCCCGCAATGGTCCACACCTATCATAAGCTGCAGCTCGACTGCCTGTTTATGCTGGGCGGCAACGGCTCCACCAAGACCGCCAACCGCCTGCGCGAAGAGGGCCTCAACGTTATCGCCCTGCCCAAGACCATCGATAACGACACCTGGGGCACCGAGTTGACGTTTGGCTTTACGAGCGCCATCGACGTCGCCACCAAGTGCATCGACGACATCCACACTACCGCCTCGAGCCACGGCCGCGTGTTTGTCATCGAGATTATGGGCCACAAGGTCGGCTGGATTCCGCTGTATGCCGGCGTCGCGGGCGGCGCGGACGTCATCCTGATTCCCGAGATCCCCTACGACATGGACAACGTCATCAAGACCATCGAGCATCGCATGGAGACCGGCAGCCGCTTTACCATCGTGGCCGTCGCCGAGGGCGCTATCTCCAAGGAGGACGCGGCACTGTCCAAGAAGGAGTACAAGAAGAAGCTCGCCGAGCGAACGAGCCCGTCGATTGTCTACGACATCGCCAAGGAGATCGAGGCCAAGACCGGTCGCGAGACCCGCGTCGCCATCCCCGGCCACACACAGCGCGGCGGCCAGCCCGACGCCCAGGACCGCATCTTTGCGACCCAGTGCGGCGTCGAGGCAGCGCTCGGCTGCCTGCGCGGCGAGTTTGGCTACATGATTGCCCTGCGTGACGGCAAGATGTGCCACATGCCGCTCGAGGAGGTCGCCGGCAAGCTCAAGTTTGTCGACCCCCAGAGCGACCTGGTGCGCGAGGCCAAGGCGTTGGGCATCAGCTTCGGCGACGAATAGCCTCGGCTGGAACCGCCCCCATCGGAGACCCCAGGGCTTTCCTCCCAAATCGTCCTCGGACATGTCAGGACCCCGCCGTGCGCTTCGCGCGGCGGGGTCCTTCCGTCCTGCGGAAAGATTTGGGAGGAAAGCCCTGGGGCCTCCTGCGGTAACTAGGGAGGCCGAGGCTATTCGTCTTCTTGCTGCAAGTGCGTGGGCTGAGATTTTGGGATGTTGCAGGCTCTTAGCTGAGAGCAGCACTGACATTTGTCCTAAAATGGCTGGTCGTTAGGGGTTGCTACCGGTAGTTGCGGTAGGGTTGGGGCAGATTCTAACTAGAAATGGTGGTCGCTACCGGTTGTTCTCGGCATACTCGGCTCATTCGATTCGACCATCAAACGAAAGGAACCACCATGGATCTTGCGATGGCGCAGCGCCTCGTCGATCGCCGTAAAGCTGCCGGTCTTTCTCAGGAGGCGCTTGCTGCCCAGCTGGGCGTAAGCCGCCAGGCTGTTAGTAAATGGGAGCGCAGCGAGTCCTCACCCGATACCGATAACCTCATTGCGCTCGCCGCGCTGTATGACGTGTCGTTGGACGAGCTGTTATATGGGGAGGCGGCCAACGATGCCGACGACCTGGAGGACGGTAGCGCCGACACCGAGACGGCGGATGTGGCTGACGAGGCTGAGGATTCTGCCGAGCACGCCGATTGCGGCGACAAACCACTTGTCGATATTTCCCTCGCGCGCGGTATCCACGTCATTGATCCCAATAAAGGCGAGGAAGTCCATGTTGGTTGGAGCGGCATCCATGTGACCAACGAGCGCAAGGGCGAAGAGGTGCATGTGGGGCCGGACGGCGTGCATATCGATACGCTTGAGGACGATGGACATAGCGTACGCACCAATGACGACGGCACCGTCACCATCGACGGCGAGACGTTTTCCAGCTGGAAGGAAGCACACGACAAGCTCGACCATCATGGCAAGCATTTCCACACCAAGATCGGACGTGCATGGAACAAATTCCCCTTCCCCGAACTTGTCACTCTCGCCTATCTGGTGCTCGGCATTGTCTACGGCACATGGGGCATGGGGCTTTTCCTCGTCTTTCTGGTTCCCGTCTACTACGCGATTGGTGACTTCATCGATCGGCGCCACCTGTCTAAGCTGATCGAGGCCATCTACCCGGCAGCCGCCATCGCTTGGTTCCTCTACATGTGGCTCTGTTTGGGACAGCCCCATCCTGCATGGATCATCCTCATCACGATTCCCGTCATAAAGGCGCTCATGCGCTGGTGCCGCAAACAATGGAAGCACCGCAAACAGGCCTAACACGCTCCGACCCACCAGCACCCAACCGCCCCCGCCCTTCTCCTAAGTTGCGGTGAGATAGGGACTGTTTTGAAGCTCCAAAGCGCCAAACAGTCCGTATATCACCGCAACTTACAAACAACTGGGTCAGTTCCGGCACGGAGATTAGCATTGAGCTGACCGCGCGCCAAGAAAAGGGCCTATTTACTACGTTTAACTCGAGAGGGCCGACCATACCCGCCTTTTCCGAAAACTGGCAAGCCCTCTACCTGCGGTTTTAATTTCATAATCTTTGTCACGGTCGAGGGTGTGGTAGCAAACGTAGTAGATAGGCCCATTTTGTGGCATACGACCCATACAAGCCCAATCTCGAAGGCTAAAGAGAGCCTCTCATCCACGCCTGCGAGCGAAAACCAAATAGAATGAAAGGCAAATGGAAAGGCTCTGTTAGACCAAGGTTGACATAAAAACGATGTCACCGCGAGGCGTTAC
>DXZT01000059.1 GCA_019419545.1 Collinsella sp. | reverse complement strand
GCTGCGGAAACGCGGGGTCCGTTCAGGCTGTTGCGCTGAGATTGAAAATCAACCAAGCGATGAAGTACGGCAGAACATCTCTCTCCAATGACGGAACAAAAAAGGCGCCCCAGCCGAAACCGGGGCGCCGCATGCGCACGAATATGTCGCGTTTCGATTACTGACGATCGAGCTTGCGGACAGCAACGCGCTTGCTGTACTCGTCGACGTGACCGAAGTCGCCGATGCCGACGGACTCGGCAACGTTGGCGCCGGTGGCCATAGCGAGCTTCATGGCCTCCTCGACGTTGTCGCGATCCCTGTACCACTTGTGCAGGAACGCAGCGAGGGTGCAGTCGCCAGCGCAGACGGAAGAAACCAGCTTGATGTTGAACTCACGCTTGGCGTACCAGATGTCCTCGCCGTTGGAGAAGTAAGCGTCGCCGCGGCTACCACGGGTGAGCAGCACGTTCTGAACGCCAGCGTCGTGAGCCATCTTCATAGCAACGCGAACCTCGTCGTCGGTGTCGACCGGCACGCCGAAGATGGCCTTCATCTCGTGATGGTTCGGCTTGATGAGCAGCGGCTTCTTGTGAGCGAGCTCCTTGAGCTTGTCGGAGGACAGGTCCAGGACGACGTCGGCGCCACGAGCCTGAGCGTGCTCCATGACCTGAGCCAGGAAGTCGGGCGTAGCTTTGGGAGGCACGGAGCCGGAAACGATCAGGCACTCGAGATCGCCCGCGGTGTCCAGGATGTTATAGAGCTCCTCCTGGTGCTGCGGCGTGATCGGAGCACCAGGGTTCAGGATGCCGTACTCGTGCTGGCCATCGTTGACGTAGGTGTTAATGCGCGTGATACCGTCGGTCCAGACCGGGCGGCAGAGGCAACCCAGGTTCATGACCTCCTCGACGATGAACTTGCCCGTGAAGCCGGCGAAGAAGCCGAGCGCGACGGTGTCGACGCCCATCTTCTTAAAGGCGAAGGACACGTCGAGGCCCTTGCCGTTAGCCGTGTAGCTGGCCGAACCGGTGCGGACGTTCTCGTCGGGCTCGAGCGGAGAGCTCGAAACCGTCATGTCGACAGCCGGGTTAGCGGTTAGCGTGTAGAACATTTACAGTACCCCCTGTATATGTGAGGGCCGCGTGGCCGGCCCATTCCAACCACGCGGTTACCTCTGATACCAAATTAGCGAGCTGCGGACTCGAGCAGTGCCTTGACCTCGGCGGCGGTGTTGCAGGCGAGCGCCTTCTCGGCGAGCTCGTCGCACTCGGCCTTGGTCCACTGGCTGATGGTCTTACGGGCGCGCAGGATCGACGGAGCACTCATCGAGAACTCCTCCAGGCCCCAGCTGATCAGCAGCGGCTCGAGCAGCGGATCGGCAGCGGCCTCGCCGCACATACCGACCATGATGCCGGCCTTCACGCCGCTCTCGATGATGTTCTTGAGCGAGCGGAGCACGGCGGGATAGTAAACCTGGTACAGATTGGAGATGGTGTCGTTGCCACGGTCGGCGCACATGGTGTAGCCGATCAGGTCGTTGGTGCCGATGGAGAAGAAGTCGGCGACCTCGGCAAGACGGTCTGCGAGCAGCGAAGCGGCAGGCGTCTCAACCATGATGCCGACCTCGATGTTCTCGTTGAACTTGCGACCCTCTTCAGTCAGCTCGGCCTTGCACTGCTCGACAAGCTCCTTGACAGCCAAGACCTCCTCGACGCAAGTGACGAGCGGGATCATGATCTTTACGTCACCGAAGGCGCTAGCGCGCAGCAGAGCGCGGAGCTGGACCTTGTACTGGTCGGGATTGGCCAGGCAGTAACGCACGGCGCGGAAGCCCATGAAGGGGTTATCTTCCTTGACCATGTGCAGATACGGAATCTCCTTGTCGCCACCCACATCGAGCGTGCGGATGATGACCGGAGCGCCCTTGAGCGCGCTGGCGACCTTACGGTAGGCGTTGAACTGCTCCTCCTCGGAAGGAAGCTCGGCAGAGTCCATGAACAGGAACTCGGAGCGGAACAGACCGATGGCCTCGGCATCGTGATCGAGCGCGTTGGGCACGTCATCAGGGTTACCGATGTTGCAGGCGATGATCTTCTTGATGCCATCGGCAGTCACGGACGGCTTGCCACGGAAGGCCTCGAGGGCTGCCTTCTCGGCAGCGAAGGCCTCGGCCTTGGCGGTGTAGGCGGCGAGCGTCTCCTCGTCGGGATCGGCCTCGACGATACCCTTGCCACCGTCGACGACAACGGTCATACCGTTGCGCAGCGCGGTGCAGCTATTGGAAACCGAAAGGACAGCCGGGATCTCAAGGGCGCGCGCAATAATCGCGGAGTGCGACGTGCGGCCACCGGTCTCGGTGACGATACCGGCAACGTGGGCCTTATCGATCGTGGCGGTCATGGACGGCGTGAGGTCGTGCACGACAACGACAGTGTTCTCGGGCAGGACGGAGAGGTCGACGACCTCCTTGCCCAGCAGCTCGGCCAGAATACCGGTGCGGATGTCGGCGATGTCGGCCGCGCGCAGACGGAACATCTCGTCGTCCATGGACAGGAACATGTTCTCGAACATGGTCGAGGTGTCCATGAGCGCCTGCTCGGCGCAGGTACCACCGTCAATGGCGGCGTTGATGGCGTCGGTCATGCCCGGGTCCTGAGCCAAGACAATGTGTCCGCTCATGATCTCGGCCTCGGCCTCACCCACCGTCTCCTTCATGTGGTCGGCCTGAGCCTGGGTCTTCTCGCAGAAGACCGAAAGAGCGGACTGATAGCGCTCCTTCTCTGCTGCCGAATCAGCAACCTCGTGCGGCTCAAACGTCAAGTCGGGATCGACGGCAACCATGACGGTGCCGATACCGATGCCCTCGGAAGCGTTGACTCCCTGATACATTCCCATTCCTCTCTCCGTGTCATGTGATAAAGCGTTTTGCCATATCCATGACAAAAGAGCGCAGCTACCTTACAACAGGTCACTGCGCCCCCAAATATGAACTTAGTTGTTCAACATGCGACCCGTTTGAGTTCTACTCGCCAAGACCGCTTTTGATGAGCTCGATGGCAGCAGCCAGAGCCTCGGCCTCGTCGGCACCGTCGCACTTGACCTCGACCTCGGTGCCGCAGGGGATACCAGCAGCCATGAGGGCCATCGGGGACTTGCCGTTGACCTCCTTCTCGGGGGTGACGACCGTCACGTCACAGGCGTACTTGCCCATGGTGGAGGCGAACAGACCAGCCGGACGCATGTGCAGACCCTGAGGATTAACGAGGGTAGCCTTCTCAGAAACCATAATTGACTCCTTTTTGTGTTTAACCCCTGTCATGCATGTGGCAGGAGTCAGATTCACGACGTTGTTTATATTAACTCACATCAAACGGTTTTTCATTATGTTTCGGACGAATTGTTGGACAGATGTCGTTCCTGCACGCTCGCCCGCCGGGCGGGGCGGTTAAGTTTGCTGCTCTACAGTCCTGCGCAAGACGGAAAGCACATTAAGTGCTTTCCTTTGCGTGCGGAACTCGCGACAAACTTAACCGCCCCGCCCGGCGGGCGAGCTGCGGAAAATCGGTCGGTCCAGAGCAATATCGTGCAAACGGAATTCAGGCTGATGAACCGTTCGCGACAAAGACTCGATAGGTAGCCCCCTCTATGACCTTTTATAAGTTGCGGTGAAATAGGGACTAAATTTGGGGTTGAATCGTTTAAACAGTCCCTATTTCACCGCAACTTATGGGAGGGATAGAAAAAGGCGAAGGCCCTGTAGAGGGACTCCGCCTTTTATACAGGGGGCGATGGTATTCGCGTACCGTGGGATTAGACCAGGCGGGCGTTGATCGTCTTGGCGATCTCGGCGGCGTTGGTGGAACCCTTGACGGTGGCACGGAAGTCCTCGTCCATGAGCGCCTCGGCGACCTTGGACAGAATCTTGAGATGCGTGGTGCCAGCCTGGGCACCGGGGATGAGCAGGGCGATAGCCACGTTGACGGGAGCGCCGTCCATGGTGTCCCAACCGGTGACGCCGGAGTCGTCCTTGACGACGACAACGGCGGCCTCGGTAATGGCATCGGACTTGGCATGCGGAATGGCGAAGCCCTCCATCATGCCCGTGGTACCCTCGGCCTCGCGGGCCAGGAAGGCGTTCATCACGGCATCGGCGTCGCTCGCGACACCGGCCTTGACGGCCTGGTTGGAGACAAAGCTCAGAGCCTCGTCACGAGAAGCGAAGTCCTCGGCGACAAAGACGTTCTCGACCTTCACGAAGTCGGCAGCCTCGGCCTTGGGGGCCTCGACGGCAGCGGCCTTGGGGGCCTCGACCGGCTGAGCAGCGGCGGCGGGAGCTGCCTTCTGGTTCTTCTCGAAGTCGTACTTCTTGAAGGCCACGAACAGGATGCCACCGACCACAGCGCCGATGAGGATCGCGAGGACCCACAGCGGACCATTCTCGACAACGGGCAGGACCAGGAAGCCACCATGAGGCGCCGGATCGTGAACGTTGAACATAATGGTCAGGATCGAGGCGATAGAGGAACCGAGCATCATGATGGGCATGACGGGCCAGATGTTCTTGGTCATGAACGGAATGGCGCCCTCGGTGATGTGGGTGCAACCAAGGATGAGGTTGACGATACCGGCGTCGTGATCCTCCTGGCTGAAGTACTTCTTGCCGACAACGACGGCGAAGGTGGTGATCAGCGGCGGAACGATGCAAGCTGCGGAGACGGCAGCCATGAAGTTGGTGCCGAAGTTGTAGGTGTCGGTGCCGACACCGGCGGCCAGGGCCTCGGTGAGCATAGCGGTACCGGTGACGTAAGCAGCCTTGTTGACCGGGCCGCCCATGTCAACGGCGCACATGCAGCCGATGGCAAGGCCCAGAACAATGGCGCCAGAGGCAGACAGACCCTTGAGGAAGTCCATCATGGCGGTGTTGATGGCAGCCATGGGGCCGGAGATGCCGAGCATGACCAGGCCGACGATAGCAGTCGAGAACAGCGGGTACAGGAAGATAGCCTTGAGGCCGTCCAGATTCTTGGGCAGCTTGGAGAAGACCTTCTCGAGCAGCAAGATGACATAGCCAGCGAGGAATCCGCCGACGATGCCGCCCAGGAAGCCGAAGCCCACGCCGGCGCCGCCGGCGTCGATCATGCCGGTCTCGGCGTTAACGGGCAGGCCCTGGATGGCGATCATACCGGCAACAAAACCGGGGACGAGCGCCGGGCGCTTGCCGATGGACTCGGCGATGTAGGCGGAAAGCACGGGAACCATGAGGTTCATGGCGATGCCGCCGATGATCTTGAGCATAGCGGCAAAGCTGTTGTAGTCAGACGCCGTCGAATCGAAGGACGTGATGCCCCACAGGAACGAGACGGCGGTCAGGACACCACCAGCGACGACGAAGACCAGCATGTGGCTGACGCCGTTCATGAGGTGCTTGTAGATGATGTGGCCGATGGACTCCTTCTCCTCGACCTCATCCTCGACATCGGCAGCAGCCGCAACCGAGTCGTCACCCTTGGCGGCGAGCGCGCGGTCGATCAGCTTACCGGCGGCCTCGACGGACAGGGCTTTGGAAACACCAACGGAAACCATGGGCTTGCCGGCGAAACGCTCAGCCTGGACATCCTTGTCGGCTGCAACGACGACGGCCTTGGCACCAGCGATCTCACTCTTGGTGAGCTCGTTCTCGACACCGACCTGGCCATGAGTCTCGACCTTAATGGTCAGACCGCGCTCGGCAGCTGCCTTCTCCAGCGCCTCCTTCGCCATGAAGGTGTGCGCAATGCCGGTCGGGCAACCGGTCGCGGCGATGATGTCAAACTTAGCCATGTGTCCCTCCTTCTTGAGTACAGCGCCCGCGGGCGCTCCCCTACACGCGCTTCGATGCGCGTTTTTCCACAACTGAAAGATACCAACCTACCGTCCGCGTGAGAAGAGCTAAGGTGCAAATCTCCGGTGAAAGGTTCTTTCATAACCGTAAACGGTAAGTGAAAGTTTACCATCAACACTTGAAACGGCAAGGTGTATCTTGTAATTGAAAATGCCCGTATACTATGGCATTGCAAATCAAGCTAGATTTTCATGCCAACCAGGAGCCATCCATGACCGATAGTAGCAAGAGCGCACTTTCCCTCATTAGCACCCATCAGGGATACAGCGAGTCCGAGCAGCGCATTGTCGACTATATATTGGAGCACCAGTCCGAGGCGCCACGCCTCACGGCCGCTCAGCTCTCGCGCGCCGCCGCCACGTCCGAGGCGACCGTTTCGCGCTTCTGCCGCAAGCTTGGCTTTGGTAGCTTCCGCAGCTTTCAGTTTTCGTTGGCGAGGGATTTGGAAAGCCAGCGTAACGAGGGCCTGACTGACGAGGTCTCGTTCGACAATATGGAGCAGAGTCTCAAGAATATCTTGGCTGCCAAGGTGAGCGAGCTTAATGCGACCATCGACGGGATCGACCACGATACGCTGGCGGCTGTTGTGCATGCCCTTAAGCATGCAGGGGTTATTGAGTTTGCAGCTGTGGGCAATACGAACGCGGTCGCGCTCGATGCGACGTTTAAGTTTTCGCAGCTGGGCCTGCGCTGCATGGCGAGCACCATTAGCGAGACATCAATCGGCTTTGCGCTCACGTTGCGCCCGGGTGACGTCATCGTGCTAATCTCAAACTCCGGCAAATCGCGCCGACTGAATCGCATGGCAAAAGCGGCTCGCAACTGCGGCGCAACCGTAGTCGTCATCAGCAGCGACAGCAAATCCCCGCTCGCGCGTCTGGCAGACTACACTTTTAATACCGTCAACCACGAAGCGCTGCTGACGACAGGCGACTTTGCGTTCTCTAAGATCAGTGCCACGATGATCATCGAAGTCATCTACAACTTCCTGCTGCCCGAGATTGAAGACGCTCGCGAACATATCAGCTACTACGAGGAGCTCATCCAGCCGGATAAGGTTGTGGAGTAAAACGCGTAGTGGGACAAAAATTTCAGTCTATTTTGTCCCACCAACACCGCTGATACGACCTAACCTCGAGCTTCTTCGAGCATCTGCTTTGCGTGGGCCAAGCTTGCCTCGGACTGATCGCCGCTCAACATGCGGGCGATCTCGGCAGTACGCGCTTCGCCGGTTACCTCGCCCAAATGCGTCTGGGGAACATCGCCCGGTTCCTTGCTGACGACATAATGCTTGTCAGCCATGACGGCGACCTGCGCCAAGTGGGTTACGACAATCACCTGATGCGTAGCGGCGAGATCTGCCAGCACGCCCGCGAGCGCACGCGCCGTGGAGCCACCGACACCAGCATCGACCTCGTCAAACACCAGCGTATCGACACCGTCCGCGTTACCGAGGACAACCTTACTTGCCAGCATGACGCGGCTGAGCTCGCCGCCCGACGCAATTCGACGCAGGGGGCGCGGCGTCAAACCGGCACCGCTGCGGTATAGCAGCTCGTAGCTCGAAGGACCAACGGGCGTCCACTCAGCACGGGGAAGATCACGCGACTCCCAGACGAGCTCGGCGCTGCCCATCTCCAGGCGAGCCATCTGGCGGCCCACCTCGTGGCAGAAGCGCGGAGCCGCCGTATTGCGTGCACGCTTAAGCGCCTTGGCGGCGGCGAACAGTTCATGCTCTGCTGCGCCAAGCGCTTCACGCGCCTTCTTGATCTGCTCATCACCATCGTCTACCAGCGACAACAGCTCTTGCGAGCGATCGCGCATGGCAAAAACATCGTCCATAGTGGGACCCCACTGACGCAACAGACCCTTGAGGTCGGAATACCGCTCACGCATGCGAGCGAGCTCGCGCGGGTCGAAGGCGATGCCATCGCGATAGGCACGAAGCTCGTTCGCGCAATCCTCAAGGGAGATACAGGCATCCGATAGTGCATCGGCAATGTCGCCGAGTTTGCGATCGACGGTAGCCATTCGGGAAAGCTCTGCCACGGCGCTGTTCACGGCATCGAGCGCTCCCCCTTCGGCGGCAAGCGATGCATGGGCATCGTTAGCCGTGGCAACCAGTACCTCGGCATGTTCGGAGCGCGGCAGCAGCTTCTCGAGTTCCTCATACTCACCCGGCTTGGGGTCGACCTCGCCGATGCGCTCGAGGGCAAAGCGCGCCTCCTCGACGCGGCTCCCCTGCGCACGCGAGGCCTCTTCGACACGTCGAACCTCCTTGGCGGCAGCCCGCGAAGCCTTAAAGCAGGCGCGGTACGCATCCAGCGCCTCGAGCGCAGAGCGTCCCGCCCACGCATCGACCATCGCAACGTGATGCGCCGGATCGAGTAAGCGCTGGTGCTCGTGCTGGCCGCACAGATCCATCATCACGCCGACGCGCTCCGAAAGCTCGCGCACGCTGGCGATGCGGCCGTCAATCTTGACGCGGCTGCGGCCCTCGGCGGAAAGGCTGCGCTGGACCGTGAAGCCTTCCGTGTCGTGCGGGCCGTCAAACAGGCGCGCCTCGACGCTCGCCAGCGCCTCGCCCTCGCGCACCGTCGACGAATCCGCGCGCTCACCCAAAATAAGCTTGAGGGCCGAGAGCAGCGCGGTCTTGCCGGCGCCGGTCTCGCCGGTCAGGACAGTCAGGCCGGCACTCGGCACCAGCGTCGCCTCGCGAATGAGTGCAATGTTAGAAACCTGCATCTCATCGATCATGGCGGACTCCGTAGAATACGCGGCTCACCGAGTTGTAAAAACTCTCGGGGCCGTAGTCGAGCAGCAGCACATCGCCGGGGCCTCGGCGCACGGCCACGCTCTCGACCGTGCCGTCGCAGGTAATAAACTGTCCATCGATAGCGATCGCCGGAACGCTCGGACGGTCATCAGACATAAAGATTTCGACGACATCGCTCGGCGAAGTCAAGAAAGCGCGAGCTTGAATGGTGTGCGGCGCAATGGGTACGCAGACCATGCCCGTATAGTCAGGGCTCACGATGGGGCCACCGGCGCTGAGCGCGTAACCCGTAGAACCAGTCGCCGTCGAAACGACGACACCGTCACCGCGTAGGCGGTCGATATGGTGACCGGACACCGTGATGTCAAACTCGACCATATCGGACAGGGGGCCGCGCGTAAGCGCCATGTCGTTGAGGGCGAAGGTGCGCACAACATCCTTCGTACCATCTTCGCGCACGGACACGATATCCGCGGCGATGGTAGCGCGACGGCTCACATGCAGCTCGCCGGACAGGGCGTCGCTCACGACCTGCAGAATGTCGCGCTCCTCGGGACTCGCAGCAGTTAAAAAACCCAGGTGACCATAGGAAAGACCGAGGATAGGAATCTCACGATGGTTGAGGATGCGGGCAGCGCGCAGCAACGTGCCGTCGCCGCCGAGCGTAATGACCAGATCGGAGCCGTCAATATCAGGCGTGCTTTGAATCTTCGATCGCTGGTCGGCAGCCCATGCGACCTCATAGCCCTGGCGCGTCAGCCAAAGCTCGAGCATCAGGCCGCTCTCGACCGCCTCTTGCTTGTAGTAATTGGGAACCAGAAAGACCTTCATAGCGTTGCAGCTTTCTCGCTCATAACCGATACCTGGGATTGCAGCTCGTCTTGCGAGCGATCGCCGGGGTCAAATCTCGTGCCGTACAGGAAAAACTCAACGTTGCCCTTGGCACCATGAATGGGCGACACGCACACATCGACCGGGAACAGGCCCTTGGCAGCAAAGAGTTCAACCGCCGCCACGAGTGTATCGCGGCGCACGGCGGAATCGGTCACAATGCCGCCCTCGCCCACCAGCGCCGCCGGAGCCTCAAACTGCGGCTTTACGAGCGTGCAGAATGCACCCGTAGGCGCCAGGCACGCCAGTACCGCATCGATAATGTTCGCGATGCTGGTAAACGAGACATCACACACAGCCAGGTCGATAGTGCCGGCATAGCCAAGCTCAGGCAGCTGCGTCACGTTTGTGCGCTCATGCAGCGTCACGCGATCGTCCTGGCGCAACGACCAATCGAACTGGGCGCGACCCACGTCCACCGAGACAACGGTCGCAGCTCCGCGCTTGAGCAGACAATCGGTAAAGCCGCCGGTAGAGCAGCCCACATCCAGACAGGCAAGGCCCGTCGGATTGATGCCAAACGCATCAAGCGCGCCTTCGAGCTTAAGACCGCCGCGGCCAACATAGGGAATGCGCCCCTTCACATGCAGCGGCAGCCCCGGGATCACCTTAAGGCCCGGCGAAGTCAAGCGCTCACCGCCACTCGAGACCAAGCCGGCCATAAGAGTGCGAAGGGCATCCGCGCGATCGGCGCAGATGCCCTGTGAAATCAGTTCGTCATCGAGACGCACACGTTTCATGAATGCCATCAACCATTCGTATCCAGAGACGCGGCCTGACTATCCTGGGATTCGTTTGCCGCATCCTCATCGTATTCCTGCTCGAGCTTATCGGCCTCGCGAGGCGTCAGCTCAAACTTGTCGACCATGTCGACCGCACGGGAGCCCAGCTCGATCGCCTCGTCAAACAGATCGAGCGAACGCTCCAAGGACGTATCCTTGGAGCGAACGGTAGCGATGATCTGATCCAGGCGGTCCGAAATCTCGTCGAAGTTGCGGACGGAACCCTCTGGCATGGCTACTCCTCGACAGTGCCGGTCTCGGCCTCGGCGACCTCAGCGTCCTCATCGAGAACGCCGGCCGCAGCCTGAGCGGCGGCAACCTTGGCGGCAGCCTCGGCGGCCTGGGCCTCCTCGCGGGCACGGTCCTCGGCCAGCAGCTCCTGATACAGGTCCTCGCCCGGCAGCTCCTCGCTTCGAGCGATCTTGCCCAGCACGCCGTTGACAAACGACGCGGACTGGTCGGTGCCATAGGCCTTGGCAAGCTCGACGGCCTCGTTGATCACGATGGCGTCCGAGACCTCCTCGTCGGTGAGGAAGCGCATCTCGTAGACGGCGATACGCAGCAGATTGCGGTCGGCGCCGGGCATGCGCATAAGATCCCAGTTCTTGGCGACGGAGCGCAGGGCACAGTCGATGCGGTCGATGTGCTCGTAGGCACCGCGGCACAGCTCCAGCGCGTAGGGGTCGAGGGGACCCTTCGAGATCAGGAAATCGCCCTCGAGGACGCGCTCGAGCGGGCTGTCCGTGGCCTCAGCCTGGAACAGCAGCTGCAGCGCCTGACTGCGGGCAAGCGTACGCCCGCGATAAACCTTAAGGCTCAAAGGTTACTCCTTGGGGAAAACGAGGCCGTCGATGCAAACGTCAACGCGCTCGACCTCGACGCCCACCTGGGCGTCGATGGCAGCAACCACGGCGGCGCGAACGGCCTCGGCGAGTTTCTTGAACGGATAGCCAAAGAACACCACGACGCGCACGGTAAGCGCGAGCTTGTCGCCGATGACCTCGGCCTCGACCGCCGGCTCGGAAGCCGGGGCCTTGGACGAAAGCATCATGGAGACAAGGTTGGTGGCAAGGTCCTTGACGCCCACGGAGGCGATGCCCTCGACATCCGTGACGGCGCGCGAGACGATGGCGGTCAGAACATCGGGCGAAATGCCGATGCCGTCAATCTTGATTTCCTGGGGCATGAGTCCTCCTAGAAGAGTTGGTTGCTAGACGCGGGAGACGAACTTGCCGTCGCGGGTGTCAACCTTGATGACCTCGCCCTCGTTGAGGTACATTGGGACCTGGATGACAGCGCCGGTGTCGATGGTGGCCGGCTTAGTGGAACCCTGGACGGTATCGCCCTTGAAGCCCGGGTCGGTCTGGACGATGGTGGTCTCGATGAACATCGGCGGGGTCACGCCCATGAGCTCGTCGTCGGCGAAGAGCAGCTGGCAGGTGTCATTCTCGCGCAGCCACTTGGCGTTCTCGCCCACCATATCCTCGGGAACGGGAACCTGCTCGTAGGACTCGTTGTCCATGAAGATGTAATCGGCGCCGTCGTTGTAGAGGTACTGGAACTCACGGGTGGTGAGCATGACGCTCTCGAACTTGGTGCCGGCGTTGCAGGTGTTCTCGACGACGCGGCCACTCTTGATGTCGCGAGTCTTGTAGCGCACGAAAGCGCCGCCCTTGCCCGGCTTGACGTGCTGGAACTCGACGATGGTGTAGACCTTGTCCTTAATGCGGAGACCGAGGCCGTTCTTGAAGTCGGCGGTAGAGATAGTAGGCATAGCGACCTTTCTTGTTATTGGCTAGACGCACAAACGTCCAAATTACATACGAGCGAAATTATACACTTGCAGACGGCGGCTGCGGCGAGCGCATAAAAAGAGAACGCGGGACGCCCGAATCGATCCGGACGCCCCGCCTCCAAAAACCCAAATGGATGGTTTAGCAATCGATAATATGCAGGTCGTGCGGGGTCTTGGTGAAGGGCTCGTAGCCGTTCTCGGTGACGACGCCGTAGTCCTCCAGGCGCACGCCGCCCACGCCGGGCAGGTACACGCCGGGCTCCATGGTGATAACCGAGCCGACTTCGATGATATTCTTGCTGCGGTTGAAGTTAGGCAGCTCGTGGATGTCGATGCCCACGCCGTGGCCCAGACCATGGTTGTAGTAATCGCCATAGCCGGCATCGCCAATAATCTTCTTGGAAAGCTTGAAAATGTCGTTGCCCTCGACGCCCGGATGGATAGCGGCGACGCACTCCTCATGGGTGCGGCGCACGAGCGCGTACAGGTCGAGCTGCTCCTGGGTGGGCTCGCCCATCACGACAGTGCGCGTCATGTCGGAGCGGTAGTCGCAGTAGCCCGCACCGTAATCCATGAGGACAAAGTCGCCCTTCTCGATCACGCGGTCGCTCGGGACGGCATGCGGATTGGCGGTGTTGGGACCGCTCGCGACGATGGAGCCAAAGGCCAGGCTGTCGGCGCCGTTGGCGAACATAAAGTTCTCGAGCTCGTTGCGGACTTGCTTCTCGGTCATGCCGGGCTTAATAAAGCCGAGCATGTGCTGGAAGGCGGCATCGGTAATCGACTGCGCGTGGCGCATGAGCTCGATCTCCTCTGCATCCTTGATGGCACGCATCTTGCGGATGTCGTCATGCATCAGCGGCAGCATGCAGGCAACGGAGCGGTCCTCCAGACCACGCTGAATACCCTGGTAGAAGTTAATCTGCATGTCATCCTCGACGGCGCAGACGCGGCATTTGTTGGCCGCAATCTTGCCGGCGACCCAGCCGGGGATGGTGCCCTCGTCCATGTCGTAGACCCAGGGGCTGCCGGCGGGCGTGTTCTCCTCAAAACTGTTGAGATAGCGCGAGTCAGTGTGGAACAGGCACTGATCGGCCGTAATAAACGCGGCGTGAGGGAACTCGAAGGTGTAATCGAAGACGCCCTTCACGCCCGTGAGCCAACGGAGATTGGCCTCGTCGCGCACGACGATGGCGTCGTAGCCGCGCTCAGCCATCAGGGCACGGACGCGCTCGATACGACCGGCAGGACCGGCAGCAAAATCAGACATGCAGATTCCTTTCTTGTTGTCCTCATAAAAGCGGGACGGATCCCGATCGAAAGACGGATTCGCACGCGATCCGCAACCGATTGAAAACCCGCACCTCAACATGATACGAAAGACGATGGATGTCAATAAAACTTAGAGAAGTTCTTTGCGAGAAGCCAAGTAGGCGTGAGCATGGCGCTCAAGAACCTCGTCCTCAACGCTCGTTAGACGAATGGCGCCAAGTGCCGCGGGCAGCGGCAACATGCTGCGGTTCGAGCGGGCGAACTGCTGCTTGCGGAACTCCTCGATATATGCGGCAGGCTCCAGATCGAAGGCAAGCTCCTCGATACCAAAGTCCTCCAGGCAGTCATCAACCTCAAACACGTAGTCGATATCGAAGTCGCAGGCATCATGTGCTAGGCGCGCCTCAAAGCGTATACCTTCGGACAACAGCTGGTAGGCAGGGACCTGCGAAGCGGCATCGCCCAAGCAGGCGCGCAGGGTACGCTCCCCCGTCTTGCCAAAATCGAGCGCATGGCGGGCGCTCGGGTTCGTGGCCATCAGTACGTCCTTGCGGGCAGTCTGAGACCACTGAACGGCATTGACGAGCGCGACTTCCTCGCCAGCGAGAATCTCGGGGATGGTCTCGGTAAACTGATTCCAACGGGACTTGCTGCTCGAAAGCATGGTGCCAACAAGTACCGCATAACCGAGCTTGAGGTCCTCGGGGTCCGCTTCGCGAACAAGTTCGAGGTCACACACGACCAAGCCCGGCTCGGGACGGAACGCGATAGCGGGAAGCGCATTCGCCGACGAGGCGACGAGTGGCTTCATAGTCGTCGCGACCGTGAGCATGGCGTCGAACGTCGTCGGCAGCAAGGCGCACTCGGTGCGACCGCACCACTGATTGGCACACCAGCAAACGACCGAGCAGGTCGCCGTGTCGCCGACAGCGACAACGAGATCGTCGCAGGTAATGCCGTTAGCCGACAGGGCGCCAAAAACGGTATCGGCATCGGCCAGCGTAGCACCGGCAGGCGAAACCTCGAGGACAAGCGGCGACACGGCAAAACCGGCGTCGACCAGCGCATGCTCGACAACCTCGCCAAAACGCTCGGATGTGGCGCTGTTCCAAACCACCATCGCCCGCTTGGGTTTGCCCACAGCCGAGGCAAACATGCGCGACAGCTCCTCGAACGCGCCCAATCCGACGCGGACATCGACACTGCGGTTTTGGAAATTGATAAGTTGACGGCGAATCATAGCAGTCCACGCTCCAAAAGCATCTCGGCACAAAGGTAGGAAACGTCCTCGAAGGACTTGTTGCGAATAACAAGGGTAAGATCGGCAGCTTGACGATACAACGGACGGCGATGCTCAAAGAGCAGCGCCGCGTGCTCGGGCGAGCGGAAATCGGGACGCGTGTCGGAGCGGCGGATCTGGCGCATCGAATCCTCAAAATCGCCCTCGAGGTACACGCAGGTACCCATCTGGTGCATAAGCTCGATATTGACCGGCGTCTCGACAATGCCACCACCGCACGAAACCAGCAGGCTGCGCTCGCTTTGGAGCGAACGGAGCGCCGAGGTTTCGAGCTCGCGAAAGCGCTCCTCGCCCTCGGTTTCAAAAATCTCGGTTACCGATTTGCCGCAACGGCGCACGACAAGGCGGTCGGTATCAATAAACCGACGCTTGAACATCGTGCCCACGTTGCGTGCGAGCGTCGATTTGCCCGCACCCAAAAACCCGATAAAGAAGATATGGTCGCAGCCGTGCTTGGTGTGCTGGGACATGACGAAACCTATTCCTCGCAGGGAAGGTCGCGCAGGGCCCGGCGCTCAAAGATACGGAAGATCTGCGTATACCACAGGTCCTGAGTTGCCTGTGGCTTTACCAAGATCGTGTCGACGCCGGCAAAGTTACCGCTCCACACGTCCGTGTACAGCTGGTCACCGATCAGCACAGCCTCATCGGCCGTGGCGCCCAAGCGCTTAAGACCGGCCTTGAGAGCAAACGGTGCAGGCTTCATGGCATGGCTGATGGCCTCGAGCCCCAGCTCGCGTGCTGAGCTCATGACCTGGTCGCGATGCCAGTTGTTCGACACCATGCACAGCTTAAAGCCCTTGGCACGAGCGGCGTCGAGCCAGGCCGAGACGGCAGCGGGAACCTGCTCGGTATCACGCGGCACCAGGGTGTTATCGCGGTCGAGCAAAATGGCGCGCTTGCCGTCGGCCCACAGGGTATCAAGGTCGATGCGGTCGACCGAGGCAACATATCGTTTGGGGCTGAAAATCCTCATGTTTAATTCCAAGACTGTTGGTGCTCTTCGTAGGTCTGAGAGAAATACTCCTCGTCCTGCGTAATGTAGAAATACAGGTCATCGGAGTCGGTGGGCTCAAGGGTTGCCTTGAGCGCCTCGAGTGACGGAGAGCAGATGGGCGTGGGCGGCAGGCCCTCGTGCTTATAGGTGTTATACGGGCTATCGCTCTGCAGGTCGTCGGCGGTAACCTCGCCGCCGGTGACATACATCATGGTCGCATCGCTATTGAGGTAGCACAGACCATCGAGCTTGCCGGCAAGACGGTTGTAGAACACCGAGGCGACATGCGCGCGCTGCTCGGCGTTGAGGCCTTCGCGCTCAACGATGGAAGCGAGATTGATGATGTCGTAATCGGACATCCCCACGCCGTAGCGCTCCTTGATTTTGGCCTCGCAGCCGGCAAAATCGAGCGACTTGTACTCGGTGTTGAATTGATCGAGCATGGCGCGAATCACATCATCGGCGCTCGGTTTCTTACCCAACGAATAGGTCTTGGGGAATAGGAAGCCCTCGAGCGAATCGTTTGCAGCGCCCTCAAGGAAGCTATAGTCCTTCACATAGTTGGAGGCCTTTGCCTGATTGAGGAAGTCTTCCTTGGAGATACTGTCGTATGCCTTGGCCACGCGATCGGCGATCTGATCAACCGTCAGGCCCTCTGGAATAGTCAGTGCATCGGAGCCCGCATTGGGGCCCTCCATGAGCTGCTGAACGACCTCGGTCGCGTCCATGAGCGTGGTGAACGAGTAGGTGCCGGGCTTGAGCGACATGTCGGCGTTGAGCTTTTTGACCGCCGCGTAATAATCCTTGGGATTTTCGACGATATGGTTCTCGGAGAGAATCGAAGCGATGCTGTCACCCGAGGCACCATCGGGAATAGTGATAGTAACCTGCTGGCCAGCAGTGACTTTCGCATCCTCACCAGCAAAAAAGCCCTTGACAGCTGGCACGACAAAGAAAACGATCGCGACAAGCGCAAGCACGGCGACGACGCCACCGATAATCATAGGCACCGGGGAGCTTTTCTTTTGGGCACCACGGCGAGCGCGCGTGTAATAGCTCGAGCGCGTGGCCGGAGCAACGCCGTGCGAGCCATGAGCATGATGTGCGTGGGAGCGTGATTGCGGTGCCTGTCCCTGCGTACGCTGGGCAGGAGCCTGCTGCTTAAAGCGGGAACCGCCCGCGGGCTGGGCTGTATGGGCAGCAGACTGCTGAGCAGGACGACGAACAGGCTGCTGGCCTGGACGCTGAGTGGGCTGAGTGGGGCAAGAAGAGGGCTGCGCCGAACGTGCGGCGGGTTGGGCCGCGCGCTGAGTCGGTTGCATCGGACGCTGACCGGACGATACAGGGCGTGGCGCAGGCTGTCGTGTACGATTCGGCTGGCGCGGATCGAAAGCGCTAGACATGCGAAACCTCCTCGTTTTTGCGATCGAGCCACGTCTGCAAGAACAGGCTGGCGGCGATCATGTCGATCTTGCCCCTCATCTGCTTTTCGTTGAGTCCCTGCTCGCGCAGGATACGCTTGGCCTCTTGCGAGGACAGGCGCTCGTCCTCAAACTCCAGCGGAAGATCGAGCTCGTCGGCGATCTTTTGCGCTATGGCGGCAACGCGCTCGGCCTGAGGGCCAGGCTCGCCGGCCATGGTCAGGGGACGCCCGCTTACCAAGATGTCGGGCTCATAGTCCTCGACCAGGTAACGGAACGTCTTGGCCATACCGGTAACCTCAGCGGCCGGAAGCACCTTGACGGGCATCGCCATCTTGCCATCACGGCTCGAGACGGCGATGCCGATCCTGGTCTCCCCTATGTCCAGCGCGAGCGCGACCACAGCGACTACTTAGGCGCCGAGCGCGGTCTTGGCGGCCGCGAGGGCATCGGCGATACCGGCAGCGTTCTTGCCACCGGCCTGGGCCATGTTGGGACGGCCGCCACCGCGACCATCGACCAGACCCGCGATCTGCTTGATCACGTTGCCGGCGTGGAAACCGGCCTTCACGGCGTCATCGGAGCCGGCGGCGAGCAGGGCCGGGGTGCCCTTCTCGGTCACGCTGGCAACAACACAGGCAACGGGACCGGCGACCTTCTGGTGCACGGTATCCCAAACGTTGCGCAGGTCGGCGGCCTCAAGGCCCTGGAGCTCAGCGACGACGAGCTTATAGCCGTCGAGCTCGACGGCACCCTCGATGGCGCTGGAGATAGCGTCGGAGGAGCCACCGGTCAGCGCCTTCTTGAGCTTGTTAGACGTCTCGCGCAGCTCGGCCTGCAGGTTCTCCACACGAGCGGGAACCTCGTCAACGCGGCACTTGAGCGCAGCGGCAGCGGCGTCAACGAGTGCCAGGCGGTCGGCCATGTAGTCGAGGGCGCCCTTAGAGGTAACGGCCTCGATACGGCGGACGTTCGAGCCCGTGGAGGACTCGGAGATAATCTTGAATAGGCCGATCTCGGCAGTGTTGGCAGCATGCGTACCACCGCAGAGCTCGCGGGAGAACGGCTGGTCCTCGGCGCCCACGGAAACGACGCGGACGACGTCGCCATACTTCTCGCCAAACAGGGCGACGGCGCCGGCGGCCTTGGCCTCGTCGATGCCCATGACGCGGGTCACGACCGGCTTAGATGCAAAGATCTGCTGGTTGACCAGGTCCTCAACAGCCTTGAGCTGCTCGGAGGACAGGGCCTCAAAGTGCGTGAAGTCAAAGCGCAGGTGCTCGGGCGTCACCAGCGAGCCGGCCTGAGAGACATGCTCGCCCAGGACGTGCTTAAGCGCGGCGTCAAGCAGGTGGGTGGCGGTGTGGTTACGGCGCAGGAAGCCACGGCGCTCGGCGTCGAGCGCGGCGGTCACGGTAGCACCGACGGTCAGCGTGCCCTCGGCGACGTGCGCAACGTGGGCATACAGGCCGTTGTGGTTCTTGGTATCGGAAACGGTCAGCGAAACGCCCTCGGCGGAAAGCTCGCCGGCATCGCCCTGCTGGCCGCCCATCTCGGCATAGAACGGGGTGCGGTCGAGCACAACCTCGACATCCTCGCCCGCCGCAGCGGACCCGACGGACTCGCCGTTGCGCACGATGGCCACAACCTTGGCGCCCTCGATGACGTCGTTGTCGTAGCCGTCGAACTCGGTCGCAGCGACCTTGTCCGAAAGCTCGACCCACACGTCGTTAAAGCTGCCCCAGGCGTCGCCCTTAGCACTGGCGCGAGCGCGGGCCTTCTGGTCCTCCATGCAGGCGGTGAAACCGTCCATGTCGACGTCGTGGCCAGCAGTGCCGGCAATCTCGACGGTCAGGTCGATGGGGAAACCAAAGGTGTCGTGCAGCTTAAAGGCAACATCGCCCGGAAGGACAGCGCCATCGGCGAGCGCGGCCAAGGCCTCGTCCAGGTAAACGCGGCCGTTGTCGAGCGTCGTGGAAAAGCGCTCCTCCTCAGAGGCGACGATGCCCTTGACGAGCGCGACGTTCTTGAGCAGCTCGGGATAGGCCTCGCCCATCTGAGCGTTGACCTCGTCGATGAACTTGGTCAGGAAGGCGCCCTCGATGCCCAGCAGGCGACCGTGGAACACGGCACGGCGGAGCAGGCGACGAAGGACGTACTCGCGACCCTCGTTACCGGGCAGGATGCCGTCAGAGATCATGAAGTCGACGGCACGGGAGTGGTCGGCGATGATGCGCAGGGAGCGGCTGGCACCGGAGTAATCGTCGGCGTCATAGGTCTTGCCGCTGATCTCCTCGCCCAGCTTGATGAGGTGCTGCATCAAATCGCCGTCGTAGTTGGCGGTCTTGTGCTGCATGATGGCGGCCATGCGCTCCAGGCCCATGCCCGTATCGAGGTTGCGGTGCGGCAGCTCCGGCATGGAGCCGTCCTCCTGGCGGTCGTACTGGGTAAACACGAGGTTCCAGAACTCAAGGAAGCGGTCGCAGTCGCAGCCGGGCTTGCAGTCGGGGCTGCCGCAACCGACCTCCTCGCCCATGTCAAAGTAGATCTCGGAGCACGGACCGCAGGGGCCGGTGGGGCCGGCAGCCCAGAAGTTGTCGTCCTCGCCCAGGCGGGAGATGTGGTCCTCGGCAACGCCCAGAGAACGCCACACGTCGTGGGTCTCGTCGTCCTCGGTAAAGACGGTAAAGTACAGGCGATCGAGCGGCAGCTTGAACTCCTTGGTGATGAGCTCGAAGGCCCAAGCGCAAGCCTGCTGCTTGGAGACGCCGCCAAAGGAGAAGTCACCGAGCATCTCGAAGAACGACAGGTGACGGCCGTCCTCGCCGATGCAGTCGATGTCGTTGGTGCGGACACACTTCTGGCAGGAGATCGCGCCGATCTCCTTCATGGTCTTCTTGCCCTGGTAGTACTCCTTAAACTGGTTCATGCCGGCGTTGGCAAGCAGCAGCGAGGGGTCGTCGGGAACAAGGGACGAAGAAGGATAGAGCTTAAGACCGCGCTCCTCAAAGAAGTTGAGGAACTTGGAGCGGATCTCGGCCGTAGTCATTGACGGGTAGTCAGCACTCATAGAGGGAATCTCCTCGGTTTCACATCGAAACAGTTCAAACGTAACGATATTACCATCCCGCCGCGCAAGTGCAAAAAAGAGGGCCGGCACAATGCCGGCCCTTCAGCGAAATTGCATGTTAGCGCGTATGAATGTTAACCCGAATTACCCCGCTAGTTGTCGTCATCGTCCATGGAGCCGTCGATGCCGGTTTTGGTGTCGTCGTCTGAGTTGGAGTCATCGTCCTTGGCGAAGGGGTTCTTGAAGAAGCCCGTGGCATCGGGTTGCAGACCCGAAAGCTTAATCCAGGGATTATCGAGCTCGGGCTTGGGCATGGCCTTGGCCTCGGGCGCAGTCTCGTTGCCGATGAGCTCGGACTCGTAGATGAAGGTGTCGTCGCCGAGCGCGTCGTAGGCGGCGACCGGGTTGCCATCGGCATCGCGGTACGGCGTGCCCTTAAACACGGCGCCGTCATAGGCCACAAGCTGGCGGCCGGTCTCATTCTCGAAGTAGTACACGAAGATACCCTTGAGGGCCGCACAAAGCGGGATGGCAATAATCATGCCGATGGGGCCCATGAGTGCCGAGCCAATGACGAGTGCCGTGAGGCTCATGATGGGATGCACCTGCACCGAGCTCTGCATGACCTTAGGCGAAATCACGTTATCGGTGACGTTTTGCGCAACCATCGTCACGATGAGCGTCCATAACGCCAACATGGGGCTGAACATGAAACCGAGCACTGTGGCGATTGCTGCGCTCACCCAAGGACCGACGACCGGAACCAAATGCATGATGCCGGTAAAGATAGCCATGAGCGCCGCATACGGATGACCGATGATCATAAAACCGATAAAGGCGAGGAAACCACCGCAGATAGACGTCACGACCATGCCGCGCATGTAGCCGCCGACAGAGCGAGAAAGGATGGCGACCATAAAGCGGTACGAGGTCTCCTTCTCCTGACCGATGATGGTGCAAATCTCGTGGTGCATGCGAGGGTAGTCGCAGGCCATCCAGTAGGCAAGCACCAGGCCAAGGAAGATCACGAACAGCTGCGAGGCCGTATTGGTGATGAGCGGGAACACACCACGGCCAAGCTCGGCAGCGATCTGAGACACATACTTCGATGCCACGGTAACCAGCGACGAAAGATTATCGTCCAAATACTCCTTGAGCGGCGTGTTGTTGAGCGTCTTGGCATGCGAGATCATCTCATTGAGATTGCCACCCGCAACACGAAGCTGCTCGGGCAGGCGGCTCAGGACTTCCATGATCTGACCAAAGAGAATCGGCGACAAGATGCAAACGACACCGACGAGCACGGCAACAACAACAATAAGCGCGATAAGCGAACCGATGCC
This sequence comes from Collinsella sp., assembly GCA_019419545.1. Classification (GTDB taxonomy): domain Bacteria; phylum Actinomycetota; class Coriobacteriia; order Coriobacteriales; family Coriobacteriaceae; genus Collinsella. The sequence continues at coordinate 13,474 of DXZT01000059.1, read as the reverse complement.
GCGATTCACGCCATGGTGCTCGAGCCAGTTGGTGATCGGGGACATCACAAAGGCAATGATGGAACCAACAGCGAGAAACTCAATAACCGGCGCCAGGATGCCCATAAGGTTAAAGATGACAGCGGCGATGACAATGCAGCCGACAACAGCCCAAATGCGAAGCGTCAGAATGCGGTTGTCGCGCAGCACGCGATCGGTTTGTTGGGGGTGCTCACTCATGAACGAATCATCACTCCGTCGGGGTCGATCTTGTCCTGAATCTTCTTAAGCGTGCGGCGCAGCAGACGCGAAACCTGCACCTGCGAGATACCCAGCTTCTTGGCGATCTCGATCTGGGTCATGCCCTTCACAAAGCGCAGCTCGATCACCTCGCGCTCGCGCGGCGAGAAATCACGGATGGCATCCTCGATCACTAGGCGGTCGTCAGTAAAGTCGAGCTCGTTTTCATCGTCGGCGTAGCGGTCGAGAATCGAGGGGGCATCGTCGGAATCGGACGCACCAGGAGCCTCGATGGGCACCGAAGTATAGGCCGAAGACGATTCCATAGCCTCCAGGACCTCATCGACAGTCACGTCTAGATACTCGGCGATTTCCTCAACCTTGGGCGAGCGCTGCAACTCGTTGGTGAGCTTGTCGGTAGCCTGGTTAACCTTGGCAGAAAGCTCCTGCAGGCGACGAGGCACGCGCACGCTCCAGCCCTTGTCGCGGAAATGACGCTTGATCTCGCCCAAGATGGTGGGCGTGGCAAACGTGGTGAACTCGAGTCCGCGCTCAGGGTCAAAGCGGTCGATAGCCTTGAGCAAACCCAGATAGCCGACCTGCATGAGGTCGTCGAGCGGCTCGCCGCGATTCTTAAATTTGTTGGCAAGAAACCTTACCAGGTTCATATGGGACATGACGAGCTGCTCGCGGGCGTCCGGATCACCGGTCTCCTTGTAGCGACGAAACAGCTCGCGGGTTTTCTCCTTGTCCCAAGCGGTCTTGCCGCTCCGGGAACGTTCGGTCATATTAGATATCCGCCTTGAGGTCGAGGGAAAGCGTCAGGGGCGCCGCGGTCTTTTCGTAGGAGTCGCACACGCTTGCAAGGATGAGCTCGGCATACACCGCAGCCTGGTCGTCTTCATCGACAGTCGCCTGATCGCCAAAGGTAATAGTCATGCCAACGTGGGTCTCATCGACATCGAATTTGATGGTGATGTCGTCGCAGTCGACCGCGGTGCACCCAAAGATGAAGGCCTCCTCGGCAGCCATACGGATGTCCTCGATACGATCGACGGACATAGAGCACAGAGCGCCGACGTTGGCGGCCGTCATGCGCACCAAGCGCGCGAGACGCGGATCACCGGCAACGCTCAGCGTAATGGGGCAGGTTGCTTCGCTACTCATCGCAGGACTCCTCGGAGGTCTCGGCAGGCGTATAAGTGTAATACTGAGCAGGCTTGGCTGCGGGCTTCTGAGCCGCATCCGCGCCATCGACGGCCTCGTCCTCAGCCTCACCAATCAGAACGCGCTCGGTAGGCTGCTCGGCCTCGGCGGCGGCAGCGGCGAGCTTGCGATCGGCGTCGGCTGCAGGAGCCTTCACCTTATTGAAAAGCTTCTGCACGGCACCGGCCGCAGAATCAGTCACGCTCGATACGGCATTACTGGCCTCGGCCATGCTGCCCGTAACCTCAGAAATGTCGCGAACGACCGCCTCAACCTCAACGAGGTTGGACGTCAGGGCGTCAACGGCAGTCTTGCTCGACTTGAGGAGTGGCTCAACCTGTGCCAGCGCAGGGGTGAGCTCATCAACGGCGCCATCGAGCTTTGCCACCACGGGCTGCGCCTCGGCGAGCGTATTGTTAAGGTCACTCACCGTCTTGTCGAGCGAATCAACAACGGTGCGGGTCTTACGCAGCGTGAGCGCGAGCTCGACAACAGCCCACACGCCGGCAACGGCGAGCAGCAGCAGGGCGATTTGAATGGGACTCATACAAGCCTCCCGAAGGAATCGAAATACAGACGCTTTTCATGGTACCCCAAAGAAGGGCAAAGATACCCAAAGGGAATGTGCGAGGCGCCAATGACCTACTTGGGGGCGTTGCCGCTACGGTCGCGCTCGCTTTGCTCCACACGCCACTCTTCCCAACCGCGGCCGGCAGGCTGCCAGAACGCGCCGCGCTCCAGGCCTTCAGGCAAATAGCGCTGATCGACCCAGCCTTCGGGATAGTCATGCGGATACTTGTACACACCGTATTCTTCGCTGCCCGGACGATGACGATCGCGCAGATAGCTCGGTACCTCACGCAAGCCACTGCTGTGGATATCGGCCAGCGCCGCATCGATCGAGGCCTCGCACGCGTTGGACTTAGGCGCCAGGCACACATAGAGCGCAGCCTGTGCCAGGTTGATGCGACACTCGGGATAGCCAATGACCTCGGCAGATTTAAATGCGGCATGTGCCACCAGCAGCGCCTGTGGATCGGCATTGCCAACATCCTCGGAAGCCTGAATCATAATACGGCGAGCGATAAACTTGGGATCCTCCCCCGCATCGATCATGCGCGCAAGCCAATAAATGGTGGCATCGGGGTCGCTGCCGCGCATTGACTTAATAAACGCGCTGATGATGTCGTAGTGCATGTCACCGTTTTTGTCATACGAAAACCCGCGACGCGGATTGGCGATCTTCACGTCATCCACGGTAATGGGATAGCGTTCCCCCGCCGCCGGCGCTGGCGTTCCCTCAGTATCGGGACGCGTAACGGCAATCTCGCTCGCAAGCTCGAGCGTCGTGAGCGCCGAGCGCGCATCACCCGCGGCCAGCGTGCAAATGGTCTTGACTGTATCCTCATCGGCCGAGAACTTACCGTTTAAACCCTGCGGTGCCTCGAGCGCACGCTCAACGAGCGTGGCTATATCCTCATCCTTCAGGTGCTCAAGCTCTACCACGCGCCCACGCGACAACAGTGCGGAGTTGACCTCGAAGTACGGGTTCTCGGTCGTGGCGCCAATCATAATGACGGTACGGTTTTCAACCGCATGCAAAAGCGCATCCTGCTGCGACTTCGAAAAACGGTGAATCTCGTCGATGAACAAGATGGTACGGCGGTCATACGTATTCAGGCGCGTCTTTGCCTCGTCGATCACGCGACGCAGGTCCTTCACGGTACCCGTGACGGCGCTGACCTCGACAAACTCGCTCTTGGTATGGTTAGCGATAATGTGGGCCAGCGTCGTTTTGCCCGTACCGGCCGGCCCATACAGAATCACGCTCGATAGCACATCATGCTCGATCGCCGCACGCAACCACGAACCCTTGCCCACGGCCTTTTGCTGCCCCACGTACTCGTCGAGCGAATTGGGGCGCATGCGCACCGCAAGCGGCGCGTTCTGAAAGGAACGCTCGCGCGTCGAAGCAGAAAAAAGGTCGTCCATAGCCATCCCGTGCATCAATCAAAAGCTTTATTCGTCAACAGTATACCGAATAAATACGAACTACCGTTCGTTAATATAGGTACGATGCGGAAACTCCAGACCAGGGAACAGCTTGCTCGTCAACTCGCAGAAATAGCCGTCCGTCATGCTCGCGATGTAATCCACCACCGCTTGATCCTTGTCATCCTGCCAGGCATAAGCGCGATCGTAGTAGGAAAGCTGCTGCTCAATGCGCGAAATATGATGCTTAAAGATGTAAGAGGACTCGTCGCCTTTATTTAGATCCTTCAGGCAGCGGTCGTAGAGCTTTTCGAACGCCTCGCGCAGCTCCGCCTCGGAATCTCCCTCGATACCACCCTTGCTGTAGATCTTCTCGTAGTTCTCGCGCTTCGCCCGGCGAATCTCCTCAAACAGGTCCTCGCTCATCTCGATACGCGGTTTGCCGTAGCTATGCTCAACGATATCAATGGAGGCGTGCGTGAGGATCCAGCCGTTGTAAGCCCCGCCCAGGCCATCGTCAAAGGCGTCGGGTGACAGCAGGCCCGCCGCAATGGCGTCTTGGCGATCGCGCCCAACGTAGGCGAGGATATCCGAGATACGCACCACGCAGCCCTCGAGCGTCATGGGACGCAGGTGCTCAATCGCGCTATAACCCGTGGCGATACAGTCCTCAACCGTCTGATCGAACTGGTCAAAGGTCGCCATGTGTGACAGCTCAAATACACGTTGCTCGTACTCGCCGTTATGGCACAGCACGCCGTCGAGCGTCTGGAGCGACACGTTGCGGCCGTACAGCGCGTCGAGCACGCGGACGGACTGCACGTTATGGGAAAAATAACGACCCGTACGCTCGTGATAGATATCGTTGAGGAAACGCTCGCCGGCATGGCCAAAGGGCGTGTGGCCCAAATCGTGGCCCAGGCCAATCGCCTCGATCAAATCGCAATTGAGCCCCAGGGCGCGGCCGATATCGCGGGCAATGCGCGAGACAAGCTGCACGTGCAGGCCGCGACGCGACAGGTCATCATTGCTACGGAAGCTAAAGACCTGCGTTTTGCCTGCATAACGCGTGTACGCCGGAAGATGAAGAATCTTTTCGGTATCGCGCATAAACGCCGGACGCATAAGCGTGCCTTTGTCGGCAGCGCGATCAATACGACGAATGACCTGGTCATCACCGCATCGATAAGGATTAACGACACCCGAGGCGCGGTCGGCGGCGATACGCTCGACCAGCTCGGACGACAACGCCGCGGGAATGCGGTCCATGCGCGCCTTGATGGCGGCTGTCTGTTGATTGATTGCCATGGCATGCTCCTTAAAAAGGATGCGCAATCGGTTACAATGTGCAGCCCACGACCTCGATTATGGCAAATATCGGCACCAAAAACGGGAGCAATGGCAGGGAGCGCGATTTTGTGAAGAGGCAGGAGAGGGCCAGGGCCAGGAGCGCGACGGCAAATGCCACGATGCCCCCCAGAGGGTCGAGCGTGCAAAGCGCGAAGAGCGCCTTGGCATCCCCCATGCCGATGCCGGGGGCTTGGCGAACACGACGCCAGAGCGACTCAGTGAGCACAAGGGCAAGGTAGACGATGACCGCAAGACCGGCGTGGTCAAGCGCCGTGTTAACACCTCTGTCGAGCCAAACGCCTGCAAGCGCCGCCACCGCACACACGCCGGCAAGCTCATTGGGAAACCGCCGCTCACGGGCATCAATCACCGCGCCGGCAAAAGCGCAGATCCAAAATGGGATGTAGAACATCGTGTACCTCCATGAACAGCTGCTCAAAAGCAAAAACCACCACAAAGGTGCCTGTCCCCTTTGTGGTGGTTTTGGTGGTGGTTATTTGGCGCCTTGCATGACCTCGTCAAGGGTAACGCTCACGGCGTGCTGCGTCGGCACCCAGTCGACCTTCAGGAACAGTGCGGCCACCGTGATGGGGATATAGCTGAACATAAAGATCGGGAAGGTAAACAGGTTGGTCACCAGGCGCCACTTTTGAGCGCAGTGAATGTGCTTGTACTCAAAGATGGTCGTGAGCAGCGCAAGGATAAAGAAGGTCTGGTACATCATCGCGAAGGTCATAATGAGCGAGGCGGCACAAGCCTGCATCTCGACTTCGGTAGCCAAGAAGCCGTGTGAGAGTCCACCCACGATGAGGAACGTCGCGTTGGCGAGCATGGAAATCAGGGACAGAAGCATGCCCGGAGCGATGGTCATAAACATGTCGTAGGCGGCAAAGCGATGGTAACGGAAGGTCGACTTGACCAAGTGCTTACCATATGTAAAGAACACCTGATAAAAGCCCTTGGTCCAGCGCATACGCTGCTTCCAGGATGCCTTGAACGTCACGGGTTGCTCGTCAAAGAACTCTGCCGGCGCATAACCGATGCGGATGCCGTGAATGGCGCAGAACGTGGTGAACTGAATGTCCTCGGTCAGCGTGTGGAACTGCCAGCCGTGCATGCCCTCAATAACACTGGCGGAGATGAGGTAGCCCGAACCCGAGACGGCGCAAGAAGTCTTGCAGATGTTGCGCGCGTTGTTGAGAAAGCGTGCCTCGCGCAGATACCAGGTGGCATTAGCTGCCGAGATCCACGAGCTGCCGAAGTTCTTGGAGTTGCGGTAGCTTGTGACCACATGGAAGCCCTGGTCAAAGGCGTCATTCATCTTGGACACGTAATCGCGGGAGATAACGTTGTCGGCATCGAAGATAAAGTAGCCCTCAAACGTATCGGGATACTCGTTGAGAATGCGATCGAAACCAAAGTCCATGACCCAGCTCTTACCCTTACGGGCAAGATCATTGCGCTCGTAAACAATGGCACCTGCCTCGCGCGCGAGCTGTGCGGTGTTGTCGGTGCAGGCGTCGGCGACCACAAAGACCTCGATAAGCTCGGACGGATAATCCTGGTCCTTGATGGAGCGAACGAGATTGGCAATCACGGCCTCCTCGTTATGCGCCGCGATAAAGAAAGCATAGCGATGGAGCTTTTTGGCCTTGGGAGGCGCGACCTCGCCACGAAGAGCGCCAATGACAAAGAAGACCACCTGGTACAGAAAGCAGACCGTGAGCAGCGTGACGACAATCTGGTTGAAGATCACGATGGGTGTGTTGGTTTGTAAAAAGGCGAGCATGCAGGCTCCCAGCAACGCGTTACGTAAACAACCGTATATCTTACCGCAGGCTTACCGAGTTCAAGAAACCACCTAATACGGCTAGGCTTCGAGCAGACCGAGCTGCGGGACGATTTCGTCGCCGGCGGCAGTGCGGCCGAGCGAACGCGGGGCCAGATCGTCCAGAACCGCCGCAAGGTCCCACGGCAGTTCGTCACGGCACTCAATGCGCTCCCCCGTCACGGGATGGTCGAATGCGACGCGCCAGGAATGAAGGAATTGCCTGGTCAGACCCTGATCGGCGCGCGCATCGCACTTACCGTAGAGCGGATCGCCCACGCAGGCGTGGTTGATATGGCGCATATGCACGCGAATCTGATGCGTGCGACCGGTAAACAGGTGGCACTCGACAAGCGTGTAGCCGTCGTCGAAACGCGTGGAATCAAAGCGTTCAAGCACCTTGAAGGTCGTGATGGCCTGGCGCGCAAAGGGGTCATCGGAAACCGCCATCTTCACGCGGTCGCGTGTCGATCGGGCAATACCGGTGTTGATGGTGCCCTCGTCCATGGCGATGTGCCCGTGAACGAGCGTGATATAGCGACGGTCGAGTGTGCGCGTACGGATGAGATTTTGAAGTGCGCGCTGGGTGTCGTCGTCTTTTGCCGCGAGCATAAGGCCCGAGGTATCGCGATCCAAGCGATGCACGATGCCGGGGCGGTCCTCACCCTGCACGGTACCAAGATGATCGATACCGCAGTGGTAGACCAGAGCGTTTGCAAGGGTGCCGCTCACGTGGCCATGGGCGGGATGGCACACCAGGCCGCGCTGCTTGGAGAGCACGATGAGGTAGTCGTCCTCATAGCGGATATCGAGGGGAATGGCCTCGGGAATCACGTCGGTCGGATCGTGCGGCTCGGGCAAGTCGACCGAGATACGGTCGCCGGAGCGCACGGCATATTTTTTTAATAGGCAGGTCTCGCCGTTGACGGCAACGGCACCGCCCTCAATCAGATGCGCGCAGGCAGAGCGCGTGGGACAGCCATCGTTGGCGCCCAGATAGGCGTCAAGACGCTGACCAGTGCAATCGTCGGCAACGAGAATATGGATGTCGGCCATTAGCGCTCATTCCTTTCGCGAATCTTGCGGGCACGTTCCCCACGCTGCTTGGCTTTGCGTTTTGCGCGGGCCTCGTCACGAGCGTTGAGCTCGGCGGTCGCATCGACCTCGCGAGCGGCGGGGCTCAAGAACATGTAGCCAAAGAGGGCGAGCACGACGCCCAGGGTAATGCCGATATCGGCCACATTGAAGACAGGGAAGTCGATGAAGGTGGGGGCAATGAAATCGGTCACGAAGCCAAAGGCCAAACGATCGATCGCGTTGCCGATAGCACCGCCCGCAACCATCGCCATGCCCACGACCTCAAGATGGGCGAGCTGGGGTGCACGAACGAGGTACACCGCAATAGCGATAATGGCCGCCAACGCCAGCACGGCAAACGCGATGCCATGCCCCTCGCCCATGCTAAAGGCAGCACCGATATTGCGGACAAACATAAAGTCGACAACACCGGGGATGACGGTCACATGCGAAGCGTCGCCCACGGCACGAACCGTAAGCTTGGTCAGCTGATCGAGAAGCAGCACAACGAGCGCCACGCCACCAGCAACACCCAACCGCCAACGCAAAGGCGGCGTCATATCCCCAGCACGACCCAAAGAAATCCCCTACCCTCAAGAATATCGAATTACGTTAAACGCAAATAACCATCTTATATTGCCACACGCAGAGCGCACGACATATTCGCTAACGCCAGATAAATAACCAGCATAAAAAGAAAGCGGCATTCCGAAAAACAGAATGCCGCTATTATTCATCGGAGCAAATGGGCCGAAGGCGTCCAAATTCTCCCTATAACTAAAATGCCGAGTTACCGTGCCTTAAAGGGCATTTGCGCAGCGCTTGCAGATATGCGCGTGGCCGTTGTACTCGCCGACGGTGGTGCGATAGTTCCAGCAACGGTCGCAGCACTCGCCCTCGGCTGCCTCGATGGCAACGGAGAGCTCCTCGCCCTGGGTCAGCTCAACATCGGAGACGATGTAGAACTCGGCCAGATCGACGGCCTTATCACCGGTCAGCAGCGCGTACATCTCGGCGGGAACGACCGCCTTGACGCGGACCTGCTGGCTCTTAGTGTAGGTGCCGGCGGAACGGGCATCCTCAAGGGCCTTGGTCACGGCGCTACGGAGCTCGAGTGAAGCCTCGAGCACGCCCTCGAACTCATTGGCCTCGTCGACCGTGATAGGTGACTTGTACCAATCGAGCAGCGCGGCGTACTTCTGGTGATCGACGCAGCCGGCGGGCGCATAGGCCATGGCCTCGTCGACCGTGTAGGACAGGATCGGCTGCAGGTCGCGCATGAGCATCGAGAAGAGCTCGGCGAGCACGGTCTGGGCGCTGCGACGCTCGAGCGAGCCGGGCTTTTCGCAGTACAGACGGTCCTTCAGGGCGTCGAGGTACACGTTGGAAAGCTCGGTAACCACGAAGTCGTAGAGCGCACGGTAGGCGCGCGGGAACTCGTAGCTGGCATAAGCGTCGTCGACCTCGGCCTGGACCTGGGTCAGGCGGGCAACCATGAGCTTATCGAGCGGCAACAGGTCGGCAAAGGCGACGCCGTCGGTCTCGGGCTCAAACTGGCCCTCGAGCTCGGAGAGCAGGAAGCGCAGCGTGTTGCGGAAACGACGGTAGGCATCGGACGTACGGGCAAGGATCTCGTGGTCGATGGAGACGTCAGAGCTGGTGTCGACGGAGGCAACCCACAGACGGATGATGTCAGCGCCCATCTCGTCGCAGACCTTATTGGGGTCGATAACATTGCCGAGCGACTTGGACATCTTTCGACCCTGGCCGTCGAGCGTGAAGCCCTGCGAGACGACCGCCTTGTACGGAGCATGGCCGTTGGCACCCACCGAGGTGAGCAGCGAGCTCTGGAACCAACCGCGGTGCTGGTCGGAGCCCTCGAGGTACACGTCCGCCGGATACTCCAGCTCGGGACGGTACTCGCAGACGGCCTTCCAGGAGACGCCGGAATCCCACCACACGTCGAGGATGTCCTTATCGGCCTTGAGGTGATGGCCGCCGCACTTGGGGCAGACGCAGGCCTCGCCCAGGTAGCTCTCGGGAGCGTCGGTGAACCAGGCGTCGGAGCCCTTCTCGTGGAAGAGCTTGATGACGGCGTCGAGCGTGGCGTCGTTCATGACCTTCTCGCCGCAGTCGGCGCAGGTGTAGCTGGGGATAGGCACGCCCCAGTTGCGCTGACGGCTGATGCACCAGTCGGGACGCTGCTCGACCATGGCGCCGATGCGGTTTGCCGCATGGGCCGGATACCACTTGACGTTCTCGCGGACCTCTTTGCCTGCCTGCTCGCGCAGACCGGTCTTGTCCATCGAAACAAACCACTGGTCGGTAGCACGGAAGAGCACCGGGTGCTTGCAGCGCCAGCAGTGCGGATAGCTGTGCGTGATCTTCTTCTCGAGGACCAGGGTGCCGCGCTCGCGCAGGAACTCGATGATGTGCGGGTTGGCCTCATCGGTATCCATACCGCTGAAGGGGCCACCGGTGCCAAACTCCTCACCGGTGTAGAACTTGCCGTCGTCATCGACCGGCATGCAGATGTCAGTGATGCCCTCCTTGAGGCAGGCAAAGTAGTCGTCGACGCCGTGACCGGGCGAGTTGTGGACGATACCGGTACCGTCATCGACACCGACGTAATCGGCCAGCAGTGCCACGCCCTCAACACCGTCGAAGATCGGCTGCTTATAGTGAATGTGATGGAAGGTCTCGGCGGGAACCACATAGGGCTTGCCGTCGACCACAACCGGGGTGTACTCCCAGCCAAACTCCTCGCAGCACTTGGGAGCCAGATCCTCGAGCATGACCTCGGCGCGGCCGTCGTGCTCAACGGCGACGTAGGCGGCGCCGGGCTTAAGGGAAACTGCCTGGTCGGAGGGGATGGTCCACGGCGTGGTCGTCCAGATGATAAAGTCGACCGGGCCATCGAAGTTCTCGAGGCCGGCGGGCTTGGAGGTCATCTCAAAGCGCACGAAGATGGACGGGCTCGTCTCGTCGGAGTACTCAATCTCGGCCTCAGCGAGTGCGGTGTGGCAGTGCTTGCACCAGTGGACGGGCTTGTGACCGCGATAAATCATGCCCTTGTCGAACATGGCCTTGAAGACCTCGATGTCGGCGGCGTCGTGCTGGTGATAGAGCGTCAAATAGGGGTTGTCCCAATCGCCGAGCACGCCCAGGCGACGGAAGCCCGCCTTCTGCAGCTCAATGTTCTCGACAGCAAACTCGTTGCAGAGCTCGCGGATCTTAGCCGTAGAGGTCTGGTTGAACTTCTCGGTGCCGAGCTTCTCCTCGACCTTATGCTCGATCGGCTGGCCATGGCAGTCCCAACCGGGGACATAGGGAACCTCATAGCCCTGCATCATCCAGTAGCGGTTGATTATATCCTTGGAGATCTTGTTCATGGCATGGCCGATGTGGATCGGGCCGTTGGCGTACGGAGGACCGTCGTGCAGCACGAACTTCTTGTGACCCTCGTTCTTCTTCAGAACCTGCTCGTAGACCTTGTTGTCCTGCCAGTCCTTGAGTCGCTTGGGCTCGGACTTGGAAAGACCGGCACGCATGGGAAAACCGGTCTTGGGCAGATTCATCGTCTGCTTGTACTCGTTTGCCACGGTACCCCTTTCTTGTCATGGGCGCGCACGCCCTCTGGGCACCAAAAAAAGCGCCCGTCCCTACAAGCTGGGACGAAGCGCCACAAAACGGGCAGCCTGCCCGTAAAAGCTCTTCGCTTAACCACCCAGCTTAGATGCCCTCGCCCGCGTCGCCGCGCGCTCACATCCGTTACTCGGCTGGCCTGTATCGACGACCATCTCGGCGATGTCTACTAAGACGTACCTGTGCGGCACGTCCGTTGGGACCGCAGCTCCGGGGTGATTTTCATCGGTCGCATGCACGGGTTCTCAGCGCTCCCCGCTCTCTGTGGCATGCGGATGGCCGACTACTCGTCCCCATCAACGCTTATGCGGAGTATGCTAGCACGTTCCGCGCCGGCAAAAAACCCTCAACACTGGTTTTATACGTTCGAAATTTCTCGCTATTACAGCCCTTCTCTAGGAGCAAAATACCTGAAAGCACTTTATCGAACGAAAGAAGGTTGCTATGCGCACGATTGGAATGAGCGACTACACCGTCGGCGAGGACTGCTTTGACGAGCTGCCCGGCGCGCTGGCCGAGTACGGAGCGAAGAAAGTCGCCATCATTGGCGGCAAGCGAGCCCTGGCTGCGGCGCTGCCGGGAATCGAGGCGGCACTTGAAGGTACCGATGTCGAGGTCCTGGAGACGCGCGTCTATGGCACCAACAGTACGCGTGCCAATATCGCCAAGGTCGTGAACTCCCCTGCCTGCCAGGAGGCTGATGTTCTTATCGCCTGCGGCGGCGGCAAGGCGCTCGACACCGTCAAGACGGCGGCCATCGAGCTCAAGAAGATCGTCTTCACTGTCCCGACGATCTGTTCCAACTGCTCCGCCGCGACCGCCATTGCCGTCGTGTACAACGACGACGGCTCGCTCGAGGGATATTCGTACCCCAACCGACCGGCGCACATCTTCATCAACCCCAAGATCATCGCCGAGGCACCGGCAGAGTACTTCTGGGCCGGCGTGGGCGATGCCCTGTCTAAGCAGCCCGAGGTCGAATACGCCACGAGCGCCGGCAACCTGGAGCACACCGCCGGTCTTGGCCTGGCACTCGCCCACACCTGCTCCGAGCCGCTGTTTACATATGGTGTGCAGGGTCTTGAGGATGTGCGCCAGAATCTGTCGAGCGAGGCCGTCAAGCAGATCGCGCTCGACATCGTTGTCAACACGGGCTATGTCTCGAACCTGACCAACCAGAACGATTATTACTACAACTCGAGCGTGGCGCACGCGTTCTACAACGCCACCTGCAGCATTCCGCGTGAGGGCACCTACCTGCATGGCGAGGTCGTGAGCCTGGGCGTGCTGGTACTGTTTGCCTATACGGGCGATACCGAGAACCTTGAGCGCTACGCCGCCTTTAACAAGCAGATGGGGCTGCCCGTAACGCTTGAGCAGGTTGGCCTTACCGAGGCAGATATCCCGGCCCTGTGCGAATACGCGCACGCCACCAACGAGTGGAAGCAGGGAAACCCCGAGCCCTTCACCGACGAAAAATTCGCCGCCGCCATCAAAGCTGCCAACGCCTACGGCCACACCCTCTAGCTCTAACCCAAAACCACCACAAGGGAGCAGTACCTTTGTGGTGGTTTTTTATTGCACCACCATTCAGTTCGTACTCGAACCCGGTTCTTTACGAGAAAGGGTTCAGGTACGTTTTTTATCGTAAATTCTGCGGAAGGACTACTCGGAACGGTAAACAGGAACGAACAAAGGCAGGGCATCATCGTGGTGATGGTATCCTGCCTTTTATTTTGCGAAACCAAGGTCGCTTTATGCGAACTTGATCGCCACTTATATGGCGCATTGATGGCAATTGCTGCGTACGTGCGTACCGGGAGCCTGTACACCTCTGGCAAGGCGTAACACACTAGTCTTTGTTCCAAAGTCCGTGTGCTAAGGGGGCAGGGCCCTTAGAATTCCTGTGGAGTGTGTACGCACGTACGTAGGAAAACAGCAAATTACGCTATATCAGGGCGTTCTTTCATTGGAGCGTATGGTATACACGGCTTAGTTCAACAAATAAGAATTTATATATAAAGGAGAATATTGATGAAACTGTTTTTATGTTCGCACTTTTCAAGTGTAGGAAGCCTGATAAAGGAAGAAATTGAAAATAAAAAAGTCGCATTTATTCCAACAGCTTCGCTGCGTGAAGGCTACACCGGTTATGTC
>DXZT01000058.1 GCA_019419545.1 Collinsella sp. | reverse complement strand
AAATCCAAGGGTTATACCCTAAGAGCAAACCACCCCTTTTAGGGGTGGTTTTGATGCCGAAATTCGCAAGAAAGGGGAATCGAATGAGGCAGTTTATCGTGGCGTCCCATGCTCATTTCGCGTCTGGAATCGTCGAGAGCATCGGCCTGCTCTCCGGCGAGCGCGAAAACGTCCATGCGCTGTCTATGTATGTCGACGGAAACGAGGACCTGGTCAAGGACGCCGCAGCGATTCTGGACGGCTTTGTCGCGGACGATGAGGTCGTCGTTTGCACCGACCTCTTTGGCGGCAGCGTCAACAACGAGTTCACCAAGATCGTCCAGACGCGCCCCAACACGCACCTGGTGACCAATATGAACCTGCCACTCCTTATTCAGCTGCTGTTCGTGCCCGAATCCACCCCGATCGATGAGGCCATTCGCCAGATCGTCGAGGCGGACGACACTAAGGTCAAGTACGTCAACGACCTGCTGGGGCAGGCCGAACTCGATGAGTTTTAATCGTTAGGAGCACATCATGATTCAGATGATTCGCGTGGACTATCGACTGCTTCACGGCCAGGTTGCCGTTAGCTGGACCTCGGCTCTGGGTGCCGACTGCATCCTGTTGGTGAGCGACACGGTCCTCAATGACAAGCTTCGCCTGCAGGCCCTTTCCCTTGCAAAGCCTGAGGGATGCAAGGTCGTCGTCAAAAACACCGAGGATGCCGTCAAGGCGCTTCAGAGCGGTGTGACCGACAAGTACAAGCTCTTCGTGGTTTGCGAGACGATCCAGCAGGCCGGTGCCGTCGCCAAGGCGATGGGCGTCAAGAAGATCAACCTCGGCAATGTTGCCTTTAACGAGGATGCCCGCCAGGTCTCGACCAGCGTATTTCTCACGCCCGAAAACGAGGCATACGTCAAAGAGCTGCTCGGCGAGGGCTACGAGCTGTTCATTCAGATGATTCCGGCAGATGCGAAGACTGACGCCGCGAAGGTCATCGGTTAGGGGCCGTCATGGTTATCAAGACAATCCTGATTTTCCTGATCGCCCTTTTGGGTTATTCCGAGTGGCTGACCGGTACGAGTTACCTTCAGCGCCCCATTGTGCTCGGACCGTTGGTCGGCCTTGTCATGGGCGATGTGGTGACCGGCACCATCATGGGCGCCACGATGGAGCTTGCCATGGTCGGCGCCATCTCGGTCGGTGCGTATAACCCGCCCGATACGATTTCCGGCACTATCCTGGGCGTATCGCTTGCCATGCAGGCCGGTGCGGACGCTTCGGCGGCCCTGACCCTGGGCATTCCCATCGCAACGATCGTCCTGGCGCTCGATACCGCCCTGGGCCAGCCGGTGATGCTGCTGCTGGTGCACCGTATCGACAAAAACGTCGAGGACGGAGACACCAAGGCCATCACGCGCAACATGCTTATCGCGGGTTATGCGCAGAGCTGGTGCGGCCTGCTGATTATTCCCCTGGCATTCTTCTTTGGCGCCGATGCCGTCGCCAGTCTGCTCAACATCATCCCCGATTTCGTTCAGACCGGCATGGATGTCGCCGCCGCCTTCTTGCCCGCACTCGGCTTTGCGATGCTGGCGCAGATGATTATGAACAAAACGGTGGCTCCGTTCTTCTTCGCTGGCTTCTTCCTCGTCGCCTACTTTGGCATTAGCACGACGGGCGTGGCGATCTTTGCCGCGATCATCGTCGTCGCGATGACGGTTTTGGGCGAGAAGAAAAAGGCGGAGCAGCCCGCAGTGGCAACCGAGGATCCTGCGATTGGGAGTGGGTTCGATGAGTTTTAAGTTTGAGTCTTCTTATGACGGGCTGATTTCCCGCGCAGACCTTAAGAAGCTGTTCTGGCGCTCGATTCCCTATGAGCATTCCTGGAACTACGAGCGTATGGGCCATATCGGCTTTATGTGGGCCCTTATGCCGATTCTTCGCAAGCTGTATCCGCAGGATGCGGACTTTAAGGCCGCCCTCAAGCGCCATATGGAGCTCTATAACGTCACACCGTACATCTCGACGCTCCCCATGTCCATTGCTGCCGCAATGGAAGAGGTCAACGCTACTGACGATAGCTTTGACACGAGCGCGATCTCTAATGTCAAGCTTGCTTTGATGGGACCGCTGTCCGGCGTGGGCGATGCCTTCTACTGGGGCACGCTGCGAATTTTGGCAACGGGTGTCGGCACGTCGCTGGCGCTGCAGGGCTCTATTCTTGGCCCGATTTTGTTCCTGCTCGTGTTCAACGTCCCTCACTACATTATCCGTTACCTGCTGACGTTTGTGGGATATCGCTTTGGCTCGGACATGATCAGCAAGGTCCAGGAATCGGGCATTATGGACACGATCGTCAAGATGGCCTCTATCATGGGCGCCATGGTGATCGGTGCTATGACCATGGAGATGGTCACCGTGGACATTCCGCTCATGGTCGGCGCGGGCGATGGCGCTCAGACGCTCGCCGAGCTGCTCAACGGAATCTTCCCGGGCTTTGTCACGATGGGGCTGTTTGGAATCGTCTATCTCATGCTCAAGAAGAAGATGAATCCGCTGCTCATCATGCTCGTGATCCTACTCGTGAGTATCGCCGGCGCGTTCTTTGGAGTGCTTGGTGTTCAGTAGGGCATCCGTCATAATTAAAACAATGTAAGAGGGGGCGTCGCGCACACTGTGCTGCGGCGCCCTTTTGCCGAAAGGTGGACAAGATGGAGTATCCACAGCTTGCCGTCATGAATATCAGCCATCGTTATTTTGACCTTGAGGAATTCTTTTCCTCGGCAGCGGCCTCGGGCTACACGTGTTGCGAGCTTTGGACCGGGGCGATGCATCTGTATGTCGATTGCCATGGATACGATTCGCTCGAGCAGGTGCGGGAGCTGTCACAGCGGTATGGGGTTCGGATTGTGGGGCTTTGTCCCGAACAGAACAACCCCAAGCCGTGGAATATCGCGGCGCGCGGGAATGAGGCGCGCGCCCGCACGCTCGCGTACTTTAAGAACGTTGTGGATATCGCGGCGGAACTTGGAGCCGAGCAGGTCATGGTCTCGAGCGGCTGGGCATTTTTGAACGAGCCGATCGAGGATGCGTGGGGTCGCAGCGCCTCGATGCTGCGTGCGATTGCCGAGCATGCGGGAGAACGCGGCGTGCGACTGGTGCTCGAGGCCCTGCAGCCGGTTGAGTCGATGATCGTGAACTCGGCGGCCGATACGAAGCGCATGATCGAGGCAGTTGATCATCCGGCACTTAAGGCGTGTCTGGATATGGGCGCCATGGCGGTGGCGGGGGATACCATCGACGATTACTTCGATCTGCTTGGCGATGATGTCGCCCACGTGCATTTTGTCGATGTTGCGGCAGATGGCACGACGCATCTTGCCTGGGGTGACGGCGACCGCGATATGCGCGCTGACCTGGATAGGCTGGTGGCGCGCGGCTATCGCGGAGTTGTTTCGGCCGAGACCTATGACGGGCGCTATTTTGCCGACCCCGCAGCTGCCGATGCGCAGGTAATGGCAGAGTATCGTCGTGCGATTGGCGCCTAGGTGGGGTTGGGCTGCGGCAATCTGCCCCATGTTTCCAAATGAATACGGTGTGAGCGGCTGCGACGGATTTCCCCCGCAAGCACTCTAGTATGCTAAAGTACCCAGAAGACCGGCGGAGCTATGCCGGTCTTCTGTTCTATACGAAATACAGCATGAGGAGGCTCACCAGATGACGGCCACACCGTGGGGATTCCGGGACATATTGCCCGAGGAGGCTCAGGCGCGCGAGGAGATCGCATATACGGTGAAGGGCTGCCTCAGGGAGCATCATTACCTTCCGGTCGAGACGCCGCTGCTCGAGGACAAGGGTTCACTCGAGGAAGGCGGTCGCATTGCGGACACGCCGTTTAAGCTCTTTGACGACGACGGCCGCCTGCTGGTGGTCCGTCCCGACAACACGCTGCCGATCGTGCGTTTGGTTTCGACCCGCATGCGCGCGGCCGATCTGCCGCTGCGCCTGCGTTACGAGGCGCCGGTGGTCCGCGAGTGCCAACGCAATGCCGGTGGCTCGCGTCAGTTTACGCAGCTGGGCTTTGAGCTTATCGGTGCGGGCGATACCGCGGGCGATGTCGAGATCGTCTCGCTGGTGGCCGAGGCCGTGCGCAAGTTGGCGCTTCCCGATGCGCGCGTTATCGCGGGCAGCGTGCGTCCGTTTAAGGAGCTGCTCGCGGCCTGTGAGGATCGCGAACTGGCTGCCGAGGCATTGCGTTGTGTGCACGCCAACGACTTTGTGGGCCTTGATGCCCGTGTGGCGGCAAGTGCCGAGCGCGAGGCCGCCAAGGCTGCCATCAGCGAGCTGCCGCGCCTGCACGGTGGCACCGAGGTGCTCGACCGCGTCGACGTGCTGCTGGAGGCTGCCGGTATCGTCGCGCCGCTCACGCGCGAGCTGCGTGCCCTGGTCGAGGGCCTGGCTCCCGAGGACGCCCAGGTGCTGTCCTTCGACTTCTCCATCATGAACTCTTTCGATTACTACACGGGCCTGGTCTTTAAGGCCTATGCCGGCGGCCTGCCCGACCCGGTCGGTTCGGGCGGACGCTACGACTCCATCTTTACCGGTGCATTTGGCGACGGCATCGAGGTGCCGGCGGCGGGCTTCGCCTTTTCGCTCGAGCGTCTGGAGGCCGCGCGCACCTCGGCCGAGGACGCCGCTTCCGACGGCGATCACGCCGTGGGCCGTGGCGCCGAGGGTCCGCTGCGCATTGCCGTGCCCAAGGGCTCGCTTAAGGCCGACACACTCGACGTGCTCGAGGCAGCGGGCTTGGACGTCTCTGAGTTACGCGACCCCGGACGTCACCTGATCGTGCGCGGTCGCGACACGCGTGCCGGTGAGGGTGCGGTCGGTGATATCGAGTTTGTCATCGTGCGTCCCAGCGACGCGCCCGCTTTTGTGGGCTGTGGCGGTGCCGACTGCGGCATATGCGGTTGGGACTCGCTTATCGAGGCAGACCTTAACTTGCTGCAGCTGGTCGACCTGGGCTACGGCCTGTGCACGTTTATCGAGGCGGAGCCCGCATGGCACGCCGGCCAGGCCGAGCGCAACTATGCCCGCCGTGGGTCGCTTCGCGTGGCCACCAAGTATCCGCGCATCGCGAGTGCCTGGTATGCCGAGCGCGGCGTGAACGCCGATATCGTCTCGCTGCACGGCAACATCGAGCTGGGCCCCATCGTCGGCATGACCGATCGCATCGTGGATATTACCGCCACGGGCGCCACGCTGCGCGATAACGACCTGGTCATCACCGGCCGCATCATGGACTGCACGGCCCGCTTCTTTGTCAACCCGGGTGCCGCGCGCTTGGATCCGCGCGTGCGCAACCTTGCCGATCGCTTGGCGGCAGCCGTGAAGGACAAGCATTTTGAGCCCGTTGCGGGCTCGGCACAATAGCGCGAGCACGCACGGGCGCCCCAACGTCCGGGCGGCGGGCCGACTGACGCCGCCGCCCGGTCTCTCGTTTTTCGAACAAAACCTCGACCGATAGGGGATACCGATATGAAGACCATCAAGCTTGCTCCCGGTGAGCGCCTCGTTACCAACCAGCTCAACCGCAAGGGCGTGCTGCCGCAAAACATCGTCGACGCCGCCCGCGATATCGTGGCCAACGTGCGCGCTAACGGCGATGCCGCGGTGTGCGATTACTGTCAGCGTTTTGATGGTGTTGAGCTGCAGAGCTTCCGTCTGCCGCAAGAACAGATCGATGCTGCGCTCGAAGGCCTCGATCCCGCTTTTGTCGCGGCGCTCGAGAAGGCCGCGCGTCAGATTCGCGAGTTCCACCAGCGCGAGGTCGAGCAGAGCTGGTTTACCACGCGCCCGGACGGCACGATGCTCGGCGTTAAGGTGACCCCGCTTGCCGCTGCCGGCATCTACGTGCCGGGCGGTCGTGCGCAGTATCCCTCCACGGTGCTCATGAACGCCATTCCCGCCAAGGTTGCCGGCGTCAAGCGCGTGGTCATGGTGACGCCGCCGCAAAAGGACGGCCTGATCAGCCCCTACACGCTCGCCGCGGCAAAGCTCGGCAGCGTGGACGAGATCTATATGGTGGGCGGCGCTCAGGCTGTGGCCGCGCTGGCGTACGGCACCGAGACCATTCCGCGTGTCGACAAGATCACCGGTCCGGGCAACGCCTTTGTTGCCGCCGCCAAGCAGATTGTCTCGGGCGACGTGGGAATCGACATGGTTGCCGGTCCCTCCGAGGTCTGCGTGCTGGCCGACGCCACGGCCAAGCCTATGGTGGTCGCGGCCGACCTGATGGCCCAGGCCGAGCATGATCCGCTGGCGGCCTGCTATCTGGTGACCTGCGACGAGCAGTTTGCGCGTGAGGTTGAGGCAGGTATCGACATCCTGGTGGCACAGTCCCCGCGTGCCGAGATCACGCGTGCCTCGCTCGACAACGAAGGCACCATCGTGGTGGCCGCCGACATGGCGGCTGCTGTCGAGGCGGTGAACACCGTGGCGCCCGAGCACCTTGAGCTGCACTGCGAGGATGCGATGGGCCTGCTCGGCGGCATTCGCAACGCCGGCGCCATCTTTGTGGGCGCTTGGAGCTCCGAGCCGCTCGGCGATTATGTTGCTGGCCACAACCACACGCTGCCGACCGGCGGCACGGCCATGTTCTCCAACCCGCTTTCGGTCGAAGAGTTCGTCAAGCGCTCGAGTGTCATTTGCTATACGCCCGAGGGCCTGCTCTCCGATGCTCCTGCCACGCAGCGTCTAGCCGAGGCCGAGGGTCTGTGGGCACACGCGCTTTCCGCCGCGCTGCGCCGCCGCGTGTTGGAGCAGGGCGAGGATGCCGTGAGCGCCGAGTCGCTGGCCGCGGCCGACCTGACCAAGGTTGCCTGGCCGGGCGACGCCGTGGCGACGGTTGCCGAGGGCGTGGACCTGGCGGCTACAAGCGCGGATGGCGCCGGCGCGACTGGCAAGGAGGCCTGATATGGCCGAGCTCACGCCCCGTATGAAGGAACTCGTCCAGCCCTACTTGGCCGGCATTGAGCCCTACGATCCCAACTTTACGCCCACGCGCATCAACCTTTCGGCCAACGAGAACACCTATCCCGTGCCGGCTGGCGTGCGCGAGGCGGTCGACGCCGTCCTGGCTGCCACGCCGCTCAACCGTTATCCCGATCCCATGTCCAACGACCTGCGCGACGAGCTGGCCGTTTGGCATGGCGTGACGCGCGAGAATGTCTGCGTGGGTAACGGCGGTGACGAGCTGCTTTATAACTACCTGCTGGCGTTTGGCGGCGCTGGGCGAACCCTGCTCAACTGCCCGCCGTGCTTTAGCGAGTACGCGTTCTTTGCGTCGCTCTGCCAGACCGAGGTGCGCGACGTGTGGCGCGACCCCGCGACTTTTGAGCTCGACCAGACAGCCGTGCTTGCGGCGGCGCCCGAGTGCAGCCTGGCCATCGTGACCTCGCCCAACAATCCCACGGGCGACGTGGCGCCGCTCGACTTTATCGCGGCCCTGTGCGATGCGTGCCCCGGCATGGTAATGGTCGACGAGGCCTACGTTGAGTTTGCCGACGATTCGTTTGGCGCGGCCACCACGGCGCAGGGGCTTATCGCCGAGCATCCCAACCTGGTGGTTCTGCATACGCTGTCCAAGGCGTTTGGCGCCGCCGGCGCGCGTCTGGGCTATGTGATCGCGGCGCCCGAGGTCATCGATGTGTTCGCGGCGATTCGCCAGATCTATTCGGTCAATGTGCTGAGCCAGGCCGCCGCGCTTGCCTGCGTGCGTGCCCGCGATGCGTACGCGCCCGTGGTGGCACAGGTCGCATCCGAGCGCGAGCGCGAGCTGTGCGCCCTGCGCGCGATGGCTGCCGAGGGCCTGCCCGTGGAGGCATGGCCGAGCGCGGCGAACTTTGTGCTCGTGCGCACGCCGCATGCCACGCGCGTGCGCGAGCGTCTGCGCGACGAGTACTCGATTTTGGTGCGCGACTTTAGCTATGCGCCGGGGCTCGCGGACTGCCTACGCATCACCGTGGGCACCCCACAGGAAAACGACGAGGTGCTGGCTGCGTTTGCCGCGCTGGTGAAGGAGGAGATGTAGATGAGCCGTTATGCCGAGGTGACCCGCAAGACGGGGGAGACCGACATTGTCGTCAAGCTCGACCTGGACGGATCTGGCGCGTGCGATATCTCGACCGGCGTGCCGTTTTTCGACCACATGCTCAACGCTTTTGGCCGCCATGGTCTGTTCGATCTGACGGTGCACGCAGTGGGCGACGTCGAGGTCGATGCGCATCACACCGTCGAGGACACGGGCATCGTGCTGGGTGAGGCGTTTTGCCAGGCGCTGGGCGACAAGGCGGGTATTACGCGTTTTGCCGACGCGGCGATTGCCATGGACGAGACGCTTGTGATGGCTGCTGTTGATATTTCGGGCCGCGGGCAGGCCTACTGCGAGCTGCCCGTGCCGACCGAGCGCGTGGGCAGCTTTGATACCGAGCTGGCCGTCGAGTTCTTCTACGCTTTTGCGCGCGACGCCAAGCTCACGCTGCACGTGCGCGAGCTGGCGGGCGGCAACTCGCATCACATTATCGAGGCCGCCTTTAAGGCCGTGGGCCGCACGATGCGCCGCGCCTGTGAGCTGGACCCTCGCGTGCAGGGCATTCCCAGCACCAAGGGTTCGCTGTAACCTGCCAAAAAGGGACAGGTTTATTTTGGCAGGTTTTATCTGCGGAAATGCTGTCTCATACGGTGGGTGAACGTTTAACCGACCAAAATAAACCTGTCCCTTTTTGGCAGGTTTTGAATGGGAAAAGGGAGGGGTCGCGTGGGCGAACCGAAGGTCGTGGTGGTCGACTACCACAAGGGCAACTTGTCGAGCGTTGCGCGTGGGCTTGCGCGCGCCGGTGCCGCCGCCTGCACGTCGGACGATCCGGAGCAGATCCGCAATGCCGACGGCCTGGTCATCCCGGGCGTGGGCGCGTTCTATGACGCGATTGCCTTTATGCGCCAGAGCGGCGAGGCGGACGCGGTGCTCGATGCCGTCGTCGCCGGAACTCCGCTGCTCGGCATCTGCCTGGGCCTTCAGCTATTTTTTGAGCGCGGCAACGAGGGCGTGCCTGCGGACGAGGGTGTTGCCGCGGACGGCAACGCCTCCGAGCGGGCTGACGGTCCCTGGATCGATGGCCTGGGTATTATGCGCGGTTCGTGCACGCGCTTGGAGTCGAGCCGTCTGAAGGTCCCGCACGTGGGCTGGGACCAGGTGCGCATGACGCCCGCCGGTGCGGCCGATCCGTTGCTTGCCGGTTTTGCCGAGGGCGCCAACATGTATTTCACTCACAGCTACGCGGTGGCCGACGACGTCGATGCCGCCGATGTGTTGGCGCGCACGCACTATACACGGAGCTTCCCGTGCATCGTGCGCCACGGCAACGTGTGGGGCTGCCAGTTCCATCCCGAGAAATCCTCTGCGCTGGGTCAGCGCATCCTTAAGAACTTCGTGAGCATCGTCGAGGGGGCCGGCCGATGATTCTGTTTCCCGCAATCGATTTGATCGGCGGCAAGGTCGTGCGCCTGGAGCGCGGCGACCGGAGCCGCTGTAAGGTGTATTCTGACGACCCCGTGGCCGTTGCCCGCTCCTTTGCCGAGCAGGGCGCGAGCTGGGTGCACGTCGTCGACCTGTCCGCTGCCTTTGGCGAGGACGAGGACGCGTGCGCTGCCAACTTGGCAGCGATTAAGGCCATCTGCGGCGTCGACGGTCTGTCCGCGGACGTGGGCGGCGGCGTTCGTTCGCTCGCGCGCATCGACGAGCTGGCCGGCTACGGCGCGCGTCGCATCGCGCTAGGCACGGTGCTCGTGACCGAGCCGGGATTTGCCGAGGTGGCGGCGCAAGGCTTTGGCGAGTTACTGGTGGCAGACATTGCCGCCCGTGACGGCCAGGTCAAGGTGAATGGTTGGCGCGACGGCGCGGGTGTGGCGCTCGACGACGCCGTGGCGCAGCTCACCGAGCTGGGCTTTAAGCATCTGGTGTATACCGACATCGCGCGCGATGGCATGCAGACGGGCATCGACGTGGCGGCGTATCGCCATGTGGCCGAGGTCGCGGGCTTTCCCGTCGTGGCTTCGGGCGGCATCTCGACGCTCGACGATATCCGCGCACTGGCCGCGGTGGGCGAGGATGCCATCGAGGGTGCCATTACCGGTCGTGCGCTCTACGAGGGCAACTTTACGCTGGCCCAGGCGTTGGCCGCCGCCCGAGGGAAGGAGTAGCCCATGCTTGCCAAACGCGTGATTCCCTGTCTGGATGTTAAGGACGGCCGCGTGGTCAAGGGCGTCAACTTTGTGAGCCTGCGCGATGCTGGCGACCCGGTGGAGCTGGCGCGCGCCTACGACCGCGAGGGTGCAGACGAGGTCGTCTTCCTGGACATTACCGCGACGAGCGACAACCGCGCGACGACCATCGAGATGGCGGCGCACGCGGCCGAGGAGCTCGCTATTCCCTATACCGTGGGCGGCGGTTTCCGCGACTTGGCGGGCATGCGAACCATGGTTGCCGCCGGTGCCGACAAGGTGTCGCTTAACTCTGCCGCCGTGCGCGATCCGTCGTTGATCAGCCAGGCCGCCGCGGCGTTTGGCAGCCAGGCCGTGGTCGTGGCGATTGATGCCAAGCGCGTGGGCCTGCCCGGTCAGCCGGATGCCGACAAGTGGGAGGTCTTCACGGCGGGCGGTCGCAACGCCACGGGTATCGATGCGGTGGCGTGGGCCGAGGAAGCGGCTCGTCGCGGCGCCGGTGAGATCTTGCTCACCAGCATGGATCGCGACGGCACCAAGGCTGGCTTCGACCTGGCACTCACCCGCGCCGTGGCGCGCGCGGTGCCGATCCCGGTGATCGCAAGCGGCGGCGTGGGCACGCTCGAGCATTTTGCCGAGGGCGTGATCGAGGGCGAAGCCGACGCCGTACTGGCGGCCAGCGTCTTTCACTTTGGAACTTTCAGCATTCGCGAAGTCAAAGAATATATGGCCTCTCAAGGCATCCCTGTCAGGTTGGACTTCTAGCGCTGCGGCTTGCCCAGGCGCTCGACCTTCCGGCTCCAACCCTCCTCGCGTACTTTAAGTACGCGTCGTCGGGCTTGTCGCTCGGAATCTCGGGCACCTGGGCAACCCTCGCCGACCTGCGGGGCTTACTGTTATTACTTGGGAGAAATGATGACTGAGGTAGTAGAAGCTGCTGATCTTAAATACGACGCCAAAGGATTGATTCCTTGTGTGGTTCAGCAGCATGACACCGGCGAGGTGCTTATGGTTGCTTGGATGAACGAGGAGTCGGTGGGGCTGACGCTCAAGACCGGGACCACGTGGTTTTGGAGTCGCAGCCGTCAGGAGCTCTGGAACAAGGGCGCGACGAGTGGCAACATGCAAGAGGTCAAGGAGCTCTGGGCCGACTGCGATAGCGATACGCTGCTGGTCAAGGTGGACTCGCCGGGCCCGGCCTGCCATACCGGCAACCGTACCTGCTTCTTTAAGCGCGTGGAAGGGGGAGTGCGATGAAAGTCGTGACGCCGTTCGAGGTCGCCGACTGCAACACCGAGCTCCTCCGCGCGGGCGTGCCATGCCGCGTGCACCTGACTGATGCCTGCGGGGCGCAGTCGCTTTGGCTCGAGGCCGAGAAGGAAAGGCTCGATGAGGCCCATGCCGTCATCGTTGAGTTCTTTGAGAAAAAGGGCGCAACGCCTCGGTTCGATGAGACCGGTACCTACTTTACGCTGCAGTAACGAGAGGAAATAACCATGGGAGTCAGAACAGCTAACGTGCAGCCGGGAAATATCGGCGAGACGCTGACGGGTCTGGCCGAGGTGATTCACGGTCGTCGCGACGCGTCGCCGAAGGAGAGCTATACCGCCCGTCTGCTGACCGACGTCGAGGACGAACTGCTCAAGAAGCTTGCCGAGGAGGCGAGCGAGGTCATCATGGCCTGCAAGGACAACGACCACGACCACATCCGCTACGAGGCCGGCGACCTGGTCTACCACCTGCTCGTAACCCTTGAGCGTTATGGCATCACCCTCGACGAGCTGGCCGGCGAACTCAACGCCCGCCGCCACTAGTCATTGGGGACGTTCTTAAACGACTAGTTAGGCGAGGGGCGTGGACTCCCATTCGCTGGTGGCGTGGGGGATGTCGAAGGTTCGATAACCGCAGTCGTAGGCGTGGGCCTGAGCCTCGCGAATGTTCCAGCAGATGTCGCAGGCGCGATGCGCGTCCGAGCCAAAAGTGATTGGCACCTCGGCGTGGGCGAAGCAGTGCAACAGCCCCGTCGAGGGGTAATAGTCGTCGAGGCCCTTACGCGGCGCGGCGGTCGAGACTTCGACACGGCGACCCGTATCGTGCGCGCACTCGGCCATCTGCCCCCAAAACGGCGCCGGGTCAAAATCGGGCGCAAAGCCCTCCTTCGAAAAACGCATGACCAGGTCGGGGTGGGCCATCACGTCAAAGTTAAGCGAGCTTTCGCAAGCACGGCACCAGTCGTCGACGTAGTGTTCCCATACGCCGCGTACGCCTAAGTTTTCCCAAACATGCAGGTTGGTATCGTCGTCGATCCAGCCACAAAGCGAATCGGGCGTATCGGGACGAGTGACGCTCTCCGTTCCCGCCGTGCCCGCGGCGCCGGCCATGATATCGCCCGGGTCGCCAATCCAATGCACGCTGCCCAAGCGCACCACGGCGCCCCGGGACCAGCGCTCAACCAAGGGTTCGCAGCCCTCGTACCAATCGCATTCAAAGCCATAGATAAGCTCGAGCTCCGGCGCGATTTGCGCGGCAAGCCTGCGGGCGTCCTCAAAGGCCAGACGATGTGCCGGCAAGTCGCCCTCGACGACCTGCACCTCGCAGTTAGCATCCATACTGGCAGGCAGGGCGAGGTGGTCGGTCGAGACCATGACGCGGCAGCCTGCCGCAGCAGCGGCACGGACGTTGTCATCAAACGAGGCATGGCCGTCCGAAAACGAGGTGTGGGTGTGACAATCGACCAGCGGGCAAGCGGACATGGCGGCTCCTTTGCGTCAAGCGAATCCGCTTCATTGTAATGGCGCAGCCCTCAACACGCCGGGCACGCCGGGGGTCGAAATCGATTGGAAAGGCTGCGCGACGCGCGGTGCGGCCTCGCTTGCGCTCTCAAAACGTGTACATCAGCCTCCAAAAGCTGCAAAAAATGACATGTTTGGAGGCTGACGTACACGTTTGAGTGGAGCGGGCCGGCGTTGGAGCGCGCCAGCACTTGCGCCCAGCAAAAGTCGCACCTATCCCATGACGCCGCCCCTGCGCCGCCCGCGATGTGCTAGCGTTTGGATGAACAAAACGAGCCCGCGCGGAAAGGAGCCGGACCGTATGCCATGCGATAGCACATCCCCGCTGTCCCGCGAGACCGATGCGCCCGAAACCATCGTCAAGCTGGAATGCGATATTGATGACGCGTCGCCCGAGGTGCTTGCCTACGCCGCCGACCGCCTGCGCGAGGCGGGTGCGCGCGAGGTGCACTGGCTGCCCCTCTACTGCAAGAAAGGCCGCCCCGGCTGGCAGCTGCAGGTGATCTGCTCGCATGAGGATATCGAGTGCCTGCAGACGATTATCTTTTTGGAAACCACGACGAATGGCATTCGGCGTCAGGTCATGGAGCGCGTTTGCCTGCCGCGTCGCTTTGGGCAGGTGGCGACGCCTTGGGGCGACGTAGCCGTCAAGGTGGCCACCCTGCCCGACGGCAGCGAGCGTGCCGCGCCCGAGTACGAGGACTGCGCCCGCCTTGCCCGCGAGCACAGCGTGCCGCTCCAACGTGTGATGCAGGCGGCCCAGAGCGCGGTACTGCGATTTGAGTAGCACGTCCGAGCGACGCGCCTCATCAACCCTATTTGCTCCACCCCGAAAGGACTTCCCATGAAATACCTCATCGCTTCCGACATTCACGGCTCGGCATACTGGACCGAGCACCTGGTCGCCGCCATCGAGTCCGAGCAGCCCGACCGCATCGTGCTGCTGGGCGACCTGCTCTACCACGGCCCGCGCAACGACCTGCCGCGCGACTACGCCCCCAAGCGTGTGATTCCGCTGCTCAACGCCCTGGCCGACCGCATCATCGCGGTGCGCGGCAACTGCGACGCCGAGGTCGACCAGATGGTGCTCGACTTTCCCGTCATGGCCGACTACGCCACCCTGTTTGACGAGACCGGCCGCGAGCTGTTCCTGACGCACGGCCACGTCTTTGGCGCCGGCATGCACAACAGCGTCGACCATGCGCCCGCGCTGCCCGAGGGCTCCGCGCTGGTCTACGGCCATACGCACATCAAGGTCGACGAAGCGAGCGAGACGCACCCGGGCCTGTGGCTCTTCAACCCCGGCAGCGTGAGCATTCCCAAAGACGGCACGCACAGCTACGGTATCTATGAGGGCGGCGCGTTCCGCCATGTGATCCTGGAGGAGGAGTAGCCATGCCCGAGCATATGGCTCAGCAAAATGCCGAGGGTTCGCGTGACCTGTCGACGCTGGTAGATGCGTCGGCCGAGCTGCAACATCTGGTGCAGACCATCTGGCGCCTGCGTCAGCCCGACGGCTGTCCGTGGGACCGTGAGCAGACGCACCAAAGCATTGGCAAGAACATGATCGAGGAGGCCTACGAGGCGCTCGATTGCATCGAGGCCGACGACGCGGCACACCTTCGCGAGGAGCTGGGCGACGTGCTCATGCAGGTCGTACTGCATGCGCAGATTGCGGCGGACGCCGGCGAGTTTACGCTGGCCGACGTGGCGCACGATATCGACGCCAAGCTCATCCGGCGCCATCCGCACGTGTTTGGCGATGTGGATGCCGATAGCTCCGACGAGGTGCTCAAGATTTGGGACGAGGTCAAGCTTGCCGAGAAGGCCGCCAAGGACAAGGCCGTGGCGACAGGCGAGGCCGCACCCGAGGGCCTGCTCGACGGCGTGCCCACGCATCTGCCGGCGCTGATGCAGGCTCAGAAGGTGTCGCGCAAGGCGGCGGCCGTGGGCTTTGAGTGGGAGACGGTCCAGGATGTGTGGGACGAGGTTGCCGAGGAGCGTGCCGAGTTTGAGGCCGAGGCTCCCGGCTCGCCCGAGCGCGAGATGGAGTTTGGCGACCTGCTCTTTGCCCTGGTCAACGTTGCGCGCAAAGAGGGCATCGACGCCGAGAGCGCTCTGCGCGCCAGCACGGCCAAGTTCCGTCGCCGTTGGGCCGCAATGGAGCAGATGGCATCCGACGCCCACGTTGATCTTGCCGAGCTTTCGACCCACGGCCTCAACGACCTGTGGGACGCCGCAAAGGCGGAGGAGTAAGACTGCGGGAACGACGGGCTGGCACGCCTCATCGTTCCCGCTAAATTTTTCGAAAATCAAGTGTATCCCTCGGCTAACTTAGGGCATAATGCAAAAAGTGCGACATGGCTAACTTACGGAGGCGCACCGACGGTGCACGGTCAGCCGGTCGCTTGCATCCACTATGTTTCCAAGTGAGAGGGAGACAACATGAGCGATATTTTGGACGTCTACGGTCGTGAGGTGCTCGACAGCCGCGGCAATCCCACCGTCGAGGTCGAGGTCGTGCTCGAGGACGGCAGCTTTGGCCGCGCAATGGTGCCTTCGGGTGCTTCGACCGGCGCCTTTGAGGCCTGCGAACTGCGCGATGGCGACAAGGGCCGCTACCTGGGCAAGGGCGTTTCGCAGGCCGTCGAGCACGTCAACAACGAGTGCGCTAACGCCGTCGTGGGCCTCGACGCCTTCGATCAGCGCGCCGTCGATGCCGCGCTGATCGCCGCGGACGGTACCCCCAACAAGACCAAGCTCGGTGCCAACGCCATCCTGGGCGTGTCGCTGGCCGTTGCCCGCGCCGCTGCCGAGTCGGCGGGCCTGTCGCTGTACCAGTACCTGGGCGGCGTCAACGCTCATCTGCTGCCCACGCCCATGATGAACATCCTCAACGGCGGCGTGCATGCCGACAATAACGTCGACTTCCAGGAGTTCATGATCATGCCGGTGGGCGCCCCGAGCTTTGCCGAGGGTCTGCGTTGGTGTGCCGAGGTCTACCACACCCTCAAGGGCGTGCTGCACGAGGCGGGCCTTGGCGGCGGCGTGGGCGACGAGGGCGGCTTTGCCCCCAACCTCAAGACCAATGCCGAGCCGTTCGAGTACATCACCAAGGCCGTGGAGAAGGCCGGCTTTAAGCCTGGCGTCGACTTCATGTACGCCATGGATCCGGCCTCGACCGAGTTCTACAACGCCGAGACCGGCATGTACGAGCTCAAGGGCGAGGGTGTTGAGTATACGAGCGCCCAGATGGTCGATTACTGGGAGAAGCTCGTCGATACCTACCCCATCATCTCCATTGAAGACGGCATGGCCGAGGAGGATTGGGACGGCTGGGTTGAGCTTACCCGTCGCATTGGCAACAAGGTGCAGCTGGTGGGCGACGACCTGTTTGTCACCAACACCGAGCGCCTTAAGAAGGGCATTGAGCTGGGCGCCGCCAACGCGATTCTGGTCAAGGTCAACCAGATCGGTACGCTCACCGAGTCGCTCGAGGCCATCGAGACCGCCAAGGAGGCCGGTTACGCCTGCATCGTGAGCCACCGCTCCGGCGAGACCGAGGACTCCACGATCGCCGACCTGGTCGTGGGCGTCAACGCCGGCCAGATCAAGTCGGGCGCCCCGTGCCGCAGCGACCGTATCGCCAAGTACAACCAGCTCGTCCGCATCGAGGACGAGCTTGAGGGCAGCGCGCACTACGCCGGCAAGGCCGCGTTCTACAACATTCGATAAACAGACGAGCTTGGCGGGGAGGGACAGACTCGGCTTTGCCCCGCTTCAGTTAGATGCTACAGAGCGCTATCGGGCGCTGGGCCGTATGGCTCAGCGCCTTTTTTATGTCGAGCAAAGGCTGGCGAAGGCGGTGCGCATGCTCGTGCTATAACTAAAGGACTTAGCGCAAACAAACCTCAACCGCACAAGGCGCACATGGATCAGATTTACGACAACAGGTACTATTCCGCCGGTTCGCGCGAGCCGTCGCCTCGCCCTGCGCGCACGGTGCAGCTCGGTGGGTCCGCCTACGCCGGCGCCGACCGCTCCACGCAGCGCCCGACAAGTACCTCGCGCCCCAATGCTCAAGTGAATACTTCGACAGATGGACCAGTACGTCCGACACGTTCGTCGCATTCGTCGCGTCCGTCGGCCCAGACGCACGACAAATCGAGCAGACCTTCGAGCCGTCTTTCGGGCTCGGACTTTATGCGCTACGCCAACGACAATGCGGTGGTCAAGGCGATCTATGACTTTACGCATGGATCTCTGCGCCCGCTGTTTATCGGTATCGTGGTGGCGCTGGCGCTCGTGAGCCTGTATTTCCCCGTGCGCGACCTGTACGTGGCAAAACGCTCGAGCGACATCTTGGCCAAGCAGGTTGAGATTCGCGAGCAATATAACGACGAGCTGCAAAAAAGCGCCGACAAGCTGCTCTCGGAGGAGGGTATCAAGGACGCGGCGTCCGAGGACCTGGGCCTGGTGATGCCCGGCGAGAAGAAGATTGACGTGCTAGGCTTGGACGACGATTCGGACTCGTCGTCGAGCAAAAAGTCCTCAAACGCCAAGAAGGCCAGCGAAGTGGCCAAGGAAATCGAAGAAGTCGGCAAGGACGCGCCGTGGTACATCCAGGCGCTCGACATGCTGTTTGGGTTTAACGGCGTCGAGGGTCAGACGGTCGTGTCCAACGGCAAATAGCGCCCGGAGGGGAGCCCGCAATGACAAATTGCAAACGCTATAAGGTGGCCGCGATCGACCTGGGAACGGTGTCGTCGCGACTGGTGTTGGCCCAGGTCGAGGGCGGGGCGATTGTGGAATCGTCCAAGCATACCGAGATTACCGACCTGGGCGAGGGCGTGGACGCGACGGGGCGCTTTTGCGAGGCGGCTGTCGAGCGTGTGCTCGCTGCGTGTCACATGTTTGTGGACGAGGCCCGTGCCTTTGGGGCCGTGTGCGTCTGCACCACCTGCACGAGTGCCGCGCGCGATGCGTCCAATGCCGCGCTGCTGCTGGACGGCCTGCGCGATCTGGGGCTTGAGCCACAGGTGATTCCGGGCGAGGTCGAGGCGCGCCTGACGTTTTTCGGCGTGGCGCACGACTTTGCCGGCGAGCGCATCATTGTTGCCGATTCGGGCGGCGGATCCACGGAGCTCGCGACTGGCGTGTACGCGCCGGAGCGCGGCGTCTTTGCGCTGGAGGGAACGCGCTCGCTGGACATTGGCTGCCGTCGTGTGACGGAGCGCTTCTTCTCGGTGCTGCCGCCGGCGGACGGCGAGCTTACCGCCGCTGGCGCATGGGCGGGCGAGCAGTTCGGGGCTTACTTTAAGGGCCTGCCGAGCAATTTCGAGCGCGCCGAGCGCCTGGTCGCGGTGGGTGGTACCGTCACCACGCTCGTGGCGCTGGTACACGAGCTGGAGCCGTATGATTCGAGCTTTGTGCACCTGCGCGAGCTTTCGATGGAGCAGATTTCTGCCGCTATCGAGCGCATGTCCACGCTGGACGTGGAGGGCATCGCCGCTCTGCCGGGCGTGCAACCCAAGCGCGCGGGCGTGATCTTGGCCGGCGCCGTGGTGATCCGCGAGCTCATGCGTGCCGGTGGCTACGAGACGCTCACCGTAAGCGAGAACAGCCTGCTCGCCGGCATGGCCGCCACCATCAATGAGGTTCTCGACGGCGCCACCCCCACCATCGCCTGGACCCCGAGCCTGAGCACCCTTTAACCGTCTCCCTTTGAGTTGCGGTGAAATAGTTCCTAAATGGGTAAACGGTATAAACAGGATCTATTCCACCGCAACTTAGAGCTCCGCCGGCGTGTAAAAGAAACGAGCCCGCATCCCTGGGGGACACGAGCTCGTAAACAATACATGGTAGGGGCGGTGGGACGTCTGCGTATTTGCTGCGCAAATACGCACCGGCTTCGGCCGCCTGTCGGCGCCCTCGCCGGCTCGCTACGGACGCTGCGCGTCCGCTTAACGCTCGCCCCCTCGCGGGTTCGAGTTCCGCCGGCATCTTAAAGAAACGAGCCCGCATCCCCGGGGGACACGAGCTCGTAAAAGCCAAATGGTAGGGGCGGTGGGACTCGAACCCACAATCCTTGCGGCGAGAGATTTTAAGTCTCCTGCGTATGCCAATTCCGCCACGCCCCCGTGAGACTAGAAGTCTAGCACAAGCCGTCCGTTACGCGTTGACGGCCATCGAGTGTTGGCCCGACTTCTCCAGGAACTCCTGGAACTTGGCTTCGTCGCCCTTGTTCTGGTATTGCAAGGCCAGCAGGTACTCCAGGCGGCAGCGCTTGACCGGGTCGTCGCCGGCCTCCTCGAGCATGCGCTCCAGCTCGGGAATGTCGTTGTGGCGCTTGAGGATCATCGTGTCGTACATCAGCTGACACTCGTGTGCAACCGCCTCGGCTTGACCGCCCTCAAAACCCTTGATCTCGTGCAACAGTTCCTTGGACTTTTTGCGGTCCTCCTGGCCAACGTAGTAGTTAAAGGCCTTAATCACCAAGTCGACGCGCTGCATCTTGGGGAGGTTGAGACCCAGCAGCAGGTCGAACATCTCGCTGGCGCGCTCGTGGTCCTCGCGCAGCAGATAGGAGTTCAGACGCAGGTAGTCGCGGTTGTAGCGCGGGTACAGCATGCTGGTGAGTTTGCCGTCGAGCAAACGATCGAACTCGTCCCACTGCTTGGCGGCCATCAACTGCTGCAGACGCTTGAACGTGGTGCGTTTTTTGACGCTAAAGAACACCGACACGGCGATGCAGATGATAACGACGGCGGTCCAGAGGGTGCGGGAATCGGGCATTTCAGGGTCCTTAGTCGCTCGTAAAGCGAGCGGTATGACAACACGTACTAGATGTATTATACGCAGCGCGCAAGCAAACTGGCATAAAAGCTCATCGAGGCTAAGTGCCATCGCTCGCTGCGGTACACTTACCTAAAGTAAACCATGAAGGGAGACATTACCTATGAAGAAGATCGTTTTGGCTTGCGGTGCTGGCGCTGCTACTTCCACGCTCGTTGCCCAGAAGGTCGCCACCATGCTCGATGCCAACGGTTATGCCGGCAAGTACGAGATCGTGCAGTGCGCTATCTCCGAGGCCAAGGATTACTGCGACGAGGGCGCTGACCTGCTGATCGCCACCACCGTTGCCCCCGAGGGACTCACCTGCCCGTACGTGAGCGGCGTGCCCTTCATGACCGGCATGAACCGCGTTGCCGCCGAGAAGGCCGTCCTCGACGTCATGGCTCAGTAGGCGCTGACTGTATGAGTGAGCAGAACGCCAACCCGGTCGAGCTTTTTGACCTGCGCGTTGCCCATGTGGGCATCAACGCCACCGACCCGGCAGACGCCTTGGAGATCGCGGAGCTGTTCTCGACGATGATGGGCCTGCCCGTTATCGAGACCCCGGTTTCGTACTTTAACGATTCGCTGGTCGAGGTTATGAAGCAGAACGGTCGTGGCACCAAGGGCCACATTGGCTTTGCCGTCAACGACATCGATGCGGCCGAGAAGTGGTTTGCCGAGCGCGGGCTCGAGGTCAACGAGGAGTCGCGCGCGCTGCTGCCCGACGGTAGCACCAAGCTCGTGTACTTTAAGCGCGAGTTCGCCGGCTTCGCCGTGCATCTGTGCCGCGAGTAGCGCACAAGCTGCCATAGCTAGCAAAAAGGGATAGGGCCGCGTGGCCCTATCCCTTTATTTATGCCGAGGGGCTTCCTACCGCGGCAGGCGAATCGTAAAGCGGCTGCCGACGCCCTCGACTGAGGTCACGCCGATGACACCGCCATGGCTGTCGACGATCCACTTGGCAATGGCGAGCCCCAGACCCGAGCCCTGCGCGCCGGCATCGCGTGCGTTGTCGGCGCGGTAGAACCGTTCAAAAGCGTGAGCTGCGGATTCCTGGTTCATGCCGATACCCTCGTCCTCAACACTTATGTCGATCGTGCCCGCGCCCGCATCCGGCACTACGCCAAATCTGATGGACGTGCCCGCGTTCGAATACTTGGCGGCGTTCTGCACGATCACGCGCAGAGCCTGCTTCACGAGCGCCACGTCGACAGATGCGTCGCAGCGCGGGTCGTTGGCAAGCGTGGTGTCGTACGCCAGCCGATACGTGTGCTCGGTATCGATCATCTGCGATTCCTCGCATACCTCGCCGACCAGTGCGGCCAGGTTGGTATGCGCACGCCGCAGGACCGTGCGCCCGGCATCGCCGCGTGCCAAAAACAGCAGCTGTTCCACGAGCTCTTGCATGTGCTCGCTTTCGGCCTTGAGGGACGCGATGGATTCTGCCAGCACGTCCGGGTCGTCTTTGCCCCAGCGGTCGAGCATGTTCACGTAGCCCTGAATCACCGCGATGGGCGTGCGCAGCTCGTGGCTCGCGTCGTTGACAAAGCGCATCTGCTGCAGCTTGGCCTCTTGCATCTGGCGCAGCAGGCGGTTGAGCGCGACCTCGATGCTTGCCAGGTCGGCGTCGCCGGTGGTGACGCTCGGCGAGTCGACGCTTGCGCGCTCGATGGCCTGCTCCAGCGTTTCCATCTTGCCGCCGGAGAGCTGCATGCGGCCGAGTTCGTCCACGCGCAGGGCCAGATCGTTGAGCGGCGCCATGGTGCGGCGCACGCGGCGGGCGCCGCCGAGCATGTTGAGCACGCTGATGACCTGCCAACCCACAACGACAAGGTAGAGAGGCCATAGCGTGACGAGGTCCTGCGCGAGGGGGAAAGTCTTGGTGGTACGCGCAAGCTCGACGGTATAGGTGAGCGTTGTCAGGTCCCAGCCGCGCGCGGGCGTCAGCGACATGCTGCGAACGGCGGCGCCGGGGATCCATCCCGCGGTAAACGCGCCATCGGGCAGCGTCTGGTTGTATCCATAGACGAGGATCGCCGCCGCAATAACCAACAGCAACAGATCGAGCCAGACGTAGCTCATCAAGCGGCGCCACATATAGCTCCAGTTGATGGCGCGGGCGATGGAGGTGACGCGCTTGACCTCGGCGTTACGCACGGCAGACATAGCCCACCCCGCGCACGGTCTGGATGATGCGGGCGCCGCCGGCGTCCTCGATCTTGGCGCGCAGGTGCGCGATGTGCACGTCGACGTTGTTGGTGTCGCCCACATAGTCGTAGCCTAGCGCCTCGTGCGCAATGCGCTCACGCGTGAGCACGGTGCCGGCATGTGCCATAAGCAGGGCGAGGACATCGAACTCGCGGGCGGTCAGCACGATGGGCGAGCCGCCGACCGTGACTTCGCGGCGGTCGGGATCGAGCGCGACCGAGCCCACGGTGAGCGCGGTGGGGGAGGGCGAGGCAGAGGTCTTGACCGAGTCGCCAGCCGGGGACGTCGCGGCGGTACCGGCACCCGTAGCGCCCTCCCCGACCCCAACGCCGCTAACGCCCGAAGCCGCCCGTACGGCCTCAGCGCGCTTCAACGCCACGCGGATCCGTGCGAACAGCTCCTCGATCGCAAAAGGCTTGGTCAGGTAATCGTCAGCACCGGCGTCAAGCCCTGCCACCTTGTCCATCACGGCATCGCGCGCGGTGACCATGATCACCGGCACATCCTTGTGCTTGCGGACACGCCGCAGCACCTCCATGCCGTTGAGCTGCGGCAGCAGTACATCGAGCAGAATCAGATCGTAGTCGCGCTCCAGCGCTAGGTCAACGGCGGTGCGGCCATCGGCGGCGTGCTCTACCTGGTAGCCCTCGTGCTCCAGCTCGAGTGTCACAAAGCGGGCGATTTTCTCCTCGTCCTCTACGATCAGGATCCGTGCCATGCGTGCCCCCGTCTGCGATTACTTGTCGTCGTTGAGATTTTGCTTGATGTCGTCCGCGGCATCGGCAGCGTGATTCATAAGGTTGTTGATGCTGCCGGGTACGTCGCCGTCGCTATCGATGCGGTAACGCATGCCAAAGAACAGGCCAATCAGCATCAGCCATATCGTGGCGCCCCAGGCAAACAGCGCGACGATGGGGATCAGGATGGGGATGTTGAGGATGATCGCATCGCGGCGCGTGGCGATAAACTTGGTGTCCAGGCTCAGGCGGAAGAGCTTTTTGAGGTACTCCCACACGCTGTCCATCTTCTTGGAGAAGTCGGTCTTTTCGCTCGACTTTTCGTAGGCGGCCTGCGCGGCGACCATCTCGGCCGAGGGTTCATCGACCGGCTCGGACTCGGTGGCGGCGTGCGCCGACGTGGTCTGGGTCTTGCCCTGCGACTCGAGCCAAATGATGGCATCCAGGACGTTGCCATCGGCGGCATCGAGTGCTGCCTTGGCATCGGTGTAGCTCACGTTGCACTTGGTGCGGATGGTTTCAACTTTTTCGAGGTCGTCCATGACCTGTCCTTTCGTTCGATGGGCGCGACGCCGGGCGATTTGCCCGGGCGCGAGCGTTGCGTTCGGTGGCCTGCGTTGCGCGGCGCCGCCTCGCCCTTGGTCGAACTCTATAGTGCAGGTTATAGATTAAGCGATTCTTGAGCCAAGATTAATGTTGGATGAGTTTTTGGGTGGCGGTGGGAAAAGTATTAGACCTCGATAACGGGGGATGGTGAGCCGATGACAAGCCGGCGGCAGAAATGGGATAAGCAAGGCGAACGGATCATATGGATCAAAATCGCGTTGCAAAAGTATGAGTTTCACATATGGATGTTATTGGGTGCGTGGGCCGCTGCACGGCAGCCATGGAAGGATCTTAATATTACTTAGGCATGCGGCATTTGACGCCAGTCCCAATTGAAAGGCCAAGGGTAAATGGCTCCATGGGCAAGTGATTCTGTTTGCTAATGACCGAAAGGGCCAATCCATCATGTTGATTAAGGTTTCTGTTTGCTTGCATGGTTCGCTAACTGCTAAAAGGTTGGCCGATTGACTGTTTATGGCATCGTTAGTCGTCGGTGTTTTATAACATTAATTTAAAATAGCTGCAGTGGCTGAATGAATATAGACAAAGGACTATCAATGGAGTGCAACTGGATTTACTTCCCATTAAACGGTCGTCCGCCGCAGTCGTTAATGGACGTTGTAAAAGCTGTAAATAAAAATATTGAGCAGATTCGTTCTGATAAGAACAGTGAGCACAGCGATAACGTGCTCCGAATTTTGGAGTTCGATTTGAAGCAATTTGGTTTCGATGTTGAGGCGGGGAAAAAGAAAAACGAGAAACTATCGAT
Source organism: Collinsella sp. (assembly GCA_019419545.1). Taxonomy (GTDB): domain Bacteria; phylum Actinomycetota; class Coriobacteriia; order Coriobacteriales; family Coriobacteriaceae; genus Collinsella. The sequence continues at coordinate 91,804 of DXZT01000058.1, read as the reverse complement.
GCCAGTGTTGTATGGGGAGAAAGGCTTAATTGATAAAGCTTTTGAGGTCGATGCCGTCCATAGGGACACTAACACGATAGTGGAGATTGAGGCCGGGCGCGCTGTCGCGAACAACCAGTTTCTGAAGGATTTTTTTGAAGCGTGCATGATACAGGATGCAGCATATCTTTGTGTAGTCGTTCGTAATGTGTACAAGAGTGGTAACAACTCAAGCAGAGACTACGAAAGGGTCGTAACTTTTTTCAAAACATTGTATGCAAGCGGGCGCATGCCTGTTCCGTTAAAAGGCATTATGGTTATCGGGTACTAACTGCAGTGGTTCTTTCGGTTTTGGAATAGTTCCGCGTGTAACTATTTGTGTGTCGGGCACATGGTGACTTGGGCAGCGGCTCGGACTCAGCGGATGCGAACAGCATGTATGCGGCAAGGTTTTCAAATTGTTTTAGAGGAAAACCTCTGCTGCTCAGTCAGCATTCGGCACCCTTCCCAACGCACGTATGATTAGCTTTTGAGATCGCTTCTGCTCTCTAATGGCGGCCGCAAGAGCCCTTCGACGTTCGATTTTGGCTTGCAGCTCATCAACCTTTGTAGCGGGTACATAGTCACTTTTGACCTTGTCGCCGACTCGATAGTTGAGACAGCAGTATTCGTGGCCCTTTATGTTTCGCATGCGGATGCTGCCCTTTGGAAGGAGACTGATTTCCTGCTCCATGAGGCCCAAGAGGCGGCTCGAGCGTGCATATTCCTCTTCTAGGACATCTTCTAAGACGGACATGGAGCCTCCTTTCCGAGTAGTTACCCTACATTCTATCAAATCCATTAAATTGTAGGGTAACTCAAGCATGTCCGCACGACATGTGACACTTAACCTGCCGCCTTGCTCTGTCGTGGCGGTGTGAATCAAAGCAACGACCCTCTAAGGAGTTCGATATCGATGAGTGATAACACCAAGCATCTCGCAAAGAAGTACGTCAAGGACGCGGGGCCGTGCCTTGTGCTGTGTGTAGCTGGCGCAGCGGTCGCGCTGCTGGCTGTTCTGGGGCCGTTTGATGTGCTCCGAAGTGCCAGTTCCCTGCACGTTATCATCGCCCTTGCCGCCGCCATGATGACCGGCGGCGTGCTCGATTTGATCTTTTGGGCGCTCGACCCGTTTGGATGGAAGAACGAGGGGTAAGCCCTAAAGGATGGAAGGGCTGGAACGGTTGGCTTAGTGATCGTGCAGAATGTGGGCTAGCGATTTACAGGGAAGTGGTAATCCGATGACGGTCTATGTGACAGGCGATATTCACGGCGGCCTCGACATGCAAAAGCTGCGCGATTGGGACCTTGGGGATAGCCTGACGAGCGACGACTATCTGATTGTCGCGGGCGACTTTGGCTTTCCGTGGGATTTCTCTGCCGAGGAATGCGCCGACATCGCCTGGCTGGAATCGCGTCCCTATACCGTGCTGTTCGTCGACGGCAATCACGAGCGTTTTGATTACTGGGCGGAGCGCCCCATGGAGCTGTGGCACGGTGGGTTGACACAGCGCCTGTCGGATACCTCTCCCATACGGCGCCTGACGCGCGGCGAGGTTTTTGAGCTCGACGGCTCAACGATTTTTACCATGGGCGGCGCCACGAGCGTGGATAAGGAATACCGCATTCCCTATTCCAGCTGGTGGCCGCAGGAGCTGCCGGACGAGCGCAACTTTGAGGAGGCGCGGGCAAAGCTCGACAGCGTGGGCTGGAAGGTCGACTACGTAATCACCCACACCTGCTCTACGCGCATGCTTTCGCCCACGCTTTATCCGGCACCCGGCTGGAATTACCCCGCCGTTGATCGGCTTACGGCATTTTTCGATGAGCTGGAAGACCGCTTGGATTACAGGCGCTGGTACTACGGGCATTTTCATCGGGATGCCAACCCGGCCGAGCGCCACACCGTGCTCTACGACTGCATCGTTCGCCTGGGCGACGAACTCCAGCCTTGGGACGTTGCATAGGGGCAGGCATAGCGAGCTCTTCGTATGATGCCTTGGGTAGTTACCCTACATTTTGGCAATAGTCATTATCTGTAGGGTAACTTAAGACATACTGGGAGATGGAGGAGATGCTGCTGGCGGTCTAGAGTTTCAACGCCATTCGGTTGGTGCCGGGTAGGGTTGCAAAGCCGAAATGCGCATAGAACGCTGCCGCCTCATCATCTACTGGATCGACAATCAAAGCTCGCGCTCCCGCTAGGGCAGAAATTTTCAAGGCGTTTTCGATGGCATCTTTGAGCAACGATGCCCCCAGACCAAGCCCCTTGAATTTCTCATCAACCCCCATCATTCCGAGCAACACTGCGGGAACTTGGGAGGGGGAGTTCCGAACGAACCATCCTCCGTCAACATTTTCGCGAGCTACGGAGTGCGTACATAGCGTATAGAACCCGGCGACTGCGCCGTCGCAATACGATGCGTATATAACCGCCGACCCTCTTCTTCGCGCCGAGGCTGATCTGTTTTTAGCCCATCCGTCTACAAGGGTATTACCGCAGTGGAAAGCCTCGATGCCTTGACCAACGGGGAGTTGAACGGGCTTGGTAAACGTGCTCATTCCCAAATCGCTTTACGGTCAAGCAGCGCTTTTGCGGCTTGGGGCATGGGTGAGTCGAGCATTTCGCAAAATGCATCAAAACCATCAGGAGAAAGATAGGTTGTTGACGCCTCGGCGATGTCACGTGCGGAGCTCTCGTCAAGGTGAGCCGTGGCCCATTGGGTGAGAGTCTGCCCGCGCAAGGCCGCGGCGCGCTCGTAAGTAAGGCGTTGACGCTCGGTCAGCCTTAGATCCATACGGCGTTGCTTCTCAATTGTTGGCATGGTAAAACCTCCTTTGCATCATTGTACGGAACTATTCCGTACATAACAAGATACAGAATTACGCACTCGTCGGGGGGGGGTAGTGAAGGGGGCAGGGCGTTTGACTACTCGGCCATTACGGTGATGTTCTCGCGGTGCGCACGGATGACGTCCCAGCTAAAGTGCTCGGCCAGCTGCTCGGCAGAGCGCGGTGTGGTGTCCGGTGCGATGCCCGTTTGCCCAGCGAGCCATCCCAGCAGTGCCTCGGGCGTGCCAAAGCGGGCGCGTAGTTCGCCCAGGTCCAGATCGCGGTCGCGTTTGGAAAGGCGGCGGCCGTCCGGCGACATGAGCAGCGGAATATGTGCGTAGTGCGGCGTGGGAAGACCCAGCAGATGCTGCAGGTAGATTTGGCGGGGCGTGGAGCCCAGCAGGTCGCATCCGCGCACGACCTCGGTGACGCCCATGGCGGCGTCGTCGACCACCACGGCTAGCTGATAGGCGAACACGCCGTCGCTGCGGCGCACCAAAAAGTCGCCGCACTCGGTGGCGAGTGCTTCGCATTGGGCACCGTACGTGCGGTCCACAAATTCGATCACATCGTCTGCGAGGTCATCTACGGCGGGCACGCGCAGACGCGTGGCCGGGGCGCGCAGGGCACTGCGGCGGGCGACCTCTTCGGCCGGAAGCCCTCGGCAGGAGCCGCGGTAGATGGGCGTGCCGTCGCTGGCGTGCGGCGCGCTTGCGGCGTGGAGTTCGGCGCGCGTGCAAAAGCAGGGATAGGTGAGGCCGGCGTCTTGTAGCCGGTGCAGGGCGTCCTCGTACAAGTCCAGGCGATTGTGCTGGTAGTAGGGGCCTTCGTCCCATTCGAGTCCCAGCCAGGCCAGGTCGTCAATCAGTTGAGCGGCAAGCTCCGGTCGCTTGCAGCGATCGTCCAGGTCCTCGATGCGCAGCACGATGCGGCCGCCTTGGCTGCGGGCCGAAAGCCACGCGCACAGGCAGCTGAACACGTTGCCCAGGTGCATGCGGCCCGAGGGCGACGGGGCGAAGCGGCCCACGACGGGGGTGGGCGCTGTCGTTGCTGGTGCGTCCGCGGCGTGTGCTGCTATGTTGCGTGCGTTGATATCCATGCGGACGAGTATAGCGCGGGAGGTGGGGGAGGCACCGACTCGACAGCTCGATCGCCGCCCGCCAGCCCAACCCCTCAAACGACAGAAACCCCGGCAGCTCTTCGCAACTGCCGGGGTTTCCGCGGAAAAGGGGGACATGATCCTCGAGCGAACGGGAAAGGGGCAACCGTTTTCGCTCAACTGCTTTATGCCCCTCGGTTGGCGGCTCAATCAGCGCGTGCCGCGCCCACACAAAGCCGCTACACCTGTGACGGAGCTGTGAAGTGGTATCTATTGCTGGCACTGGCCATGCCAAGGGTGTCCCTAATGACTAGTCATTTAAGAACGTCCCCAATGACTAGCCGCCGGGGTGCGGGGAGGGTGACTTTTGTCCCGTTTGCTGCTCCGGTTGCCGAGATGTTCGTCATGTGCAGCCGCAAACGTGGGACAATGACGCTACTGGTATCACAGACAAAGGATGTGCCTATGAACGCCCCCGTTGCCAAGCCCTGTCGGCAGCGCCGCCTGTTTGCGCGATTCGCTTCCGTCTGCGCACTCGTCGCGCTTGCGTTGTTGCTGCTGCCTGCCGCCGCGCACGCCGACGGCTACTCCATGACCCAAACCTATATCGGTGCCACGGTTGAAGCCGATGGATCGCTGACCGTTGTCGAGGGACGCCAGTTTGATTTCGACGACGATATCAACGGCGTGTATTGGGATATCAATACGGGCACCAATCAGCAGGGCGGCACGGCGGGCGTCGATGTGCTGAGCGTCGAGGAAGACGACACCGCGTTTAACAAGGTCGACAGCGCAAACAAAGGCGACGACGGCGTCTATACGGTTGAGCAGTCCGACGGCGGCGTAAAGATCAAGGTGTTCAGCCCTCACGAGAGCGGCGACAGCGCGATCTTTTACGTGAGCTACACCATGACCGGTGCGGTCATGAACTGGTCCGATACCGCTGAGCTCTACTGGAAGTTTGTGGGCGACGGCTGGTCCGCGGATTCCGACGATGTCGAGATGGAAGTCTATTTCGCAAACGCCGCCGCGGGGACGGCGGCCGTCAAGGGCGATAACTTCCGCGCATGGGGCCACGGTCCGCTGACGGGCGATGTGTCGCTCGATGTGGACGAACCCATGGTCACCTACACCATTCCGTGCGTGCACGAGGGCGAGTTCGCCGAGGCACGCATCGCCTTCCCCAGCGACTGGGTGCCGCAGCTTGCCGCTTCGGGCGAAGATCGCATGTCAACGATCCTGAGCGAAGAGAAGGAGTGGGCCGACGAAGCTAACGCCCGCCGTGAGCACGCGCGTGCGGTTGCCAGCGCGATTGCCGTGGTATGTGTTGTTGTGGCGGTTGCCTATACCGGTGTGATCGTGATGCTCAAGCTGCGCAAGCGCAAGCCCAAGCCGCTTTTCCAGGACGAATATTTCCGCGATGTGCCCTCGGCCGACCATCCCGCGGTGCTTGCAGCTCTTATGAGCTGGAACGACGTGCCCGATCAGGCATATATCGCCACGCTGATGAAGCTGACCGACGACCGCGTGATCAAGCTAGAAGAAGCGACCGAGACCAAGAAGAAGGGTCTGCTCCGTCGCGAAAAAGAGGAGCAGACGTATCGCATCACAGTGACCGACGAGGCCTGGAAGGCTGCCAAGAAGGACGGCATCGATCGCGACGTGCTCAAGGTCTTCTTCGCTGGCGTTAAGCCCGATAAAGACGGCGTCCGTTCGCGCACGTTTAGCGAGCTGGAGGAGTATGCCAGCGAGCGTACTGAATCTGTTGGCGACAAGCTCGAGGACTATCAGAGCACGGTTAAGGGCAAGCTGGAGGAGCGCGAGTTTATCGCATCGGATGGCACTATCGCGATGGTGGCCGGCCTGGTTCTCGGCATCATCATTGTCTTTGGCATTTTGGGCTCTCTGTTCTATACCGACTTTGCGGACGCCAACGTCGGTGCCGCTATGATTTCGATCCCCGTCACGATTGTGGGCTTTGTCCTGAGCTGCACCTTCCGCCGTTACACGCCGGAGGGCGCCGAGGTGGCGGCTCGCTGCAAGGCGCTCAAGCATTGGCTCGAGGACTTTACGCGCCTGAAGGAGGCCATCCCCGGCGACCTGATCTTGTGGAACAAACTGCTGGTGATGGGCGTTGCCCTGGGCGTTTCGAAAGAAGTGCTGCGACAGCTGGCCGAGGCAGTGCCTGCGGACCTGCGCAATAGCGACGATTTCTACGACAACTACCCCTGCTACTGGTGGTATTACCATCACTACGGCAACGAGTCTCCGCTCGATTCGTTCAACGACGTGTATCACGAGACCATCCGCGAGCTGGCTTCGAGTTCCGATAGCTCGAGCGGCGGCGGAGGCGGTGGCTTCTCGGGCGGCGGAGGCGGCGGCGTCGGCGGAGGCGGCGGCGGAACGTTCTAGCGGTTCTACATTACGGGACGGGCTTTTCTCGACAGCCGTCGGGGAAAGCCCGTCCCTTTCTTTTGCGCCGAAAAGGGCTGATCTTTCGTCTTTTGGCTTCTTCGAAAGGGGCGGTGGTCAAAAAATGCCGAATATGAGTACTGTTGCCCCAATGGTCACATTTATTTACGTTCATTAGATGGCTCCTAATGAGAGTGTTTCTCGTTAGAAGTTTATTTTATTGAACATTTGGGGAGATACGTCAGCTCGTATGGTTGACTGCATGCCTAAAAGTTTCAAAAATGCCCCAAATCGCTGCTAGTAAAAAGATAGCAGTACTCATATTTAATGCTTTTTGTCCACAGCTATTTACAACCCCCTAGTCCGCTCATTGGGGACAGACTTAAATGACCAGTCTTGCCCAAGATTGTCCCCAACGACTAGTCATTTAAGAACGTCCCCAACGGCTAGTCATTGGGGACGTTCTTAAATGACTAGGTGTGGCTGCCGGGTTTAGGCTGTTAGGTCGAGTTCGTAGAGAAAGCTTTCGCGCGGCAAGTCGTGGCGGCGCTCTTCGCGGTTGGCGCGGTGCGTGGCCGCGCGCTTAAAGCCGTGCAGTTCGTAGAACTTCCATGAGCAGTTGGAGTCGGTGTACAGGTGCGCCCTTGTCGCCCCGCGCGAGGACAGGTGCGAGACCGCGGCGTCGAGCAGAACCGTGCCAACGCCTAGGCCATGGACATCGCGATCCACGGCAAGCAGCGTGACCTCGTTGTCGTGCGGCAACGGGCTGCTCTCGAGTAGGCGGTTGTTGGTTCGGATGGTTGCGCGCACAAACGAGAGATACTCGGCGCAGGCATCAGGCTCCAGCTCTCGCATCTGCGATAGCAGCGCGCGCTCGGTATCCATCCAATGTTCCTTAACGGTGGCGCCGGAGCTCTGTCCCGCACGCGCGAGCGCTATGCCGCGCGCCTGACCGTCGATTACGGCAACCTGCGAAAACGTCGACGACGAAAGGCAGTAGGCAAGGTCGCACGCGGCCTCAAGGCGGTTGTACTCATCGTTATCCGAATTGTTATGCCAAAGCTGCTGCAGAATCAGCGCAATGGCGTCGAAGTCTTCGGTGTCAAACGGTCGGTAGAGAACCCGCGAGACCATGGTGCCTCTTTCTTTTGCGGATGCATATCGAGCACAATTCTACCACGCCATTGGCATCTAATTATGGTGCCCCTGTGTTCCATGAACTCACCGTGCCCGGCGCTGCGCCCACATCCTCCACTCGCAAGCTTTTTCTGCACATGCGACCGTTGCGGGGTGCATCGACGCGCTCGATGCGCTACATTAAATCAGTATTTTCAATGCCGCTGCGCGAGCGCTGCAGATCGACGTATCACCGACTCACAGAGCACGGCGGCGTACCAGACAGGAGGACTGCATGGGATCTGATGTGAAGATCGCACGCGCGTTGATCTCGGTTACCGATAAGACGGGCGTCGTCGATTTCGCACGGACGCTGGTCGATGACTTTGGCGTCGAGATCGTCTCTACGGGCGGTACGGCTCGTGCCATCGAGGACGCGGGCGTTCCCGTAACCCCCATCGAGGAGTTCACGGGCTATCCCGAGATGATGGACGGCCGCGTTAAGACCCTGCACCCCAAGGTTCACGGCGCGCTGCTGGCCCGCCGCGATTCCGAGCAGCACATGCAGGAGGCAGCTCAGCACGGCATTAAGCTGATCGACCTGGTCGTCGTCAACCTGTACGAGTTCGAGAAGACCGTCGCTAACCCTGAGGTCACCTTCGCGGACGCCATCGAGCACATCGACATCGGCGGCCCCTCCATGCTGCGCTCTGCCGCCAAGAACGCCACGAGCGTTACCGTCATTTCCGACCCTGCCGACTATGATGCCGTCCTGGCCGAGATGCACGAGACCGGTGGCTGCACCACGCTTTCCACCCGTCGTCGCCTGCAGGTGAAGGTCTACCAGACCACCGCCGCCTACGACACGGCTATCTCCCGTTGGCTTGCCGCCCAGGCAAGCGACGTGGCGGACACCTCTGCCAAGCTCGAGATTTCGCTGGAGAAGGTTGACGATCTGCGCTATGGCGAGAACCCGCAGCAGAAGGCCACGGTCTACCGCTTTGCCGAGGGCTGCGAGAACACTGCGAGCTCGCAGTTCCCGCTCGTGGGCTCCGAGCAGATCCAGGGCAAGCCGCTCAGCTACAACAACTATCTGGATGCCGACGCCGCCTGGAACCTGGTCCGCGAGTTCGACGAGCCTGCCTGCGTGATCCTCAAGCACCAGAACCCCTGCGGCTCCGCCGTGGCCGAGGACATCACGGCCGCCTACGACCGCGCCTTTGCCTGCGATCCCAAGAGCGCCTTTGGCGGCATCATCGCTTGCAACCGCGAGGTTCCCTATGAGCTGGTTGAGCACTTTGCCGATCAGAACAAGCAGTTCGTCGAGGTCATCATCGCCCCGAGCTACACTGCCGAGGCGCTCGAGCGCATGGCCAAGCGCCCCAACCTGCGCGTGCTGGCTACCGGCGGCGTGGACCACGGCGCCCAGGTGGAGCTGCGCTCCATCGACGGCGGCATGCTGGTGCAGGAGGTCGACCACGTGACCGAGGACCCCGCGACCTTTACGTTCCCCACCGACCGCAAGCCCACCGATGCCGAGATGGCCGAGCTTGAGTTTGCCTGGAAGGTCTGCAAGGGCGTCAAGTCCAACGCCATCCTGGTCTCCAAGGGCAAGGCCGGCATTGGCATGGGCCCGGGTCAGCCCAACCGCGTTGACTCCGCGCTGCTGGCCTGCGAGCGTGCCGAGGACTTCTGCGAGCGCGAGGGCGTTGAGAAGGGCGGCTTTGCTTGCGCGAGTGACGCGTTCTTCCCGTTCCGCGACAACGTCGACGTGCTTGCCGAGCATGGTGTGACCTGCATCATCCAGCCCGGCGGATCAAAGCGCGACGACGAGAGCATCCAGGCCTGCAACGAGCACAATATTGCTATGGTGTTTACCGGCGCTCGCCACTTCCGTCATTAGTCGAGAACGCCGAAAATAATCTCTGCAAAAGACGGCCGCTCCGTTTGGAGGGCCGTCTTTTTGGTATAAGAGGACGGAATGACTAACACGAAAGGTATGACCATGCCCCAGATTGATGATGCCGAGCTGTTTGGCAATGCCGAGGACCAGCGCGCGTACGAGGACTTTTGCGCCAATCAGGAGGCAGTCGAGAAGTTTACGCTCGACAAGCCCGCGCTCGTGTGCCGTTGGCGCATGTCCAACAAAAAGGTGCCAATGCTCAACCGCCACATTCGCGCACTGTCCGAGCGCCTGGTGCAGGGCGAGCCGCTCACCCATAACATGCTCAGCTGGGCTAAGCAGCACGTTGAGTGGTCGCTTGCCGAGGGCGATTACACCGCACATGACGGCGTACTCATGCTGGTGATCGACGTCAACGGCAACGCTGCCATGACGGTAGGCGAGTACGAGCCACTGTCCGATACTTCGGCCAAGGCCTTGCGTGCCCGCTCTGCCGAGGCCCGCTCCGAGGCCGACGAAACCGGCGTGGCGCCCGAGTTGCTCGCTTCCGTCAACGACGGAGAGCTGGCCTTTGTGGCGCCGGCGGACGAGTGCCTGTGCGGTACGGCGACGCTCATCGAGCAGCTGGCCCAGACCAAGGGCATCTCTGTCGCGCGCGTGGATATTCCCGCACAGCTCAAGGGTGCCTTGTTCCTGGTGAGCGACGAGCACGGCGTGGTTCCCGCTGCCGATGCCGACGCCGCCGAGTCCGATGCCGCGACGGTCGCCTTCTTTGCCGACGGTTACGAAAAGCTTCGCGCCCGCCGCTAAGTGATTTTTCTGGGACGGGGATTTTATAATCATTTGATCCCCGCACCCGTTGCGAGCGAGGGGCGAGCCGAACCTTTCGTTCGCGAACAGTTCTGTCACCTTGTTGCCGCGCGAGGCGCGTGCCGGTGACTTCGCGACAATAATGGCTGTAAGACAACCAAGAGGGGGAGCGGAATCCATGGCGCTGATCTATATCGTTGAGGACGACGAGCCCATTCGTCGCGAGCTCGCCGACATCCTTGCCCGTGCTGGTTTTGAGGTCGAGGCCTGCGAATCGTTTGAGCACGTCTCGCGCGATATTCTCGCTGCCGCGCCCGACCTGGTGCTGCTCGACCTCACGCTTCCTGTCAAAGACGGCCAGCACATCTGCCACGAAGTCCGCCGCGAATCCGAGGTCCCTATCATCGTCCTCACGTCGCGCACGACCGAGATCGACGAGGTCATGGCCATGACACTCGGCGCAGACGACTTCATTTCCAAGCCCTATAGCGCCCGCGTGCTCGTGGCGCGCATCAATGCGCTGCTGCGCCGCACCACGTCGGCGGGCGAGCGCAGCACCATGGTCCACAAGGGGTTGGAGCTCGACCTTGCCCGCTCCACGGTCACCAATACGGTAACCGGTGACAGTACCGAGCTCACCAAAAACGAGCTGCGCATTCTCTCGCTGCTCTTGGGCCGCGCGGGCAAGATCGTCTCGCGCTCGGCCATCATGCAGGACCTGTGGGATTCCGATGCCTTCGTGGACGACAACACGCTCACCGTCAATATCAATCGCCTGCGTGCGACGCTCGATAAGATCGGCGTCAAGGGGTACCTCACCACGCACCGCGGCCAGGGCTATTCGGTCTAGGTGCCAGTTATGTCGTTTGGCAAGTTCTTCAAAGACGCGTTGCTGCCCGTTGCCGTGTGGACGTGCGGCGTGCTGCTGAGCTGCTTTGTGCTGACGGTGGCCGGCGCCCCCGCATCCATCGTGATCGTGGCGGTTGGCGTGTCCTTTATCTTTGGCGTACTGGGTATCGTGATCGAATATGCGCGCCGTCGCCGCTTTCTGCACCAGCTGGAGCGTGCGGCCGAGGAGCTGGAGAGCCCCGCGTGGGTGCAGGAGATGGTGCAATGCCCAACCTATGCCGAGGGCGAGCTCGAGTACGAGGTCCTGCGCCGGGTGGGTAAAGCCGCTTGCGACGAGGTTGCCGAAGGCCGGCGCCAGACCGATGACTATCGTGACTATATCGAGAGTTGGGTCCACGAGGCCAAGCTGCCCCTGGCGGCAGCCCATCTGATTTTGGAAAACTTGGACGGCAGCGAAGACGATCTGTCGCGCGTGGATGATCTGGGTCGCGAGCTGACTCGCGTGGAACGCTATATCGACCAAGCGCTGTACTATGCGCGCTCGGAAGTCGTGGAACGCGACTACCTGATTCGCCGCTGGGATCTCAAGACCTTGGTGACGGGTGCGATTAAGGCCAACGCGCGCGAGCTCATTGCGGCGCACGTGGCTCCGGTGTGTGAGAACCTCGACTTCGAGGTCTTTACCGACGAGAAGTGGCTCGAGTTTATCCTGGGCCAGCTCATTCAGAACAGCATTAAATATGCGCGCGAGGACGGCGCGAAGATCGTGTTTTCGGGCGCGTTGTTGGACGAGGGCCTGGCGAGCGAGCGCATTGAGCTTACCGTCGCGGACAACGGCTGCGGCGTGAGCGCAGCCGACCTGCCGCGCGTGTTCGAGAAGGGCTTTACCGGCGACAACGGCCGCACCACCAAGCGCGCAACGGGCATCGGTCTCTATCTGGTGGCGCGCCTGTGCTCCAAGATGGGCATCGACGTCACCGCAGCATCGGACCCGGGCGAAGGCTTCGTCGTAACATTCGCTTTTTCAACGAACAAGTTCCAATATTTCGAGTAACGCACGCGGCAGACGTCCGCCCAAACAAAAACGTGCCGCCCCAAACAAAACGTGCCGCCCCAAACGGGGCGGCACGCCATCTTTTATCAGCCAACTCGCTGAAGTGCGGTGACGAAGGCGCAAGGCCGGGAGGGGTTATCTAAGCCGACATCCCGCAGCCGCGAAGCGGCGAGGACGTCGGCGTGATAACCCCGCAGGCCTTGCGCCGACGGGAAGGAACCTACTTCACGACCAAAATGTCGCAGTCCGTATTGCGCAGCAGGAACGTCGAAATCGAACCCAGCAGCGCATACTTGATCGAGGACAGGCCGCGGGCGCCGCAGAGCACCAGGTCGGGCTTGACCACGTCGAGCATCTCGTCTTTGAGCGTCTCACGAATACGGCCGGCGCGAATCATGACTTCGACCTCGGGAATGTCGGGATTGGCCTTGGCCTCTTCGAGCTGCTTGGCGATGGAGTTCTTAAATGCCTCCTCTAGGCCGTTGACCAGATCGACCGGATAGGAACCGGCGCTCTCGAGCGCCGTGGAATCGATAACGTGGCCGATGATTAGCTTGGCGCCGTTGTTCGCGGCGACCTTGATGGCGCGTGCGAGCACAAAATCCTGCTGTTCAGTACCGTCGAGTGAAACAAATACCTCGGTGTAGCCCTCGTTCATGGTTTCCTCCTTGGTCTATCGCACGGGCACGGGGCTCGTGCATCGGGCGGGCGCGGGCGCGTTGGCCGCCGGACACTTTATCTTGTTGCAGTTATACCCAAGGATTTGGGTTTGACCGCTCGCAATTCTGTGAACGGGCGAGTTTTTTGGTAAGGGTAGGCGCAGGCGCGCCGCCAACGGTTGATAATGGGACATCGCCCGCACCGTCCGCAGAACAATATCGGCGGGTGTCTAACGAGGGGGTCCCTTTGGATATCATCGAGCTTTTAAAATCTGCCTTCATGGGCCTGGTCGAGGGCATCACCGAATGGCTGCCTGTTTCGTCGACCGGTCACATGATCTTGGTGGACGAGTTCGTCAAGATGAACGTGAGCGAGACGTTCTGGAACATGTTCCTGGTCGTGATTCAGCTTGGCGCCATTTTGGCCGTCTGTGTGCTGTTCTTCCATGAGCTCAATCCGTTCTCGCCCAGCAAGGGCAAGGAGGGCCGTCGCGACACCTGGGTGCTGTGGGGCAAGATTGTGCTCGGTTGCATTCCTGCGGCGGCGATCGGCCTGCCGCTCAACGACTGGATGGAGGAGCATTTCTACAATGCTCCCGTCGTGGCGCTGGCGCTCATTGTGTACGGCGTGCTGTTTATCGTGATCGAGAACTGGCGCGCAAACAAGCGCGAGGAAATGGCCGTTGCCGGTTCGTTTGGTTCGCGTGCTGTGGTGTCGGGTGGACGTCCCGCCGGTGCGCACTTTGCGGCGCCCGCCACGGCTACCGCTGAGGATGAGGACGATGACGAGAATCTGGACTTTGGTTCCATCGCCACGCTCGAGGACCTCAGCTGGAAGACTGCGCTGGGTATCGGCTGCTTCCAGGTGCTTTCGCTGGTGCCTGGTACGTCTCGCTCCGGTTCTACCATCATCGGCGGCCTGCTTTTGGGCTGCACGCGCTCGGTGGCGTCTAAGTTTACGTTCTTCCTGGCTATTCCCGTTATGTTTGGCGCGAGTGCGCTCAAGCTGGTCAAGTACTTCATCAAGGGCGGCACGTTCGGCACCAACGAGATCGCCATCTTGGGCGTGGGCTGCGTTGTGGCCTTTGTGGTTTCGCTCATCGCCATCAAGTGGCTCATGGGCTTCGTCCGCCGTCACGACTTCAAGTGCTTCGGAGTCTACCGCATCATCCTGGGCATCGTAGTGCTCGCATACTTCTTCGTTCTGGAGCCCATGCTCGGCCTGTAACTTGGTTGACGCTGCGCGGCGGCCAGAGCGACAACTTGTCATTCAAAGAGGGCGGCATGACCAAAAGGTCTATGCCGTCCTCTTTTTTGGGCGATGGGGCGGGCCTGACGGCGGCGCACGGAGTCGTGGTGTGATTTGCGTCGGTGTCCGCGCGGCTCGGTATACTGGTACGGCTCAAACTATGGCGCTGCCCGCAGGCGCGCCGTCCGTCAGATGAGGAGTCGCCCATGACCCAGCCCCTGCCCTGGGAAAAGAACACTGCGGTACCCGTGCCGCCCGCGCCGGAACCCGTGCCGCTCGATGCATACACCGCCCCCGCTGCGCCGGAGCCCGAGCTCGTTCCGCTCGACATCTACGACGCTCCCGCGCCGGCGCCCAAGCCCGCCAAGCCGCTCGTCGACATCGACAGCCTTAATCCCGCCCAGCGCGAGGCGGTCCTGTCCACCGAGGGCCCGTTGCTGGTGCTCGCCGGCGCCGGCTCGGGCAAGACCCGCGTCTTGACCTTCCGCATCGCACATATGCTCGGCGACCTGGGTGTTAAGCCTTGGCAGGTTCTTGCCATCACGTTTACCAACAAGGCTGCGGCCGAGATGCGCGAGCGTCTGGCGGCACTCATCCCCAGCGGCACCCGTGGCATGTGGGTGTGCACCTTCCATGCCATGTGCGTGCGCATGCTGCGCGAGGACGCCGATCTGCTGGGCTACACCGGCCAGTTCACCATCTACGATGACGATGACTCAAAGCGCATGGTGCGTGACATTATGCAGGCGCTCGGCATCGAGCAAAAGCAGTTCCCCATCAACATGATCCGCAGCAAGATCAGCTCGGCCAAAAACGCCATGATCGGCCCCGAGGACATGCTCAAGAGCGCCGATAGCCCCAACGACAAAAAGGCCGCGCAGGTCTACCTGGAGCTGGAGCGCCGCCTGCGCGCCGCCAACGCGATGGACTTCGACGACCTGCTCGTGCGCACGCTCGAGCTGCTGCGCACCCGCCCCGAGGTACTCGACAAATACCAGGAGCGCTTCCGCTACATTAGCGTCGACGAGTATCAGGACACCAACCACGTCCAGTACGAGATCGCCAACCTGCTGGCCGCCAAGTACCAAAACCTCATGGTCGTAGGCGACGATGACCAGTCCATTTATAGCTGGCGCGGCGCCGACATCACCAACATTCTGGACTTTGAGAAGGACTTTAAAAACTGCAAGACCGTCAAGCTGGAGCAGAACTATCGCTCCACGGGTCACATCCTGAGCGCCGCCAATGCCGTTGTTCGCCACAATTCGCAGCGCAAGGACAAACGTCTGTTTACGGCCGAGGGCGATGGCGAGAAGATTCAGGCCTTCCAGGCGAGCGATGAGCGCGACGAGGGCCGCTGGATTGCCGGTGAGATCGAAAAGTTGCACTCCAAAGGCACGAGATACGACGACATCGCTGTGTTCTATCGCACCAACGCCCAGTCGCGTATCCTCGAAGATATGTTCCTGCGCGCGGGCGTGCCCTACAAGATCGTGGGCGGCACGCGATTCTTCGACCGTGCCGAGATCCGCGACGTCATGGCCTACCTCAAGATGATCGTGAACCCGGCCGACGAGATGAGCGTCAAGCGTGTCATCAACACGCCGCGTCGCGGCATCGGCTCCACCTCGATCCAAAAGATCGAGCAGCTGGCGCGCGACAACCGTTGCTCGTTCTTCCAAGCCTGCGAGATCGCGTGCGCCGAGACGGGCATGTTTAGCGCCAAGGTCCGCAATGGCCTGTCGAGCTTTGTGTCGCTGGTGCGCGAGGGCCGCCGCATGGACGGCGAGCTCAAGGACGTTGTCGAGATGATTGTTGACAAGACGGGGCTGCTGCAGGCCTTCCGCGCCGAGGGCACCATGGAGTCCGAGAGCCGCGCCGAGAACATCCAGGAATTCCTGGGCGTAGCCGCCGAATTTGAGGAGACGCACGAGGATATCGAGGGTACGCTCGAGAGCTTGGAAGAGCTGCGCGCTGCCGGCGTTGCCGACGTGCCTGTCGGCACCGAACCCGAGCCCGTTGTGGTGAGCGCGCCCGAGCCGGGACCGTCTGCGCCCGCGTCTTCGTTTGAGGTGCTTGTCGGTGCACGTGACGCCGCGGGCACCAATCCGCTCGATAGCCTGGCCGCTCCGGCACTCTCGCCGCAGGACGCTCTGGCCGCCGCCATCGCAGGCAACGCATATGCTGCGCCGACGCAGCTGCCGGCGGGTGCCGTACATGCCGACGAGATCGAGCGCACCTACGGCCCGCTCACCTGCAAGGCGCTGCCGGCGCTCATGGAGTGGTTGGCCCTACGTTCCGACCTGGATTCCCTGGCCGGCGAGACGCATGCCATCACCATGATGACCATCCACTCCGCCAAGGGTCTGGAGTTCCCGGCGGTGTTCGTGGCTGGCATGGAGGAGGGTATCTTCCCGCATGTGCACGACTTTGGCGGCAGCGATGATCCGGGCAAGCTCGAGGAGGAGCGTCGCCTGGCCTACGTTGCCATCACGCGTGCCCGTAAGCGCCTGTTCCTGACCTATGCGGCCACGCGTCGCACCTACGGCTCGACCTCTGCCAACCCGCGCTCCCGCTTCCTCAACGAGATTCCGTTTGAGGACATCGAGTTTAGCGGCATCGGTTCTGCCGGTTTTGAGGGCACGGGCTGGGAAAAGCGCGGCGACCGTCACGGCACCTTTGGCTCGGGCATGGGCTCGGATATGTATGGCGGCAAGGTGTTTGGTTCGCATACGCGCTCGACCGGCGGCTCCGGCTCGCGCGGCGGGTCGAGCTTTGACGACTTCTTTGGCGGCAGCAGCTATGGGACCGAGCGCCATCGAGGGGTTTCGCCTGACGCCGGCCGTGTTGCCTCGACCTTTGGCTCGGGCGCGCCGCGAGCCAAAAAGCCATCGTCCAAGGTGTCGCCGACGGTGGAGCGCAAGGTCTATCGCGCGAGCGCGTCGCAGGACTTTGCCGCGGGCGATACCGTGAGCCACAAGACCTTTGGCACGGGTACCGTGATCTCGGTCGCCGGAGACATGATCGAGGTTCAATTCGAAAAGACCGGCCAGACCAAAAAGCTGATGAAAGGATTCGCTCCGATCGTCAAGCTGAATGCCTAACTGCGAGGTTGACCGGGCGCGCCGGGGGCTTTGGTCGCCTGCTCGGACAGTCCTGCTCGCACGGAGAGCACATTAAGTGCTCTCCGGCTCGTGCGGAACTCGCGATCGACCAAAGCCCCCGGCGCGCCCTCTTCCTTGTGGCGTTTTGGCCTGCAGCTTGCAATCGTCGCTCTGCTCGTCCGCTTTTTGATCTGGAGAGCCGGGTGGGCTGAATGCTTAGACATGGCAAGGGGCTCCTCCGTTGATGAACAGGGGAGCCCCTTGTTTCGTTTTGGTTGTTGTTGCGAACTAGAGGTGGCTGATGATCAGTTCCATCTTGCCTTCGAGGTCGATGGAGGTGACGGTGCTGGGGGCCAGCAGGTGGCTTCCCTTGTGGACGGGGTCGCCGCAGACGGTGCCTTCGCCGTCGATGACCGACAGGCACATGAAGGGCCAGCGCTGATCGAGGGTCTTGTTGCCGTCGACGCGCACGCGATCGACGGTGTAGCAGGGGTTGGACTCGAGTTCGGTCACGCCGTCGACCTCGGGTGCGGTCACGGTGCCGTCGGTCGGAGCCTGAGCATCAAAGTTGATGCAATCCAGACTCTGCTCAATGTGCAGCGGACGCAGCATGCCATCGGTGCCGGGGCGGTCGTAGTCATACAGGCGATATGTCACGTCGCTCGACTGCTGCGTCTCCAAAATGAGCGTGCCGGTCTTGATGGCGTGCACGGTACCGGAATCAATCTGGAAAAAGTCGCCCTTGTGGATCGGCAGCACGTTGAGCATGTCGTCCCAGCGGCCGTCTTCGATCATCTGTGCAGCCTCGGCGCGGTCCTTGGCGCGCTGGCCGACGATGATCGTGGCACCGGGCTCGCAGTCCAGTACATACCAGCACTCGGTTTTGCCCAGGCTGCCGTTCTCGTGCTCGGCGGCGTACTCGTCGTTGGGATGAATCTGGATCGAAAGGTCGTCCTTGGCGTCCAGAATCTTAATGAGCAGCGGGAACTCCTTGCCCTCGCAGTCGCCAAAGAGCTCACGGTGCTCGGCCCACAGCCACGACAGCGTGTGGCCGGCATACGGGCCCTCCGCAATCTGGCAGTCGCCGTTGGGGTGGGCCGAGATGGCCCAGCACTCACCGATGGGGCCCTCGGGAATGTCGTAACCAAATACGGTCTCCAGCTGGCGGCCGCCCCAGATCTTCTCGTGGAAGATCGGCGTGAGTTTAATCAAATCGGACATATGCATACTCCCATAAGGTTGTGCGGGTGCCGCGTAAGACAGCTCAAAACGAGCACCCACCGGATTACAAAACTAGGCCAGCGTTACGTTGTGCAGCTCAAAGCGGTCGCCTACGTTGTGCGAGATAGAATATTCAAACGCGGTGCCGCTATCCAAGAAGCCAATCTGGTTGAGTTCGAGCAGGGGAGAGCCGGGTTTGGTATCCAGGCGCTCAGCCTCTTCCTCAGTTGCCGCGACAGCGCGAATGGTGCGATGGAAGCTCGAAATCTTCAGCCCGCATTGCTCGCGGATAAAGCCGTAGACCGATCCGTACAGGTCCTTCTTTTTAAGGCCCGGGATCAGTTCGAGCGGCATATAGGTGTACTCGATGACGATGGGCTTCTCGTCGACCTGGCGCACGCGCACGATGTGATAGGCAAAGTCGTCCTCGGCAATTCCCAGCTGGGCAGCGACGTCTGCTGGCGGATTGACAATCGAGAAATCGTAGACCACCGAGGTCACCTTCTCCCCACGGTGCTCATGCGAAAAGCCCTGGGCACGGTCGTTCTTGCCCTGGAAAAACGCCTTGCCGGGAAGCCCCGCCGTGTCCTTAACGTAGGTGCCCGATCCGCGCCGGCTGGTAATAAGGCCTTCCTCGGTAATCTGCTCAATCGCTCGTTTGACGGTAATTTTAGAAACGCTATAGAGCTCGCAGAACTCAACGACGGTGGGCAGCTTGTTGCCCGGCTTTAGAGCGCCGTCTTCGATGCTTCGGCGGATATCTGCAGCTATCGCCTCATATTTGGGAATCATGGAACCTCCTTTCCAGCTTGATTGAGTATAAAAGAAAGTATAGTCAACACCTAAGCATCCCTATTGCGTTTTTGAAAAGTTCGAGAAAGAGATAATCAAAAAACGCTTCTCCTTAGTAACTAGAGCGCTCCAAATGAATATGCACTCGAATAATGTGGTATTGAGCAAATTGATCGGCTCAGGGAAGGGGCTGGGCCGTTTTGCCGCCCAGCGAACTGAATCTCATGCCCTGGGTTTTCCCAGATAAAACCTGCCAAAACATACCTGTTCCTTTTTGGCAGGTTTTTGCCTTGGGAGCGGTACCATACTGGCAATGTTTAAACGAGAAAGGTGGGCTCCCATGGAACCTAAGCAGTACTACATCGGCATTGACGTCGGCGGCACTTCGGTTAAGGAGGGCCTGTTCGATGAGGACGGCAACCTGCTTGCCAAGGCCAGCGTGCCCACGCCTCCCATCGTTGACGCTGCGGGCTTTGCCGCGGTGACCGAGGCTATCGACCAGGTGGTTGCCAAGGCGCAGATTCCGCGTGCCTTTGTGGCGGGCATTGGCCTGGCTGTTCCGTGCCCTATCCCGGCGTCGGGCGATGCCAAGGTCAAGGCCAACATTGCCATTAACCTGCCCGAGCTTAAGATCGCCATCCAGGAGCACTGCCCCGACGCGGTCGTTAAGTACGAGAACGATGCCAACGCCGCTGCCATGGGCGAGGCCTGGCTCGGTTCTGCCAAGGGCGTGCGAAACGTGGTGATGGTCACCATCGGTACTGGCGTGGGCGGCGGCGTTATCGTCAACGGCGACGTGGTGTCGGGCGTCGTGGGCGCCGGCGGCGAGATCGGTCATATGTGCCTGAATCCTGCCGAGGAGCGCACCTGCGGCTGCGGCGGCCATGGCCACCTAGAGCAGTATTCTAGCGCCACCGGCGTGGTGAGCAACTACCTTGCCGAGTGTGAGAAGGCGGGCGTCGAGCCCATCGAGCTCACTGGTCCCTCCGATTCCAAGGATGTGTTCCAGGCCTGCCGCGAGGGTGACAAGCTCGCGCTGGCGGCTGCCGATACCATGGCCGACTATCTCGGCCGCGCCCTGGCGCTTATCGCCAACGTGGTCGACCCCGAGATGTTCCTGATCGGCGGCGGAGCCTCCGCCTCGGCCGATGTCTACCTCGACGCGGTTCGCGAGCACTTCCAGCACTATGCGCTTTCCGCCTCGCGCGAGACACCCATCGAGGTCGCCTCGCTCGGCAACGACGCCGGCATCATCGGTGCCGCCTGCGTAGCCCTGCGCGCCGCCGGCAAATAGCTGGCGCAAGGGGGCAGGTTAGTTTGCACCACATGGTGCAGAGGGGGCAGACTTTGCCTCAGCGCCTGCCCCAATTTGTGCTGCGGCCCTTCCATCTCATAGGGTTCGGCGTCAGCGTGCTACCATAGCTACGTCCAAGTACACATATCAAGTGGAGGATATCCATGGCAAACGTTCTTGTCTTTGGTCACCAGAACCCCGATAACGACGCCATCATGAGCGCCGTCGTCCTGTCCCAGCTGCTCAACCAGGTTGAGTATGCCGGCAACACCTACGAGGCCTGCGCACTGGGCCAGCTTCCGGCCGAGTCCGCCAAGCTGCTCGCCGACGCCGGCATTGCCGAGCCCCGCGTGATCGAGTCCGTCGAGGCCGGTCAGCTCGTCGTCCTCACCGACCACAACGAGTCCGCCCAGTCCGTCGCCGGCCTTAAGGACGCCACGGTCTTTGGCGTTGTCGACCATCACCGCATCGGCGACTTCGAGACTGCCGGTCCGCTGCACTACATCTGCCTGCCCTGGGGCTCCAGCTGCACCATCGTCACCAAGCTCGCCGGCGTGCTCGGCGTTGAGCTTTCCGACGTTCAGGCCAAGCTGCTGCTCTCGGCCATGATGACCGATACGCTCATGCTCAAGAGCCCCACCACCACCGATGTCGACCGTGCCGTCGCCGCCAAGCTCGGCGAGCAGGTGGGCGTCGACCCGGTTAAGTTTGGCATGGAGGTCTTCCTCACCCGTCCGTCCGGCTCCTTCACCGCAGCCCAGATGGTTGGCAACGACATCAAGATGTTTGAGCCCGCCGGCAAGAAGCTGCTTATCGGCCAGTACGAGACCGTCGACAAGAGCCGTGCGCTTGGCATGATTGACGAGATCCGCGAGGCCATGCGCGCCTACGCCGCCGAGAAGGGTGCTGACGGCATTGTCCTGTGCATCACCGACATCATGGAGGAGGGCTCGCAGGTCCTGCTCGAGGGTGAGACCGAGGCTGCTCAGAAGGGCCTGGGTATTGCCGACGAGCACGACGGCGTCTGGATGCCGGGCGTCCTCTCCCGCAAGAAGCAGGTCGCTGCCCCCATCATGGCCGCCTGCTAGGTTCTTTTGACCTAACACCGACGACCGGACCGCGGACGCCCCGTGATCCGGTCGTTTTTTGTGCGCGGGGCCACGCCGTTTCTTGGACAGGGGCTCCCGTGCCGTTGAGCAAATAATGTTCAACCTGTGGTTCCGCTTTTCGGCCACGCCTGCGTGCTTGTCGTGCAGGGTAGGCTAGATGCAAGCGTAATACGTTAGAGCGCGGCGCCGCCACTTGGGCGGGCCGTGCTTTTTTAAGACGGGAGCCATCCCGTGAAAGGAGCCGCCCATGGCAGCAACTGAGCAGCTGTTCAACGTTCGTGAGCGCAAGCGCTTTGAGCGTCACGACATCTGGGAGCGCATTGCCGAGAACGGCACGATTTCCGCCGCCGTCATGGTCTTCGCCGCCATCGCCGCCGTTATCTGCGCCAACACCGATGCTTACGAGGCCATCCATCACTTTTTGGAGACTCCGCTGTATGTGGGCCTGGGCAACCTTACGGCCGGTCTCACCGTCGAGCTATTCGTCAACGACTTCCTCATGGCGATCTTCTTTTTGCTGGTGGGCATTGAGCTCAAGTATGAGATGACGGTCGGCGAGCTCAAAAACCCGCGCCAGGCTATGCTTCCCATGCTGGCGGCCGTGGGCGGCGTCGTCGTTCCCGCCTGCATCTACCTCATCTTTAACCATGCCGGCGCGCACAACGGCTGGGCCATTCCCATGGCAACCGATATTGCCTTTGCGCTGGGCGTGCTGTCGCTTTTGGGTAATCGCGTGCCCAACGGCGTGCGCGTGTTCTTCTCGACGCTCGCCATCGCTGACGACCTCATCTCCATCGCCGCCATCGCCATCTTCTACGGTCAGAGCCCCAATCCGTTTTGGTTGGGCGCCGCCGCGCTTGTGACCTGCGCGCTCGTGTGGCTCAACAAGACGCAGCATTACCGCCTTGCCCCGTATTCGGTGCTGGGCCTGCTGCTGTGGTTCTGCATGTTCAAGAGCGGCGTGCATGCCACACTCGCCGGCGTCATCCTGGCCTTTACTATTCCGGCCAAGTGCGGCGTTAAGCTCGATAGCCTTACCGACTGGCTGGGCGAGTGCCTGCCGCTGCTCGATGACCGCTACGACGACGAGGCGCACATCCTGGGCCAGCATGACTTTACCGTCTCGACCACCAAGGTCGAGCGCGTCATGCACCGCGTGACCCCGCCGCTCATCCGCATGGAGCGTCTGATCTCCACGCCGGTCAACTTTGTGATTCTGCCGATCTTTGCGTTCGTGAACGCACAGGTTCGCCTAGTGGGCGTGGACATGAGCACGCTGCTCACCGACCCGGTGACGCTCGGCGTGTACTTTGGCATGCTGCTGGGCAAGCCGATTGGCATCTTTGGTATGACGTTTGCCCTGGTTAAGCTCAAGATTTCCGAGCTGCCGCACAATGTCAACTGGCACATGATTGCCGGCGTGGGCATTCTGGGCGGTATCGGCTTTACCATGTCGATCCTCATCAGCGGCCTCGCCTTCCCGACGGCCGAGTTTGAGGTCCTGGCCGCAAAGGCCGCCATTCTTGCCGGCTCTGTCACCGCGGCCGTGCTGGGCATGATCTACATGAGCGTGGTCTGCAAGAATCCCTCGCCCAAAGACGAGTAAGAGCGCGAAAACCGGCTCCAGAACCGATTCGGGCGCGTTCAAAATGCGGATTCGGGCGGTGCTTGCCGCCTGCCAGACACGCCAGTGGTCAAAAAACGCCGTTTGTGAGTACTGTCACAAACGGCGTATCATTTTAGGTGCGGAAAATAATGAACAAAGTTATAAAAACTGTACGTTAATGAGTGACCATCGACTTCCAATTTGGCGCTAGCTGACGGTGATTAGGAAGTTTCAAGTCGAGTTTTGCCGATTTCGACCAAGAATCGCTGCTACTAAAAAGGTAACAGTACTCATATTTGCCCTTTTTGGCCACAAGCCCTAAAACAAGCCTCGCCAAGGTCGGGAAGCGGGCCAAATCGCCGGCCTCGAGGCTTATTCCACGGTGCCGTAGACGGCGCCCCAGCCGTGGGCGGCCAAGGCTGAGTTGAGTTGGTCGCAAAGTGACTGGCGGTCGTAATAGCCGGGCGGCAAAAGGTTCACGATTTCCATGAGGTCGGGCGCCAGGTCCAAGATCTCGGCCTGTACGATCAGATCCAGGCGGTCGATGGCGCGGCGGTCATAAAACAGCCCGTCGACCAGACGCTGCAGGTCGCCGAATTCCTCGGCCTGGAACGATCCGTACTCCATAGTGCCTCCTTGGGCGCTCCGCGCCGGCATGTGCGGCGATTCGTAATTTATTGCGATGGACTTAATCTATCACGGCTTCATACCGTTGCGACGGTGGCGGTCTATACTTAGACGAAATGCAACGTACTGCTTCGCGAAAGGTCGCACCCCATGCAGACGATCTACCAGAAGATGGAAACCACCGAACTCGATGCCGCCATCGATGCGCTCAAGGCCGAGGTCGCCGAGGTCAAGGCCAAGGGCCTGGCGCTCGACATGGCCCGCGGCAAGCCGTCGCCCTCCCAGGTGGACATCTCGCGCCCCATGCTCGATATCCTCAACGCCGACGCCGATCTGCACGATGGCAACGTCGACTGCTCCAACTACGGCTGCTTCGAGGGCATTCCCTCGGCACGCAAGCTGGCGGGGGAGTTCCTGGGCTGCCCCGCCGAGCAGACGCTCGTGCTGGGTTCGTCGAGCCTGCTGATCGAGCACGACATCGCCGGCATGTTCTGGCGTTGCGGCTCGTGTGGCAGCGAGCCCTGGGACGCCTACGAGGCCGCGCACGACGGCAAGAAGGTCAAGTTCCTGTGCCCGGTTCCCGGCTACGACCGTCACTTTGGCATCACCGCCGACCTGGGCATCGAGAACGTTCCCGTCGCGATGACCGACAATGGCCCCGACATGGACGAGATCGAGCGCCTCGTTGCCACCGACGATTCCATCAAGGGTATCTGGTGCGTGCCCAAGTATTCCAACCCCACGGGTATCACCTTTAGCGAGGACACTGTGCGCCGCCTGGTCGAGATGCCCACGGCCGCGCCCGATTTCCGCATCTTCTGGGACAACGCCTACTGCGTGCACGACCTGTACGACGAGACCGACGAGCTCGCCAACATCTTCGATCTTGCCCGCGTGGCGGGCACCGAGGACCGCGTGGTGGCCTTTGCCTCGACGTCTAAGATCACCTTCCCGGGCGCCGGCATCGGTTTTATCGGCGCGAGCCCTGCGGTCATCGCGGAGTTCTCCAAGCGCCTCAAAGCCGGTCTGATCAGCGCCGACAAGCTCAATCAGCTGCGTCATGTGCGTTTCCTTCCCACCATCGAGGCGGTCAAGGAGCACATGAAAAAGCATGCCGAGTTTTTGCGCCCGCGCTTTGAGGCCGTTGAGCGCAAGCTTACCGAAGGCCTGGGTAACACGGGTTGCGCCACCTGGACGCATCCCCGTGGCGGTTACTTTGTGAGCTTTGATGGCCCCGAGGGCTCGGCCCAGAAGGTTGCCGCGCTTTGTGCCGACCTGGGCGTCAAGCTCACGCCGGCTGGTGCCACCTGGCCTTATGGCAAGGACCCGCGCGACACCAACATCCGCATCGCGCCGAGCTATCCCACGGTCGAGGACCTGGAAGCCGCGCTCGACGTACTGGTGCTGGCCGTCAAGCTCGTCGCTGCCGAGCTCGCGCGTGCTGAGCGCGCCTAACGCGCGGCTTCTCGTACTATCCGCACTTTCGATACATAAAGGAGCGTATACATGGATTTGGGTATTTCCACCAACCCCACGCCAGAGCTCTACACCATTAAGGTAACCGGCGAGATCGATATCTCTAACGCCGATAGCCTGCGCAATGCCATTGACCTAGCGCTCGAGCAGCCCACCGAGGCCGTTGAGCTCGATTTTGCCCAGGTGAGCTACATCGATTCGACGGGCATTGGCGTGCTCGTGGGCGCCGCGCACCACGCGGTCGACCACGGCAAGCGCTTTAGCTGCACCAATGTGCAGCCCCAGGTGATGCGCGTGGTTCAGCTGTTGGGTGTCGACCAGGAGATTTCGATCACCGCTGCATAATCTTTGCCCCCAAAAGGGCGTGCCGTTTGGCATATGTTTGTGATGCGCTCGGACGTTTTGGCGTCCGGGCGCTATACTTGACCGAATGAATAGACGAGTTCCGGCCGAATGGCGCGGTGCGGGCTCGACTCACATCGAGCCTTGGAGGTATGTGTGTTTGGTATTGGAGAGGGTGAGCTCGCGATCATCGTGGTCTTCGGCTTTTTGCTGTTTGGCCCGGATAAGCTCCCGCAGATGGGCCGTACGATCGGCCGTGCCATCCGTCAGTTCCGCGAGACGCAGGAAAAGATGACGGCCGTTGTTCAGTCCGAGATTATCGATCCGGTGAGTGAGGCCGCGTCGGCGCCGGTCAAGCCCAAGAAGGCTGCTGCGGCCGACGACGATTCCGATGCGGACGAGGATGCCACCGAGACGGCAGCGCCCGCCAAGAAGGAGACCTTTGCCGAGCGTCGCGCCCGTCTTGCTGCCGAGAAGGCCGCAAGCGAGGGTGCTGCTGAGGGCGAGGTCGCTGCCGAGGATACCAGTGCCGAGGGTACTGCCGCTGCGGCTGAGTCCGAGGCCGCCACTGCCGATGCGCCCGCGGAGTCCGAACCTGCTGCAGAGCCGGAGCCCGAGCCGGCAGAGCCCACGACGACCGACCTCTACGCCCGTCGTCCCCGCAAGCGCAAGGCTGTCGTCGACCAGCTCGCTCGCGAGCTCGAGGCCGAGGACGAAGCCACTGCCGCCGACGCCTCGAAGGGAGGCGATGAGTAATGCCTATCGGACCCGCGCGAATGCCGCTCTTCGATCACCTGGGAGAGCTTCGTCGCCGCCTGACTATCGTGGTCGTATCGGTGTTTGCCGCCGCTATCGTGCTGTATTTCGCCACGCCCGTGGTGCTCGACATCTTGGAAGACCCCATCCGCTCCTTTGTGCCGGACGGTAAGTTCTACATCACCACCACGCTCGGCGGTTTTGGCCTGCGCTTCTCGCTGGCCATCAAGATGGCCGTGGTCATGTGCACGCCCATGATCATTTGGCAGATCCTGGCATTTTTCCTGCCGGCGCTGCGCCCCAACGAGCGCAAGTGGGTCGTGCCCACGGTGCTCGCCTCGACGGTGCTGTTCTTCCTGGGTGCCATCTTCTGCTATTTCATCATCATCCCTGCGGGCTTTGAGTGGCTCATCGGCGAGACCTCGGCCGTCGCCACGGCGCTGCCCGATCTGGAGAACTACGTCAACATGGAGCTGCTCTTTATGATTGGCTTTGGTGTGGCGTTTGAGCTGCCGCTCATCATCTTCTACCTGTCTGTTTTCCACATCGTGTCCTACGCGGCCTTCCGCAGCGCCTGGCGCTACGTGTACGTAGGCCTGCTCGTGGGCTCGGCTGTGATCACACCCGACGGCTCGCCCGTCACGCTGGGCCTTATGTACGGTGCCCTGCTCTCGCTCTACGAGATTTCGCTCGCCATCGCTCGCGTGGTCATTACCGCGCGCGAGGGCAAGGAGGGCCTGTTCGTGAGCCGTCTGGACCTGTTCTCGGACGACGAGGACGACGAGGAGTAAATCGGTATGCACGAGGTTGGCATTGTCAACGGCATACTCGATACAGTGATTCGCGCGGCGCGTGGGGCGGGGGCCTCGCGCGCCGTTTTGGTAACGCTTCGTATCGGGGATATGACCGAGGTCGTGCGCGAGGCACTCGACTTTGCGTGGGAGACGTTTCGCGATGAGGACCCGCTCACGCGCGGCTGCGAGCTTGCCGTGGAGGAGGTCCATCCACAAAGCGAGTGCCTGGACTGCGGCGAGGTCTTTGAGCACGACCGTTTCCATTGTCGCTGCCCCCAGTGTGGCGGCGCCAACGTGCGCCTGCTGCACGGCCGCGAGCTCGATATCGCAAGTATCGAAATCGAAACCCCCGACGATTAGCCCGCTAGCCATCTAATGATGGGGTATAAAGGGGCCAAAGTAAGGAGCGCTAAGTATGGCCGAGAAAACGATTGATATCGCGTCGCCGATCCTGTCGCGCAACGAGCGCCTGGCAGATCAGCTGCGTCAGCGATTTAATGAGGCAGGCACCTACGTGATCAATGTGCTGTCGAGCCCCGGTTCGGGCAAGACCACCACGATCCTGGGCACCAACGAGCGCCTGCGTGACAAAGCCGGCCTGCGCTGTGCCGTCATCGAGGGCGATATCGCCTCAGATGTCGACGCCATCACCATGAAGGAAGCCGGCATGCCCGCCATCCAGATCAACACGGGCGGCCTGTGCCACCTCGAGGGCAACATGATCATGGAGGCCGTTGACGCGTTCGACCAAGCGGTGGGCCTTCAAAACATCGACGTCATCTTCATCGAAAACGTGGGCAACCTGGTCTGCCCGGTCGACTTTGACCTGGGCGAGAACCTGTCCATCATGATTCTCTCGGTGCCCGAGGGTGACGACAAGCCCATCAAGTACCCGGGCATCTTCCAGCACGCCGGCGCGCAGCTGCTCAATAAGGTCGACGTGGCCCCGGCTTTCGATTTTGACACGGATAGGTATACTAAGACCCTCGATGACCTCAATCCGCAGGCGCCGCGGTTTGCCGTGAGCGCGCGCAGGGGCGAGGGCATGGATGCCTGGTGCGATTGGCTCATCGGGCAGATTGAGCAAGCAAGGGCGTAAGTCGGCCGCCATAAGCGCGGGCGCAGCCGCAGAGACATGAGATAGGAGCCTCTTTTGAAGCTCATCATCGCCGAGAAAAACGACGCCGCGCGTCAGATCGCCGAGCGTCTGTCCACGGGCAAACCCAAAAAGGACAAGGTGTACAACACCGCCATCTACCGTTTTGAGTGGAAGGGCGAGGAGTGCGTGACGATCGGTCTTGCCGGTCACATCCTTGCACCCGATTTTTGCGACAGCGTGCTGTTCGATAAAAAGCTGGGCTGGTATTCGGTCACCGAGGACGGCGAGATGCTGCCGGCCGATATGCCCGATGGTCTGGCTCGTCCGCCCTACGACACCAAGCGCAAGCCGTTCCTTGCCGATGGTATCTCCATCAAGGGCTGGAAGCTTGAGAGCCTGCCTTACCTTACCTGGGCGCCCGTCATTAAGCTGCCGGCCGAGAAGGAGCTCATTCGTTCGCTCAAGAACCTTGCCAAGAAGTCCGACAGCGTCATCATCGCCACGGACTTCGATCGCGAGGGCGAACTGATCGGTTCGGACGCCCTCAACAAGGTGCGCGAGGTTGCGCCCGACTTGCCGGTCGCCCGCGCCCAGTATTCTTCGTTTACCAAGGCCGAGATCACGCAGGCCTTCGATAATCTTGTCTCGCTCGACCAGAATCTGGCCGACGCCGGCGAGAGCCGCCAGCACATCGACCTCATTTGGGGCGCGGTGCTCACGCGTTACCTGACGCTCGCCAAGTTCGGCGGCTTTGGCAACGTGCGCTCCGCCGGCCGCGTGCAGACGCCGACGCTCGCCCTGGTGGTCGAGCGCGAACGCGAGCGCATGGCGTTTGTGCCCGAGGACTATTGGCAGATTCGCGGCATGGGTGCCGCGCAGGGTGCTGCCGAGGACGACCGCTTTAAAATTGCGCACAAGACGGCGCGTTTTACCGATAAAGATGCTGCCGAGACGGCGTACGGCCACATCGACGGCGCTACGACGGCAACCGTCGCCGCGGTGACCAAGCGCTCCCGCAAGCAGCAGCCGCCCACGCCGTTTGCGACGACCTCGCTGCAGGCTGCCGCCGCGGCCGAGGGCATCTCACCTGCACGTACCATGCGCATCGCCGAGTCCCTCTACATGGCGGGCCTCATCAGCTATCCGCGTGTCGACAACACCGTGTACCCTGCGACGCTCGATCTGGGCGCCGTGGTGAGCGACCTGGCAAAGATCAACCCGGCGCTGGCGCCCGTGTGCAAAAAGGTACTCGCCGGCCCCATGAAGCCCACGCGCGGCAAAGTCGAGACCACCGACCACCCGCCCATCTACCCCACGGGCGAAGGCGATCCGTCCACGCTCGATGGCGGCCAGCGCAAGCTCTACGACCTCATCGCCCGCCGCTTCCTGGCGACGCTTATGGGTCCCGCGACCATCGAGAATACCAAGCTCGAGCTCGACGTCAACGGCGAACCGTTCGTGGCTTCGGGCGATGTGCTCGTGACCCCGGGTTTCCGCGAGGCGTACCCGTACGGACTCAAGCGCGACGAGCAGATGCCGCCGCTGGAGCAGGGCGACACGGTCGACGTGTTCGATATTAAGCTTGAGGCCAAGCAGACCGAGCCGCCCGCGCGCTACAGCCAGGGCAAGCTCGTGCAGGAGATGGAAAAGCGCGGTCTGGGCACCAAGTCCACGCGTGCGAGCATCATCGAGCGCCTGTACGCCGTGCGCTACCTCAAAAACGATCCCGTTGAGCCGAGCCAGCTGGGCATCGCCATCATCGACGCGCTGACGCAGTTTGCCCCGCGCATCACGAGCCCCGATATGACCAGCGAGCTCGACGGCGACATGACTCGCGTCGAGCGCGGTGAGGACACCGAAGAGCATGTCGTGACGCACTCGCGTGCGCTGCTGGCCGGCGTGCTCGACGAGCTGCTCAAGCATACGCAGGAGCTCGGCGACGCCATCAGCGACGCCGTCACGGCCGATGCGCGCGTGGGCGCTTGCCCCAAGTGCGGCAAGGACCTGGTTATGAAGACGAGCGCCAAGACCCGCGGCAGCTTCATTGGCTGCATGGGCTGGCCCGACTGCGACGTGACCTATCCGGTGCCGAGCGGCGTCAAGGTGAGCCCGCTCGAGGGCGAGGCCGCCGTGTGCCCCGAATGCGGTGCGCCGCGCATTAAGTGTCAGCCGTTCCGCCAGAAGGCTTTCGAGATCTGCGTGAACCCGACGTGCCCCACCAACTACGAGCCCGACCTTAAAGTGGGCGAGTGCAAGGTGTGTGCCGAGGCCGGACGCCATGGCGACCTGATCGCGCACAAGAGCGAGAAGAGCGGCAAGCGCTTTATCCGCTGCACCAACTACGATGACTGCGGCGTGAGCTATCCGCTGCCGGCGCGTGGCAAGCTCGAGGCGACGGGCGAGACCTGTCCCGAGTGCGGCGCCCCCATCGTGGTGGTCAACACGGCGCGCGGTCTGTGGCGTATCTGCGTCAACATGGACTGCCCGACCAAGGAGAAGAAGCCCGCCCGCGGCCGCAAGACCGCGACTAAGGCGAGCACGGCAAAGAAGACGACGGCGGCCAAGAAGACGACGGCTAAGAAAGCCACTGCCGCCAAGAAGACGACCGCGAAGAAGTCGACTGCCAAGAAAGCAGCCGCCGACAAGTAACGGCGCAGTCGAAACAGTGCCCAAAAAACGAGCGAGGGTCCCATGATCCTCGCTCGTTTTTTTGACCGGCAGTTAGGGACGTTCCTTTTCTGCCGGCAGTTTAGGAGCGTCCCTAACTGCCGGCTCGGGAACGACAAAGCGCTAGTTCACTTCGACGGGTTTGGCGCCGGGATAGCGCTCCTCAAAGTCTAGGCGGTACTTATTGTCATTGGTGCCCGCCACGTTGTCGCGCGACAGCGGCGCCACGATCTCATTCTTGTGGTCCGCAGGCTTGGCGTATTTCAGGCTGATCTCCCAGGCATCACAGATTGCGTCAATGCGGTGATCCAGGTCGTCGTACAGGGCGATGATGTCCTTCCAGGAGCTGTAGTTCTTGGAGCTCGTCGGGACGTCCAGGTCCTCGACGATGTCATAATACTGCTCGATGGTGTCCTCCGTGCGCTCGGCGACGTCGGCGAGATTTTGACGGGTGGTTCGATCCTCTTCCAGATAGCTGCCGTTGAAGTTCTGTGCGCAGCCACGGACCTGGCTGTCGAGGTCTTCGAGCAGGTCGTAGTATTCGCTCAGGCGACGGTAGAGGTTCTGCTCGGAGAGCGTTACTTCGCCGCCATCCTCGTCGTCATCGTCATCATCGTCGTACAGGCTGTTGGGATCGCCGAGAGGCTTTAGGTCATCGTCGTCGACGTCATGGTGCAGCTTAGCTACCTCGGCAGGCGTCTGCGTGGCGGCGTTGTCGAACGGTCTGATTGCAAAGAAGATGACCAGGGCGATGATGATCGCCACCAGTACAACGATAACGGCGATAAGCGGCCCGGTGCCGCTCTTTTTGGGAGCGGGGGTCTGTGGCGAAGCGGGAGCGTATGCGGGAGCCGGCTGCTGTTGGGGCGAGCCGCTCGCGACGGGTATGCGCTGCGTGGTCTCGACGGCCTCGGTCCTTGCGGCGGGGTCGGGGCTATAGGCGAGGGGGTCGTCCGCCTTGGCTTGCGGCGTATCAAGGGAGCCGGTCTGCTCAAAAGCGGGCTGGCTATCGCTCGCGGCTGTTTGCTCAACGGGTGCACCGCACGAGGTGCAGAACTTGGCATCATCTGCAAGAAGCTTGCCGCACGAGGCGCAATACCGAGACATTGCCACTCCTTTCGCCACATTTCAATGCAATACGACGATTATACCCAGCATCCAAAATTCCCCATCATACGTTGCGGTGAAATAGGGACTGTTTGGCGGTCTCAGAGCTTCAATCAGTCCCTATTTCACCGCAACTTTGGAAAGGCGCCTTTAGCCATTGGGGACGCGCCGAGCACTGGGGTATCATGGCTTGGTTGCTATAACTTGCATTTTCGCGCCTTGTAGGAAGGGGCTGCGCCCATGGCTTTTGAGCCCGCTCAACATAGCTTCATTACGCTCGAGGGCGTCGACGGCGCCGGCAAGTCCACGCAGGCGCGCCTGCTGGCCCGCGCGCTCGACCTCGCTGGCTATCAGGTCGTAACTCTGCGCGAGCCGGGCGGCACCGCCATCAGCGAAAAGATTCGCGCCCTGCTGCTCGACCCCGCCAACACGGCAATGGGCGATACCTGCGAGCTGCTGCTCTACGAGGCTGCGCGTGCCCAGCTGGTGCACGAGGTCATCGCTCCCGCGCTCGCAGCCGGCAAGGTGGTTCTGTGCGATCGCTTCTACGATTCCACGACCTGCTATCAGGCATTTGCCGATGGCCTTGACCGCCAGATAGTGCGCGATGCCAACAACCTGGCCGTTGCGGGGACGCATCCGGCGCTCACGCTCGTCTATCACATCACGCCCGAGCAGGCGGCGCTGCGCATGGCAGCCCGTGGTGCGGCAGATCGCATGGAGGCAAAGGGCATGGCATTCCAAGAGCGTGTCTACCAGGGCTTTTGCGCAATTGCCGCCGAGGAGCCAAACCGCGTAAAGCTCATCGACGCCACCGCGACCATCGAGGAAGTCTTCGAGAAGACGGTCGAGCAGGTTCGCGCCTACGGCCTCGATATTTCCCAGGACGCCGTCACCGCCGCGCTTGCCCAGGAGGCCGAGTAACATGGCCCCCGCTCAGGCAAGCCTGCTGGCCAAGCTCGACACCCAAGAGCGCGTGCGCGACTTTTTGACCAACGCCGTCGCCAGCGGTCGCGCATCGCACGCCTATCTGTTCTTGGGAGCGCCCGGCGCGGGCAAGCTCGACGCCGCGTGGGCGCTCGCCCAAGCCTTCCTGTGCGAGCAGGATGGCTGCGGCGCATGCGACAGCTGCGTGCGCGTCGCGCGCCATACGCATCCCGACGTGCACTATTACACGCCCGAGAGCGCCACGGGCTACCTCATCGCCCAGACCCGCGAGCTGCTCGACGACGTGCCCCTGGCGCCCATCCGTGCCAAGGCCAAGGTCTACATCATCGACCGTGCCGAGCAGCTGCGCGCCAACACCGCTAACGCGCTGCTCAAAACACTCGAGGAGCCGCCCGAGGGCGTCATGTTCATCTTGCTGGGCACCTCGGCAGACGTGATGTTGCCCACCATCGTGAGCCGCTGCCAGTGCGTGCCGTTTCGGCTGGTGTCGCCCGCCGTGGCCGCGCGTGCCGTGAGTCGCGCCACCGGTCAGGACCCTGCGCGTTGCCGCATGGCCGTCGCCGTAGCGGGAAGCCCCACGCGTGGCATCGAGTTCCTCAAGAGCGCCGAGCGCCAGGATGCTCGCCGCCAGATGGTCCGTGCCATCGATTCGCTCATCGCCGCCGACGAGGCCGATGTGCTCAGCCGCGCCAAGTCGCTCATCGTCGCCGTTAAGGCGCCGCTCGCCGAGGTCAAGTCCACGCAGGAAAAGGTGCTCGAGCAAAACGCCGATTACCTGTCGCGTGGAGCATTGAAGCAGCTTGAGGACCGCAACAAGCGCGAACTCAACGCGCGCGAGCGTTCGGGTATCATGGAAGCGCTGGCGAGCGCGCGGACGCTTATGCGCGACGTGCTGCTGACGCTTCAGGACGAGGCAGCCGACGTAGTGAACGAGGACGTGCGCGACACGATCGGGCGGCTTGCCGCCGCGACCAATGTTGCGGGTGCCACGCGGGCGCTCGAGGCAGTCGCGACCGCCGAGCGCAACATTGCCAGAAACGTTACTCCCCAGCTGGCCATCGAGGTCATGCTGTTCGATATCAGGAAGGCACTGAAATGCCGTTAGTCGTACCCGTTAAGTTTACCTACGCCTCGCGCGACCTGTGGTTCGATCCGCAGGATTTGGATATCCTCGAGGCCGATTATGCCATTTGCTCCACCGAGCGCGGAACCGAGATCGGCCTGGTCACGGCCGATCCCTTCGAGGTGCCGCAAGACGAGATCGGTCAGCCGCTCAAGCCCGTGCTGCGCGTGGCGAGCGACATCGACCTGCAGCTTGCCGACGACCTGGCCATCCAGGGCGACGAGGCCATGGTCGACTTCCGCCGCCTGGTCAAGGAGCTCGACCTCGAGATGAAGCCGGTCGGCGTCGAGTACCTGTTTGGCGGCGAGAAGGCCGTGTTCTACTTTGCGGCCGAGGAGCGCGTCGATTTTCGTCAGCTCGTCAAGGACCTGTCCTCGACGCTGCACATTCGCGTCGACATGCGCCAGATCGGCGTGCGCGACGAGACCCGCCTGGTGGGCGGCTACGCCCAATGCGGACAGGAGCTCTGCTGCACGCGCTTTGGCGGACAGTTTGAGCCCGTCTCGATCCGCATGGCAAAAGAGCAGGACCTGCCGCTCAACTCGTCCAAAATCAGCGGCGTGTGCGGCCGCCTGATGTGCTGCTTGCGCTATGAGTTCGAGGCGTACAAGGACTTTAAGAGCCGCGCGCCCAAAAAGAAGACGCTTATCGATACGCCGCTCGGCAAGGCGCGTATTCAGGAATATGACACGCCGCGCGAGCAGCTGGTGCTGCGCCTGGAGAACGGCAAGGTCTTTAAGGTCAACCTGGCCGATATGACCTGCTCGGAGGGCTGCAAGAAGAAGGCTGCCGAGCAAGGCTGCAATTGCCGCCCCGACTGCGTGACGCGCGATGTGCTCGAGCGCATCGAGTCGCCCGAGATGCGCCTGGCGCTCATGGAACTCGATCGCGAGAACGGCGTCGACGTGGGCGATGGCCTGTCGAGTGCCGACCGTCTGGCCGGCACTTCGATGCCCAAGCGCCGTCGTCGCGATGCTGATTCCGATGCTCGCGCCGGTCAGGGGCAGGGCGAGGGCCGTGGCCGCGGAAAGGGCCGTGGTAAGGCCGAGACACCCGAGGCCGAGGAGGCCGCCGGTGGCCGTCGTCGTCGCAAGCGCGCGGGCTCGGGCGATGCTACCGAGGCTGCAGCCGCAGGCAAGAACTCCTCTCGCGAGCGCGAGGTTCAGCAGCCCCAGCAGCAGAATCGCGGCGGCGGCATGAACCCCACACGTCGCCGCCGCCGTCATCTGTCGAGCGAGGAGCGCGAGGACGCCTTCCGCGCCGCAGCTGCTCGCGAGGCTGGTGCCGCCCCCAAGGGTGGTTCGGGTTCCGATGCGCCTGCCGACAAGGGTGGCAAGTCACGTGGCGAGGAGGAGCGCGCGCCGCGTCCGCGCCGTCGCCATTCCTCGGGCGCGCAGCAGAAGCCCTCAGTGCCCTCCGTGGCCGATCAGGTCTCGGATGGCGAGGTCAAGGTCACGCGCCGTCGTCCCGGAGATGGCGGGGGAGCGGCTGCCAAGGCTTCGCGTGGCGCCGCTCGCGACGAGCGCGAGCCGCGCGAGGATCGCGGTGGCGAGGGCTCGGCCGACCAGGGTCAAAAGCGCCGTCGCCGTCGCCGTTCCCGCAAGCCGCGCCAGGATGGTGGCGAGGGCTCGACCCCGTCTTCGTCCGCACCACAACCGCCCGCCGGCGAATAACGCCCGCGAGCGGATTTAGCTCGCCTTGCCCCGAGCGCATCGGGGTATCATAGCGCCGAATCAACAACCCTCCCTGCGACCGAACGTAGGGAGGGTTGTGTCTTGAAGAGCCGTTTGAACATATTGAGCCGTCTGCAGGGTGCCGGTGCCCTACCGTTTGCGGACGAATTACTACCGTTTGCCGAGCGGGTGGCACGCGAGGCGCTCGAGGCATTGTCGCCAACACGATGTGCCGGCTGCGAGCGCGCCGGTACGCTTATTTGCCAAGACTGCCTGGCTGCGCTCACGCTCATCGACCCACGTCATAGCTGCACCCGATGCGGCGCCCCGTTTGGGGATTTGCTGTGCACTGAGTGTTCGGTCGAGAGCACGTCCTCGGCAATGGCGGAGGCGCTCGATCGCTGCCTGGCGTGCGCCGTCTATGCGCATCCGCTGCCGCGCATCATTAAAGCGTACAAGGATGCGGGCGAGCGACGTCTGGCTCCGTATCTGGCGGAGCTGCTCTACGACACCGCCCTGCATGCCCAGGTCGTAGCGCCCGATCGCTACGGAGGTGTGCTGTCCGGTGCGGATGCGGTGGTGTTTGTGCCTGCGACGGCGGCAGCGTTTCGGCGGCGTGGTTTTGATCATATGGAGGCCATTGCGCGCCCATTTTGCGAGCTGTCGGGTGTTCCCCTGCTCGATGCTCTCGTCAAGTACGGGCATGGCGACCAGCGCGAACTCGGTCGTGAGGAGCGCCGCGAGCGTGCCCAAGGCATGTACGAGACGGTTGAGGATGTGCGGGGCAAGCGCCTGCTGCTTATCGACGACGTTATCACCACGGGTGCGACGATGGCAGCGGCTTCGGCGGAACTCAAGCGCGCCGGTGCCGCGGCCGTTGATGGCCTCGCTATCGCACGCGTTTGGTAGGGGTGGTTCAGATGGCAATAAAGATCGGGCAGCGTGGCAAGCCTGCAAGCGAGCAGCTGGCTGCTTCCGTAATTCTGACGGGTGCCTCGGCGCTGCGCATGATGCGCGCCGAGCGCCGGCAGATGGGCTACATAAGCTGGAAGGACCTTAATCCCGATGAAGAGCGCCGTGTGCTGCGCGCATCGTCGCCCTCGACCGAGGACATCTATCTTCCCGATTTGGTGCGGATTGGGGCCGCAAGCGGCGAGGTGCAAGAAGATCTGTGCTTGCTGGTGGGATCTGCGGCGCAGCGCCGCCGCATCCCTGGCGTGAGCTGGTCCGTGTGTTCCGGGTTGCCCGCCGGCTCGAGTCTAGAGGTGGAACCGGGGGTGTACAGTCTATCTCCCGAGGCCCTTTGTGTTGCCATCGCGCGCGAGGTCGGCTGCATCCAGGCGTTTGCCCTGGCCCAGGAGCTGTGCTCCAAGATTTCGCTGAGCGATCGCGGGCAGTATCTGCCCCCTTACAGCTCGCCTACCGTGAACAGGCTTGCAAAGGATAAGGACCAGCCGTCAGATGTGGGCTACTTTGAGGTCGAGCCAGTGCTGACGCCCGATCGCCTGGCAGATTACCTTGCGGCATGCAAGGGGAGCGCGGCCAAGCAGCTGCGGCGGCTGTGCCCCTTTCTGTCGGAAAACCTGCGCTCACCCATGGAATGCATCATGCTTGCCATGTTTTCGCTTCCGTTTTCTTATGGCGGATTTGCCTGCGGTCCCTTTAAGACCGACCACAAGATCGAGTTCAACGACCGTGCGCAGGCGATCTCGGGGATGCCGTATGCGGTTTGCGATGCCTATCAGGAAGCAGCTCGGTTTGACCTGGAATACAACGGTGAGCAGGGCCATTCGTCTCGCGGCGGGCGCATTCACGATGAAAAACGCAATACGGGTTTGGCGTCCATGGGAATCGAGGTCGCGACGGTCAACAACGAGATGCTCTGCGACATGGAAGCGATGGAAGCGCTCGCATGGCGCATCCACCAGCGTATGGGTAAACGATATCAGAATCGTGTAGAGGCTCGTCGAAAGAGGCAAGATGCTCTGCTGAATACGCTCCGAGCGTGCTTTGGGCTCAAGCCGGCGTAAAACTATGGCTTTATAGGGGGTCTGTTTATATGCCATGTGCAAAAAACGGCAAATATGAGTACTGTTACTAGATTAGTGACAGCAAAAATAAAGAAACTTGGGCCGAAAAACTGGATTCAGCGAAGAGATAATAAACGAATGTGGAATATCTTGGCGCCAAGCGGGCTGTGCGGAACTCAAAAAGGGCTCGTGGGGCGGAAATACGCTGCTACTAAATTGGTAGCAGTACTCATATTTGCCGTTTTTTGCACACGGCACCCTGAGACGGGTGCCCCGGGGCTCCCCGTGGGGGAGCTCCGGGCTTCATGGGGGCACGAATGGTCCGCCCCGACCTGCGAAATCTGTGCTCGCGATGCGAATAACGTCCCTAACCTTAAACTATAGCTTGAACTTAGCTATAATGCGCTACGTTCCTGCCAGGCTGTGGTTGCGGACGGACGAAATGCCCATCCTAGTCCAAGACAGACGCGGTCAAAGGGATCCACGTAAGCGACCGCGTGCGCGCGGCGCGATCATGGCGCGTCCTAGATGTAAGCCGCACCGTCCGTTCTACTTTCTTTGGGGCAATACCGCCTCGCGGGCGAGCGGGCCAGTCGTGAAGGTGGCTGCGGCCTCCCGAGCAAACGCCCCGGTGCGCAAGTGTGGGGTCAAATACCAGGTCAGCTGGTGGGAACAACCCGATATTCCGTGCGGGGCACGGATCGTATACGACACAGAAGGCAGGGTAGTGGACATGGTGAGGGGCAGCTTGATGCATGCGGCTCGGTTAGGTGCTGGGGCCGCGGCGGTCATTGCCGTTTTGGGCCTGAGCGGATGCGCGTTCAATCCACTGTCCACGTTCACGACGCCCACGATCGACCAGATCGAGCGCGAGACCGTTACCCCCACGGTATCGGACGATGCCCTGGTCACGCCGGGAACCCTGACGGTCGCCCTCGATACGTCCGATGCACCGCAGGCCATGCAGGATGCCGACGGAAACCTCACGGGCTATGCGGTCGATGCCGCTCGTGCCCTCGCATGCCGCATGGGTCTCAAGGTCGCCTTTGTCGATGCGTCCTCGGCCGATTCCGCGCTCAGCGATAAAAAGGCGGACATCTTCATTGGCGACATCAAGTCTGCGGGCGGCGACATCAGCTCGCTTGGCACCTGTCTGTACGATGCCGCCGCCGTATTCGGCAAGAGCAGTGACGGCGAGTCGCTGAGCGTTTCCACCGAAACGCTTAACACCGCTACCCTGGGCGTTCAGACCTCCTCGGCCTCGCAGGAGGCGCTCGCCAAGCAAAGCATCACCGCCAACCAAAAGACCTTTTCCAACATCAATGAGTGCTTTGAGGCGCTCGAGTCGGGCGAGGTCGATTACGTGATCTGTGATTCCACGGCTGGTGGCTACCTCGCGCGTCTGATGAGCCAGATCTCCTATGTCGGTACGCTCGAGGCGCCCTCCACGCTTGGCGTCGCAGGTCTTAGCTCTAATGATGAGCTGTGCCGTGCCGTGAGCGATGCCCTCGATGGCATCACGGTCGATGGCACGCTCGAGGCAGTCCACTGCGTCTGGTACGGACAGATGCCCTATGACCTTACCGCCAAGACCGTTTCGGGGGCCAATGTGCAGGCATCCGACTCCACGTCCAACGAGACCGAGTCCTCCGATGACGACGCCTCTGATAACAACGGCGACAGCCCGTCGTCTAGCCAGGAGGGCACCATCACCGACGATGACATCAACAAGCTCAATAGCTAGTTATTGGTAGGGGTGGTGCCTGCCATACATTGAACGAGGCACTTCTTCACGGTTTCAACACGCATAGCCGGGTCTCCCCAATAAGGGAGCCCGGCTTTTCTATTTTGGTAAAAACGGCAGGTAAAAGCTGATTTCCAGGAGAAAAACTAGCTTTGCCGACGCCTTCCTATAGCGCACTTTGCCACGGAAAAGTGCGAGACTTCGGTATGCGGTATCAAGCAGTCGTTATTCGGGTCTTTGGGAAATCGCGTGATTAAATGCACGGCAATGGGTACATAGCCAGTACAGTAAGTCCCCGAGGCAGATTGGAGCCACGTATGGATATCAAGGTTTCTGGACGCAAGACGACGGTAACCGATGCTCTGCGTGCGCATGTGGATGAGAAAATCGGCGAGGCGCTCAAGGTTTTCGACATCGAGCCCATGACAGTCGACGTCGTGCTTCGTTATGAGAAGAACCCCTCGAACCCCAACCCGGCAATCGTCGAGGTCACGGCTCGTGCCCGCGGTTCGGTGATTCGCGTTGCCGAGCACGGCGCAGATATGTATGCTGCCATCGACCTCTCCGCCGATAAGGTCACCCGCCAGCTGCGCAAGTTCAAGACCAAGGTCGTGGACAACCGCCAGGGTGGTGCCAGTGCCGCGGATGTCGCGCCGGTCGAGCGCGTTGAGGATCTGGCCGACCTGCTGCTGCCCGAGGAGGACGACGACCTGCTCGTCCGCGAGAAGGTCATCGATGTCACCCCGATGACCGAGGAGCAGGCGCTGGTGCAGACCGATTTGCTGGGCCACGACTTCTACGTGTTCGAGAACGCGACGACCGGTCTCATCAATGTGGTGTATCACCGTAAGAATGGTGGATATGGCATCATCAAGCCCCGCATCGAAACACTTGACGAGTAAAATACGTTAACTTGCATGAGTTAACGGTTGGCGGCCATCCCATGCGGGTGGCCGCCTTTTTACGTAAGGAGTCGCTTTGATGGACAAGGCCGCATCCGCCGGTCATTCGAACCGTTGCCGCATCGTCGTCGATACCTGCTGCGACTTTAGCCCCGAGGTCGCCGCGAACCTCGATGTCGATATCCTGGGTTTCCCTTTCATTATCGATGGCGAGGAGCGCACAGACGACATCTGGTCGAGCATGAGCCCTAAGGAGTTCTACGACCGCATGCGCGCCGGTGCCCGCGTGTCCACCTCGGCTGTGTCGCTCGGTCGCTATATCGAGTTTTTTACCGAGTGCGCCAAAGAGGGCACGCCCACGGTCTACCTGTGCTTTACCTCGGCGCTGTCGTCGAGCTACAACTCCGCGTGCCAGGCGGCAGATGTCGTGCGCGCCGAGTATCCCAACTTTGAGCTCTACGTGGTCGACAACGCTCTGCCCTGCGCGACCGGTGCGCTCTTGGCGCTCGAGGCCGTGCGCCAGCGTTCGGCGGGACTGACCGCCAAGCAGCTGGTCGATTGGGCAAACGAGGCAAAGACCTACGTGCACGGCTACTTTACGCTCGAGAGCTTCGACGCACTGGCTGCCGGCGGCCGCATTCCTCCCGCGGCGGCGCAGCTCACGGCAAAGCTCGACGTCAAGCCCGAGCTCTCCTACGACCTGGCCGGCTCGCTGTCGCTGATCGGCGTCAACCGCGGCCGCAAGAAGGCGCTCAAGTCCATCCTCAAGTCGTTCCGCGAGAACTACGTGCCCGATCGCACCATGCCCATCGCCATCATGACGGCCGATGCCGAAAAGGATGGTGACTGGCTCGAAGCCGCCATCCGCAAGGAGGAGGGTTGCGCCGACGTCACGATCATTCGCGGCTCCGTGGGTCCCACCATCGGCTCGCACGTGGGCCCCGGCATGGTGGGCTGCGCGTTTTGGGGTAAGAACCGCGCCGACAAGGCGTCGCTTTCCGACCGTATCGCCCGCCGCGTGCGCGGTCAGTAGGCAAGCGCTGCGTCCGTAATCGCCCTCGACTCACAGCCCAAACGCTGGCACCGAGTATTCAACCTGGTAACAACACCCAACCCAAAAGGAAAGGTTTCATGGCAAACAAGCTCTCCGTCGCATTCATCGGCACCGGAATCATGGGTGCCCCCATCGCCGGCCACATTCTGGACGCCGGCTATCCCGTCACGGTCAACAACCGCACCAAGTCCAAGGCGGCGGCGCTTATCCAGCGCGGCGCCGTCTGGGCAGATACGCCGGCCGATGCCGCGGCGAACGCCGATGTCGTCTTTACCATGGTGGGCTATCCCTCCGAGGTCGAGGAACTCTACCTGGCGGGCGACGGCCTGCTCGCGTGCACTAAGCCCGGCGCGGTCTTGATCGACCTCACCACGAGCTCGCCCGAGCTTGCCCGTGACATTGCCGAGGCCGCCCAGGTTTCTGGTCGCATGGCGTTTGACTGCCCCGTCACCGGCGGCGAGTCGGGCGCTATCGCCGGTACGCTCACGGCTATCGTGGGTGCTACCGAGAACGACATCGCGCCGGTCCGCGACATCCTTGCCACCTTTGCGGCCAACATCTGCTGCTTCGACGGCGCCGGCAAGGGCCAGGCTGCCAAGCTCGCCAACCAGGTGTCGCTGGGCGCCTGCATGGTCGGCATGGCAGACGCCATGGCATTTGCCGAGCT
Organism: Collinsella sp.; assembly: GCA_019419545.1. Lineage (GTDB taxonomy): Bacteria > Actinomycetota > Coriobacteriia > Coriobacteriales > Coriobacteriaceae > Collinsella. The sequence goes on along the minus strand of DXZT01000058.1, from coordinate 49,668 downwards.
GAGCGGCCTTGATCTGGAGAAGACCCGCCAGATGATCCTGGGCGGTACCGGCAAGTCCGGCGCCATGGAGAGCCTGGCTACCAAGGCGCTCGACGGCGACTACAAGCCCGGCTTTATGGTCGAGCACTTCATCAAGGACCTGCGCTTGGCGCTCGCCTATGCCGACGATCGCGAGCTTGCGCTGCCCGGCGCCGACGTGGCCTTTACGCTCTACGACATGCTCGATGCCATCGGTGGTGCCAAGCTGGGCACCCAGGCCATCACGGTCCTCTATAAGGAGGAGGCCGACGCCATCGCCGCCGGTCTGGACTGGTCGCAGTATCGTCCCGAAGAGCACGGTGCTCACGAGGACGGCTGCGGTTGCGGCGAGCACGGCGACGACCATGAGTGCGGTTGCGGCCACCACCATGGCGAGGACCACGAGTGCTGCGGCGGCCACGGCCATGATGATGGCCACGAGTGCTGCTGCGGCCACCATCACGGGGAGTAGCGCCCATGAGCTGGACGTTCGTGGTGCTTGCGCTGGTGCTCTTTCTCTTCGCGATCTACATTGGCTTTTTGTGCGGCCAGTGGGCGTGCGAAAAGCGCGTCATCACCAAGCGCGACTACTGGATTGCCAACTTTGCGGGAGCGGCGGCAGTCATCCTGCTGACCTGGGTGTTCTCGCTGTTCCCGCTGGTGCAGTTTGCGCCGATCGGCTGGCTCGGCGGCTTTATCGCCGGCCTTAAGATGAGCTTTGGCGAGTCCGTCGGTCCGTGGCGCAAACACGACGAGGTCTTTAACGTCAACAAGGCTCACCGCGCCGCCGCCGACGCGGGCGATGCCGAGGAGCGCCGCCGTGCGCGTCGCAATGGCGCGGCCGACCGACAGCTCATCTCGGTCACCGATGACAGCAAGGGTGCTGACAAGCACGCTAAGAAATAGTAAAAAGAGGTAACTATGGCAGAAAACAAAGACGAACAGCTCACCGACGAGGAGCTGGCACAGCTCCAGCTGGCAGAGGAGAACGAGAACGCCGTCGACCGCCTGGTCCAGGAGCTCGGCTGCCCCACGCGCCGCATCCGCCAGTTTGCCGCCCGCGTGCTGCACCTGCTTGCCGAGCGCGATCCGCAGCGCGTCGTGCCCTGCGTGCCCGCGCTGATCGAGGCGCTCGACCGCCCCGAGGCTCAGACCCGCTGGGAGGCTCTCGATGCCCTGGCGGCGCTCGCCACCACCTGCCCCGAGCAGCTGGGCGATGCCTTTGAGGGCGCCGAGACCGCGCTGTTCGATGAGATTTCGTCCACGCTGCGCTATGCCGCCTTCCGCCTGCTGTGCGTGTGGGGCGCCACGAGCGTCGAGCGTTCGCGCGAGGCTTGGCCCATTCTGGACGAGGCCATCCAGTGCTACCACGGCGACCTCGAGTATCGCGACATGCTCGGTTGCCTGTACGAGTTTGGCCGGGGCGAGATTGACGCCGAGGTCGCCGAGAAGCTCGCGCTGCGCCTTAAGTTCGATGCCGAGAACGGCAAGGGTAGCTATCTCAAGGCCCGTTCGAGCGAGATTTGCGAAATGCTTGTTAAACGTTTTGGCCTGGATCTCTCCAAAAAGAAGAAGCGTGCTAGCGTAAAAAAATCTGACGACGCCGAAGACGAGGAGTAACAGATTATGGCGCACGATGTAGTCCTGATTCCTGGTGACGGTATCGGTCCCGAGATTACGCAGGCTATGCGCCGCGTGGTCGAGGCCACTGGTGTCCAGATCAACTGGAACGTCCAGGAGGCCGGTGCCGGCGTCATGGACGAGTTTGGCACGCCGCTGCCCCAACATGTGCTCGATGCGGTCGCCGAGACCAAGGTTGCTATCAAGGGCCCCATCACCACGCCGGTCGGCACGGGTTTCCGCAGCGTTAACGTCGCCCTGCGCAAGCATTTTGACCTGTACGCCTGCGTGCGCCCCTGCCTGTCGCAGCCGGGCGACGGCTCGCGCTTCCGCGACGTCGACCTGGTTATCGTGCGCGAGAACACCGAGGACCTCTATGCCGGCATCGAGTTCGATGAGGGCGCTGCCGAGGTCGAGGAGCTCTCGCAGCTCGTCGAGCGCTCGGGTCAGAAGACCTTCGCCGCCGATTCCGCCATCTCAATTAAGCCCATCTCCATCGCCAAGAGCCGCCGCATTGTGGAGTACGCCTTTGAGTACGCCCGCCGCTGCGGCCGTAAAAAGGTGACGGCCGTGCACAAGGCCAACATCATGAAAGCGACCGATGGCCTGTTCCTGCGCGTTGCGCGCGAGGTGGCCGCCAACTATCCCGATATTGAGTTCAACGACAAGATCGTCGACGCCACCTGCATGGGCCTGGTCCAGAACCCCAACGACTTCGATGTCCTGGTGCTGCCCAACCTGTACGGCGATATCGTCAGCGACCTGTGCGCCGGCCTGGTAGGTGGCCTGGGTATGGCCCCCGGCTCCAACATCGGTGCCGACTGCGCCATCTTCGAGGCAACGCATGGCTCCGCGCCCGATATCGCTGGCCAGGATATCGCCAACCCCACGGCCGAGATTCTGTCTGCGGCTATGATGCTCGATCATCTGGGCGAGAACGATGCGGCCAATCGTATCCGCGCCGCCGTGTCCGCCACGCTCGACGAGGGTAAGCAGGTTACCGGCGACGTACGTCGTGCCCAGACCGGCTCCGTCGAGGGCGCCGTGGGCACGCAGGCCTTTGCCGATGCCGTTATCGCGCACCTGGCCTAAGACATGCAGGCTGCAAACGCCTAAATAGTACTTAAGTGTTTGCGTATAACCTAAGAATCAATACGCCCGGCACTCTGTCGGGCGTATTCTATTGAAGACTATGTTTCCTAACAAGGAGTAACTGATATGGGTCTGATTCAAAAGAAGGACGAGAAGGACGAGATCGACGGCATCCAGATCATCGAGCGCGGCGAAGGCCCCGACGGTGACGAGGACGAGAAGATCGATCTGGTCGCCGGTACGTCTGCCGAGCACATTGCCGCCGGCACGACGGCCGAGGAGGAGGACGCCCGACTGGAGGCTCAGATTGCCGCGGATGCCGCTGACGAGAATCTGATGCCCGAGGCCCAGGATGAGGACGACGATATTCTGGGTTCCGATGAAGACGACCATGCATCCAGGCACAAGAAGACGATGATTGCCGCCTTTGTGGTTGCCGTCGTGATCGCCGCCGTGGTCGGCTTCTTTATTGGCAGTGGCGGCTTTGGCGGCAAGGGTGTCGGCTCGTCGACCCTGACCGAGGACCAGCTCGATTCGACCGTGGCAAGCTATAGCTACAACGGCAAGAAGAGCGACATCACCGCGCGCGAGGCCATCGAGAGCCAGTACAGCCTCGACACCGTCAAGGATAGCGATGGCAACTACACCGCTCCTTCTGCCGACGTCATCCTGTCCTACGTGCGCAACAAGATCCTGCTCGACGCTGCCGAGGACGAGGGCATTACCGTCTCCTCTAAGGAGATGAAGCAGTACGCCGAGGAATCCATCGGCACTTCGGACTACAAGACCATGGCCACGCAGTATGGCGTGTCCAAGGACCAGGCCAAGCAGATCGTCCGCCAGTCCGCGACGCTGCAGAAGCTCTACAAGAAGAAGGTGGGCGATAGCTCCGCAAGCATGCCGACCGCTCCGACCGAGCCTTCTGACGGCAATGAGGACACCGCGAGCAAGGATTACGCCGACTACATCATCAACCTTGCCGGCGACGAGTGGGATAGCTCGAAGGGTACCTGGAAGGACGAGAACGGCACCTACGCTAAGGCCTTTGCCGACGATGCCTTTACGGCCGATAGCGCCACCTATAAGCAGGCCATGACCGCCTACTACACTGCTTACCAGCAGTACTCTTCGCAGGCTTCGAGCGCCAGCTCCAAGTGGACCGAGTATGCTAACGGCCTCTACGCCAAGGCCAACATCAGCATCTACGGCCTGTTTGCGTAAGGTTTGCCTGCACTACTGCGCGTTAACCGATCACCTGATTAAGCCCGCTAGAACGGACAACGTTCTAGCGGGCTTATTGCTGCCGAAACCACTGGGGTAGGCCTTGCGCCCGCGCAAGCGCTCCATCGCGCTTCCCTAATTCATCTGGGAAAACAACTGCAAACGATTGCAAGTAACCGGTGAACGGTCGAAAACTACCGTTCACCGATAATCTCAAAACTGGTTCTAACTGGTATTAAGTCAAAAAGACCAATTCACATATCTTCACAATGACCTGCATTTTTTCTTCACGCTATTTTTAGCCACCCTGTGTTGTTTAGACACGAAAATAGTTGTGATCGATTGCCAAAGCATTTCGAAACGGTTTCAAAACTGCAGGTAGAAGTGTTAATGAGCGGTAAACGGTCGATTTATCACCGTGAACGGTGCAAAAACGTTTTACTGTATGAATCAGCGAAAGCGACCTCTTCTGGGGTGATATAGTGACAACAACACGTCACGTGGTTACTACCAGTTTAGAAACCACTGGTCTTCAAAGAACGCTTTCTAAGAAGCTTTAAGGGCGAGCGCCCGCTGGCTTCCGAAAATTATCGGACTCAGATCGTACACACCTTCGGAAGGGAAATTTGAATGGTTGGCTTTATTCTTACCGGTCATGGACAGTTCGCACCCGGCCTTGCAAGTGCTATCGCTATGGTTGCCGGCGATCAGCCCGCTTTTACCGTCGTTCCTTTTGAGGGCGACCAGGCTGCTTCCTACGGTGAGGATCTCCGCGCCGCTATTACCGCCATGCGCGAGGAGTGCGATGGCGTGCTCGTCTTTACCGACCTGCTCGGTGGTACTCCGTTCAATCAGTCGATGATGATTGCCCAGGATGTCGACAACGTCGAGATTCTGACTGGCACTAACCTTCCCATGGTTATTGAGCTTCTGTTCCTCCGCGGCAACGCCACGCTCGCCGAGCTTGGCGAGCAGGCCGTGACCGTTGGCCAGACGGGCATCACCGCCCAGACGGTCGCCTCCGTTGCTGGTGCCGAGGAAGAGGATATCTTCGGCGACGAGGACGGCATCTAATGGCCGATTTCGGAGCCAGTGTTCTGAGTTCCTCGGTCGCTCTTTTGGGCCTGCTTGTCATCATGGGCTTGATTTACACCATCTGGTCGCAAATCAACATGAAGAAGAAGCAGAAGTACTTCAAAGAGCTACACACCGAGCTCAAGCCGGGTCAGGAGGTTCTTTTCGCCGGCGGTATCTACGGAACCGTCAAAGGCATCGAAGGCGAAAAGGTCCAGATCAAAGTCCGATCCGGAGCCGTCGTAGATGTTTCGCGTTACGCGATTCAGGAGATCAAGTAACTGTCGTCAGCAAATAACGAAAGGAAGCTGATCAACATGGCAGAACCCAACATTCTTCTTACCCGCATCGATAACCGACTGGTCCATGGTCAGGTTGCCACCCAGTGGAACTCCACTCTGGGCTCCAACCTCATCCTCGTCGCTAACGACGACGTGTCGACCAACACCATGCGCCAGAACCTCATGAAGATGGCCGCTCCCACCGGCGTCGCTACGCGTTTCTTCTCCCTGCAGAAGACCATCGACGTCATCGGCAAGGCGAGCCCGCGCCAGAAGATCTTCATCGTGGCCGAAACACCGGAAGACGTGCTTACGCTCGTCAAGGGCGGTGTGCCTATAAAGAAGGTAAACATCGGCAACATGCACATGTCGGAAGGAAAGCGCCAAGTCGCCACCTCCGTCGCAGTTAACGACGAGGATGTCGCTGCGTTTAAAGAGCTGCAGGAATTGGGGGTGGAGTTGGAGATCAGGCGCGTTCCGAGCACGCCTGTTGAGGACACGAGCAAGCTCTTCTCGTAATCCTCATGATCCACGTTGTCAGGAATGAAACCCTGACATTCTGTACGTGAAATCCAAAGTGCGTACATACATTTTGAAAGGAGGAGCAAGATGGAATACTCGATCATCCAGGTCGCTCTGGTCTTCATCGTCACGTTCGTCGCGGCAATCGACCAGTTCAACTTCCTCGAGTCTCTCTATCAGCCCATCGTCACCGGCGCCGTCATCGGTCTTATCCTTGGCGACCTCAACACCGGTCTTCTCGTGGGTGGTACCTATCAGCTCATGACGATCGGCAACATGCCGATCGGAGGCGCTCAGCCGCCTAACGCCGTCATCGGCGGCATCATGGCAGCCATTCTCGCTATCGCTACGGGCCTCGAGCCCAACGCGGCAGTCGGCCTTGCCATTCCGTTCGCTCTGCTTGGTCAGCTCGGCGTTACCCTGGTCTTCACGCTTATGTCGCCCCTCATGTCCTCCGCGGACAACATGGCTCATAACGCTGACACCAAGGGCATCGAGCGTCTGAACTACTTCGCCATGGCTCTGCTCGGCCTGATCTTCGCTGTCGTCGTCACCCTGTTCTTCATCGCTGGCGCTACCATCGGTCAGACCATCGCTTCCGCCATCCCGACTTGGCTGCAGACCGGTCTGTCCGCTGCAGGCGGCATGATGCGCTTCGTCGGCTTCGCCGTCCTGCTCAAGGTTATGATGAACCGCGATATGTGGGGCTTCTTCCTCATGGGCTTTGGCCTCGCGCTCATCACCGTTGCCAACGATTCTCTGGCAACCCCTGCCCTGCTCATCCTCGCTCTCATCGGCTTCGGCATCGCTTTCTGGGACTTCCAGCAGCAGACCGAGCTGAAGGGTGCAGCTGTTTCTGACGGAGGTGACTTCGAAGATGGCATCTAATGAGTATGTGATCCCGGAGCACTACGAGGATCTCACTCCTGCTCCGCAGCTCGACCAGAAGACCCTCAACAAGATGGCTTGGCGCTCCTGCTTCCTGCAGGCATCGTTCAACTACGAGCGCATGCAGGCCGCTGGCTGGCTTTACTCCATCATCCCCGGTCTGGAGAAGATCCACACCAACAAGAACGACCTCGCGGCTTCCATGAGCCACAACCTGGAGTTCTTCAACACCCACCCGTTCCTCGTCACCTTTGTTATGGGTATCGTGCTTTCGCTCGAGCAGAACAAGGTTGACATCCCCACGATCCGCGCCGTCCGCGTCGCCGCAATGGGCCCGCTCGGTGGTATCGGTGACGCCCTGTTCTGGCTGACGCTCGTGCCTATCACGGCCGGCATCACCTCCAACATGGCCATCAACGGCAACGCCGCTGCGCCGATCATCTTCCTGGTGATCTTCAACGTCGTCCAGTTCGCTCTGCGCTTCTGGCTCATGAACTGGTCCTACAAGCTTGGCACCAGCGCTATTGACGCTCTGACTGCCAACATGCAGGCCTTCACGCGTGCCGCTTCCATTATGGGCGTCTTCGTCGTCGGTTGCCTGGTCGTCACCATGGGTGGCACCCAGATCAACCTCCAGATCCCCAACGGCACCACCCGTGGTCTCTCCGCTACTACCGTGATCGTCTCCGAGAAGGAGGCCGAGAACTTCACCGGTATGGAGGGCATCGATACCGAGACCGCTGAGGCCGGTACCATCGCCATGACCGATAAGGACGGCAACGCCCTTACCGCTTCCGATGCCGACGGCAACGCTGTCGAGTGCGGCGTCACCGATCTGGGCAACGGCATGGAGTCCGTTACCTACGGCACCGTTACCGAGGATCCGGTCAACTTCTCTGTTGCCGACACCCTCAACACCATCGTCCCGAAGCTCGTCCCGCTTATGCTTACGCTGCTGCTTTACTACATGTTCGCTAAGCACAGCTGGACCCCGACCAAGGGCATTCTCCTGCTCTTCGTCCTTGGCATCCTGGGCGCTGGCCCGCTTGGTCTCTGGCCGAGCATCTGGTAAGGCTCTAGCTTGAGGGGTGTGTCCCTACGCGGCTCACACCCCGACCCCTTAAGCCACGTGTATGTTAAAAGCCGCGTGCTCGAAAGAGCGCGCGGCTTTTGTTTTCTTGTTGATTCGGGTGTGGCAGACAGATAATGCATAACACCCTAGGTAGTTAGCCGAATTCGAGCAAAAGGGAGGATAGGATGACGATCGGAGCGCGTAAGCAACCGCTGTACGATCAGCTGGTCGATATTCTGACCGAAAAGATTGACCATGAATATCGCGCCGGTGACATGATTCCTTCCGAGCGCGAACTTTCGGAGCGCTATGGTCTCTCGCGCACTACGGTACGCCTGGCTCTGCAGGAACTGGAGCGTTTAGGACTGGTGGTTCGGCAGCACGGTCGCGGTACCTTTGTGACCGACCGTTCGGCAAAAGCAACCAATCTTATGCAGTCCTACAGCTTTACCGAGCAGATGCGCGCGATGGGTCGAGAACCCGAGACCACGATTCTCGAGTTTTGCGAGATGGAGGCCGATAAGAATCTGGCCGAGCATATGGGATTGCGCATCGGTGATCGCATTTTTAAGCTCAAGCGCCTTCGTTCTGCCGACAACATGCCCATGATGGTCGAACGCAGCTATCTACCGGTTCGTCAATTTCTGTCCCTAAAGCGACCGCTGCTGGAGCGTAAGCCGCTTTACGATGTGATTGAGCAGGACTTTCAGCAAAAGATTCGCGTGGCCGAAGAGGAGTTCTATGCGAGCATAGCCCGTCCCACCGATGCCCACCTTTTGGGAATTGTCGAGGGCTCGCCTGTGCTCGATTTGGTCAGGACTACGTATAACGAGTCAAACGAGGTAGTGGAGTACACACTCTCGGTTGCTCGTGCCGATCAGTTTAAATACAAGGTTTACCACCAGCGCAGTAACTAGTGCTCGCATCGTTTCCATAGGGTGATTCTTTGCATTTAACTGGTTACTACCAGATAACCAACCGAAGTGTATAATTGCACGTCAGAGGATTACTTCTAGAGAGAGGTATTAAAAATGTTCGAGAAGAGTGTCGAGGAGCTCACCGAGCTCGGCGCCCAGATCACCACGGCCGAGATTGCTCAGCAGCCCGAGCTTTGGCGTGATACGCTCAACATCTATCGCGAGAATAAGGAGGCCATCGAGGCCTTCCTGGCCGAGGCTCGCGCTATGGGCGAGGGTCGTCTGTCCGTTGTCTTCACCGGTGCCGGTACGTCCGGCTACGTTGGCGATACCTGCGCCCCGTACCTGCGTCACGCTGGCAACACTGATCTCTACGACTTTAAGCCCATCGCCACGACCGACATCGTGAGCGCCCCGCGCGACTTCCTGCGCGCCGAGGATCCCACGCTCGTGGTTTCCTTTGCCCGCTCTGGCAACAGCCCCGAGAGCCTTGCCGCCGTTGCCGTTGCCAAGGAGCTCGTCCACAACGTCAAGTTCCTCAACATCACCTGCGCTCCCGAGGGCAAGCTCGCCGTCGAGTCCGCCGATGATCCCAATGCGCTGACGCTGCTCATCCCGCGCGCCAACGACAAGGGCTTCGCCATGACCGGTTCCTACACCTGCATGACCCTGCTCTCCACCCTTATTTTCGACACTGCCTCTGACGAGCAGAAGGCCGAGTGGGTCGAGACGATTGCCAAGATGGGCGAGGAGGTCATCTCCCGTGAGCCTGAGATCGCCGATTACCTGGCTGGCGACTTCAACCGCGTGACCTACTTGGGTTCTGGCTCCTTTGGTGGCCTTGCCCAGGAGAGCCAGCTCAAGATCCTCGAGCTCGCTCACGGTCTGGTTGCTACTTCCTACGACACCTCCATGGGCTATCGTCACGGACCTAAGTCCTTCGTCGACGATAAGACGCTCGTCTTCGTGTTCGTCAACAACGACGCCTACACCCGTCAGTACGACATCGACATCCTCAACGAGATCGGTGGCGACAAGATCGCTCAGCACACCGTTGCCGTTCAGCAGGATGGCGCTACCGTCTACGAGGGCGAGTCCTTCACCTTTAAGGGCTACGAGGCGCTTCCCGAGGGCTACCTTGCCCTGCCGTTCGTGATGTTTGCCCAGGCTATCAGCCTGCTCAACTCCGTGCGCGTGGGCAACACGCCCGATACGCCGAGCCCCACCGGCACGGTCAACCGCGTGGTCAAGGGCGTGACGATTCACCCCTTCACCGCTTAATCGCGTCCCCCTGTAAGGGCGCCCGTCCGCTCATAACGGCGGGCGGGCGCTTTTTGTTTTTACATGGACCGGGTATAAGCATTACCACAGTCAACTGCTTTAGAAGCAAGGAGTGCATATGAGCACGTACGCAATTAAGGCTGACAAGTTCTTCTTGCCGGCAGGCCCGCAACTGGGCGGCTATCTTATGGTCGAGGATGGCGTTTTTGGCGCCTGGCAGGCCGACGAGCCCTCTTGCGAGATTAAGGACTACACGGGATCGTGGATCGCACCGGGTATGGTCGATACTCACATCCATGGCTTCTATAACCACTCGACTACCGATAACGATCCCGAGGGCATCGATATCAGCTCGACCGAGCTCGCCCGTCGCGGTACCACCAGCTGGCTGCCCACGACGTTCACCGATGGCGTCGAGCAGATCAAGGATGCCTGCGCCGCCATCGCCCAGGCGGACGAGGGCCGCGGCCCCGACTTCTGCGGTGCTCGCATTCAGGGCATCTATCTGGAGGGCCCCTTCTTTACCATGAAGCACGTGGGCGCGCAGAACCCCGCTTATCTTATCGATCCCTCCGAGGAGGTCTTCGATCAGTGGCAGGAGGCTGCGGGCGGTCGCATCGTTAAGAGCGCCATGGCGGCCGAGCGCGACGGTGCCGCTGCTTATGCGGCTGCTCTGAACGCCAAGGGTGTGGTGACCAGCATCGGTCACTCCGACGCCACCTACGATGAGTGCATCGCCGCCATCAACGCCGGTGCCAGCTGCTTTACGCATACCTATAACGGCCAGCGCGGGCTGCATCACCGTGAGCCCGGTGTCGTGGGCGCTGCCATGTCCACGCCCGAGACCTACGCCGAGATCATCTGTGACGGCAAGCACGTAAACCCTGCCGCCATCAAGGCGCTGCTGCAGGCAAAGGGCTGGCAGCACACGGTGCTCATCACCGACTGTCTGGGTTGCGGCGGCATGCCCGAGGGCAGCTACACCAGTGGTGGCATGGATGTCATCATGAAGGACAACCTGTGCTGGCTCGCCGACGGCAAGAGCATTGCCGGCTCGGTGCTCACGCTTGCCCAGGGCGTCAAGAACATCGTCGACTGGGGCATCGCCAGCGCCGATATCGCCATTCGCATGGCAACCGAGGTGCCGGCACGCTCCGCGCACATCGAGGATAAGTGCGGCAGCATCATGCCGGGTCGCGACGCCGACTTTGTCGTGTTCGACCATGAGCTTACCCTCGTCGAGACGTATGTTGGCGGCCAGAGCGTCGGCAACGCCTTTACCGAGTAACGATAGAAAAAGACGGCGGGCCCGAATCTACTCGGACCCGCCGTATGGGTTAAACGCTCAAAAGCACCTTCACAGTTACAGCTTGTTAGCGATCTTCTTTGCCGTGCGCTTAACGCCGGCCACCAGGCCTCCTGCAGGATGCTCCTTCTCGTATGCTAGGCGCTTCTCGCGCTTGGCGTACTCTTCGACGATGATGTCGCCATACTCGTCTTCGATCTTGTCGAAGAAGTCGACGGCGCCCTTAATTTCCTCAGCGGTTGGGTGTCCCTTTTGGACACCGCCGGCGAGTTTGAACGGCCCCCACGTATCAAAGCCGGGGCAGCCGTAGACACCCATAAAGATGGCCTGCCTCATGCGGCAGATGCCATCGATATCCTTGCCGTACCATTTGTTCTTGCCACCGTAGGTCATAAGGCCAAACACCTTGTCCTGCGGCTGCAGCACGTTCGTGAGCACGCGTGCCATGTCCTTGTCGATCTCGGAGTAATAGATGCCCGTGGCGACACCAATCAGATGATATTCGTGCAGGTCGGGGTACTCGTTTTTACCGAGCGCCTTGACGTCGAGGGTATCGATCTCGGGGTGCGCCTCGACGATGGCGTCCACGAGCTTTTTCGTATTGCCGTGATGGCGCGAGGCGTAGAGGATGATGGTTCGCATAAGAAGGCCTTTCAGCTGTAATTGCATCAATGTCTGTATGGTACCCCGTTACATGGCTGGGATACCGGACGCATCGATGAACGCGCGGGTTTGTCCTTTGGTTAGGGCCGAGACGGGTACTTGCGAGCAAAAAGCAGTTGTTCGAAAGGATGGGCAATGGAATACGCTCTCTCCAACGATTCGATTTCTATTAAGGTGTCCACGGCTGGTGGTTCGTTTACCTCGATCGAGGCCGGAGGTCGCGAGTATCTGTGGCAGGGCGATCCCGCCGTGTGGTCCGGCCAGGCACCGATTTGCTTCCCGATTTGCGGAGGCTTGCGCGATAACAACGCCATGACGTTTGCCGGGCATCATGTAAAGCTCGCTCGCCATGGGTTTGCGCGCAAACAGGAGTGGAAGCTGCTGAGCCAGAGCGAGAACGAGCTGGCGATGTGCCTGGCTTCGGAGGATAACGCCGCGCTGCTGAGCGATTATCCGTATCCGTTTAAGCTTGTCGTCCGCTATACGCTCGAGGACGCCGCCGTGCGTGTCTCCTATGAGGTTACCAACGAGGGCACCGAGGACATGCCGTTCTTTATCGGTGGACACCCCGGCTTTAGGTGTCCGCTCGACGAGGGCGAGGCCTATACGGACTACGAGTTGCGTTTTGAGAAAGACGAGGCTGCGGAGCTCTGCACCGCTGTCCCTTCGACTGGCTTGATTGACGTGGACAAGCGCTCCAAGAACCCCATGGTGGGAAAGACGCTGCCCCTGTCGCACGAGCTCTTCGATTTTGCGGAGACCATCTTTGACGTGCTCGAGAGCCGTCAGGTCACGCTTTCCAAAAAGGGCGAGGACAAGGGCGTTCGCCTGAGCTTTGAGGGCTTCCCATATCTCATTGTGTGGAGCAAGCCCGAGGGTGATTTTGTGGCAGTTGAGCCTTGGGGCGGCCTTTCGACCTGCTCCGATGAGGACGACGTGCTTGAGCATAAGCGTGGCTGCCTTGTCGCCAAGCCCAAGGAGACCGTCGTTCGCTCGTTCACGATTGAGATTCTGTAATTCCGTTTTGTCGACTCGTATCGCGAGGCACAAGGAGCCTGCGAGATAAGGAGCTAAAAATGATCCTCACCGTTACGATGAACCCGTCCGTCGATACACGCTATCAGCTCGATGAGCTCATTATCGACGACGTTAACCGTGTGACGCCCGAAAAGACCGCCGGCGGCAAGGGTCTCAACGTGGCCCGTGTACTGGGTCAGCTGGGCGACGACGTTGTGGCAACCGGTCTACTCGGCGGCCACATGGGCGCCTACATGGCCGAGCTCATGGATGCCAACGGCATTAAGAATGATTTTGTACCCATCAAGGGCGAGACTCGTATTTGCCTTAACATCCTCCACGCCGGCAACCAGACCGAGCTACTCGAGAGCGGCCCGACGATTGCCCCCGAGGAGCTCGATGCCTTTACCGCCAAGTTCGCCGAGCTTGCGAGCAAGGCCGCTGTCGTTACCATCTCGGGTTCGCTGCCCCGTGGTGTCGAGGCGGGCTACTACGCCAAGATCACGGGTATTGCCGAGAACGCCGGCGCCAAGGTGCTGCTCGATACCTCGGGTGCTTCGCTCGAGGCCGCCCTTAAGTCCGAAATTAAGCCCGAGCTGGTCAAGCCTAACCTGACCGAGATTAACGGCCTTCTGGGCACGAGCTTTACCACCGACGATGTGGACGAGCTCCGCGCCGCGCTCGCCTCTGATGCCCGCTTCTCCGATATCCCCTGGGTCGTCGTGTCCATGGGCGCTGCCGGCTCCGTGGGCTTCCATAATGGCCGTGCATTCCGCGCCAAGACCCCCGATATCCCCGCCGTTAACGCTACGGGCTCTGGCGATTCGACCATTGCCGGCTTCGCACATGCGATTGCTGCTGGCGCGGATGACGAGACGGTGCTGCGTACCGCCAACACCTGCGGCAAGCTCAATGCCATGGATCCCATGACTGGCCACTTGGTTATGGATCGTTGGGACGAGGTTTACAACGGCGTTGTCGTGACCGAGCTGTAGGAGCTTGTGCGCCGCCCCCGGCATCGGTTGCTTGCTTGTGGTTAGAGTTGACGACAAGTGCGGTAGCATTATGCTGGGGCGCGACGCCGAGTTTGTCGTGTTCAATCCCGACCTTACCCTGGTCGAGACGTATGTGGGTGACAACAGCGTCGGTAATGCATTTACCGAGTAGCTGCCAAATAAACGATCCGAGAGGGGATTTAGATGATTTACGGTGCATTGGGCGATATCGAGGAATACCGCGGAATGCTCAAGGGCCTCGACGTGCTGATCGACTGGCTCGAGGAGAACGACCCGGCACAGCTCGAGGTCGGCAGCCATCCGATTTCGGGTGAGAAGGTCTTTGCGAACGTCATGTCTCCCACGACGCGTCCCGAGGCTGAGGCTCACTATGAGACGCATCAGCGCTATCACGACCTGCAGATCGATGTCGAGGGTCGCGAGGCCTTCAAGGTCGCTACGGGCAGCCTGACGCTGGTCCAGGAGTTTGACGAGAAGGACGACTATGATCTGGTCGATTCCGACGCCTCGATCGCCGGCGATCTTGCCGACGACAAATTCGCGCTGTTCGTTGCCGGCGAGCCCCACATGCCCACGCTCGAGTTCCCGGGCGATGGCGCACAGCCGGTCAAGAAGATCTGCTTTAAGTTGCTTGCCGACGCTTACTGGGAGGAGTAACGCGCTGCTCGGCTGAGCTGTTCGTCTGATGGCGTGATTCCCCTAGGGAAATCACGCTAGGACCCCGCCAAACGTGTTTTCCCTAGGGGAATCACGTTTGGCGGGGTTTTCGGTTTTGAATAGGGAAGCCTCATTTATTTACGAAGAGCATCGGCCATCCGCAAGATTGAAATCATCGAACGATAAGTAAGCTCCATCTTTTCGCCCGCAAGCAGTCGTTTCGAGCCAATCTCATCTAGCCCCACAAGCCGAGAAAACAGCGGGCCGCTCATCGTGCCCTCGTCAATTGATTCCCTTATGGTCTTCAAAACGTCCGTATCATGAAGCGATGCCGAGCTGTAGGGGGCAACACGAGCGGAGCTCTCAATTAACGACGAGACAAAAGGATGGAGATGCTTTGGACATAGTCCATCAAACACCACATCCCCATTGTCGTTCGAGCCGACCAGGCGCCAAGTATAATGATCAACCCAGTCATCTCCGTCATATATGGCGTCCATGAGCAACTTCCCGTCTAGAGAGAGAAACCTATTTGGACATCGGGGCGCAAGACCGCAATCCATATCGGGCCTGCAGCAGCTCCAACCCAACGCACCACATAGGTTCCCTTTCGTACATGTGTATCAATCTGCCCCGAAATGCCGGTGAATGCAATTCCAGACCCGTTTGTCGGATAGCAATCGACGTATTTTTGTTTTCCGCTCACAACCTTGTATAGATATATCGTTCCAGCAAAAGAGAAGGGATCGTTCGCAATTTTGTCCGGAAGAACTTGCCACCTCAAAATCCCGCTACCAATATGGTCAAGCTTGACCGTTCCGCCGTCCCCCTCAAAAGTGGCAAGGGGATTTACCCCAGACTGAGAGTCGGCATCGCCCTCCTTGGCAGTTATCAGCAGGCTGCCCGTATAAGACTGCTGAGGCTCACCTTCAGGACAGGCAGCCTCGGCCCAAGAAGGGCCACTCAGGCAGAACAGTCCGAGCAGCATCATTACCAACAAAAGAAAACCCTTAGTTCTTTTCATCTATATCCCCAACGTCTCTCGACATTTGTATATCGTGACTATTTTAGATCTATATGGCCAATTCGAGCCCCCACCATGGCACTTGTTACAGCTGGGTTTCTTTTCATTAAGATTCCACTTTGGTAAATCCCCGCCCCTAAGCATTAAACCCGAAGTCCACCGAGTGGGCCGCTGTTGACGTGGCGATGCTTGGATTGGCGCGCACGCACTCAGCACGCACTCAAAATCGGCAACAAAAAAGCCGCCCGAAGGCGGCTATCTTGTGCAATGGAGCCAGCGACCGGGCTCGAACCGGTGACCCCCGCTTTACGAGAGCGGTGCTCTACCAACTGAGCTACGCTGGCGGCCATGTGATGACGCAATTGAGGCGTCAACGGCTGTCTATGATACGGGACATCGCAAATCCGCGCAAGTGTTCTGACGGCTTTTCTCACTTTAAATGCACTAATATTGGAGACGTGATGTCTCGCTCTTACGGGTCTCAAACAGAATGGGGCTGCCATGGCTCAACCCAGGATCCTTCTTACACGTATCGATGATCGGTTTATTTACGGGCAAGACGTCGAGCTGTGGAACGAGGCTGTGGGTTCCAACCTCGTCCTAATCGTCAACGATGAGATCGCGGCTGATTCGCGCCAATGGGCGCCTATGAGGGTCGCGGCGCCCGAGGGCGTGTGGACGCGGTTTTTCTCGGTGCAAAGGACCGTCGACATCATTCATACCGCAACGCCGCGCCAATGGATTCTCATCATGGTGGCGTCGCCCACGGATGCACTCGCGCTGGTTAAGGGCGGTGTGCCAATAACCAAGATCAGCATCGGCCATATGCGGGCGAGGGAGGGCAAGCGCTCTGCAACGCCTGCCATTGCCGTAGACGATGCGGACATCGCCGCCTTCAAAGAGTTGCAAAAGCTCGGCATAGAGCTAGAAATCCGTTATATCCCCAGTTCCGCCCCCGACCCCATTGGCAATCTGTTCAATTGATCCCTTGGGGACGGAGGAAAACGGATCATTTTGCCCTTGCGAGGGATGCGCGCGATGCCGCCTGTCAAAAACTATGCCCATTTACTACGTTTGGTCGGCTATCGCCGAGTATGTCGAATTTGAGAAAAACAAAACCGCAGGTAGTCGGCTTGCGAATTTAACAAAAACCGGTGCATGGTCGAGCACCCCGGGCTAAACGTAGTAAATGGGCATAGTTTTGATATGTCACTCATACAGTCACAGCGAAAATGAGCCAAAAGATGAAAAAACGCCCGTCGGCGGTGGTGTCGGCGGGCGCTGCTGTGCGATTTATTGCGTTATGGGCTTAGTGCCTCATAAAGTGGTACTCGATGACATTGCTGTAGGGATGACCCGGGCCCACGATGCCCTGGGGGAACAGTGTATGGTGCGGCGTGTCGGGATACATTTCGGCCTCGAGGGCAAAGCCAGCACCCCAGCCATAATTGGCGTCGTCCTTGGCGTGCTCGTCGCCCAGCCAGTTGCCGGTGTAGAGCTGCACGCCCGGGGCAGTGGTGTAGTAGTCCATCTCACGGCCGGTCCACATCTCCTCAACATGCAGAGCGCGGCGCAGGTTGCGGCCGTACTGATAGCCGCCGATGCACAGGCAATGGTCGTAGCCGCGGGCCTGCTTAATCTGCGGGTCGTCGGCCTCCATGCCGGGTGCGACGGGGCGCAGCTCGCGGAAGTCAAACGGCGTGCCGTCGACCGGAGCAATCTGGCCGGTGGGGATGTTCTGCTCATTGATGGGCAGGTAGTGGGCGGCGTTGGCTACAAAGAAGTGCTCGCAGTCCATGCCGGCGTTGTGGCCGGCAAGGTTGAAGTAGGTGTGGTTGGTCATGGACACGTAGGTGGCGCGGTCGCTCTCGCAGCCGTACTCGATGCGGAAGACGCCGGTGCGCGTAACGGTAAACACGGCCGTAAAGGTTCGGTTGCCGGGCAGGCCCAGCTCGCCATCCTTAAGCGAGGTGGTCATGTGCACGGCGTTGTGGACCTCGTCGAGCTCAGCATCCCACACGCGCTTATGCAGGCCGTGCTCAAGATCGCTGTGCAGGTTATTGGCGCCCTCGTTGGCGGGCAGATGCCAGTCTGTGCCATCGATGGTGATCGTGGCACCCGCGGTGCGGTTTGCCACGGGGCCGATGGTTGCGCCAAAGCAGGCGGGGTTGTCAAAGTAATCCTCGAGCTTATCGAAGCCCAGCACCACATCGCGTACGTTGCCAGGAATGTCGGGCACATCGATACCAAGCACGGTGGCGCCATAGTCCATAATGCGAACGCAGATCTCGGGCCCGTTGAGGGTGTAGCGATGAACGGGGGTACCGCACGGCGCGGTGCCGAAAAGCTCGGAAGTGATCATTTGGTTCCTAACATCGAGGTATTCGGACAAACTGTAGCGCGAACAGGCGAGATTATCACTACATCTCACTAAAGCAGGGGGTATTTTTCTCAAAAAAGTGATGATTAGGGCTGTGTGGGCGCTTATTATTAACGCACGCGAGTCTGATACAATTTGTTCGTTATTGTTTGAATGGCATGTATGCGTAGAACAGCGAGGACTCATCGTGATTAAGGCGGAGCGTCAGGATAAGGTTCGTCAGCTGCTTGAGGAGCAGGGCACGGTCTCGGTCAAGGAGATTTCGGATGCGCTGGGCGTTTCGGACATGACGATCCGCCGCGACCTTGAGGAGCTTGCGAGCCTAGGCGAGATCGAGCGCGTGCACGGCGGAGCCCGCAGTGCACAGGGCCGTCCCCACGCTATGTTGCGCCATGAGTATTCGCACAGCGAAAAGCGCACTAAGCATGCCGAGGAAAAGCTGCAGATTGCGCGCCGTGCTGTGGAGCTCATCGAGGAGGGCTCGACCATCTTTTTGGGTACGGGCACTACGGTGGAGCAGATGGCCTCGATGCTGCCGACGTTTCGCCTGCGTATTGTGACCAATTCGCTTTCGGTATTCAACCTGCTCGAGGAGCGCGAGGACTGCGAGCTGTGCCTCGTGGGCGGTATGTACCGCCGCCGCACCGCCGCTTTTGTGGGACCAACGGCCGAGGATACCCTGCGCGCGCTGGGCATCGATGCGGCGTTTATCGGCGCCAACGGCATTCTGGATGGCGACGTATCAACGTCCAATATGGATGAGGGTCGTATCCAGCAGCTCGCCTTTAGCAAGGCTGACTCGCGCTATCTGATCGCCGATTCCAGCAAGATAGGCAAGCGCGACTTCTACACCTTCTGTCGCCTGGACAATTTGGACGCCGTGGTGTGCGAACCGGGTATTGCTGACGGAGATCGCGCCGCCATCGAGGAACACACGCAGGTCATCTGCTAGTTAACGCTGCAGGCGATACGTCTGCCCTCTGCCGGCGCGGGGATTATCGTTTTACAATGACGCGGAAAATGACTCGCAAATAGTTTTGGGCAACAAGGGTGAGGCCATTCTGAGGTATGGCTAGACTTCGTATTTCGCTTTGATATTCCTTGAGAATGAACCGTAGTCTTCGTAGAGTTCGTCTTTGCTTTCATCTTCCGCGCGGTTTATGCGTTCAAGGAGTTTGTCCTTTGGGGACTTTTTTGTAATTTCTGACCTGCCGTCGGGTATTGCGGATTGCAAGAATAATTCCAGGGCGTGGACGTCTTTGAGTATGTAGCCCGTCGAACGACCCGCTCCTGTTTTCTCGATTGCGCTGCAACCAACAAGCTGACTGAGGGTTCGTTTAACGGTTATCTCGCTGATATCGGGGCAGTTGGACTGGATGTCGGATTTCTTGATGACGCCGGGTCTCTGCTGAAATAGAGCAGCTATACGTGCTTGCTTCGACATGGGGTGAGTGCCAGATTCAATCTGGGTGTGCTGCTCGAGCTGTCGGTAGGCCGCCAGGATGGTTCCGAGCATAAAACGGATAAAGGGCACTTCGGTGTTTTGATTTTCATTCCATCCAGTGGAGCTTGCGGCGAGGGCGTTGTAATAAAGCGCTTTATTGTCTTCAATGAGACGTTCGATGCTGATGTAACGCGCAACGTCGTATCCAGTCTTTTCGAGTAGCAGCGTTGTAAGGAGCCGGCTCATCCTACCATTGCCATCGTTGAAGGGATGAATGCTGACAAAATCGAAGATGAAGCGCAATGATATAAGGAGGGGGTCGCAAACTTGACGAGATAAGGCATCATTGAGGGACCGACAGGCTTCTTCGATAAGTCCGGGGGTTGCCAGGGCCGAAGGCGGCCTAAAGCGCACAAATCGATTGCCTTGATCGTCGATGGAGATGATTTCGTTATCGCTATCTTTCCAATGGCCCCCATACGAGATTGCTGTGTGTGCCATGAGGTCACGATGCAACTGCAAAATGACCGATGGCGTTACGGGAATGAAATCGTGCTGCTCGTGAATAAGCGACAGCGCATCTCGGTATCCAGCGATTTCTTCCTCTGCGCGGGAGCTTGGCTTGGCGGAATACGCCATGATTGCTTTGAGTCTTTTTTGGGTGGTAACAATTCCTTCAAGTCCGTTGGAGGATTGGGTGCTTTGGATCTTAGCTTCCTCCATAAGGGACGATAGAAGCTCGGGTCTGACTTGACCCAGAACAAGCTGACGGCCTTTATGCTCGCGTATCGAGAGGAGAAGGTTGGTGATTGGAGTTGCCTCGAGTTTCGCTGGGACTGTGGCGTAATCAAACTGGCGCATGCTGCTCCGTTCAGTATCACGAACATATTTTCGGTATCATAATAACATTAAATGATACCGAAAATATGTTCGTGATACTGAAAGCAAGGAAAGAGCCGTGCTTCATAGCTGCTTGGAAAGCGCGGATTTGACTATCTAATTGTCTCAATCAGTAACGGTTGGGACCGAAAAACTCGGCCAAACGTTACAGATTGACATTGTTTGGATTGGTTCGAACGTTTGTCTCGATCTGTAACAGGTAGGGCCGGAATACTCGGTTACGTGTTACAGATCGAGACGAATGATCCGCTCGAGCCCACCAAAAACAAAAAGGCCGCATGCGAACCCGTGGAGGGATTCGCGTGCGGCCGACAGGGGTATGCGGCAAAAGTTAGGCCATAAGCAGGCCGGTCTCCGCGACGTTCTTGTACCAGTACGCACTCGCCTTGGGATAGCGCTTCTGGGTCTCGAAGTCGATGTAGAACAGGCCGTAGCGCTTGTTATAGCCGTTGGTCCAGGAGAACTGGTCCTGCAGCGACCACACAAAGTAGCCGTCGACGTTCACGCCGCCGTCGATTGCCTTGAGGATCCACGCGAGATGCTGACGCATGTAGTCGATGCGAGGGGCGTCGTCGATAAAGCCGTCCTCGAAGTCGTCCTTATAGCCCATGCCGTTCTCGGTGATGTAGATCTTCTTGTAGTTGGGGTAATCGTTCTTAATGCGGAGCAGCAGGTCGTAGAGGCCCTCGGGATAGATGATCCAGTCCCAATCGGTGGTGGGTACGCCTTCGCGCACGCATGACTCGCCCACGCCCTTGAGGAACCAGCGCGAGGAGCCCTTGTCGCCGGTGCCATTGTGGTTGATGTCGTTTTCGCCCTCGGCGGCACGCAGGAACTGGCACTTGTAGGTGTTAACGCCCAGGCAATCGTTGTAGGGGAGCGCGGCGGTCAGTGCGGCGATGTCCTCGTCGCGGACGTCGAGCTCGCCGCCGGCGATATGGGCCAGCTTGGTCGCAGCCTCCATGGTATCGGCTGCATAGTGGCCGCGGAAGGTGGCGTCGAGTACCCAGCGGTTGTTGATGACGTCGGCCATGCGAGCTGCCTCGCAGTCGGCGGCGTTGTTGGGGTCGAGGGGATATTTGGGCTCCAGGTTCTGGACAATGCCGATCTCGCCCTCAAAGCCGCCCTCATGGAAAGCGACGACAGCCTTGGCGTGGGCCACCATCATGTTGTGCATGAGCTGGAAGGCCTTGTCCAGGCGGTACTTCTCGCCGTGCGGCCAGTTGCCGACGATAAAGCTGCCCTCGGCGGTCGCGGGAATCTCGTTAAAGGTGAACCAGTGCTTGACTTCGGTGAACTCGGCAAAGCAGAACTTGGCGTACTCGACAAAGGCGTCGATGGTCGTGCGCGTCAGGAAGCCCTCGCCGCCGTCCTGGTAGAAGGCCTCGGGCGTATCGAAGTGATCGAGCGTGACATAGGGGATAACGCCAGCTTTGTTGCAGGCGGCGAAAAGCTCGTGATAGAAAGCGACGCCCTCGGGGTTAATCTCACCGGTGCCGTTGGGGAAGATACGGCTCCAAGCGATGGAGACGCGAATACCGTTGATGCCGAAGCGCTGGCACAAGTCGATATCGACCGGGTACTTGTTGTAGAAATCGCTTGCGGGATCGGGGGAGAAGCGACCCTGAGCTGCCAGGAAATCGTCCCAGGGCACTTTGCCCTTGCCGTGCGTACGGGTCTCGCCCTCAACCTGGTAAGCGGCGGTGGCGCCGCCAAACACAAAGCCGTCGGGGAACTGCATGGGGTTGGTCATGAGTCATCCTTTCTGTGGGATAGGAATAGGGAGAGGTGCCCGAACTGGGGATTCGGGCATCAACAGAGGGAGGAGCTAGTCGAGGTTCTCGCGGAGCCACTTGATGGCGCCAGCGGGGTCGCGGGTAAGGTCGATATATTCCTTACCGCGGGGAGCGAGCAGCTTAATGCCCAGGCGATCGGTGTCGGCCTTCATGTCGTTGTAGTAGCTACGAACCTGCGGGGCGAGCACGATGACGTCGTACTGATCCATGATGGCAGTGTGCTGGCCATAGGCGCCTGCGGAGGAAGCGATGTTCTCTCCGGTCTGTGCGGCACCTTCCTTGATGGCGTTGGCGAGCATGGCAGAGGTGCCGGCGCCGGCGCACAGGACGAGGACCTTCAGGCCATCGACATCCTTCTTGGCGGATGCATCGGCAGCGGGCTCGGGCTGATCGGCGACAGGCTTGCTGTCGGCGGCGGCAGCGGTCGTCTCGACGGAAGCGGTAGCCTGCTCGGCAGCGGGCGCAGGGGCGTTGGCGGCGATGGCGGCGGCACCATCGGACTCGAGACCCAGCTCGGCGGCGCGCTCGGCCTCCTGGTCGCAGAGCAGCTTATCGTATGCCTTCAAGAACGGAAGGTAGATGATGGCGTCCAGCAAGATGATAATCGCGACAAATACCAGGGCGATAAGCTGGAAGTTCGTGGTGATGAAGATGCCGATGGGGGCAGGGGTAGCCCAAGGCACCACGAAGGAGAAGCCGTTCATGCCCATGTTATCGATAAAGAACTTGGCAACACTCACGTTGACGCAACCGGCGGCAACAAAGGGGACGAGCATGTAGGGGTTAAGGATCATCGGCGCGCCAAAGAGCAGCGGCTCGTTGACAGCAAAGGCAACAGGAACAATCGAGGCCTTACCGACGGCCTTGAGCTGCTTGGACTTCATAAAGAGAATCAGCAGAAGCGGCACGATGAACGTGGCGCCGGTGCCGCCGAACTCACCCACGAGCGACATGTTAAAGGTGAGGGAGTGGGCGGGGTGACCACCGGCCAGCAGAACCTGCAGGTTCTCGGCCTGATTGGCAAGACGGATGGGGTCGATGCCCGGCTGGACGATCGAGGGGCCGTGGACGCCGATGAACCAGAAGAACGCGGTGGCTGCCTGGATAAGGATAAGGCCAGGATAGGTTTCTGCAGCGGTAAAGAGCGGGGAGAGCAGTTTGATAAGCAGCTCGGAGAACGGAACGCCCATGAGGTTGCGCACGACGACATCGATGATGCCGCAGATGATGACGGCGCCGCCAAAGGGAATAATGTCGCGGAAGTTCTGAGCGATGGCGCCTGGGACCTCCTTGGGCAGCTTAATGGTCAGATCGCGCGAGACGCAGAACTTATAGACCCAAACGGTAATGAACGCGGCGATATAGGCCGAGAACAGACCGCGCGTACCCATGCTGGTGCAATCGAAGACCGAAAGTTCGGAGCCGTTGAACTTGGTGGTGAACTGCGTAACAGCGAGCAAAAGCATGCTGCACTGGGCGGCAACCATGGTGGAGCCGTCGTTGAGCACTTTGCCGGCGGGCATGCGACGGTTCATGGAAGCCGTAAAGTTCTTGGCAGTGGTGCCGGCAACCATGATGCCCATGACGCCCATGGTGAAGTTGTACAGCTTGTTGCACCAGTCGATGAGCGGCTGGGGCAGCGTGATGCCAACTACGCCAGGAAGGGTGGCAATCAGTAGGAAGATCGAAGAGGTGAGGACGATGGGCATGCACCCAAGGAATCCGTCCTTAATGGCCTGGAGGTAGATGTTCCTCGAGATTTTCTCAAAGAACGGTTGATGCTTTTCGAGCATCTTTACGATGGCGTCCATAGAGCTCCTTTGCTGTTCGATGCGCGATGCATGTGGATGGAACTGGTCGTCGATGGATGGTCAGGACTGCCCGGAAACCTTCCTGCTTAAGGAAGGCATTGCGAAATGACAACGTTGTCATTTCGTTAATGACAACGTAAGACATTTTTGAAAGAGCAACAAGGATATACGGGTGAGTGGTCAATATTGTCCGGTAAACGGTTGATTTGTCAGTCGGGCAGGTAGTGTATGCTAGAACGCAAAAAACAAGCGATAGAGAACCGAGTGGAGAAGCAGTGGCAACGATGGACAAGAAAAACGTCTCGATGAACGATGTGGCGATTGCCGCGGGCGTTTCTCTCAAGACGGTGTCGCGTGTGATCAACGAGCCCGATAGCGTGCGAGAGTCGACACGCGATAAGGTTCATTCGGCAATGGAGGTGCTCGGGTTCCGGGCGAACTTTGCCGCGCGTTCACTCAAGTTGGGCCGTTACGGGTGCATCGGCGTGGTGATGTTCCACTTGTCGGGCGGTGCCGTGGACATGATTGACGGTATCGCCGATGCCGCCGAAGAGCGAGGCTTTGCGCTCACGATGATCAAAAAGCGGGCGGGGGAGAAGATGACCCTTGCCGAAGCGGCGCGTAGGATGTCGCAGCTTCCCGTCGACGGCATGATTTTTAACCTGCGCCAGATGGTCGATGACTTTGATACCTTTGAGGCGCCGAAAGACCTCAAGACGGTGATTATTACGCCGATGGAGCATCCTACCTGCTCCACCGTCAGTGACGACCAAGAGGGTGGCGCGCGCATGGCGTGCAAGTACTTCTTGGATCATGGTCACAAGAACGTGTATTTCGTTTCGGGTAAGAAAGAGTCGCTGTCGAGCCAGTGCCGTATGAAAGGTTGGCGAGCGGCGCTCGAGGCGCGTGGCATTGAGCCGCCCGAGCCTCTGCAAGGCGATTGGAATGCGGATAGTGGCTATGCCGCGGGCCTTGTGCTTGCTGATAAACCCGATTGCACGGCGGTCCTCGCTGCTAACGACTGTATGGCAAACGGCGTGATGATGGCTCTACGTGACAAAGGGCACAGTGTGCCCGACGACGTGTCCGTGATCGGCTTCGACGATGAGCTTTACAAGACGATTCCCAACTCGATTCTGACGTCGGTGAAGTTTCGCCACCGCGAACTGGGCATCCGTGCGCTCAATGAGGTCGTCGCAGGTCTGGAAGCCCCGAGCTCCAGAAGTCGTACGCTCGTCTCGGGCGTGTTGGTCGAGCGTTCCAGCGTAAGGGATCTGCGGGCGTAGACGTGCTCGGCCTGCTCGTCTAAATCTGTAACAGGTGGGACCCGAAAACTCGGCTAGATGTTACAGATTTAGACAATTCGGCCCGGCTTATTCCGTTTGTCTCGATCTGTAACAGTTAGGAGTGAAATGACCAGCCAGGTGTTACAGATCTAGATTGATTGGATTGACCCATCTGTTTGTCTCGATCTGTAACATCTAAGCGGTCAAAAGCGGTCTACATGTTACAGATTGAGATTTTTGGCTTGGCCTGTGCGTTCACCTCGATCTGTAACAGCTGGGACCCAAAAACTCGGCTAGATGTTACAGATTAAGATGAACAGGAGGACGGGTGCGGTCTAAACAAAATGGCCCGCGCATCACGCATCGATGCACGGGCCATTTTTTTCTGCGGGCGGTAGGTGGCGTCAGCGTCTTATGCCTCGAGGTTTTCCTCGATCCAGGCGACGGCACCCTTGGGATCCTTAGTGAGGTCGATGTACTGTTTGCCCTTGGGCGACAGCAGCGTGATGCCCAGGCGGTCGGTGTCGGCCTTCATCTCGTTGTAATAGGTGCGAACCTGCGGAGCCAGGACGATGACGTTGTACTGGTCCATGATGGCGTAGTGGCTGCCGTAGGCACCGGCGTTGGCGGTAATGTCGATGCCCAGCTCGTCGGCGCCTTCCTTAAGCGCGTTGGCGAGCAGTGCAGAGGTGCCGGCGCCAGCGCACAGAACCAGAACCCTCAGATCCTTGCCCTTAAGGGCGGACGGAGCTGCGGAGGCCTCAGTGGCAGAAGCGGTCTCGACAACAGGAGCCTCAACGGCGGGGGCGGCAGCGGTCTTGACGGCCTTGGTCTCCTCGGCCTCTTCTTCGGCCAGGGTCTCGGCCTCCTGCTTGCACAGGACGTTGTCGTAGGCCTTGCAGAACGGGTAGTAGATTAAGAAGTCAACGACCAGCAGGACGACAACCAGGACCAGAGAGATCGGCTGGAAGTTGGTGTCGATGAAGGTGCCGATCGGTCCGGGGAGTGCCCACGGCATGGCATAGATAAAGCCGTTCATGCCCAAAAAGTCGATGAAGAACTTACCAATGAGGACGTTGGCCACGGGGGCAAACAGGAACGGGATCAGGAAGTACGGGTTGAGGATGATGGGCGCGGCGAACAGCAGCGGTTCGTTGACGGCGAACATCACGGGTACGACAGAGGCTTTGCCGACGGCCTTGAGCTGCTTGGAGCGCATAAAGAGCAGGAAGATGATCGGGACAATGAACGTGGCGCCGGTGCCGCCGAGTTCGCCGATGTAGTTACCGAAGTTCTCGGTCAGGGCGAGGGCGGGGTGACCGCCGGCCTGCAGCGTGGCGAGGTTGGTGGTGATGTTGCCAAACAGCGCGGCGTTGAGGGCAGGCTTAACGACCGAGGGGCCGTGGATGCCCATGAACCAGAACAGCGGGATCATGAACCAGATGAGGGCGAGGCCGGCGTAGGAATCGGCAGCGGCGAACAGCGGGCTCACCAGCGTGGAGATGACGTTGGCAAACGGGACGGCCAAGCAGGTGCGGCAGATAACGTCGATGACGGCGACAAACAGGATGGAGAAGCTGAAGGCGAAGATGTCGCGGAAGTTCTGGGCGATGGCGCCGGGGACTTCTTTGGGCAGCTTGATGGTGATGTCTCGCTTAATGCAGAAGGCATAGATGTTGACCGTGGCAAATGCGGCGACAAAGGAGCTCAGTAGGCCCTTGGTGCCCATGTTGTCGGTAAAGAACACCGAGACATCGGCGCCGTCGATCTTGGCACTCGTCTGGGTAACGGCCAAGATGAGCATAGCGCACATGGCGGCGACCATGGTGCTCGTGGCGTTGATGGCCTTGCCGGCAGGCATGCGGCGGTTCTTGGAGCCGGTCAGCGCGCTTGCGGTGGTGCCGGCGACCATGATGCCCACGACGCCCATCGTGAAGTTGTAAACCTTGTTGCAGAAGTTCACGACGTCGACGTTCCACCAGTCGGGCAGCGTAAAGCCGCCGACCGTGGCGACAACGCCCGGCAGGGTCGAAATAAGCAGGAAGACAGAAGAAGACAGGATGATGGGCATTGCTGCCAAAAAGCCGTCTTTAATGGCCTGAAGGTAGATGTTCTTAGAGACCTTGTCGAAGTACGGCTGACCTTTCTCCAAGAACTTAACGATCGATTCCATAGTTCACGCTCCTCTTTGCATGAAATCTTAATGGCATGGACGTTGAAAACCTATATGGTCTCCCGCTTGCTAAAAGCCCGGGTGCAGGCGGGGTCGGTCCCAGGGGGAGAGAGGGGAGCGGCTGGGTTTGTATCGCATAGGGCCGCTCCGCTCTCGGGGGAAAGCGAGGCGATGCGCTACTGCGCGTCCGCCATAGTGTCGGCGAGCTCCTTGTACCAGAGTGCCGACTGCTTGATGTAGCGTTTTTGCGTGTCGAAGTCGATGTAGAACAGGCCGTAGCGCTTGTTATAGCCGTTGGCCCACGAGAACTGGTCCTGCAGGCTCCAGATAAAGTAGCCCTGGACGTCGACGCCCTCGGCGCGCGCCCGGAGCACCTTCTCCATGTGCTGGTCGACAAAGTCGATGCGCTCGGGATCGGCGACGATGCCGTTTGCGTCAGGCTCGGGGTCCTTGTGGCCCAGGCCGTTTTCGGTGATATAGATGACGGGGAGGTTGGGATAGGTGGCGCTGATGTGCTTGAGCGTGTCGTAGAGGCCTTGCGGGTAGATGAGCCAATCCCAGTCGGTGGTGGGGATACCCGGCATATCGACCTGCTGCCCGACGCCCTTAAACTTAAAGCACGAGGTGCCCTTGTCTCCGGTGCCGTTAAAGCTGTTGGTGGACTCGCCATCGTAGGCGGCGATAAACGCCGACTGATAGTAGTTGAGGCCGAACATATCGTTGCGGGGCGCCGCCTTGGCGAGCTCCTCCATGTCGCTGTCCTCAACCGTAAGCGTGGCGTTGTTGGCACGCAGAATCTCGTTGATGAGTGAGAGGGTGCGCGCGGAGTAGTGACCCAGGAAGGCGCCGTCCATGATGAAGTCGGTGTAGAAGGCGTTGTACAGGTCGGCGGCGTGCTGGTCGGCGGGCGAGTCTGTGGCAGGATATGCCGGCGTCAGGACGTTGACCATGCCAATGCGTCCGCCCAGGTGCTCGGTCTCGTCAAGATCCTTATACAGGTTGACGGCGCGGGCGTGGGCAACGAGCTCGTTGTGCTGGCTCTGGATGCCGCTCGTCACATCAAAGTGATGGTTGGGCGGGAAGTTGCCTTGGATGTATTGGGAGTGCGAGAGGCTGATGAGCTCGTTGATGGTGAACCAATTCTTGACCTCGCGGAACTCGCGGAAGCAGAACTCGGCATAGCGCACATAGGCGTCGACGGTCTTGCGGTTGAGCCAGTCGCCCTGGTTGAACAGGGCGGCGGGGGAGTCAAAGTGATGCAGGGACACATAGGGCTCGACGCCATACTTTTTGCAGCAGGCGAACAGCTCGTGGTAGTGCTTAACGCCCTCGGCGAGGGGCTCGGCATCGTCGCCGTTGGGGAAGATGCGGGTCCAGGCGATGGACACACGGATGGCGTTGAGTCCATGCTCGGCAGAAAGGCGGATATCCTCCTCGTAGCGGTTGTAGAAATCACTGGCCGGGTCGGGCAAAAAGCGACCCTGGGCGACAAGGTAATCGTCCCACATGGTCTTACCCTTGCCTGCCACCTTCGTGGAACCTTCCGTTTGGTACGCGGCGGTTGCGGCGCCCCAAACAAAGCCCTTCGGCAGCTGCTGTACGCGGTTTAGCAAAGACATATGCATACACCCTCTCGTCTCGCTGTTCGATATTGTGCGTTTGCGCTCAGGAGGCTCCCTGGTTAGCGTTCAGCGGTGAAAAAGCCCGATAAACACTATCTTAAAATGATTAGAACCAAAATGAGCACGTGAACATTTGACAATGAGCACGTTAACATCCGGCTGGGATGTATAGAAACAAAACAACTTCAAACAGCCGCGAACGGTTGTATTTGTTC
Organism: Collinsella sp.; assembly: GCA_019419545.1. Lineage (GTDB taxonomy): Bacteria > Actinomycetota > Coriobacteriia > Coriobacteriales > Coriobacteriaceae > Collinsella. Next base: position 20,372 of record DXZT01000058.1, on the reverse strand, counting down.
GGTAAGCGGTTTTGATTGACAGAAGTTTTCATGTTGTGGTATAGGGCTCGGGTATCATGAGCACGTTATCGATGTATGTACGATGCGCCATGGGCGCGGGGAATAGTTGGGAAGCAGGTTAGCGTGGAAGGCATGGCTCAGCAGACAAGGAATGGTCATTCGGCGAGCGCGGCAGAGGTTGCGGCGCTCGCTGGCGTGAGCCGCCAGACTGTGTCTCGCGTGGTCAACGGTATGCCCAACGTGACGGAAAAGACGCGCAAGCGTGTGCTGGCCGCCATGGAAGAGCTGGGCTTTCGTCCCAATTTTGCTGGAGCGGCGTTGCGCGGCGGGTCGTATCGTTCTATTGGCCTGTGCATGTACAACATCACACGTGTCGGTAACCTGGCGACGCTCGAGGGTATCATGCAAGCGGCGCGCGAGCACGATTTTGCCGTCACTATGATCGAGATGGGCGGCGACAAGCCCTATACACTTGCCGATGCCTCGCGCCGCATGGTCGAGCGACCCGTCGACGGCATGATTCTCAACATGAACCGCATGGCTCCCGATTTTGAGGAGTTTGTTCCCCAGCCGGGAGTGCGAACGGTCATCCTGTCCATGTATGCGCATCCGCGCTGCACGACGATCGACTCCGACCAGTATGGTTCGTGCGAGCTGTTGACCAATTATCTGCTGGAACATGGTCACTCGAATATGCGGTTTGTGGCGGGTCCGGAAAACTCGATTTCCTCGCGTTTTCGTGAGGCCGGTTGGCGCGATACGCTGGGTCGTGCTCATGTCGATGCCGCTCCGATGCTGCGTGGCGATTGGAGTGCGGACAGTGGGTACGCCATGGGCGAGCGGATTGCGGCCGAGGTGCTTGCCGGCGGGTCGCAGGCGCCGACTGCCGTGCTTGCGGCAAATGACCAGATGGCGCTGGGCGTTATCGCCGCGCTCGAGAACGCGGGCCTGTCCGTGCCCGACGACGTGAGCGTGGTTGGTATCGACGACGCACTCGAGGGACTTGTTCCTCACAATCGACTGACGACGCTGCGATTTGATTTGCGCGGTGTCGGTAAGCTTGCGTTTGAGGCGGCGATTGGAGAGAGCTCGTCTATCGAGGCGATTCATGTGCCGAGTACGCTGGTCGAACGCTCGACTGTTAGGGACATACGGGGTTAGGTCCTACTCCGTTTGTCTCGATTTGTAACAGGTAGACGGTCAAAAGCGGGCTACGTGTTACAGATTTAGATTCTTCGGAAAGAGCAATCCTGTTCGTCTCAATCTGTAACAGCTAGGACCCAAAAACTCGGCTAGATGTTACAGATCGAGACAAATGGTTGCCGACCCGCTCAAAACAAAAAGGCCGGGGGCGGCGCGCCGTGTGACGTGCCGCCCCCGGCTGAGAAATGGGGACAGGTTATGTGGGCAGGCAACCCCGCTAGTCTTTAGTCCAGACGACGGGTCTGCGCCACGTGCTTATACCAGTATGCGCTTGCCTTGGGCGTGCGCTTCTGGGTTTCAAAGTCAACGTAGAAGAAGCCATAGCGCTTGTTGTAGCCATTGGTCCAGGAGAACTGGTCCTGCAGGCTCCACAGGAAGTAGCCGCCCACGTTGACGCCCACCTCCATGGCCTTGAGCAACCATCGTAGGTGCTGCTCGATGTAGTCGATGCGCGGCTGGTCGTCCACAAAACCGTCCTTGTAGGGGTCCTTGTAGCCCATGCCGTTCTCGGTGATGAAGATCTGCTTGTAGTTGGGGTAGCGCTGCTTAATGTAGACGAGCAGATCGAACAGGCCCTCGGGATAGATGATCCAGTCCCAGTCGGTGGTGGGGATGCCGGGCTTGTTCACGTGCTCGCCAATGCCCTTAACGCGCCAGCGGCCGGTGCCCTTCTCGCCCGTACCGTTGTGGTGCAGGTCGTTCTCGCCATCGTAAGCCTTCAAAAAACGGCACTGGTAGTTGTTAACGCCCAGGTAGTCGTTGTAGAGCGCGGCCTCGCGCATGATTTCCAGATCCTCGTCCAGGATCTCGATGGTGCCGCCCGAGACGGCAGCCAGGCGGTTGGCGCACTCGAGGGTGTCGGGGGTATAGTCGCCGCGGAAGGTGGCGTCGAGCAGAAACTGGTTCTGCAGCACGTGCTCGTTGTTGGCGGCTTTGATGTCGGCGGGGTCGTTCTCGTTGAGCGGATACTTAAACTCCAACGACTGAATGACGCCGATCTTGCCCTTAAAACCGCCGTTGTGGAAGGCCAGTACTGCCTTGGCGTGGGCGAGCATCATGTTGTGCTCGCACTGGAAAGCCTCGGCCAGATGCGCCTTGACGCCACCGGGGAAGGTGCCCTCGATGTAGGTGTTGGAGGCGTCGGCCCAGATCTCGTTAAAGGTGAACCAGTAGGTCACCTGGTCGGCGTACTCCTTAAAGCAGAAGGTGGCAAAGTCCACAAAGGCGTCGATGGTCTCGCGGTTGAGGAAGTCGCCCTTCTCAAAGAGGGGCAGCGGCGTATCGAAGTGATGCAGCGTGACAAACGGCTCAACGTGGTGCTTGTGGCACTCGGCGAAGAGATCGTGGTAGAACTGGACACCCTCGGGGTTGATTTCGCCGGTACCGTTGGGGAAGATGCGGCTCCAGGCGATGGAGAGGCGGATGCCGTTGATGCCAAACTCCTCGCACAGCTCCAGATCGACGGGGTACTGGTTGTAGAAGTCGGAAGCGGGATCGGGGGAGAAGCGCCCCTGGGCCTCCAGGAAGTCGTCCCAGGCGACCTTGCCCTTTCCGTGGGTGCGGGTCTCGCCTTCTACCTGGTAGGCAGCGGTGGCGCCGCCAAAGACAAAGTCCTCGGGAAACTGCGCGGGCGGGTTGGTGACGCTGGCAGGGTTAACGGACATGATGATCCAATCGTTTAAATCGAAGGGCCAGCCGGTCTTGGATGGTCGGCTGGCCCTAAGCGTTACTTACTTCGACAGCTGCTCGCTCACAAAGGCGAGAGACTTGTCGCCGTTCTGGGAGAGCTCGATGTACTGCTTACCGCGGCAGGCGACGCACTTGTTGCCCACGCGCTCGCAGTCCTTCTGCAGGTCGGCCAGGTAGCTGGCGGCCTGCGGAGCCAGGACGACCAGGTCAAAGTCGGGAAGCATGTCCACGTGGTTGCCATAGGCATCGGCAGCGGTCTCAAGATCGATGCCGCGCTCCTTGGCGGCCTTGGCCAGCGCGTTGGCGAGCAGGCCCGAGGTGCCGCCGCCCTGGCAGAGCACGAGTACACGCTTGCCGTTGAGGTCGCTGGCGGCCGTAGCTTCGGTGGCGGCAGCAGCGGGGGCGGCGTCGGTCTTTACGACCTCGGCAGCGGCGCCGGCGGCAACACTCTTGGCGTCGGCCTTACCCTGGAAGGCGTCGTTGAGTTTGGAGGCCTTCTCGGCGTTCTTGGCGGCGAGCTCCTCCTGGGAGATCTCGGCCTCCTCGGCGCACTTCTGGGCGTCATAGGCACGGAAGAACGGGTAGTACAGGGCAAAGTCGACGACCAGGATAATGGCGAGCATCACAAAGGCGAGCGGCTGGAAGCCCAGGCCCATGATGGTGCCGATGGGGCCGGGGACGGTCCAGGGCAGGGTGTACATAAAGCCGTTCATGCCCAAGAAGTCGATAAAGACCTTGAGGATCCAGATGTTGGCGATCGGGGCAAAGACAAACGGGACAAAGAAGACGGGGTTGAGCACGATGGGTGCGGCGAACAGCAGCGGCTCGTTGACGGCAAAGCAGACCGGGACGATGGCGGCCTTACCGACGGCGCGCATCTCCTGGGACTTGGCCAGGAAGCAGAACATAAAGACCAGGACGAGCGTGGCGCCGGTACCGCCCATGCAGACGACGAAGTACTGGGCGCCCTGCGTCAGGACGGCGGAGGCGTGCGCGCCAGCCTGATATGCAGCCAGGTTGTCGGTCATGTTGGCAACGAGGGCGGCGGCGATGGCGGGCTCGACGATCGAAGGGCCGTGGACGCCGACGAACCAGAAGAGGCTCATGGCACCGTAGATCACAGCGAGGCCGATGTAGCCGTCGGCAGCGGTGAACAGGGGCTGGAACACCTGGATGACGCCCTGGGCAAAGCAGAAGCCAAAGGCAGCGCGGAAGACGATGTCAAAGACCCAAAAGACGGTGATGCAGACGGAGAAGGGGATGATGTCCTTAAAGGTCTGCGAGATGTTGGGCGGAACCTGCTCGGGCATCTTGACGGTGATGTTGCGCTTAATGAAGAACTTGTAGATGATGCCGGTCACAAACGCAGCGATGAAGGCAGTCAGCAGGCCCTTGGAACCAAGGTAGGTCGTGTTGAAGCCGCTGGCGGCGTCCGTGGCGATCGTGTCGCTCGAAAGGAGCAAGAAGCCGATGATGGCCGCGCACATGCACGAGATAAAGTTGATCTGGTTGTTCTTGGGCAGGTCACGGTTCTGAGCGTCGGCGAAGTGCTTGGCCGTGGTGGCGGCGCAGGCGATGGCCAGGATGCCCATGGAGTAGTTGTAGCACTTCCACAGGGCGTTGTTGATGTCATCGGGCCAGTAGAAACCCCAGATGTTGGGGACCGAGGCTACCAGACAGAAGATGGACGAGAAGATGATGATGGGGATGACGGAGATAAAACCGTCGCGGATCGCCTTGAGGTATTTGTTGCGGGCGATCGCGTTGAAAAAGGGCTGGCCTTTTTCGATGGTGGCGATGAGTTGCTCCATGCAAAGCTCCTAAGAGTCGGTGGGTTAGCAACGATGGTAGCTTTTGGCGTTTGGTTGCCAAAATGTTGACGTTGCCATTTTGCGGCACAAAAAAGACGCGAATCGGTGGACCCTGTGCCTGCGGACCCTCGATTCCTTGCGCGTAAACGATTGAGCCGCCCGGTGGCTCTGTGTTTGCACAATGGCAACGTTAACATTTGGACGACAAAAGCCGTTCGGGGAAGCAAGATTGTCGGTGAACGGTAGGTTTTGGGTGGTGAGCGTATCGTTGGAGAGACGTTGGATATACTTAAATGTGTTCAAAATGACTGCGCAGGATGCCGTCAATGGCATCGTTGACATAGAAAGATCGACCTATGGCCGCTGTTAAAAAATCGGTATCCGTCAAAGATGTGGCGCGCCTCGCGGGCGTCTCGGAGCAGACGGTCTCGCGCACCGTGCACGATTCGCCCAGCGTGCGCCCCGAGACCAAGGAGCGCGTGCGCGCCGCCATGCGCGAGCTTGGCTACCGTCCAAACTTTGCCGGCCGGTCACTGCGCCGCGGCAAGTTCAAGACGGTCGGTGTCGCCATGTTCAACATTACCGGCATCGGCAACCTCGACCGTATGGAGGGCTTTGCCGCCGCCGCCGACAAACACGGCTATGCCATCACCCTTACTAAAGTAGATGGACACCCCTATACCCTCGAGAGCACATCGTCGCGCATGAGCGCGCTGCCGGTGGATGGCATGGTTGTGATCATGAATCGCATGCCGGCGGACTTTGGCACCTTTGAGCCGCTGCCCGGTATGCAGACGGTGCTCGTTACCATGCTGGAGCACCCGCTCTGCTCAACAGTCGATAACGACCAGTTCGATTGCTCGCGCCAGGTGGTCGAGTACTTGCTGGAGCAGGGGCACAAGACCGTGCACTTTATCTCGTGCCCCGAGCGCTCGCTTTCGGGCATGCGTCGCGAGGAGGGCTGGCGCGAGACATTGCGCGCGCATGGTATTGAGCCGCCGCGATTCATTCGTGGCGATTGGACGGCACAGAGCGGATATGCTGCCGGTCAGGCTCTGGCGGACGATCCGACCTGTACGGCCATTTATGCTTCCAACGATGCCATGGCATATGGCTGCATCCGTGGGCTCGAGTCGCGCGGGAAGCGCGTGCCCCAGGACGTAAGCGTGGTGGGTGTTGACGATAGTTTGGGCGATATCGTACCCGATCGTCGCCTGACCACGGTGCGCTTTGACAACAAACGCGTCGGCATGTGGGCGGTCGACAAGATTGCCGGCGCCGAGGGCGCTGCACCCGGTGTGGAGCACATGCTGTTTCCGGGCGTGCTCGTCGAGGGCGATACGGTGCGCGATGTACGCTAGGGCGCGGGTCTGTTTGGGTTGCCGCTAATTGTGTTCGATATTGTTCAGATTGGTTTAAAAACCGTTCACGGGCGAATAGTGACCGTTCATAGCTCAAAATTACGTTTTGCGCTGTTCTTTTTTGTTTGAATGTTATTGTTTCTGTCATACACAACGCAGCGCGTATGCCCGGACGCGATGCTCTCCATTGGTTCATATGTGAAAGGAACGCAATATGGCAACCAAAGAAGAAATCTCGATGGTTGGATTCGAGATTGTCGCATACGCAGGTGACGCCCAGACCGATCTGCTTGCAGCGCTCGATGCTGCTCGCGAGGGTGACTTTGAGAAGGCCGAACAGCTGCACAAGGATGCCAGCGATGCACTTATCGGCGCCCACGACACGCAGACCAAGCTGCTTTCGCAGGAGGCCGGCGGTGGCGAGATGGAGATGACCTTCATCATGGCTCACGCTCAGGACACCCTCATGACCACCATGATTCTGGAGAAGCAGACCCGCTTTACCATTGATGCCTACAAGCGCATCGCCGAGCTCGAGGCCAAGCTCGCCTAACGAGCCCACACAACTTAGTCCCCTTCCAAAAGCCCTGCCACAAACTCGCGGCAGGGCTTTTTCTATTCTCCTCCAAGTTGCGGTGAAATAAGGACTGAATAGGGACCGGCGGGCGCAAAACAATCCCTATTCCACCGCAACTCATCCTGAGATAGTCATTGGGGACAGTCTTGGTGCGCTCCGTTCGTCCTCCCGTTCGATTTTTGCTCGGTGGGTATACTTCCTTTCGCATTAACCACCGGACTGAGGGGGTATCCAAATGCCGGATAACGGGTCAATACAAAAAAGAGACGCGCACGAGATGGCTCATGGGCGTCCTGTCCAGATAACCGAGCATACGACGGTAACCGAGCTGCAGCCCAGCCTGTCCGATGTCGTGTGCGCAAACAAAAAGCTGCAGATTGGCTTTATCGTTGCGCTCGTGGTACTGGCGCTGCTGTCGGGATTTGTCGCACGCCCACATTTCGCCGATACCAAGACTTGGGACTCCACCATCGAGGTTATCGACCAAAAGAAAGGTAACGTACTGGCGCTCACGGCCTCGTGCGTGGCGCTGTCTGCGGGCATTACCGCGCTGCCGGGTGATACGGGAACGCCGGTTGCCGAGCAGCTTGCGCAGCTTTCAGGCAACCTTGGTATCGTGCTTGCCGTGCTATACCTAGAGAAATACTTGCTCACGATTTTGTGGTCGGTTGGCTTGGGCATCTTAATCCCGTTTGCGTTGGTGCTCTTTGCGGTCTCGCTTGGTATTCACGGACGCTGGAGCACGAGTGCCGTCTTGCGCCGCGTGGCGACCCGCGTGCTGGTAGTCGCCATGATCGGCATGGCCTTGGTGCCTGCAAGCGTATGTGTGTCGCAAAAGGTCGACGAAACGTATCGAATGAGCATCGAGGCGGCCGAGCAAAAGGCGGCCGACGCTGCGGGTGCGGCAGATAGCGACAGCTCCAAAGCAAGTAAGAAAAAGACCGAGTCCACAGAGTCCAAGAATGTGCTTGAGCAGCTTGCCGACGGCGCCTCGGGTCTCGTCACATCGGTGACCAGCGGTGCCAAGCAGATGACCGATGAAATTGTGCAGCAGGTGACCGATCTGATCGAAGGTGTCATCGTGATGATCGTGACCTCGTGCGTGATTCCTCTACTGGTGCTCGTGGCGTTCCTATGGCTAGGACACGTGTTGCTGGGGATCGATATCTCCGGTCCCGCGAACTATCTGACGGGTCGTTTTTTGAGCGCTCCGTCCAAACATGCCAAGAAGAGCGGACGGTCTGAGTAGGCGGCAAAGCGATCTTTGGAAGATTAACCGCAAGAAGGGCGGCCGAGAGACGTTCTCGGCCGCCCTTTTGTTTGCTGAACACATGGTCGCTACGTCTGCGCCGGGCTCAAACGGTCGCCAATCATCCGTGAACGGTATTTGTTCAAAAAAGAACAAAGATAAACAAATAATGGTTGCAGTCGCTGTTCGAATGTGTTCAAATAAACATGAACAGTGAAGAACCGCACATTCAGATGCCCGGACCTGAACGCGATTCAACACTTCCAAACAGAAACTGCGCACCTGCGCATCTCTCAAGGAGGATGTCATGAGGGTTGTAATCGCTTCCGATGCCGACGGTATGTCGATGAAGGAGTCCATCAAGGAGATGCTCATCGCCGACGGTCACGAGGTCGTCGACTATTCCGAGACCCCTGCCGCGGACTTTGTCGATTCCGCCACCGCCGTTGCCAAGGACCTGCTGGAGCACAAGGATTCCCAGGGCTTCGCATTCGATAAGTACGGCGTCGGCTCCTATATGGCCGCCGTCAAGATTAAGGGCATGGTCGTCGCCAACATTTCCGACGAGCGTTCCGCTTACATGACCCGCGAGCACAACGGCTCGCGCATGGTCACCATGGGCCCGGGCGTTGTGGGCACCGAGGTCGCCAAGAAGATCGCCCGCGAGTTCCTGCGCGCCCAGTACGCCGGCGGCCGTCACCAGATCCGTGTCGACATGCTCAACAAGATGGCCTAACGAGAGCCACCGAGAACTCGAACTTCTACCTCAACTTGTGAATTCAGACGAAAGGACGTTCTGATGAAGAAGACCATCGCAATCGGTTGCGACCATATCGTTACGGACGAGAAGATCTATCTGGCCGACCGCCTGGAGCAGGCTGGCTACAAGGTGCTCGACTGCGGCACCTACAGCCACACCCGTACGCACTATCCCATCTACGGTAAGGCCGTGGGCGAGGCTGTTGCCAGCGGCAAGGCCGACTTTGGCGTGGCCCTGTGCGGCACCGGCATCGGCATTACCAACGCCGTCAACAAGGTCCCCGGCGCTCGCTGCGCCCTGGTTCGCGACATGACCTCTGCCCTGTATGCCCGTCGCGAGCTCAACGCCAACATCGTGGGCTTTGGCGGCAAGATTACCGGCGAGTTCCTGATGGCCGACATCATGCTTGCCTTCCTGGAGGAGCCCTACGAGAAGACCCCCGAGCACGATGCCCTGATCGCCAAGATCGACGCCTGCAATAAGGCCGACGCCGAGGCTCAGGCTGACCCGCACTTCTTTGACGAGTTCCTCGAGAAGTGGGACCGCGGCGAGTATCACGACTAAGGGGTTCCGGCGTTCTACCGAACGCCGGACCGGCCGACGCTGCGAAGCCATCTGGTGGGCAATCTGCCGTTCAGCTTCGACGGCATGACCAGAAGGTCAACGCCGCCTCGCTTCACGGCACCTTGCCTCACCAGCTGGCTTCTCGCTGACGTTGAGGTGACCTGCGGGGTTACCTCTGTTGCGGCGAAGTCTTTTGGTTTGGCAAGTTGCTCCGATAACACGTTTGCTTGCTTGGCTTGAGTGCTTCGCTCTTGGCGGTCCCTGGCATTCTGCAGCTTTTCAATTGACGGCTCGCGTTTCTGTGAGGGGGCGCGGGCCGGTTTTCTATCAGCCCTATTGACTTAGCGGGCTGTCGTAAGAAAGGGAAGGCTCCTATGGAGTTTGTTCTTGATAACGGTTCTATCCGCGTAGCACTGAGCACGGCGGGCGGCTCGTTCACCTCAATTGTGGCCGACGGTCGCGAGTATCTGTGGCAGGGCGATCCTTCGGTCTGGTCGGGCCAGGCACCCATTTGCTTCCCGATCTGCGGCGGCCTTCGTGATGGTCGTGCAATGACCATGGGCGGCCGCGAGGTAAAGCTCGCCCGCCACGGCTTTGCGCGCAAACAGGAGTGGAAGCTCGAGGGGCAGGGCGACAGCATGGTTGCGCTGAGCCTAAGCTCTGCCGACCATGCTGAGTTGCTCGAGCAGTACCCGTATCCGTTTAAGATCGTTGCTCGTTACACGATCGATTCGGAAAAGGTGGCCGTGTCGTACGAGGTGACCAATGAGGGCACCGAGGACATGCCGTTCTTTGTAGGCGGTCATCCCGGCTTTAAGTGCCCGCTCGACGAGGGCGAGTCCTATGACGATTACGAGCTTCGTTTTGAGCAGCGTGAGGCCACCGAGCTCTGTACTACCGTTCCCTCGACGGGCCTGATTGATGTTGAGCATCGCAGCAAGAACCCCATGATCGGCCAGAACCTGCCGCTTACCCACGAACTCTTCGACTTCGCGGAGACCATCTTCGACGTGCTCGAGAGCCGCGTGGTTACGCTGACCAAGAAGACCGAGGACAAGGGCGTGCGCCTGACGTTCCCCGATATGCCGTACCTGATTGTGTGGAGCAAGCCCGAGGGCGACTTTGTGGCCGTGGAACCGTGGGGCGGCCTGTCCACCTGCTCCGACGAGGACGATATTCTGGAGCACAAGCGTGGCTGCCTGGTGGCCAAGCCGGGGGAGACCGTCACCCGTGGCTTTGAGATCGAGATCCTTTAACGAGCTATCGTATGTTTGGGGCGGGTCATGCCGCCCCGGAACAGGAGTTCAATATGATTCTGACCGTTACCATGAACCCGTCGATTGATACGCGCTATCAGCTCGACAAGCTGATCATCGACGATGTTAACCGTGTGACGCCCGAAAAGACCGCTGGCGGCAAGGGCCTCAACGTGAGCCGCGTGCTGCTGCAGTTGGGCGACGATGTGCTCGCGACCGGTCTGCTCGGCGGCCACATGGGTGCCTATATGGCCGAGCTTATGGATGCCGACGGCGTCAAGAACGACTTTGTGCCCATCGCCGGTGAGACGCGCATTTGCCTGAATATTCTGCACGAGGGTAATCAGACCGAGCTGCTGGAGAGCGGCCCGCAGATCGCCCCGGCCGAGCTCGAGGCCTTTACGGCCAAGTTCGCCGAGCTTGCAGCGAAGGCGGACGTTGTGACGCTTTCGGGCTCGCTGCCGCGTGGCGTCGATGCCGGCTACTATGCCGAGCTCGTCAAGATCGCCGAGCAGGCGGGCGCCAAGGTGCTGCTCGACACCTCGGGTGCATCGCTGGAGGCAGCGCTGGAGTCCGACGCTAAGCCCGAACTCGTCAAGCCCAACCTGACCGAGATTAACGGCCTGCTGGGTACGTCCTTTACGACCGATGACGCCGAGGCGCTGCGCGAGGCGCTTGCCGCCGATAGCCGTTTTGCCGGTATTCCCTGGGTTGTCGTTTCGATGGGCGCTGCCGGTTCGGTGGGCTTCCATGAGGGTCGCGCATTCCGCGCCAAGACGCCCGCGATTGCGGCTGTGAACGCGACGGGTTCCGGCGACTCGACCATCGCCGGCTTTGCGCATGCCATTGCTGCTGGTGCCGACGACGTCACGGTGCTCAAGACTGCCAATACCTGCGGCAAGCTCAACGCCATGGACCCCAAGACCGGCCACCTGGTCATGAACCGCTGGGACGAGATCTACAACAACGTTGAAGTAACGGAGCTTTAGGGTTACGCGGTTTTACCAAACCGCGTAACGGCTCGACGCTGCGCGGGCCGCATTTGGACAATCTGACGTTCAATCGTCGGTCGCGTACCAAAGGGGCACTCATTGGGGACAGGCTTAAATGAGTGCTCGCAGAATGAGAGTGGATAATCTCCCGTTTTTGGCCTGTTTGCGGGTTCAAAGTGGGAGATTATCCACTCTCGTCATTTCGGCACTTGGGGACACTCCTTGTGCCATGATTCCTTCGCTTCCATTGGATCACCTGGCGTGCTAGATCGTTCAGAATCGAAGTCAAATACTTTTCCCGAGAAGTGAACGAGTAAAAATGGACCCTTGGAACATCGACACTTTTTGGACGTCGTTTCCTGCAGTTTCGCTAATTTTTCCTGCGGTTTTGGCGTTGAAAAATGCGGTTGTTCCGGGGGTGCAGGTTAGGTCGTTCACTTCTCGGGAAAAGTATTTGACTTCGATTTGCGCTGAGGGCGCGAGATGCCCTGGGTAGTCATTGGGGACGTTCTTAAACGGCTAGTCAAACAAGAACGTCCCCAACAACTGCTAGTTACCTGGGGGCACTCCTCATTGGTGCAAAGTAACCTGACCCCCTTGCACCAAAAAAATGGCGCTCGTCGGCGATGTTGCCGGCGGGCGCCGTTGTCTTGAAGACGAAATGATCCGTTTTCCTTCGTCCGAAAGGGATCATTGCAGTGAGTCGATAAAGCGCCGCTGGGCGGCGCGGCCGGCTTCGTCCCACTTAAAGACGCCGGCGTTGTCGAGCACGTGGCCAAACACCACGCCGACCTCCTCGTGCAGGATGCCGATGGCACTATCCGCCGTAAGCTCGTCGGCGCGGCGGGCATAGACGTCCTCGGCCCACGCGGCATGGCTGCGGCAAAGGTCGTCGCCCTCGAGCGCACTGGCAAGGTCGTAGCTGGTATCGGCTTTGGCTGCCAGCAGGTGCTCGCGGACAGCGCCGAGCTCGGGAACCAGGCGCGGCGGAAGAATAGCCAGGCCCATGACCTCGATCAGGCCGATGTTCTCCTTCTTAATGTGGTGATACTCGGCATGCGGGTGGAAAACGCCCAGCGGATGCTCGTCGGTCGTGATATTGCAGCGAAGCGCCAGGTAGGCCTCGTAAATCTCGCCGCCGGCGTTGCCGCGGGAGTCGACGCGGCGGATGACGGGCGTCACCGTGTTGTGCGCCACGCCATCGGCTGTGCGCGCGATGACGCCCACCGACTCATCGGTCCACTCGCGCCAGGCGAGGATAATCTTCTCGGCAGCGTCGAGCAGCTGAGCGCGGTCGTGCGAGCGCAGGCGCAGCACCGAGAGCGGCCACTGCAGCACGGTACCGCTGACCTGGTTAAAACCGGGCACGCTAAACTGCGAGACCTCGGCGGCGTGCATCATGGGGAACTCGTGCGCGCCACCCTGGAAGTGGTCGTGCGACAAGATTGAGCCGCCTACGATGGGCAGGTCGGCGTTAGAGCCGATGAAGTAATGCGGGAACAGGTCCACAAAGTCGAGCAGGCAGGTCAGACCCTTGCGGTCGACGTGCATCGGACGATGCTCGGAGCTCATGGCAATGCAGTGCTCGTTAAAGTACGCGTACGGGCTGTACTGGAAGCCCCAGCGCTCGCCATTAAGCTGAATGGGAATAACGCGCAGGTTCTGACGGGCGGGATGAGCGCCTCCGTCGGCTGCGGCGGAGCGTCCGGGATACCCCTCGTTTTCGATGCAGAGCTGGCAGGCGGGATACTTCTCGCCCGTGTTCTTGGCTGCACCTGCCGCGGCGATATCGCGCGGGTCCTTTTCGGGCTTTGACAGGTTGATGGTGATCTCCAGGTCACCCCAGTTGGTGGAAGTGCTCCATTTGATGTTGCGCGCGATAGCGGCGCGGCGCACGTAACCGGCGTCACAGCACAGGCCGTAGAACCAGTCGGTCGCGGCGCGGGGCTCGTTGACGCCCATACGTCCGTTGAACTCCTCGTTTACAGCCGAAGGCCTCGGCATGAGCACGCCCATGATGCACATGGCGATGCGGTCGCGGCCCGACGCCGTGTCCTCGGCGGCGCCGTTGGTAATGGCAGCCTCGGCAAGCGCGGCAAGCGTGCCCTCCAGGTCAAAGTTGGGGAGTGTATCGGGGTGCAAGAGCGAAATCTTCTCGGTCTTGAGTGCCCAAGCCATGTCGAGTGCGGGGCCCGTGGCGCCGATGCACTCCAAAATGGTGTTGTAGGCCCAGATGCGATCGTCCTGTCCGATCATCGATCGATGGATGGCATACTCAATCAGGCCCTGCGCGGCCTCGCGCACGTCAGTCATTACAGCCATGCCGCGTAAGCCCCCTTGTCAGAGATGGCGTAGTGACGGGCAGAGCCCTCGCCCAGCCAGCTGTTCATCTTGGCAATGAAGGTGTCGACCAGGTCGAGCGGCACGAAGGCCTGGATGGTGCCGCCAAAGCCGCCGCCGTGGATACGGACGGCGCCACGACCGTCGAGCACATGCTCGGCCAGCGCTAGGGCATACATGGAAGGCTGCTCAGATCCCAGCTTGGCAACAACATTCTGCAGGTACATGGCGGAGCTGGCGCCGGACTCGCGCGTCAGGACCAGGAACTGATCGATATCGCCGGCGTTAAGGGCCGCCCAACGCTTATCGACCAGGCCATTCTCGTACCAGTAGTGAACGGCGCGCAGACAGGCACGGTCGCCCAGCTTGGCACGCAGCTCGGGGAGTTTGGCGTCAAAGTCGGCAACATCGACCTCGCATAGGCGTGCCTTGCCAAACTCGGCAGCGACGTCCTGCATCTCGCGCGGAACGGCGGCGTAGTCGTCGGTAGCTGCCACATGGTCGGCGCCAACCTTAACGAGCACAAGCGCATAACCGTGATCCTCAAAGTTGAGCTCGAGCTTTTGGGTCTTAGGCTGGGCCTGGTCCTCAAAGTCCATGTAGGCAAGGCCGCCCAGGCACACAGCGGCCTGGTCCATCAGACCGCAGGGCTTGCCGTAGTAGTTGTTCTCGGTGCGCTGACTCATCTGGGCGAGCGTGACGGGCTCAATGGCGGGCACGCCCCAGAGTGCCTCCATGGCACGACCGTACGCGGCCTCGACGGCGGCAGAGCTGGAAAGGCCGCCACCCGAGGGGACGGAGCAGGTGAAGGCGAAGTCGAAGCCCTGGGGCTCAACGCCCAGAGCAGCGATTTCGTGGGCCATACCGCGCACGAGGCTTGCGGACGTGCCCTTCTCGGACTCCTGAACGTCTAGCGTGTCGAGCGCGATCTCAAACGTGGGATAGCCCTCGTCGGCAACGCGGACCTTGTTGGAATCGGTTGCCACGGCGATGCCGTCAACGGCGACATCGAGCGAGCCGGCGATAACGTGGCCGCCCTCGTGGTCGGTGTGGTTGCCGCTGATCTCGGAACGGCCGGGCGCGTGCACATAGAGCACCTGGCGATCGCCGATGGGGCCAAACTCCTCCTCAAACAGCTTGGTGAGCGTGGCGAGTGTCTTTTCGTCGGGGGTGGTCATGAGGGTCCTTTCCTTGGCGCATACTGACGAGTTTTCCGTCGTAGTGAGTACGTTAACAATCTGAAGCGGCATAAACTCAGCATCTACGATGCCGCACGTTACGGGCTATGTTAACGTACTCATAACACAACACTTATCACTTTTTGAGAATCTGGTAATCGGTAGAAATTCAGCCGTGAACGGTACTGCCGTATGGACTTATAAAGCAGAAGAGATGCAGATAGAAAAAGTAGAGTACGTTAACATGCGTCCGACGATAGCGGGCCTCGGCGCGGGATGTATTTCTGCCCGGGCCGGCATTCACGCTATTCAGATCTCTCAAGGGTGAAGGTGATCCTGTGGCAAGGCGCCCGTCCAACGATACCAGTTCGCGTCCGGTCTCCATGGCCGACGTCGCCCGCGCTGCTGGCGTTTCGCAGCAGACGGTTTCGCGCGTCGCCAACGGCTTGCCCAACGTTAACGAACAGACGCGCCAGCGCGTGCAGGCCGCTATGCAAGAGCTTGGCTTTCGTCCGAGTTATGCCGGTCGCTCGCTGCGCGACGGCCGTTACCATTCGGTCGGGCTGTGCGTCAACGATGTCACCAAGTTTGGGAACCTCTCAATGATCGACGGCATCGCCAGCGCAGCTCGCGAGCATAATTGCGCCATCACGCTGGTCGAGATGTCCAAGACCGAGGAGTTTTCGCTTGCCGAGGCCACGCGTCGTATGGCCGCGCTGCCCGTGGACGGTATCATCATCGGCATGAGTCGCATGGCGCCCGATTTCGAGACGTTCGATCCGTTGCCGGGCATTGGAACGGTCATCGTTACCATGTACGCGCATCCGCGCGTGACCACGGTCGATTCCGACCATTACGGCTGCTCGCTATTGCTTATGGATCACCTGTTTGAGCTTGGGCACGAGCAGATTCGCTATATTGGCGGCCCGTCGTTCTCGGTCGACGAGCAATTTCGTCGCGCCGGTTGGCAAGATACACTCGAGCGTAAACACATCGAGACGGTAGAGCCACTCGAGGGCGACTGGTCTGCCAACAGCGGCTACGAGGCCGCTCGGTACTTGGCTGAGCACGACCGCACCATGACGGCGATTTACGCGGCAAACGACCAGATGGCAAACGGCGCCATTGCCGCGCTGCGCGATAGCGGCTTGCGCGTGCCCGAGGACGTGAGCGTGGTGGGCGTCGATGACTCGCTCGACGACTTTGTCGCACATAACGAGCTCACGACCGTTCGATTCGATCTGCATCAGCGCGGGCGCGAGGTGTTCGAGCGCGCAGTTCCCAAGGCGGGGGCATCGGACAAAACCGTCGCCATTCGTATTCCCGGTCAGCTCATCGTTCGACACACCACGGCAGCGCCGCGCGCATAGTTTCCGCAGGTCAACGGGGATATGTTGAACATCAATAACAATCGATAAGGATGCCGGCAGATAGCTGTTGGGATGCAGCCGAGTGCTATGATAGACGGGTTCTTTTGTCTATCTAGGAGGCTTTGCCTGATGGAGATCACCAAGGATATCCGCTACGTTGGCGTCGACGATCACGACACTGACCTGTTCGAGGGCCAGTACGACGTGTCCGAGAATGGCATGGCATACAACAGCTACGCTATCTTGGGCGAGAAGATTGCCGTCGCCGATTCGGTCGATGGCGGCTTTGTCGATGAGTGGCTCGGTAACCTCGAATCCGTGCTCAACGGCCGCACGCCCGACTACCTGGTCATTCACCATATGGAGCCCGACCACTCTGCTGGCATCGTCGCCTTTATGGAGCGCTACCCCCAGGCCCAGATTGTGGCCAGCATGGGCGCCTTCCGTATGATGGTCAACTACTTTGGTACCGATTATCCCGAGCGCAAGATGGTCGTCAAAGAGGGCGACGTGCTCGACCTGGGTGGCCACAGCCTAACGTTTGTCGGCGCCCCCAACGTGCACTGGCCCGAGGTGCTCTTCTCCTATGAGGCTACCGACAAGGTACTCTTTAGTGCCGACGGCTTTGGCAAGTTTGGCGCTAACGACATCGAGGATCCCGAGGGCTGGGCTTGCGAAGCGCGCCGTTACTACTTTGGCATCGTGGGCAAGTTCGGCAAGTTTGTGCAGGCCGTGCTCAAGAAGGCCGCCGGCCTGGACATCCAGATCATTTGCCCGCTTCATGGCCCCGTGCTGACCGAGAACCTGGGCTACTACCTCGACACCTACAACACCTGGTCGAGCTATCAGCCCGAGGACGAGGGCGTCACCATTGCCTACGCGAGTGTCTACGGCCATCTGAAGGCTGCCGTTGAGGAGCTTGCATCTGCGCTCGAGGCCCGCGGCCAGAAGGTTTCCGTCTTTGACCTGACTCACGATGACATGGCCGAGGCCGTTGAGGATGCGTTCCGTTACGACCGCCTGGTGCTCGCCTCCATCACCTATCAGGGCGAGATCTTCCCGTTCATGAGCACCTTTATCCACACGCTTGCCGAGCACGCCTATCAGAACCGTACGGTGGCGCTCGTCGAGGCCGGCTCCTGGGCGCCCGCTGCCGCCAAGGTTATGACCAAGGAGCTCGGGGGCATGAAGGACATCACCCTGGCGCAGAACAAGGTGACCGTCCTGGGTTCGCTCAACGACGCATCGCGCGCCCAGATTGAGGCCCTCGCTGACGAGCTCTCCAAGTAGCGATACGTTCACGTTTAACGCTCAAACCACCACAAAGGGGACAGGCACCTTTGTGGTGGTTTTTGTTTAAGCGCCGGCGATGACGAGATTTGGGCGGGCGTTGTCGACGGTCTCGGCGATTGAGATGGCGACGGCGTGATCGGGGTCACGGTCCATCACGATGGCGTTGACGTCGGTCAGCTCGGCAAAGCGGTACATGCCACGTCCGTTGACCTTACTGGCGTCCATGAGGGCGACACTTTGACGAGCGGCACCGACCATAGCCGCTTTGGTCTCGGCCATCTGCGGAAAGTCGGTCGTAAAGCCGCAGCCGGGAACAAAAGCGCCAGGGCACATGACGGCAAGATCGGCGTGGACCATTTGGAGCGCCTGCATGGTAAGTGGGCCGTACAGATAGCGATGGCCTTTGCGCAGTGCCCCGCCCAGCATGACGACATCGACTGAGGGCATGCTCTCGTCGATATAATCGGCGATGGTAATGTCGGCCGTGATAACGGTGATGCCGTTGCGTTGATCGAGGAGACGGACGAACTCGAGCGCCGTGGTGCCCGAGTCGACGAGCAGCGTGTCGCCGTCATTGACGAGCCCGATGGCGCTTTGCGCGATGGCCTGCTTGGCGGCAACATTGACGTTGATGCGGCGATCCTGGGTGGATACGGTCAGTCGCTTCTGGAGCGACACAGCGCCGCCATGCGTGCGGCGCAGCTTGCCGGACTCGGCGAGCGCGTCTAGGTCGGCGCGGGCGGTAACGGAGGACACGCCAAAGGTCTGGGCGATTTCTGCTACCTGCACCGAGGCGTTATGTTCGAGCATTTCCATAATGGCGGCACGACGCTCATCGGCGAAAGCTCGGGTTGTTGCATGGGCCATATCCGCTCCATCATCGTCTGAAATTTGCAGGAATTGTGTTGAGTCTATTTTCGTTCATTTTCTTTTTGAGCAAGTAAACGCCTTTCGATTACTTATCTTTTCTATAAAAGAAAGATGATTCGCTTGAAAACGGTAATGTCGGATAGGGGAATTTAGCCTGAATCCCTTCCGTTTGCTTTTCAAAAACGAGCGTTTTGGCCTGCGTGCCGGCGATATCTCGTACATGCGACAGATGCGATTTTCATACAATGAGCGCAGCAAAACGCAAGGTAAAACGCCTTGTGAACAACTACGCCCGATGTCCAGATGCGGGCGAGGGAGAGGAGTAAACGCTCATGGCACTTGTTACCACCGAAAAGATGCTCAAGGACGCTCAGGCCGGCCACTACGCCGTCGGCGCGTTCAACGTCGAGAACCTCGAGTTTGTTATGGCCGTTCTGGCTGCCGCCGAGGAGACCAAGTCCCCCGTCATCATGCAGACCACCCCGGGCACCATCAAGACCGCTGGCCTGGATTACTTCTACGGCATGGTCAAGGCTGCCGCCGAGCGCGCTTCCGTACCCGTCGCTCTGCACCTCGATCACGGCGATGGCTATGACCGCTGCATGCAGGCTTTCCGCACGGGCTACACCTCCGTTATGATCGACGGCTCGCACGAGTCCTTCGAGGACAACATCGCCCTGACCAAGTCCGTCGCCGACGCTGGCCGCGCCATGGGTGTGCCCGTCGAGGCTGAGCTCGGTAAGGTTGGCGGCAAGGAGGACGACGGTCCCGCGGTTGAGGGTGAGAGCCCCTACACCGATCCTGCCGAGGCCAAGGAGTTCGTCGAGCGTACCGGCTGCACCTCGCTGGCCATTGGCGTTGGCACCAGCCATGGTGTGTACACGAGCGATCCGCACATCGAGCAGTCCGTGGTCAAGGCCATCCGCGACGCCGTCGACGTGCCGCTGGTTCTGCACGGCACCTCCGGTGTGCCCGATGAGCAGGTTGCCGAGGCTGTGAAGAACGGCATCTGCAAGGTTAACTACGCCACCGAGCTGCGTCAGGCCTACACCAAGGGCTTCATGGCCTACATGGCCGAGAACCCCGCCTGCTTCGATCCCAAGAAGCCGGCCAAGGAGGGTATGCGTGAGATCACTGAGCTGGTTAAGATCCGCATGACCAACCTCAACTCTGTGGGCAAAGCAGAGTAACAGCAAGGGTACTCTGATCCCACCGGACGGTTTGGGCGGGTCCCGTACTTAGTTTCCAAAACGTCCTCGCGCATGAAGGCCCCCGTTGTCTCGCTTCTTCGAAGCGTTGACAACGGGGGCCTTCGCGCTGCGGAATGATTTTGGAAACTAAGTACGGGACCCGCCCAAACCGTTCTGCTCAATCGCCCTTGTGGCGTTAGTGTCGGAAAAATAAGACGTTGCTTTTTGCCCCCCGCGGAAAGATTGGGGAACTAAGCCCTCGTCCCTCCCAGGTTGACCTACTCGAGGTCGTCGCCCTTGTGGTGTTGGGGCTGAAAGGGTGGGACGCGTGGGTTATTTGGTTGTTAGGGTTAGTAGGTCGTTGGGGGTTTTGAGGTTGTAGGTGGCGTTTGGGATATCTTGGTGTGATCCCCATGCTGCTCGGGCAAAACTGACCCCTGCTGAAGTTGCGCATTGTTCGTCGTAGACGGTGTCGCCAACGTAGACGACGTTGCCAGGATTCGCGCC
The DNA here is from genome assembly GCA_019419545.1 of Collinsella sp. Lineage (GTDB taxonomy): Bacteria > Actinomycetota > Coriobacteriia > Coriobacteriales > Coriobacteriaceae > Collinsella. Next base: position 162 of record DXZT01000058.1, on the reverse strand, counting down.
CGCACGTCGGAGATATTCGAGCATGGGTGCGGGTGCGGGTTTATGTTCGGTTGTGTCTTCGACAAGGATGATGTGCTCAAAATACTTATCGAAACCAAGGGGTGCAATTTCTTTGGCTCTGTTAGACCAAGGTTGACATAAAAACGATGTCACCGCGAGGCG
>DXZT01000057.1 GCA_019419545.1 Collinsella sp. | reverse complement strand
ATCCAAGGGTTATACCCTAAGAGCAAACCACCCCTTTTAGGGGTGGTTTTGATTATTATTTCAGCCAACGTACGTCATAGCAATCCCCGGTAGGTCGCAGGGCGCTTCGCGGGCGGGCCAGACTTTATCTGAACGACTTTGCGAAGCAACCGGAGTGAAGATAAAGCCTGGCCCGCCCGCGAAGCGCCACAAAGACCGCAGGGACGGGAGCAGCTATACTACTCTCAGTAGTTAAGGGTCGCGGATCCGCCGCGTCGCCGCTCTCAACAGGAGGTCTTTGTTTATGGCAGATCAAAAGCCGGTTGTCGGGATCATCATGGGTTCCAAGTCCGATCTGGGCGTTATGGAAGGCTGCACCGCCGAGCTCGAGGCACTGGGTGTGCCCTATGAGCTCGTCATTGCGAGCGCACACCGCACGCCGGCGAAGGTCCACGAGTGGGCTTCGACTGCCGCCGATCGCGGTATCAAAGTGATTATCGCCGCCGCCGGCAAGGCCGCCCACTTGGGTGGTGTCGTGGCTGCCTTTACGCCGCTGCCGGTTATCGGCGTGCCTATGAAGACGAGTGACCTGGGCGGTATGGATTCGCTGCTGTCGATGGTGCAGATGCCTTCGGGCGTGCCCGTGGCCTGCGTTGCCATCAACGGTGCCAAGAACGCCGCCATCTATGCCACGCAGATTCTGGGTGCTTGCGACCCCGAGTACCGCAAGGTTATCGAGAAGATGAAGCAGGAGATGGCTGACGCCTAAGCGTTCCGCCGTTTCACCGCAGTATAAGGAGAGCCATGTCCGATTATCAGGGAAAACGATTCAAGGCTTCTCAGATTCCCGATCCGTCGAAGCCGGGTGCTGCCCATGCGGCGCAGCAGGGTCGGACATCCTCTCCTCAGCAGCCGCGCGCGCCGCGTCCTGTAACGCCGACGTCCCATCGCCGCCAGGATACGCCAGCTGCGTATCGCCCTTCGTCATATGGCACGGCAAAGAAACAGGCCCGGACGACGAGGCAGCCGAGTGGCGCGGCGTCCAGCTACACCGAGCCGCCGCGTAAGAAGCGCCGCTCCATCATTCCTATCCTGCTCATCATCGTGGGCATCGGCCTGATTGTCGCCGCCGCCGCTATCTTTATTAATGCCCAGATTGGCTATAAGCAGGCGAGCGATTCGTATCAGAAAATCGAGAAGCAATATGTAAGCGATAAGGACGCCAGCGGCGTGCCGATTATCGACTTTGATGCGCTTGCTCAGACGAACCCCGAGATTGTGGGTTGGATTTACGTGCCGGGAACCAACATCAACTATCCCGTGGTGCAGACCAACAACAACTCCAAATACCTCAACACGCTGTTTGACGGCACGGCTAACGCGTCCGGTGCCATTTTCCTGGATAGCGATGACACCGCGCCGGGAATGGTCGACCAGCAGACCACGATCTACGGCCACCATATGAACGATGGGTCGATGTTCAACGTGATTTCGGACACCACTGATCAGGCGACGTTCGATAGCATCGAGTTTGTGTATTACATCACACGGGATGCTACGTATAAGCTGCGACCACTGGCGACCAAAGTTGTCGAGGACACGTATGCCAAGGCGCGCGCGACCAACTTTGAGGGCGACGACGGGCTGACGAATTATCTGTCCGAGATGCTCGATGGCGCCTCGGCCGTGGCGAGTGATGCCACCGATCGTGCCGCTTCGGCAACCAAGGTCGTAACGCTTGTGACCTGTCGTTCGTTATCGCTGAGCAACACGCGCGCCGTCATGGTGCTCACGCCGGTCGAGGAATAAGTTGTTTGAGAGTAGCTAAAAAGCCCGTCCCAAATTAGCTACTCGACGACGGTAAGGGAGAAATGATGCTTGAGAGTGGCAAATTGATGCCTTCGATTGATGCTTTGCTGCGCGAGGCCAAGGCCGATGCTTCGGCGGCAGGCTGCGGGATGTATCTGACGCATAACGGTGTGGTGCGTGCGACGCCCAAGGCCGAGGTGCGCGGAGTCGAGACCGATGGCGTGGCACCAGGCCACAGGGTGGGCGGCATGGTCTTTGACTACGATGCCGAAAAGGTACGGTCTGCTATCGAGGCCACGCGCGCGATGCCGGGTATCGGCTATGTGCGCGTGTGGCTGGCAAGCGGCGAGCTCGCCGTAGGTGACGACATCATGCTCGTGCTCATCGGCGGGGACATTCGCCCGCACGTGGTCGATGCGCTGCAGGCGCTCGTTGGCACCATCAAGAACGAATGCGTGAGTGAGGTCGAGCACGAGGCGTAGAGGCTTGCGTCGATAGAAGGCTCGTTTATAAAAATGCCCGCCGGTACGTGTGATACCGGCGGGCATTTTGCGTTTTGGGCGCGGTGGGCGCTACATGCGCGTCGCGTCCTTGGGGCTCATGGTCATGCTCTGGAAGCGGTTTTCCATGTACTCGTTATCGAAGTGCTCTCCGTAGAACTGTGCGACGGGAATGTCCGGCTCCGTGCCGTTAACGCGCTGGTACCAGTAGTCGAGCGACTGCAGCGTCATGACGCCGTCGACCAGCATGATAACGGTAAAGATGACGGTGGCCGAGTAGCGGCTCTTCCAGGGGATCATGTTGATAAGCTTAAGCAGCCTCGGCAGCAGCAGCTTGATCCAGATGAGGCCGCCCAGGCCCCACAGACAGGCGAAGCCCGTGCAGGTGCGTCCGCCCGTGAGGACCACGAGCGGGTCGGGCATACCGAACAGCGTTATGTGCGAGTAGCTCCACGAGACCACGCCAAACGCGGTCTGCATAAACCAGCCCACGAACACCTCAAAGCTGGCGCCGAGCAGGGTGCTCACCAGGAAAATGATGATGGGGTTCTTTTTGTAGAAGCGGTTGAGCACCATGGTCATGAGCACGGCGCCAAATCCGTAGATGGGGCTGAAGGGGCCAAACAGCATGCCGGCGCGGTTCTGGTAGACGCCCGGGTCGTTGACCGTCATGTGCCAGATGTCCTCGGCGATCAGGCCGAGTATGCAGCAGACAAAGAACACCCAGAACAGGTTGAAGTAGTTGAGCTTGATGTAGCCTTCGCCGGTTTCATCGCGCCCGAGCATGCCCTCGGCGGCGGCGTCGCGATCGAGCATCTCCTGCAGGCGGCGCTGCAACTCGCGCTCCTGGCGCAGCGTGGGGTCGACGGTGGTCGAAAGCGCGACGAGGATGCCGAGCTGGATGGCAGGGCGAAGCAAGAAGGGCCCGATGCCCTGGAGCATCACGTCGACCAAAAGCTCGACGACGGTGAATGCAATAAGGATGTAGGATAGGCGGGCGGCGTTGCGGCGCTGGTTTTTGATAAGGTCCAGGCCAAAGATGATTAGGATGACGGCACTTGCCGCAGAGAGCATGATGCCGGCGACGATAAGGCCGACTGCGACGAGCGTGTTGTCGCCGAGGTTGGCGGCGGCGTTGCCGTTGATGAGCGCGGTAATGACCCGCCACATAAAGGCAGCGACCGACGGGAGCGTGCCCACGCCGGAAAGGATGCACAGGACGGCGTACACCTTAATGATGAGGGGGATCTTCTTGACCTCCGTGGCGCTGGGGACGCTGGGGTCGAGTTCATTTCGATCCATACATAACCTTTCTCGCTTTGTTGTAGGTTATAAGGATACGCCGCCGACCTGCTAAAAGACAGGACGAACGTCCCAATTGCAACTTTGTAATCCCCAACGGCGGGCGCGGCGGCCATCTGGGGGCGCGGGCGCTTGCACTGGACAGACCGATAAAATGTTTGGCCACAAAACGGATTATTAGCTCGGTGGGCTTTTAAAAAGCGCTGCTCATGCGCTGGGGAGCACGTCGTGCCGTGCGTATAATAAAGCGGGTAACGCCAAAAATACGAGGCTCTGAGGGGATGCCATGTCTCAAGAAACCATCCGCGCGGCCGAGCGTGCCGCGGGACAGGTGAACACCATGTCGACGTATGATCCGGACTCCGACCAGCTGCATGAGGAATGTGGCGTTTTCGGCGTATGGGCGCCCGATCGCGACGTGGCTCGACTGACGTACTTTGGCCTGCGTGCGCTGCAGCACCGTGGCCAGGAATCGGCGGGAATCGCCGTGGGTGACGGCGGCACGGTTATGGTCCGCAAGGATCTGGGCCTGCTCGACCGTGTGTTCTCCAATGCCGACTTGTCGACGCTCTCCGGCCAGCTGGCTGTGGGCCATGTGCGCTACGGCACCGCCGGCGCCAAGAGCTGGGAAGCCTCGCAGCCGCATCTTTCTACCATCAACAGCGTCATTATCGCGCTTGCTCACAACGGCACCCTCGTCAACACCGACGAGCTGCGCCGCCAGCTGATCGAGCTGGGCGTGCCGTTCCTCTCCAATTCGGATTCCGAGGTCGCGACCAAGCTTATCGGCTACTTTACCCAGCGTACGGGTCATCTGCGCGAGGGCATTCGCAAGGCCATGGAGCTCGTGCGCGGCGGCTACGCCATGACGCTCATCAACGAGCAGGCGCTCTACGCATTCCGCGATCCGCACGGCATTCGCCCGCTCGTGCTGGGCAAGCTGGTGGACGAGGGTCTGGACCAGGCCGATGCCGCAGCCGTTTCGCAGCTGCCCTCGCAAGACGGCGCCACGACGGTCGACTCCGCCGTCCATGTCACGCGCGCCGGCGGCTGGGTTGTTGCTTCCGAGACCTGCGCACTCGACATCGTGGGTGCCGAGTACGTCCGTGACGTCCGTCCCGGCGAGATCTTGCGCATCAGCGCCGAGGGCCTGGTATCCGAGCAGGGCGTGCCTGCAGCCGAAGAGCCCGCCAACTGCATCTTTGAGCAGGTCTACTTCGCCCGTCCCGACTCCATCATGAACGGCAAGAGCGTCTATGCCTGCCGTTACGACATGGGTCGTCAGTTGGCACACGAGGAGCCCGTCGAGGCCGACCTGGTCATCGGCGTGCCCGACTCCGGCCTGCCGCCCGCGGAGGGGTATTCGCACGAGAGCGGTATTCCCTTTGGCGAGGGTCTCATCAAGAACCGCTACGTGGGCCGTACGTTTATCGAGCCCACGCAGGAGCTGCGCGCCATGGGCGTGCGCATGAAGCTCAACCCGCTGCGCGACAACATCGAGGGCAAGCGCCTGGTCGTCATCGACGACTCCATCGTGCGCGGCACCACCATGGTGCAGCTCGTCAAGATGCTGCGCAACGCTGGCGCCAAGGAGATTCATATCCGCATCAACTCGCCCGAGGTCATCTGGCCGTGTTTCTACGGTATCGATACCGACGTGCAGTCGCAGCTTATCAGCGCCAACAAGACGGTCGACGAGATTTGCGAGTATATCGGCGCCGATTCGCTGGCCTTCCTTTCGGTCGAGGGCCTGCTGAAGGTCATGCCCAAGGGCGGTTACTGCGATGCGTGCTTTACCGGCCGCTACCCCGTAGCGATTCCCGAGAGTTTTGGCCGCGACAAGTTCATGGAGGGCTTTAAGCCCCGCAACCTGGATAAGCCGCTGCATTTTGACGACGACGCCGTGATCGAGAAATACGACGACCGCAGCTGGGAAGAGAAGCACGGCGAGGCCTAAAACCTGCCATGTAGGGACAGGTTCATTTTGGTCGGTTTTACCTGCTGTTTTGTTGATATGACGGCGCGTGCTGTTATGGCACACGCCGAAATGAACGCAACTATGAGCACCGTTTGGCGCCCGCGCGGCGCCACGGTAGTGGGAGAGGAAGGCTCAGATGAGCGATAGCAAGCATGTGACGTATGAGGATGCCGGCGTCGATACTGCCGAGGGCGGCCGCGCCGTCGACGCTATTAAGCAGATGGTCAAGGACACCAATCGCCCCGAGGTTATCGGCGGTATCGGCGGCTTCGGTGGCCTGTTCTCGGCTGCCGCGCTTAAGGATATGGAAGACCCGATTCTGATTAGCGGTACCGACGGCGTGGGCACCAAGCTCGTGCTCGCCCAGATCATGGACCGTCACGAGACGGTGGGCCAGGACCTGGTTGCTATGTGCGTCAACGACATTCTGGCTTCGGGCGCCGAGCCGCTGTTCTTCCTGGACTACGTTGCCATCGGTCACATCGAGGCCGAGCACATGGCAAAGATCATCAAGGGTGTGGCCGACGGCTGCAAGCTCGCGGGCTGCGCGCTCGTGGGCGGCGAGATGGCCGAGCATCCGGGCGTCATGGCTCCGGCCGACTACGACCTCGCCGGCTTTACCGTGGGCGTCGTCGATCGTCCCAAGATGCTCGACCCCGCGAATGTCCGTCCTGGCGACGTGATCCTGGGCCTGCCTTCCACCGGCGTGCACTCCAACGGCTACTCGCTCGTGCGCAAGGTCATCGGCGTCGACGGCATCAAGCCGGGCACGCCCGAGGCCGCCGCTAAGGCCGAGGAGCTGAGCCGTCCGCTCGAGGAGCTCGGCGGCGCATCGCTGGCAGACGCTCTGCTGGTCCCCACGCGCATCTACGTCAAGCCGATTCTGGAGCTGCTGCGCGGTGGCGCCAACGTTCATGCCATTGCCCACATCACTGGCGGCGGTATTACCGAGAACCTCAACCGCGCGCTCGCCGACGACGTCGACGCTGTGGTCACCCGTAACGGTGCCGAGATGGGCTGGGACGTTCCGCCCGTCATCACCTACGTGTCGCGCCAGGCCGAGCTCGCGCCCAACGAGGCGTGCAAGACCTTCAACATGGGCGTTGGCCTGTGCCTGATTGTTGCCCCCGAGGACGAGGCCGCGGTTACCGAGGCCCTGGTCGCGTTGGGCGAGAAACCGTTCCGCGTGGGCGAGTGCGTCGAGGGTTCCGGTAAGGTCGTGTACTCCGATGAGCGCTAACGAGCAGATGGCTGCCGCCGAGGGCCTGGGCTTTGTGCCCTACACCCGTCCGACCGGCACCGATACGGCCGAGCCGCTCAAGATCGGTGTGCTCATCAGCGGTTCGGGTACCAACCTGCAGGCGCTGATCGATCTGATCGCCGCCGGCAAGCTCAACGCTTCGATTGAGCTTGTGGTGTCGAGCCGTCCTTCGGCTAAGGGTTTGCAGCGCGCTGAGCGCGCGGGCATCCAGACGCTCACACTGTCCAAGGATGTCTATGCCGACCCTATTGCCGCCGACGAGATCATCGCGCACGAGCTTCTCGAGTGCGGTTGCGAGTATGTGGTCATGGCCGGCTACATGCGCATGGTGCACACGCCGCTGCTGGCGGCGTTTCCCAACCGCGTGGTCAACTTGCATCCGGCGCTGCTGCCGAGCTTTACCGGTGCGCATGCGATTGATGACGCCTTTGCGCGCGGCGTCAAGGTAACTGGCGTAACCGTGCATTTTGCCAACGAGATCTACGACAACGGTCCCATCATCGCCCAGCGCGCGCTGGCTGTCGAGGAAGGCTGGGATGTCGATACGCTCGAGGAGCACATCCACGCGATTGAGCACGTGCTGTATCCCGAGGTCGTGCAAATGCTCGCCAACGGCCGCGTCCACGTGCTGGAGAGCGGCAAGGTCGCAATTGACGCGCCTCGCGGCTAGCGGCGCACAGTACAATTTAGCCGAGTAGTCAGGGTGGTCATTGGTGCCAAGGCGCGCGTGGCCACCTTTTGTTTTGGGTAGTCATCGGGGACGGTCTTTAACGACTGGTCATTCAAGAACGCCTCCGATGACTAGGTGAGAGAGGTGAGTGCATGGCGGATAACGAAGCGCTGTTTACGCCTGAGTTGGTGTTTTTTGATTGGGAGTGTGCGACGCCGGATGAGGTGTTCGCGCGGCTCGAGGGCGAGCTTGCACCACGTGGCTACATTGCATCCGGTTGGCTCGACGCCGTTCGCACGCGTGAGGATGCCTATCCCACGGGTCTTGCCATGCCGGCGGCAAACATTGCCATTCCGCATACCGATCCGGGGTTTGTGGCCAAGCCCTATATCGCGGTGGTGAAGCCCGCCGCGCCCGTGACATTTAACGCTATGGCTGGCATGGGCGCTCCGGTGCCGGCGCAGATCGTCATCAATCTGGGCATTGCCGAGCCGGGCGGCCAGGTCGAGGCCCTGCAGGCGCTTATGAATATCTTTATGGACGCGGACACCGCGGCCGATGTGCTCGGCCAGACCACGCCCCAAGGCATGGTCGAAGCCATCCGCCGCCACTTTTAAATCCGGCCCCTGGGGATGTTCCTTTTAATATGAGCAGGACATTGTCAAGAGGCAAAATCGGGTCTGGCCCCA
>DXZT01000056.1 GCA_019419545.1 Collinsella sp. | reverse complement strand
CGCAACGCGTTGCGCTGAGTCCTGAGGCTGTTGCAATGAAGATGAGAATCAAGGTACTTCATCGCTTCCACACCGTTCACCGAGTTGTCCTAGCCTTTTACCGATGGGTGGAATATACTTTCACCAACACGTTACTTCGTGAAAGGAACATTCATGATTTACACGCTCACTGCAAATCCCGCCATTGACTACAACATCTCCTGCGACGGCCTTGCTGCCAACACCGTCACGCGTACCCGTAACGCCGTCTACACGCCCAACGGCAAGGGTCTCAACGTCTCGTTCACCCTCGATCACTACGGTGTCGACACCACGATCCTGGGCTTTTTCGCCGGCTTCTCGGGCGAGTTTATCGTTAAGGGCGCCGAGGCCCTGGGCGTGCCCGTCAAGCCCGTTTGGACCGACGGCATCACGCGCGTCAATGTGTTCCTCAATGCCGGACCCGACACCGAGTACAACATGGTCAACGCCGGTGCCGCCATCAACGAGGCCAACGAGCAGGAGATGTTTGAGCTCATCGATTCGCTTGATGACATGACCTGCCTGGTCATCAGCGGCTCGCTGCCTCCCAACACTTCCGAGGGCTTCTTGGCCGAGGTCCTGCGCCGCGTCAAGGCCAAGGGGGCCGAGTTCGTCCTCGATATCTCGAGCCATCAGCTGGCAGACCTCATTGCCATGGAGCCGCTGCTGATTAAGCCCAACGACGACGAGCTGCTCGATATCTTTGGCATTAAGGTGAGCGGTGGCGACGACGAGTCCGTCAAGGGCGCGATGGCCGAGCTGCACGCCAAGGGCGCCAAGAATGTGCTGCTGACTCTTGGCGGCGCTGGTGCGTACTTCTCTAACGGCGAGCACATCTGGTTTGCCAACCGCACCTTCGACGTCAAGCTGCTGTCGACGGTGTGCGCCGGCGATTCCTCGCTCGCTGCCTTCCTGTCCGTGTGGCACGACGCCCCCGAGCGCGTCGAGGACGCCCTGCGCCTTTCGATGGCTACCGGCGCCAACGTGGTCGAGTGCCCGGGCCTGGGCGACTTTGCCAAGGTCGAGGAGTATAAGAAGGGCATCGCTATCCGCGAGGTCTGCTAACTCCGGCCTAAAGCTTGAGTATTTCGAGTGGTTCGCATCCGTCTTGGGAACAGGACGGATGCGTTTTTGTTTATCGGACTTGCGTGTGCAGGGGAGGCTGTTTCTTGCTAGACTTCTTGCAGATGCAATCGACAACCAATTTGATAGCCGCAGGAGGCCACAGGTATGTGCAATGTTTCGCTCAACGGTACGCACCCGACCGATGCCTCCCTGCGAGTGCTGCGTGCGCTCGAGGCGGCCGGTCTTGAGGCCTGGTACGTGGGCGGTTGGGTGCGCGACGCCCTGATGGGATGCCCCAGCCACGATGTTGACATGTGTTGCAGCGGCCTGTGGCAGGAGTCCAAAGTGGCGCTCGAGGCCGCTGGTATCGCGGTCGTGGAGTCGGGCATTAAATTTGGCGGAATCACGGCTATTTCCGATGGCGAGCGTATCGAGGTCACCACGTACCGTCTGGATGGCTTTTACACCGATGGTCGCCATCCCCAGAGTGTGGAGCGTGCCGCCTCGCTCGAGGACGATCTGGCGCGCCGCGACTTTACCGTCAACGCTATGGCCTGGCATCCCGAGCGCGGGCTTGTCGACCGCTACGACGGCCAGGGTGACTTGGAGCGCAAGCTGATTCGCGCTGTCGGCGATCCCAAGCGTCGCTTTAACGAGGACGCCCTGCGCATGCTGCGTGCTGTGCGCTTTGCCTGCCGTCTGGACTTTATGATTGAGCCCGAGACCAAGCGTGCGCTTGCCGAGCGCGCGCCGCTGCTCGATGCCGTGGCGCGCGAGCGTGTGGGTATTGAGCTCGAGGGCATTCTTTCGACCGGTCATGGGGGAGACGCGATGCTTCGCTATCCCGAGCTCATCTGTGCCGCTGTGCCCGAGTTGGCAGCGGGTCGCGGGTTTGATCAGCGCAGTGTCTATCATGCGTTTAACGTCTACGAGCATATCGCCCGTGTGCTGACGGTGGCAGGGGAGCTGGCGCTGTGCGACGGCGTCGCGCCATCGTCGAGCCTTATGTGGGCGGCGTTTTTGCACGATGTCTCCAAGCCCGAGTGCTTTACGGTCGATCACGCCGGCAGCGGACACTTCTACGGTCATCCCGAGCTCGGCGCCAAGAAAGCGCGCGTCATTATGGATCGCCTGGCGCTCTCGCACGACTTGGTGCGCGACGTGTGCCTGCTCATCAAATACCATGACAAGCCGCTGCGCCCCGAGCGCTCCTGTCTGCTCAATATGATGCGCGCGCTTTCGGGTGAGGGCGTCGACACGGCCCGCCTGATTGACGAGCTCATGGACCTTAAGCGTGCCGACACACTTGGCAAGGCCCCGTCGTGCTTCTATTACGTTGAGACGATTGAGGAGATGCGCGCGATGGCGCACGAGCTGCTGAGGGCGGGGGAGCCCTATACGCTCAAGATGCTCGCCATCAACGGCGGCGACCTGATCCGTGCTGGAGTCAAGCCCGGGCCGGAACTGGGGCAGCTTCTCAACTCCGCCCTCGACGCCGTGATCGAAGACAACATTCCCAACGATCGCGAAGCTCTTTTGGTCCATCTTAACTTGAATTAGCTACCTAGTTTACCTGCGTGTTCCATAACCTGCCGACAATTTTTTGGCAATTTGGAATTTCTTCTTGCGCTGACGTTTTTTGTCCCGTAATATATTTCCTCGCAGCACGGCAGTGCAGATGTCATGTGGCCCGTTCGTCTAGCGGTTTAGGACGCCGCCCTCTCAAGGCGGAGATCACCAG
>DXZT01000055.1 GCA_019419545.1 Collinsella sp. | reverse complement strand
CGGTCTTTCATGCAGCAGGGGCTCCCAATGTTTTTATGTCCTGCTCATATCGTCTGTGCCGGCAGGTGGGGATTCTCCTTTGCTAGAAGATCCGGCGCAGGTCTCCGCGGTTGAGTGCTTCGTCGAAGAGGTGCTTGAACACCACGCTGCCGTGCAGGCCGTCGTGCTCGAACTCGTTCGTCACCCAGGCATGCGAGTTGCCCACGCGGCTGAGCGTGTCGAGCTGCAGGTCCGAATCCACGTACATGTCGTCGAAATATACCGCGGCCTGGAGCGGCACTTCGTTGCAGGCCAGACGCTGCGGGTCGTAGATCTTGTCCCAGCTGGTGTCTTCCATCAGCAGGTCCATGGCGGGCTTGAAGGGCTTGAGCTCGGGCATCTGCTCAAACATCCACGGGAACATGGCCTCGCCGGTAAACATGAGCGGGCGCGCGAGGGTGTCGAACTCGGCGCGGTGAGCCTTCTCTTCTGCCGCGGCCCAGCGAATGGGCATGGTATCGCCGTCGGCGTAGATGAACTCCTGCAGTGTCCAGTACAGCGGGTTTGTACGCGTGTTGGTGCGCTCGAAGGCGCGCATCAAGAAGCTGTCAGATACCGAGGCGTCGCAGGTCAGCGTGCCGTCGCCATCAACAAAAGCGTGATCGATAATCCAATGCATGCGTTCAAAGCTCGGCTTCATGCCAAAGTCGCTGCCCATGAGCTGTAGGCGCTCGACCGTCATCGGCGAGCCGTCGGGCAGCACGGGCTTCTGTGCCTCGAGCGCATCGGCAAGAGCCGCCACGCGCTCGACGTCGGCGGGGTAGCGGTCGTAATACTGCTGCGTCTTGGCGGCCATGCGCGGGAAGGTGTGCGCGTAGACCTCGCTTGCGCTCGCCGGCACGTGCGGAATGCCGCCGCAGGTAAAGCTCGCCGTCACGCCCTCGGGGAAGAGCGACAGATAGCTCAGCGTCAAAAAACCGCCGTAGCTTTGGCCGAGCGTGACCCACGGCTTGCCGCCAAAGCCCACTAGGCGCAGGTACTCAAAATCGCGCACGATGGAGCTGGCGAGGTGGCGCTTGAGGAAGTCCGCCTGCGAGCGTGCTGTATCGGCGCCGGCGGCCGTTGCGCGATCACCCAGTGCCTTGATCGTGCGTCCGTCCACGCAGCTACTGCGTCCGGTGCCGCGCTGGTCGGGCAGGACCACGCGGAAGTGCTTGACGGCCTCCTCGATCCAGCCGTCGCTTGTGGGCGACAGCGGACGCGGGCTCTCGCCGCCGGGGCCGCCCTGCAAAAACAGAAGGAGCGGCAGGTCGTCGTTGATGCGGTCGGGTGCGCAGACCACGCGGTAGAAGAGCTTGATGCTCTCGGGCGCGCCGGCGATGGGTGCCGGCATAGCGCCGCGGCGCATGGTGCTGCCGACGGCCAGGAGCATCGGCTCTAGGCCGCGCCAGTCAAGGGGGACGTCGATGCTGTGGTCCTCGACGTAAAGGCCGGGGACGTGGTACGAAGTGATGAGGGCCATGTGAGTCTTCCGTTCGTTGCGGTGTTTCGGGTTGACCAATTCTACCGCCGCGGGCGAGGCCATGCGCAAATCGGCTACCATGGTTGCAAACTTCTAGGAGAAAGGGCCGTCCATGTCGGTCGATATAGCCACGTATGTCCACGATCTTGCCGTTGCCGCTAAGGCAGCGTCGGCCTCGCTTGCCACGGCGAGCGACGAGCAGCGCCAGGAGGCCGTGCACGCCATGGCCGCAGCACTGCGCAACGGTATCGACTCCATCGTCGCCGCCAACGAGCTCGATATGTCCGCTGCGCGTGATGCGGGCACCTCGGTCGGATTGCTCGATCGTCTGCTGCTGACGCCCGAGCGCGTCGAGGGCATGGCCGCCGGCCTGGAGAAGCTCGCCGAGCTGCCCGATTCTGTCGGCCGCGTGCTCGACCACCGCGTGCTCGCAAGCGGCGTGGACCTCACCCGCGTGAGCGTGCCGTTGGGCCTGGTCGCCATGGTGTACGAGGCGCGCCCCAACGTGACGGCCGACGCCGCGGGCATCTGCATCCGCACCGGCAACGCCTGCATTCTGCGCGGCGGCTCGCTGGCCTATCACTCGTGTGCCATGATTGCCGAACTGCTGGCCGATGCGCTCGAGGCCAAGGGCTTCCCGCGCGAGGCCGTGTCGATGATCGAGTCTACCGACCGCGAGGCCACCGGCGAGCTCATGAAGCTCCGCGGCGTCGTCGATGTGCTCATTCCGCGTGGCGGTGCGGGCCTGATCCAGCGCTGCGTGCGCGAGTCGCTCGTTCCGGTGATCGAGACGGGCACGGGTAACTGCCACATCTACGTGCATGAATCCGCCGACTTCGATAAAGCGCTCAATATTATCGTCAACGCTAAGACGCAGCGCGTGGGCGTGTGCAATGCCGCCGAGTCGCTGCTGGTCGACCATGCTGTGGCCAATGTGTTTTTGCCTGCGGTCGTTGCCGTGCTGCACGACCACGGCGTGCTCATTCACGGCGACGAGGCCACGTGCGCCGCATGCGCCGACGCCGGGCTTGCCGAGGGCGATGACTACGTTGCCGCGACTGAGGAGGACTGGGGTCGCGAGTATCTGGCGCTCGAGATGAGCGTGAAGGTCGTGGCGAACGAGGACGAGGCCATCGCGCACATCAACCGCTACGGCACGATGCACTCCGAGGCCATCGTTGCAGAGGACACGGATGCTTGCGAGCGCTTCCTGGACGAGGTCGATGCCTCGGCCGTGTATGCCAACGCCAGCACGCGCTTTACCGACGGCGGCGAGTTTGGCCTGGGCGCCGAGATTGGCATCTCGACCCAAAAGCTCCACGCCCGCGGCCCCTTTGCCGCCGAGGCCCTCACCACCTACAAATACAAGCTCCGAGGCACCGGCCAGGTCCGCCCCTAACGCCCGCGCAAACAAAAACCACCACAAAGGTGCCTGTCCCCTTTGTGATGGTTTTGGAATTAAGCCTGAAAGGTGTCGCGGTCGGGGGCGAAGGACTGCATGGCCGCGATGGTACGGTCGAAGAGCTCGGGGAGCTCCCAGCCCAGCATCTCGGCACCCTGCGTAATCACGTCGCGCGAGCAGCCGGCGGCAAAGCGCTTGTCCTTGAACTTTTTCTTGAGCGACTTGGTCGTAAAGTCCATGACGCTCTTACTCGGACGCATGATGACGGCAGCACCGATCAAGCCGGTGAGCTCGTCGCAGGCAAACAGGATCTTTTCCATCTGCAGCTCGGGCTTGGGCAGCGAGGTGTTGAAGTCCGACGTGTGCGTCTGAATGGCGCGAATGAGATCGGGAGAGGCGCCCTCGCCTTCAAGGATCTCGGCCGCATAGATGGTGTGGTTCATGGGGTCGTCCTCATGCTCCTCCCAATCTAGGTCGTGCAGCAGACCGACGATGCCCCAAAACTCCTCGTTCTCGGGGTCGAACTCGCGCGCAAAGTAGCGCATGGTGCCCTCGACCGTTTCGCCGTGGGTGATGTGGAACGGGTCCTTATTGTGCTCGTTGAGCAATTCGAACGCACGGTCGCGGGTGATTCCGGCGGAAAGTGGCTCTGCCATAAAAGACTCCTTGTGCTCGCAGGTATCGCTAAGAATGAATACTACTAGAACGACTAGAACGAAAAAACCACCACAAAGGTGCCTGTGAACTGCGCCCCGAAACTTGGACTGAATAAAT
>DXZT01000054.1 GCA_019419545.1 Collinsella sp. | reverse complement strand
GAGCGGGGGCTCCTGTCGTTTCCGTGCCCTCGGATTGGGTCATAGTGTCTGACTTATGCTCAACAAGGGCGGTTGAGCGCTCATTGGGGACAGACTTAAATGAGTACCCGCTCATTGGGTACTCATTTAAGTCTGTCCCCAATGAGTAGGGGGAAGATTGCGGGTTCTTTACGGGAATGTAGTGTGGGCTGCGGAAACGTGGTTCTTTCCGTACAATAGTTCAACTCGTGTAAACGCAGGGAAGGGACATTCATGGCAGACATGATCGAGATCAAGCATCTCAACAAGTACTTTGGCGACCTGCATGTGCTCAAAGATATCAACCTCACCGTCAAGCGCGGCGAGAAGCTCGTAATGATCGGGCCTTCCGGCTCGGGTAAGTCGACGCTCATCCGTTGCGTTGATTATCTGGAGGAGCCCACGTCGGGCGAGGTCATCATCGACGGTACGCCGCTTACCAAAAAGAATCACCTGGAGATGGCTCGCAAGTATAGTTCCATGGTGTTTCAGCAGTTCAACCTGTATCCCAACATGACGGTGCTGGGCAACCTGACGCTCGCGCCCATCAAGCTACAAAAGAAGAGCAAGGAGGAGGCGACCGAGATCGCCATCGCCGCGCTCAAGCGCGTCGGCATGGCGCATAAGGCCGGCGAGTATCCGCAGAACCTCTCGGGCGGTCAGCAGCAGCGTATCGCCATCGCCCGCGCCCTGTGCACCAAGCAACCCATCATCCTGTTTGACGAGCCTACCTCGGCACTCGACCCCGAGATGGTCCAGGAGGTTCTGGACGTTATGATTGAGCTCGCGCAGGAGGACATCACCATGATCTGCGTGACGCATGAGATGGGCTTTGCGCGCCAGGTGGCCGACCGCGTCATCTTTATGGAGGACGGCCGCATTCTGGAGGAGGGTACGCCCGAGCACTTCTTCGATAACCCCGAGAACCCGCGCTGCCGCGAGTTCCTGTCCAAGATTCTGCACTAGGCGCGGTGATGGACATGACGGATATGACGAGGGCGGCCGTGTCACGCCGTCACTTTTTGCAGCTGGCGGGCGCCGGCATGCTTGCGCTGACGGGGACCGCGCTTATCGGTTGCGGTAACTCTACCAGCGGCGAGGGCTCCGACAAGGGGTCCAAGCTTGCGGCCATTAAGTCGCGTGGTCATCTGAATGCCGGCGTCAAGAAGGACGTTCCCGGCTATGGCTATTACGACACCGCCAAGGGCCGCTTTGAGGGCATGGAAGTCGATTTGTGCTACCAGATCGCCGCTGCCGTCTTTGGCGTGAGCTACAAGGAGGCCCGCGCCCAGGAGCTTGTCGAGTTTACCGACGTAACGCCCAAGACGCGCGGCCCGCTGATCGATAACGGCCAGCTCGATGTGGTCGCGGCGACCTACACCATCACCGACGAGCGCAAGAAGAGCTGGGATTTCTCGACGCCGTACCGCACCGACTACGTTGGACTCATGGTCAAGAAGCGTTCGGGCTTTACCTCGATTGAGGATCTGGACGGCAAGGTCATTGGCGTGAGCCAGGGTGCTACCACGCAGGGCCTGATCGAGCAGATGATCAAGGACAACGGCTTTAGCTGCAAGCCCGAGTTTAGGGCCTTTAGCGGCTACCCCATCATCAAGAGTTCGCTCGACGCCGGCAATATCGACGTCTTTGCCATGGACCGCTCCACGCTGGCCGGCTACATGAACGAGACCGTTGAGCTGCTGCAGCCCGAGGTCAAGTTTGGCGAGCAGGGCTACGGCGTGGCGACCAAGAAGGGCTGCGACCTTTCGGCCGTGGTCGATCAGGTGATTTGCGATCGCCTGGCCGATGGCTGGCTCGACCAAGAGGTCAAGACCTGGGGTCTTGTATAGGCGCATCGTCCAAGGAAGGAATCAAATGCTCGAAGGATTATTTGACGCCGACCGTTGGTCGACGACATTTCAAAACATGGGGCCCTTCTGGGGGGGCTTTGGCGTGACGCTGCAGGTGGTTGTTGCCGGACTGCTGCTGTCGCTGGTGCTGGGCACGCTGCTGGGCGTGTTCTCGACCACCCGTTCGCGTGTGCTGCGTGGCATTAGCCGCGTGTACGTGGAGTTTTATCAGAACACCCCGTTGCCCGTGCAGGTGCTCTTTATGTACATGGCCGGCCCGCAGTTTTTGCAGGCCATGACCGGTGCCGACCAGCCGGTGCGCATCGCGCCGTTCGTGCTGGGTTTCTTGGGCGTGGGCCTGTATCACGCGGCCTATATCTCGGAGGTCATCCGTACCGGTATCGAGGCTGTCCCGCGCGGTCAGATGGAGGCGGCTCAGAGCCAGGGTTTCACCCGCGCGCAGGCCTACTGGTACATCGTGCTGCCTCAGACGTTCAAGATCATCCTGCCGCCGCTGTGTAACCAGGCGCTCAATCTGGTCAAGAACACGTCGGTACTGGCGCTCGTGGCCGGCGGCGACCTTATGTATCGTTCCGACAACTTTGTGAGTCTGTACGGCTACCTGCAGGGATACATCGTCTGCTGCCTTATGTACTTCATCATCTGCTTTCCGCTCGCCATGCTGGTGCAGTGGCTCGAGCGCCGCTCCAAGGAGCGTCCGCGCGGCGTGAGCCTGGCCGAGCTGGGGCTCGACAACGTAGAGGAGGCCTAGCGCATGGAAATCTTCAACGCGACCAACCTGCTCTACATTTGGGGCGGTTTTGTTAAGACCATCGAGATCTCGGCGCTGTCGATCTTTTTCTCGCTCATCTTTGGCACGGTGCTGGCGCTTGTTAAAAGCTATGCGCCCCGCCCGTTCCGTATTTTGGTGAGCGCCTATATCGAGCTGTTCCGCTGCACACCGAACCTGCTGTGGATCCTGTTTATCTACTTTACGGTGCAGGGCTTGGACATCGTGATCTCGACCATCGCCTTTACGCTGTTTACCAGCGCCGTTATGGCTGAGATCGTGCGCGGCGGTCTTAACTCGATTCCGCGCGGCCAGTTTGAGGCGGCGCAGAGCCAGGGCTTTGGCTTCTTTGCCACCATGCGCTACATCATTCTGCCGCAGACGTTTAAGACGATCATTCCGGCGCTGTTTAGCCAGTGCACGACCGTCATTAAGGACAGCTCGTATCTTTCGGGCATTAACGTGGCCGAGCTCATGTACACGGCAAACGTTGTGATGGCCCACGCGATTGATCTGTCGCAGGTGCTTATGCTCTACGGACTGGTGTTTGCGATGTACTTTGTGCTCAACTTTGGTATCTCGCTGCTGGTCCGAGCATATCAGCGCCGCATCGTAGCCGCATAGCCTGGCTTTCCCTGGCACCCAACCTTGGCCTTCAAACCGTCGCTCGCGTACCAAAGTACGCGTCGCTCCTCTTTCAGGCCAATCTTGGGCACCAGGAAAACCCAGGTACGGTATCGTGGGAATAAGAGATAAACAGCCCTTTTCTCATTTGTTAGAAAGGAATCGCGATGAGCGATCTGGAGAACAAGAAGAGTCCTGTGGTCATTACCATCGCGCGCGACTTTGGTGCCGAGGGCCACGAGATTGGACGCATCCTCGCCAACGAGTTGGGGATTCCGCTGTATGACAACGAACTGCTGGTGCGTGCGTCGCTGCGTGCGGGCGAGTCGCTCGACAAGATGGCCGCCTACGACGAGCGTCTGGCCGTGGAGAACATGGCGTTCCTGCCCGACCGCTACGACGCGCGTTCGTACTCGGACAAGTTGTTCCAGAAGATGAGCCAGGTGATTTTGGACCTGGGCGAGACCGAGAGCTGCATTATCGAAGGCCGCCTGTCCGATTACCTGCTGCGTAACAACCCCAACCACATTGCCGTGCTGGTGACTGCTCCCTTTGAGGATCGCGTCGAGATTGTGCGCAAGAAGCGTGGCCTTAATAAAAAGAAGGGCGCCAAGCTGGTCAAGCAGCAGCAGAAGGCGCGTGAGGCTTTTTACAAGCGCTACAGCGCCGGCAAGTGGAAGATGACGAGCGGTAAGGACATCGTCGTCAACCGCGCCAAGCTGGGCCGCGAGGGCTGCAAAGACGTCATCGCGGCGGCCTACCGCTACAAAGTAGCGCAGCTCGAAGACTAACCGACCAAACCACCACAAGGGGGACACAGGCACCTTTGTGGTGGTTTTTGTTTTAGGCCGAGGGAAAGGCCTTGGTGAGACCGGCGCGCGTCTGCGTGTCGGTCTTTTGATAAATGGAGCTCAGGTGGCGCTGTACCATGCGCATCGAGATGCCGAGCTCCTCGGCGATCTGCTTGAGCGGGCGTTCATCCTGGGTCACGGCTATGAGCACGTCGACTTCGCGCGGGGTGAGAGCGTGGTTGACGATGAAGACCTGACGCTGCTCCTCGATACTCGGTGCTGCCAGCGCCTCCTCGGCAAGCTGTTGATGTTCGCGCTCCTGCTCGGTTTGGGGCAGGCGGAACAAGCCGGCTGCCACGAATGCTGCGCAGGCGGCGACGAGAAGCACGACCGCGCCAATCATGATGAGGGCGACGTTGCCAGAGGTCACAAGCGCAAGCGAGACGCCCGACGTGGTGAACGCGCACACGTTATTGGCCGCACGGCCCATGCCGGCCCAGAAGGCGGGCGCGTGCATGCGCGGTGCCAGCTGAGTAAACGTGGCGGTAAAGAATGTGACGAAAAAGCCCGAGCTCAGGTAAAAGACGACAAGGCCCAGGTTGGGATCGGCGCCGGCCTCCACGGCCAGGATGGAAATGGTCGAGAGCACGGCGATGCCGAGCATGACAAGTCCCATGTATCGGCGCTCGGCAAGATCAAAGATAATGCCGGCGGCAAGGCCGCTCGCCGCCAAAAAGAGGCGCGGCCATGTTTGCACGGCAATGGTGCCGTGGGCGTTGGAGAGCGTGACCACGTTGTCGAGGGTCGAGAACAAGCAGGCCAGAATCATGACGAGCGCGATGCTCCAACACGCCTGCTTGGCAAGGGCGTGCGATGGCTCAACAAAGGGATTGATGGCGGGGCTGGAGCTCTCGGCAGCCTTTTGGGGAACGACGCTGAGGGCAGAGATGGCGATCGTTGCCGCGCCAAGAATGATGAGCTCGACGATGCCACCGCAATCAATCAGGTTGATGGCGAACTGCATCAGGATGCCAGCGGCATAGGCTGCTCCCGCACCGGTGGCGAGCTTGGGATCGTCTTGGAATGTCGTTGCGAAGGCATGGTGTGCCGCGCCACCCAGTAGGCCGAGTCCGAGGAATGCGAGACATCCCAGAATCTCGAGCGCAAGCGGGCTCGTGGGGGACTGAATCTGAGTCAACCCCAAGATGGCGATGGGAACGGCGGCGCTGACAACTGCCCGAGGCCGGCCTTTGCGCTGTGCGAGCCCGAGCAGCGGCGCATATCCGATAAAGCCGAGCACGCTCGCACCTAGAATAAAGCCCTGTGCGAGCACAACACGTTCGGCGCCGGCGAGTAGCCCGACGTTGACGTCGAAGCGAAACTCGGCGGCAAGGAAGGCGAAGGTGAAGAGCGCGAGTGCCAGAAGCGCGTTGATTTTAGGCTTACTCAGGTTCAAGAACGGTCCTTTGGATGGACGAATGATTGTGTCCTCGATTGTAGACCAAGTCGGTAGGGGGTGGGCCTTTCGGGGGGGCGGGGCGCGCTTGGCAATCGCATGCTCGTTGCCTTTTGCGCTGGCAGATGCGCCACTTGAGAATTTGTGCCCCGGGATCCGGCTATCTTCCCGTAACATGGTGTTACAGAGGCACCCCTTACGACAAGGAGGCTCACATGCGAAAGCAAATCCATGACAACCCAATCGACCGCGGCCGCGCGTGCTCGCTCTCCCACGGAACATGGCGCCGCGTGGGCGCAAAACTCGCCTGCGTGGGGGCCTGCGTGCTCATGGCCGGCCAGCTGCTGCTGCCGAGCGTGGCGCTCGCCGCCGACTGGGTCAACGTGGGCGGCACGCAGTACGACGCGGGCACCGCTGCCGGCGACGAGGCAGGAACCTGGTCCTGGGATGGCGCTAACGACATGAAGCTCAACGGCTACGACGGCGGCTCCATCGGCGCCAAGGGCAACCTCACCATCGGCGTGACGGGCACCAACACCATCACGGCCGATGCCGGTCAGAGCGCCATTGCTGTTAAGAACGGTAACCTTGCCATTAACGGCGACGGGACTCTCAACGCGACGGCCCAGACCGATGTGATTGCGGCGTCGGGAGACGGCAGGACCGGCGGCGATGTGACCATTAGCGGCGCCAACGTCAACGTGACGGCTTCGGGCGCAGCGGGCAAGGTGACGGGCATTCGCGCGACGGCCGGCAGCGTGACGATCGATAAGGGCGCCGATGTCAAAATCGAGGCGAAATCGGCAGAAGGATCTTGGCGTCCAGCGGAGGGCATCTGCGGTATCCTTGCTGATAACATTCCAAACAGACACGCTGCCCAGGAAGGCGAGCAGGAAGAGCCGGATTCCGCTTATGAGCACGGCGCCGATGTCACCATCGATGCCGCCAATCTGTCGATCAAGACAGCCGATGCCTGGCAGGTTTCCGCGTGCATCAATACGTTTGGCATCAAGAAGAATACCCTCATGAAAATCGTCAACGGAGCCGATGTCACGCTTTCGGCTGGTAGTGCGGCTTCGCTCTCGGCGGGTATCAGCGCACGCTCGCAAGACGGTGCGGTGTGGATGCTTGTCGAGAAGTCGAACCTCACGTCTCGAAGCCTGTCTGCCGCAAGCGGCCCCGCCGCCGCTCGCAATCAAAGTTTTGGAATCATGGCAGAGGCAAACACCAGGTCCGAAACGCCGCGTATCCAGATTTTCAAATCGAAGATTGAGGCTTCGGGCGCGACTGCGGGGATCTATGCGATCAACCGCAACGGCGCGAATGCGATACTGTTCCGTGCCGCGATGATTGATTTACGAGGAAACGCGACGATTACGATTCCGACGGACGGTGCCGTGCGCGATGTGAAAAAGGTTGTCGATACGGGGCAATGGCCGAGTTCCCAGAACGGGCAGGTCATCGGTGTTGCCGGTTCGTCTGCGATTTCGGATATCGTCGGTTCTGCCGAGGTCGCCCATGATGTGGCGATTGATTTTGGAGACGGGCAGGAGCCGGACCCAACGCCGGACCCCGAGCCGGCTCCGGAGCCCGATCCCATGCCCAATCCCGAGCAGAAGCCTGACCTCAAGCCCGTAGACAAGGATGCAAAGACCACCACGACGGTCACCAAGACCGTTACGACCAAGACTGCTGCTGCCAAAAACGCTTCCGGCGCCCTGGCCGCCACGGGCGATAGCGCTGCGATGGCGGCGACAGCCCTCGGCATTGCCGGTGCGTCCGTCATCGGCGCCGGCTTCGTCGCATCCAAGCGCCGCAACCGCTAGTGCAAGCTTTCATAGCCATTTTCAGCCGCCGCACGAGCACAAATGCCCTCGCGGCGGCTCTTTGTATTTCCGCAGGTAGAGGCCTAGGTTCGCATCTACGAACCTAGGCATACGGAGTCTTTTGGCACATCTTGGTTGTACAGGACCACCACAAAGGGGACAGGCGCCTTTGTGGTGGTATGTCCCTACGACCAAGGAGGCCGTTATGAACGGAAGCCACTTTGACAAGCAAGCTCAACGTGAGTCCACCTGCTCGCTGGTTCACGGTACCTGGCGTTGTGTGGGTGCCAAAATAGCTTGCGCCGGCGCGTGCGCGCTTATGGTCGGTCAGCTGCTGCTGCCGAGCGTGGCGCTGGCGACGGAATGCGCCGATCCCGCCGCTGGGACGGATGAGGTTGCCGCAGCTCCGGTGACGCCGACGGTTGCGGGGGATACGGCTGCAACGACCGCACCAGCTGCTTCGGCCGCGCCTGCAACCGATGCTGCTCCGGCGGCGCAAGCCACCGTTGAGCCTCAGCAGACGGCCCCGACTGGCGCCACCGATGAATCCAACGATGCGGCACCCGCTGAACAAAATACTCCCAGCGACAACGCCGCCACGCCGGCGAATGACGCCATCATGTCCTGCGGTGTGACCGATGTTGTTGGCGGCAGCGGCGTTAGGGTCAATATTACGGTGCGGAACAATTACACCGACATCAAGAAAGAAGAAACGATTGAGTATGTGGAGGGGATTGCCCTTGTAGATGGAGACCAGTCTGCTCTCGATGGTAGCGCTTTGACTTTTATCGGCCTGGGGGACTTGATCGTCCATGCGGCGTATGACAGTGCGAGCAATAAAACAACGCTTACCCTGGATATCAGCAAGATTCAGAGACAGAAGGAGGAGCAGAAGTACTTTACGGAGTACAAAGAGAATAAGTCCAAGATGACGACCACCTATGATGGATCCAAGCTTACGTATACGGGTACAGAGCCCGGGAATATCATCATCGGTGATCCGGACGACGCCTTTAAAGGAGACACCGAGGCGACCGGGAAACCCACTATTAACGAGATCCGGGATGACTACTACACCCGCACCCATGTCTACGAGAGGGCGTGCCTTGTTATCCCGGCAGCGGAATCAGAATCGGAATCCGTCTCCTTTGCCAATGTTCAGAATACGAACTTCAATTGGCAGCTGGATACTGGTCCGCAGGCGACGGCAGGTGTCCCTAACTACGATGCAGATAAATACGAAATCGCTTATGAATGCTGGCAGGAATTTGAAAACAACGAACCCGTTGCTGCCTGGTATTCCGATAACGGCTCACATGGTTCCCTGCCGACTATTACAAAGTTTAAAAGCGGGAAAGAGTACGTGTATTCTCTTATGCTGAAGCCAAAAGACGGATATTCCTTCAGCGATGAAACCGTTGTTACCGTAAACGGGGAAACCGTAAAGTCGAGTCTAAGCGGAGAATTCCTGTATGTCCCTGCTATTAAAACAATTACGATGCCTGCTTCGTCGGAAAACGAAGCTCTTGAGAATCTAAACGTCAACGATGTGAAAATCGACTACGCGCCCGGCGAGGCGCCGCGTGCGACCGCGACGATTCCTGCCGCCGATGCCGATAAGTATGAGATCGCCTATGAGTGCTGGGAAGAGATGGACGGCAGCGACCCTGCGGAGCTCAAGCCCGTTGCCTTCTGGTATTCCGACCCCGCAAAGTACACGCCGGGCATGAAGAAGATTGACCACTTCGAGGAGGGCAAGTTCTACATGTACTCCGTTGAGCTGAGGCTCAAGGGCGACAATACCGTGTCTGATGGCTGCGAAATGAACGTCAACGGCCATTGGGTGCACCACATCAAGACCGTCAACGGCGTCTTCGCGCCAAACGCTGACAATATGCTGTGCGAGCAGCCGATCGACGAATGGCGGGCCATCGACGTTATCGAGATCAACGGCGCCACGACCACCTTCAAGGCGGGCGATAAGTCGGTCTTTACGGCGAATGTTCCGACGGGTTCCAACTCCCTTCCTCAGTGTGAGTTCTGGACGGGCAGCGATGGCAGCGAAGTGAACTCTCAGAAGTTCTGGGATCAGAACATCACGAATCACATCGATGTCTTTAAGCCCGGCGTGACCTATCGCTACGGTATCTACCTCAAGTCCGCGCGCGGCTTCTACTTTACGCCCGACACCAAGCTGGTGATCAACGGCCAGGAGTGCGGCTACCAGGTCGCGGATAGCGTATCCGATGAGGACAGCGGCTGGATCTACACCCTGTGGCTCAACACCGATCTGACCTTTACGCCCGAAGCCACGCCCGCTCCCGATCCGCAGCCTACGCCGGATCCCAAGCCGACGCCGCAGCCTGGGGTGAAGCCCGCGGCCAAGCCCGAGGTGAAGCCCGCGGCCAAGCCCGAGGTGAAGCCCGCGGCCAAGCCGGCCACGACAACCGCCACGATCAAGACGGTTGAGAAAACCACGCAGGCCAAGAAGGGCGATGCTGTCCTGGCTACCACGGGGGATACCACCGCGATGACGGTCGCCGCCCTAGGTATCGCCGGCGCAACCGTAGCCGCCGCCGGCATCGCCGCGACCAAGCGCCGCAAGCGTTAGGTTTTGGTGGCGGCGCCTATCCTCGGCTTTTACAAAATCTCAATCTGTAACACCAAGCCAGATATTTGGGCTTCAGGTGTTACAGATTGAGATGAACTGTTCGGCTGCCAACCTAACGTCTCGATCTGTAACACGTAGCGAGGAATTTGGCCTCTAACTGTTACAGATTGAGACAAACTGGCCGGCCGAGTCCAGGACCACCGCAAAGGTGCCTGTCCCCTTTGTGGCGGTTTGCGCAGGTAGAACGGTAGGTTCGTTTATATGAACCTACCGTTCGCTTTGTTTTTGGACAACGATTACGCTGGATGACTTTTGGTTCGCAGGAAAGGAACGACCATGAGGTGGACTACTGTTCGAGCGCTTTGCCGCCGCCTGACCATTGCCGCGGTGACCCTCACTATGGTGACGGGCTCGTTGCCTGTGGGCGCGTTTGCTGAGGTGCTCACCACCGATAGCACCTTTGTGCAGACGGATGTCGACCAAGTAGACGCCGCCGACCCCGCCGACGCCGCGCCCGATGCCGATGCCGCCAACGCTGCCGACCCCACAGCGCTCGAGGCCGGTGACACCCCTACGCCCCCGGCCTCCGAGATTGCATCGGCGGCGGGCCTGACGGGCGCCGGACAGACCGAGAGCACACCTGCGGGTACGCTTGCCACCGATCTTGTCGAGGGCAAGGAACTCGCCGAACAGCAGGAGCAAGAGGAAACCGCCGACACCGAGGCAACCTGGAACGAGGAGCTTGAACTCTGGGCAACCTCGAAGGGCGCCACGGGCGTAAAGGACGAATACGACGATGGCTACGTGGCCGGCGAGCAGACCCCCGCGCAGTACTACTTCTCGATTGATAGCCTCACCAACGAAATTTCTATCGAGTATGGCGACGCGGGCATTACCACGTTGGAGGTGCCCTCGACCATCGACGGCAAGCATGTCGTAAGCCTTAGGGGCATGGGAAAGCCCACTCTCACATCGGTCACCTTCGCCCCCGATTCGCACGTCCGCACCGTTGGCGGCCTGGGAGGCAGCAGCATCAAGGAAATCGCACTGCCCGATTCGGTTGAGGAGTTGGGCTGGAATGCGTTTACCGGAAGCAAGACGCTTCAGACGGTGACCTGGCCCAATAACGCGGCCTTTACCACGATTCCCGAGCAGGCCTTTGAGGGCTGCGAACAGCTTGACGACAATGTGGTGGCAACGCTGCCACCTTCGGTTAAGACTATCGACTATCGTGCCTTCGCCAATTGCGGCGTGCCGCAGTTCTATGTCTCGGATACAACGGTACTCACCTTTACGCAGATCAATGTGCCGGGCACGGTGGAGCGGATCGGGCACTATGCATTTTGTGGGTGCTCCTTTGTGTCGTCGGTGACGATTGGCGATGGTGTCAAATCTATCGGGGCGCTCGCGTTCGCCTCTCTTGATCCTGCGATTGCCGGCAAAGAGATTGTGCTACCCAAAAGCGTGGAAATGATAGAATGGGGAGCTTTTGAGAACACGAGATACGGAAACGAGACGAACCATAATGCCGTTGCCCTGCGCGTGATGAATCCCGATCTTCAGTTTGGTGAGGCGGGCTATCCGGGCGACTATAATGAGCGCGTGACAATCGATGACGTAACGTATGCGATTCCCTTTAGTGAAGGCCAGACCATCTATGCCTATGCGACCGATTCGGCTGGCAACCCCTCGATGGTCAAAAAGCTTGCCGATGCCGTGGCCGATCGCAAGGACTCCGTCGATTCCTCGAAGCCTGCCTACACGTTTGAGTGGATGGGCGAGGCGGCCCAGGTGACGGGCAAACTTCCCCAGAGCGCGACGGCTACACTCGTGCAGGCGGGGCAGTCCACGCCGCTGGCGGTTGGCGATGACGGCAGCTTTACAGCGGACGCTCTCTCCAAGGCAGCAGCCACCCTGCGCATTTCGCTCAGCGGTTACTATGACATGGTGCTGGCGCGCCCGGGCGACCAGATGACGGGCACATGGAATATCGGAGAGATTAAGGCGGAGGACTTTACCAAGATTCCGACTTCGCGCGCGATTGAACTCAATGTGGCCTATCTCGAACCGGTCGCAGGCCAGGATAAGACCGAACGCATTGAGCTCGATAGTCTCGATAACATCGATCTGATAGTGAAGAGCGGCGGCAAGACGCTTAAGCCCGCCAAGGGTGACAAGGAAAACGACTACCGTATCCAGGGCACAGCGCTCGTGGTGTCGCAGGCCATTGCCGACGCGGACCAGGATCTGGAGATAACGCTCGAGCCCAAAGACAGTCTCAGACTGGGTGGGGCGACGGCGACGGTGAAACCTTCGGCCGGCAAGGTCGATATCGACTTGAAGCCCTGGGGTACGGCGACGGTCACGACCAAGGGCGACTACCAGGGCGCCAACCGCGTGCTGGTGTTCCGTACGTCCGACGGCAAGCTAGTTGCCGACGGTGTCACCTATCTGATGGGTTACGAAGACGATGGCACCACGCCCATCATGAAGGCCGAGACGCCGCGCCTTAAGGCCGGTTCGTACACCATCGTCGCCTTTAACAAGACGAGCTACGACATCCAGGCGACGAGCTATTCCACGTTTAGCCGCCTAGGGCTGACCGTGGGTAAGCATATCGCGCAAAAGCAGGTGAAGATTGAGGACGGCAAACAGCTCGACGTGACGCTCGACGTTCCCGCGTTTGACGTGGAGACGTATCGTGTCGAGCGCGGGCTGACGGCGGGCTCGGTTATCGCTGATTCGTCCGCGGTCGTTGGCGTGGAGACCGAGTTGCGCATTCATTACGAGCTCAAGGACAGCCAGGCTGCCAAGATTGAGATTCCGCTGGCCAAGGATGCCGTCGAGGATGTGTCCGCAGGCGCTCGCGAAGCCGGCGCCAGCTCCGATGCCATGTGGGCTGACACAACTTGGGAGGGCGACAACCTCGTTTTCGATATGAAGAAGGGCAAGGGCGCCGATGTGTTTGTGCGCTTTAAGCCTAAGGCCGCGGGCACCTATGCCATCTCGCCGTTCATTACGCTGGGCGAGGTGACATTGCCGCTGGGAAGCACCACACTCGAGGTTAGCGGATCGCGCATCGAGGTCGACAGCACCAATGTCCATAGTCTATTGAGCAATGTGGTCTACGTATACGCAGCGCCCGGCAAAAGCGTGCAGCTTACCGTGGGCACGGGCGCCTCGGCCGCAAAGTACACTGGCAAGACCAATAAACTCGGCCGTGCCAAGATTGAATACGACCTGCCGCAGGATACGCTTGCCGCCGAGCGCGTGACGCTCGAGGCGCGCGTGGGCTCGACCGACGTCGCCGCCGCTGCCGCAGAGGTGACGGCTCGCAATTATGTGCGCTATGTTCCGGCCGCTTCGGTCTGGAACTTTGATGTGACGTATCGTGGCGGTACGCAAAGCCTGGTCAAGGACGGCAAGGACACCGGCAAGAGCCTGTGGACCTTCCATCATCTGCCGCAAAAGAAGAACGCCTACTGGACGTTCGATATCACGCTCGAGGTGGGAAACGAAGAGGCTGCCGACACGCTCGACCTGTACGTGGACTGCGTGGATGGCAAGACGGTGACGATTCCTCTGACTCAAAAGTCGCGCGAGGGCACCCGTGTGCGCTATGTGGCGGAGTATGTGGACGAGGGCTACCTTAAACTGCTCGACGAGTTTAACAAGGCGAATGACTCGACCTATGTGAACTGCGGAAACTTTGAGCAGATCTTTATGCCGCAGACCTACCGCATCTCCAATGCTCAGCTTATGACCATGCTGAGTTTTGATGCCAACGCTTCGGCCAAAAAGCATTCCGCCGCGGCCGAGGAGCGCCAGCAGGAGTTCTCGAATGCCGTGCAGCAGTGGCACGAGTATATGATGGATAACTCGTTTAATGATGTCGATGAGGCCTTTAACGACGCGATTGACCAGATGGTCGCCGATGCGCTTGCCGAGGAGGACGAGGACGGCAAGGACGAGGGCGGCAACGCGCGTAAGGCTCGCCGCGCCCCTGCCGCCAGCGACGGTAAGGGTGATGATGCTGGCAACGACGAGGCGGCGCAGTTTGCCGCCGAGCTTAAGGCTGCGGTTGGCGGCTCGTCGGCGCTGCTGACCAAGCAGGGCGACAGCTATGGCGTCAACGTGGACAAGATGATCTTTGAGGACGCGTATGGCACCGGTGAGGATTGGTACCAGGAACTCGCGTCGGCTCAGGGTGCAAGCGCTGCGGATGCGGCCGCCATCAAGGAACTTGTCGACCATGCGTCGCGAGCGGAGTTTATTGCCCAGCAGGCCGAGGATCTGGTGGGCCAGTCGATGGGTATCGGCCAGCTCAACCAATACGGAAGCTGGAATGACGCAACCGCTGCGGCGCTCAACAAGTGTGCGGGCATTAAGGCCAGCGAGTACAACGGCCAGTCGACGAGCGGGTTTAACGATTTGGGCCAGGCGCTCGGCAGCTCGCTGAGCTACAAGGCGGCTGACGACGATACCGTCAAGGGCTTTAAGGTCGCCGCGCCCGATGGCGACGAGACCGCTTACATTGAGTCGGAGTTTATCGAGAACTCCAATAACAACAAGAACCAGGCGCTGCTGTTTAACTCAATCGCCATGCAATGCGACATTTTGGACAATCTGTACGATAACTGGAACGTAGTCCACAGCCTCAATAACTCTACGATTCGCGGTTGGCTTATGGCTTGGAAGCGCAACGGTGACGTCAGCGCCCACATGAAGCTCATCCGCACGATCCGTTCGCTCAAAAGCTACAAGATCGAGTGTGAGATGTTCGGCCAGGTCTTTAAGACCGATGCGTGGAAGGCGGCCGGCCAGGCGTTTCCCGCGGCGACCCAGGGCATCGGCATCTTTACCGGCATTTACGGCGTGAACGATGCCAGCAAGAACTGGGAGAACGTGAACGTCCGTATGCAGAAGGTGAAGGGCGAGCGCGAGGGCTATGAGCTTCAGCATACGCGCTTGCTTGCCAAGCCCGAGAAGACCGAGGACGACTGGAAGTGCATTTACGCGCTGCGCGACGCCATGGAGAAGGCGCGTGCGTTTGAGGATCTGCTGTATCGCCAGCTCTGCCACGATAGCACCGATGTGGCGGTGGGCTCCATTATGACAATCGCCGGCGTGCTGACGGCCGGTTCGGCGGGTACCGTGGTGGGCGCTGCCTATGACGCGGCTTCGACGAGTGTGGGCTCGGAGCGCGCGATTAAGCTGACCAATGCCGAGTGCGCCTACGATGTCGCCTGTGAGCAGGTGGAGCGCGCGTGCCAGAATCGTATTACGGTCAACTGGGGTGAGCTGACCGATGCCGAGGTCTACAAGGCCAACAAGGACGGCTTGATCTCGGACGAGAAGATGCAGTCGATCTTCGAGGCGCGTTATCGCAATGTGGCTGCCAAGGCTGCACCCGACCCTGCGGGCGTGGTGTACGAGGGCCTGTTGTCCAATACGGTCGAGGGCGCAACGGTTGAGCTGTGGAGCGCCGACGATGCCGCCGGTACCAATGCAGTGCGTTGGGATGCCGAGGAGTATGAGCAGGACAATCCGCTTGCAACGGGTGCGGACGGTGCATACAACTGGAATACGCCGACCGGATGGTATCAGGTGCGCGTGACCAAGGACGGGTATGAGGAGGCGCGTTCGGCTTGGCTGCGCGTGCCGCCGATTCAGACCGAGGTGAACATTGGCTTGGTGTCGACGGCGGCGCCCGAGGTGGCTTCGGCCCATGCCTATACCGATTGCGTCGAGGTTGAGTTTACGCAGTATATGGATGCGAGCGACGATGCCCTGGTCGCATTGTGCGCGCAGGGCTTGGGCGACGTGACGTATACGTGGCTCGACAAGCAGGACGATCCCAATGGCAAGCCGTTGTCGCGCGTGCTGCGCATTCGCTATGCCGATGCGCGTGAGGCGGGCTCGACGGTGTCGTTTGAGCTCGACGGTGCTCGCAACTACGCCGGCAAGGCCATGGCGCGCTGGGCAAGTGGCGAGCTTGTCGTGGGCGTTCGTGCCGACAAGCTCAAGCTCAACGTGGAACAAGCTGTGACCATGCTTGAGGGCGGCGACTTTGAGCTGGTGGCACACGTGACCGATAAGGCGGGCAAGCCGTTTGCGGGCGCCAAGGCTAGTGTTGGGCTGGAGTCTACGGCTATCTGCTCCGTTGATGCTGCTCAGGCTGTGACGGGCGAGGATGGCGCGGCGACGTTTGTGCTGCATGGTGCTCTGCCCGGTTTGACGACGTTGACGGCGGCGGTGGACGGCACGGCGCTGTCCAAGCAGGTCGACGTGCGCGTGTCTGCCGAGGCAGTGCGACCGGTGCGACCGGTGGCGACGATTGGTGCGACGACGTTTGGTGCATGGTCGCCCAAGGAGAACTACATTACGGTGCCCAAGGGCACGAAGCTGGAGCTTTCGGCCGAGGATGGCACGACCATTTGGTATACCACCAACGACACCTGCCCCTGCCGTGACGAAGGCCGCGTAAAGTACACCGAGCCTATTGCGCTCGATAGCAATATGTATGTGCGCATTGCGGCGCAGCGTCCCGGCATGTCGTATAGCGAGTATTCGGAGCGCTTGAACATTACGATTACGGTGACCGATGAGGCGACGCCCGATCCCGAGCCGGAGCCCGGGCCCAAGCCGGAACCCAAGCCGGAACCCAAGCCGACGCCTGGCGGCGGCGAGCAGGGTGGCGGTGCGGATGGCTCTGGCGGTACCGGGGCTCCTGCAGGCGGTTCGACTTCGACGACGACCACAGTGACGACGGACAAGTCCAAGGGTAAGGGCGAGAACGGCAAGAAGTCCGGCGGCACGGAGCTCGCCAGCACGGGTGACTCCACCGCGATGACGGTCGCTGCCCTAGGCATCGCCGGCGCAACCGTAGCCGCCGCCGGCATCGCCGCGACCAAGCGTCGCAAGCGCTAGGTTTTGGTGACGGTGCCTATCCTCGGCTTATGCAAAATCTCAATCTGTAACACCAAGCTGCCCAAAACGGCTCCAGGTGTTACAGATTGAGATGAACTGTTCAGCCGCCAGCCTAACGTCTCGATCTGTAACACGTAGCGAGGAATTTGGCCTCTAACTGTTACAGATTGAGATGAACGGGCGGACGTTCGCACAATATCTTGATCTGCAACAACTACGAGGCTCAACAGGGTCTGGCTGTTACAGATTGAGACAAACGTCGGAATTGGTTCGCCGACCACCCAAACCACCACAAAGGTGCCTGCCCCATCGTGGTGGTTTGGGTGGTCGGCATAGAAAAAGTCCCCGCCGGGCGTGTGCTCGACGGGGACTTTGCCGTTTGATGGCGAGCGCTGCAGGTGATTACTCACCCAGCAGGCTCTTGGTGATCGAAGCGGCGGCCTTCTTGCCGGCGCCCATCGCCAGAATGACCGTAGCGGCACCGGTGACGATGTCGCCGCCGGCCCAGATGCGGGGATCGGTGGTCTGGCCGGTCTCCTCGTCGGCGACGATGTAGCCCCACTTGTTGAGTTCCATCTTGCCGCCGATCTTGGCAGCGAAGGGGTTGGCGTTGGTGCCGATAGCCGAGATCGCGACGTCGCAGGGGATCTCCTCGATGGCGCCCTCGATGGCAACCGGGCGACGACGGCCGGACTCGTCAGGCTCGCCGAGCTCCATCTTCTGGACCTTGACGGCGCACACGGAGCCGTCCTCGCCGGCGACAAACTCGAGCGGGGAGACGAGCGGCAGAACCTCGACGCCCTCGGCCTTAGCGTGGTGCAGCTCGGCGCGACGGCAGGGCATCTCGTCCTCAGTACGGCGGTAAGCGATGATGGCGTGCTCGGCGCCCAGACGCTTGGCGGTACGGACGGCGTCCATAGCCACGTTGCCGCCACCAAAGACGACGACGTTCTTGCCGTGCTTGGTGGGGGTGTCGTACTCGGGGAACTTGTTGGCCTTCATCAGGTTCACGCGCGTGAGGTACTCGTTGGCGAAGAAGACGTTGGGCAGGTTCTCGCCGGGGACGTTGAGGAACTTGGGCAGGCCTGCGCCGGTTGCCACGTAGATGGCGTCGAAGCCCTGCTCGAACAGCTCCTCGGCCGTGGCCATGTTGCCAACGACGGAGTTGTACTCAAACTTGACGCCCATGTCCTCCAGGCCGTCAATCTCGCGCTTGACGACCGCCTTGGGCAGACGGAACTCGGGGATGCCGTAGACCAGCACGCCGCCGCCGGTGAAGAAGGCCTCGAAGACGGTAACGTCAAAGCCGTTGCGGGCGAGCTCGCCGGCGCAGGTGATGCCGGACGGGCCGGAGCCGACGACGGCGACCTTCTTGCCGTTCTTGGGGGCCATCTTGGGCGTGGAGGCGAGCTCGGGGCGGTCACCCAGGAAGCGCTCGAGCTGGCCGATGGCCACGGGTTCGGACTTCTTACCACGGATGCACTTGCCCTCGCACTGGTTCTCCTGCGGGCAGACGCGACCGCAGATAGCGGGAAGCATGGAGTCCTCGCGGATGGTATCGAGAGCGCCGCCAAAGTCCTTCTCGCGGATCTGCTCGATAAAGCGGGGGATGTTGATGTTGACGGGGCAGCCCTCGACACAGAACGGCTTCTTGCAGTTGAGGCAGCGCTCGGCCTCGGCCAGCGCCATCTCCTCGGTGAAGCCCTTGTCGACGGGGCGGAAGTCGCAGGCGCGCTCGGCAGCCGGCTCCTCGTTATCGGGGGTGCGGGGCGACTTCATATCCGCAACGAAACGACCATTAACTAGTGGCATGCGCAGCTCTTTTCCTCATAGGCCTTGAGGGACTCGCCCTCTTCGGAACGGTAAGCGGCCTGGCGGGCACGAAGGTCATCCCAGTCGACCAGGGTGGCATCGAAGTCGGGACCGTCGACGCAAGCGAACTTGGTCACGCCGCCCACCTCGACGCGGCAGCAGCCGCACATACCGGTGCCGTCAACCATGATGGGGTTGAGCGACGCGGTGATGGGGGTGTCGTACTTCTGGGCGGTGAGGGTCGAGAACTTCATCATCGGAACGGGGCCGACGCAGAAGACCTGGCTTACGGCCTTGTCCTGCAGCAGGCGCTCCAGCGGAGCGGTGACAACGCCCTGCTCGCCGTAGGAGCCGTCGTCAGTGGTGATGTGGATGTGGTCCTCGTCGAGGAGCTCGCGGAACTGGTCCTCCATGAGCAGGAGGTCCTTGGTGCGGGCGCCCATGATGGCGTGCACCTCATGGCCGGTCTCGACCAGGTGCTTAGCGACCGGGAAGGCAATTGCCAGGCCGACGCCGCCGCCAATGACAGCGCAGGGGCCCTCGGCCATCTCGGTGGGAACGCCCAGCGGGCCCACGACGTCGCGCAGCGACTCGCCGGCCTCGTAGGTGGAAAGCATTTCGGTGGTCTTGCCGATCACCATGAAGATGAACTCGACCCAGCCCTCGTCACCGTTCCAGCCGGCCAGGGTAAACGGGACGCGCTCGCCCGTCTCGTTGGCGCGGACCATGAGGAACTGTCCAGCGTGCGCATGCTTGGCGATTGCGGGCGCCTCGATGCGGAACTTGAACACCTTCTCCGAGAACTGCGTCTTCTCCAGGATCTTATACATAGAACCCCTCTCTTGTTAGGGCCGCCGAACCGTGCCTCCACGGAAATGGACGGTAGCCCGAATAAAACCGTACGCGCACAGGCGTTGTGCAGACATACGGTACAAATTATACCCTCATGGACATGCTGTTTACGTGTGTCTTCGGCGGTTGGGAAAAGGGTTTATCCACTTCGACCTACCAAATAGGGATAGGTTTATTTTGGTCGGTTTTATCAGGCAAAACGGCAAAGGGGGCCGGCCTCGGGTTGTGATGAGGCCGGCCCCCTTTGGGGTGTTATGCGTGTATGGCGGCGCGGGGTTTATTGCGATGCGGCCACCGGGGCGTTTCTGTAGATAGAACCTGCCAAAATAAACCTGTCCCTAAACGGTAGGTTTTAGTGCTTGCCGTTGGCGGAGGCGGCGCCGTTGACGTGGTCGCGGGCATAGATCACGCCGTGCACGATGGCGAGACCCGCGGCGTCGGCGGCGCGGGCGCAGGTGTCCTGGAAGTCATCGGCCTCGCGGGCGCGCAGCTGTTTGAGCACATAGTCTGCCACGGCCATCTTGCCGGGAGGGTTGCCGATGCCGGTGCGGATACGGCTAAAGTCGCGGCTGCCCATCTTGTCGATGATGGAGCGCAGGCCGTTGTGCCCGGCGTGGCCACCGCCCACCTTGACGCGCACGTCACCGGCGGGGATGTCGAGCTCGTCGTGAATCACGAGTAGCTCCTCGGCCTTGATCTTGTACTCGCGGCAGAGCTTGGAGATGGGGCCACCCGAGGTATTCATATACGACTGCGGCTTGACCAGCACGATCTGGCGCTTGCCACCCTCTTCCTCGGGATCGTTGATGTTGATGAGTGCGACCTCGGCGCCGGCCTGGTTTTTCCAGTACGTGACACCGGCCTGACGGGCCAGCTCGTCGATCGCTTTGAAGCCAGCGTTGTGGCGGGTCTCGGCATATTCCTCGCCAGGGTTGCCAAGCCCGGCAACCATGCGAATCTTAAGCGGCTGTGCAGCTGCCATGTTCATCCTTTCGTTACACAAAAGTTCAATCAACGACAAAGGCTACCACGCCCGCCGAAGGCGAGGAAAGGTTGCAGCAAAGTCATTTCAGAAAACAGCTGCCCCGAGACAGCAGGAAGCCCCGGACACGCCGGGAGGGGTTATCAAAGCGAACATCCCGCAGACGCAAAGCGGCGAGGACGTTCGCGTGATAACCCCGCAGGCGTGTCCGGGGCTTCCGGAGGGATGCGAGGGTCGAGCGACTACAGTGCGAAGTCGCCGCCGACGAGCGTGGAGACGGGCTCCTCGTGGTAAACGGCGGAGATGGCCTGAGCGAACTCCTCGGCGACCGAGATGGTCTTGATCTTGCCGCCGACCTCGACGGGAATGGCGTCGGTGACGACGCACTCGACGATCGGGGCGTCGTTCAGGCGCTCGATGGCCGGACCGGAGAAGATGCCGTGGGTGGCGCAGACGTAGATGTCGCCAGCGCCCATAGCCTTGAGCTCCTTGACGTTGGCGCACAGGGTGCCAGCGGTGTCGATCATGTCGTCGTTGATGATGCAGGTCTTACCCTTGATGTCACCGATGATGCCCATGACCTCGGCGGCGTTGTGGCGCGGACGGCCCTTGTGGGCGATGGCTAGGTCGCAGCCGAGCATATCGGACAGCTTCTTGGCGGCCTTGGCGCGACCCACGTCGGGGGAGACGACAACCAGGTTGTCGGTGTCGAAGTTCATGGCGTTGTAGTACTGGCCAAACAGCGGCAGTGCGGACAGGTGGTTGACCGGGATATCAAAGAAGCCCTGGATCTGACCCTGGTGCAGGTCGAGGGTGATGATGCGGTCGACGCCGGCGCGCTCGAGCAGGTTGGCGACGAGGCGGGCGGTGATGGGCTCGCGCGGGCCGGCCTTGCGGTCCTGGCGGGCATAGCCGTAGTGGGTGATGACGGCGGTGATGGAGCGGGCGGATGCGCGCTTGGCAGCGTCGGTGGCGATGAGCAGCTCCATGAGCATGTCGTTGACGTTGCCGCCGGCCACGGACTGAATCAGGAAGACGTCGGCGCCGCGGACGGTCTCGTCGTAGCGGGCGTAAATCTCACCGTTGGCGAACTGCTTTAGCGTAAGGCCCGAAAGCTCGACCCCAAGGTACTCAGTGATCTTCTGAGCGAGGGGACGGTTGGAGGAACCGGAATACACGCGGATGGACTTGCGCATATTCTCCGACTTCTCGGGATCATTAATCGGCATTACCCTTCTCCTTTATACATCGAATGCCATATAGATGCCTTTTTGCATTGTAACCGCGCGACGGGGCTTATCGGGTCTTGATAACGTCTTTACCGTCAACGGACACGAACCGACCACTCATCCGGTTGCGCAGGTCACGATAGAAAAAGGAGCCGCCCCCATGGAACAGCTCCTTAGATGCTTGGTAAAACGTTATACCTCGTCGTCCTCGTGCAGACGGCGGCGATAATCGGCGGCCCAGCCCTCAATGTTTACCTGACGCGCGCGGCCCAGCCCGAGCGCGTCTGCCGGGACCGGCTCGGTGATGACGGAGCCGGCGGCCACGAGCGCGCCGTCGCCAATCTGGGCGGGTGCGACCATCATGGTGTCGGAGCCGATGAAGGCATCCTTGCCGATGACGGTCTTGTGTTTGCGCACGCCGTCGTAGTTGCAGGTGATGGAGCCCGCGCCCACGTTGACGCCGGAGCCCATGGTGGTGTCGCCGATGTAGGACAGGTGCGGCACCTTGGAGCCCTCGCCGATCGTGGACTTCTTGATCTCCACGTGCGTGCCGGCCTTGGAGCCGTCGAGCATGTGGGTGCCCGGGCGCAGGTAGGCGCGCGGGCCGCAGTCTACGCCGTTCTCGATGACGGCCTCGATGGCGATAGTCTCGTCGATGACGCAGCCGCTGCCGACGGTGGTGTCGGTGAGACGGCTGTTGGGGCCGAGCTGGCACTCCTCGCCTACGGTGACGTGGCCGATCAGGTGCGTCTGCGGCCACACGACGGTGTCGCGGCCGATAACGGCATCGGGGCCGATCCAGGCCTGCGTGGGGTCGATGAAGGTAACGCCCTCGGCCATCCAGTGCTCGTTGATGCGGTCGCGTGCGATGGCGGTAAGCTGTGCGAGCTGGATGCGGCTGTTGACGCCCAGGCCGTCGCGGTAGTCGTCGCAGTGGAAGATGGAGACTGCCTGACCATGGCCTTTGAGGATCTCGAGCATGTCGGGCAGGTAGTACTCGGACTGTGCGTTGTCGTTACCAATCTCGTCGATGTGGGCGGCGAGCTGCGCGCCGTCAAAGGCGTAGCAGCCGGCGTTGCACTCCAACAGTGTGGCAGCCTGCTCGGGCGTGCAGTCCTTCTGCTCGATGATGCGCTCGATCTGGCCGTCGGCGCCTAGCTTGATGCGGCCGTAGCCGAAGGGGTCGGGCGGGGTCATGGTCATGACGGTGCAGGCGAGCTCGCCGGTGGCGACGGTCTGCGCGAACTTGGCGACGGTGTCGGCGGTGATGAGCGGCAGGTCGCCGTTGAGCACGACGACGGAGCCTTGCGTGATGCCGCAGGCCTCGAGCGCGACCTTTACGGCGTGGCCGGTGCCCAGGCGCTCGGTCTGCTCAACGCATTCGACCTTGGTGGCGCTGTTGGCGTAGGCGCCGTCGATGAGGGCGCGCATCTCGTCGGCGTGGCTGCCGATGACGACCACGACGCGGCTGCAGCCGGCCTTGATGGTAGCGTCGACGATCCACTGGACCATGGGCTTGCCCAGGATCTTGTGCGAAACCTTGCAGTGGTTCGACTTCATGCGGGTGCCCTCGCCGGCGGCGAGGATAATTGCGGTTGCGTCCATGTGATCTCCTGTTACGTTATAGAGACGTGTGTTTGGAAACGATACACGGCGCAACATGATACCGCAGGCATATGTTGAGCGCGTAGCGATTGGTTTGCGGCGGTTAAGGCTTGCGCCGCCGGCGTGGCGTTTGCGCTGCTCGCGTGCGGCGTTGGCGGTGCTGCGGAGCTGTCGTTTGAGCGAGGGGACGGGGGTGCCCGTGGACAACATACAAGAGGAGTTTGGCGGCGAGCCCGTCGCGGCATTCTCGATGTCGCATCCGTCTGTGCCGGCCCTCTACATGGTGCTGACGCTGGGGCTCACCATGTTCTCGATGCAACCGGTGCTGATCGCGTTGTCGCTTGCGGGCGGGCTGGCGTACGGGCTTGCGACGCGCGGTGCTGCGCGCACGTTGGGGGCGCTTCGCTGGCAGCTGCCGGTGATTTTGATTATCGCGCTGGTCAATCCGCTGTTTAGCGCCTCGGGCTCGACGGAGCTGTTTCGTATTGGCATGCGTGCGGTGTATCTAGAGAGCATGGTTTACGGCCTGTGCATGGGCGGGCTGTTTGTGGCGAGCGTGCTGTGGTTTGAGGCCGCGGCGTCGATGCTCGAATACGACAAGGTGCTCGCGCTGCTGGGTAATGCCGCACCGGTGATTGCGCTCATGATCTCGATGTGCATGAGGCTTATCCCGCAGTTTTTGCGCCGCGGTCGTACGGTGCTGGCGGTGCAGGATGCGATTGATGTGCCGGGCCGTGCGCCGGCCGACCCCGTGCGCTCGCGCCTGCGGGCGTCGAGCGTGTTGATGGGCTGGGGCATGGAAGATTCGCTGGAGCGTGCGGACGCGATGCGCTCGCGCGGGTGGGGTGCCGCGACGCGTCGTACGACGTATGCGCGGTATCGACTGGAGCGCAGCGACGTTGCCGCGCTGGTTGGGCTTGCGCTGTTTGGCGTGGTCACGGTGGCAGTGGCGTGGACCGCGACGACGCAGTATTCGTTTTATCCGCAGCTCTCGGTGCCGGCGCCGTGGCCGGGTTATGTCGTGTACGCTGCCTGGATGGTGCTGCCTTGCGCGTTGCACGCGATTGATGAGAAGAGGTTTGGCTGATGGCTCGGTTGGATAGGGGCCCGGTGTCGGGCGCGGCGTGCGGCCCGGATATGCCGGCGATTGAGGTGCGGAGCCTGAGCTTTGCCTACCCCGATGCTGATGCTGCGGTGCTCGAGGGGCTCGACTGGTCTGTTCCCCAAGGTGCATTTGCGTTGCTTGTTGGCGGTACCGGATCGGGTAAGTCGACGCTGCTGTCGCTGCTCAAGCCCGAGATCGCGCCGGCGGGCGAGCGTACTGGCGATGCGCGCGTGCTGGGCGAGAACGTTGCCGACATGGACGTGCGGGCATCGGCGGAGCGCGTGGGCTATGTGTTCCAGGACCCCGAGAACCAGATTGTGTGCGAGACCGTGTGGCATGAGATGGCGTTTGGCCTAGAGAATCTGGGCGTGTCGCGCGACGAGATGCGCCGCCGTGTTGCCGAGACCAGCTATTTCTTTGGTCTGGAGGACTGGCTTCATCGCGATACCGACACGCTTTCGGGTGGCCGCAAGCAGCTGCTGTCGCTTACCGCCGTCCTGGCGCTGCGTCCGCGTGTGCTGCTACTCGACGAGCCCACGTCTCAGCTCGATCCCGTTGCCGAGAAGAATTTTCTGCACGCGCTGTTTCGCGTGAACCGTGAGCTGGGCTGCACGGTTGTTGTGGCTACGCATCAACCGCGGCCGATGCTCGAGTATGCGACGCGTGCGTACCGGATTGAGGGCGGTCGCGTGCGCGAGGTGGCGGATATGGCTTCTTTGGGACGCCGAGAATCGCTGTTTTCCGATGAGATGTTGGGGTGGGGTGCCATCCGATGTGCAAAAAACGGAGTATTCAGCAGGCGTGAGGACAATTTGGGCTCTCTGGAGCCGCCCGGGGACGTATCGAGCGCGAAAAAAAGTTCAGAATTGGACAAATCGTCCGAATTTGTGGCGCAAACGTCGCTCGAGAACGGCTCGGAAGCCTTCCCGCGCACGGATGGAAGCAGAATACTCCAAAAAATGCACGGCGGGTCGGCTACCACCCTGTCGGAAGGCTGGTTTCGCTACGATCGCGCGGGCGGTTGGGTGCTGCGCGGGCTCGACGTTGCGTTTTCGGCCAGTGCGGTGCATGCGATCGTGGGCGGCAACGGATGCGGTAAGTCGACGATGCTCTCGGTGCTGGCGAAGACCGCCAAGCTGCAGCGCGGCCGCATGGTGCGCGGAGCGGCCTCGGCGGCGCTGCTGCCTCAGAATCCCAAAGCATTGCTGGTTGCCGAGACGGTGCGCGACGAGCTGATGGAATGGGCCTCGACCTGCGGATATGACGAGAACTTGGCGCGGGAGCGTGCGGCGCAACTGGGATTGGACGGCCTGGAGACGCGCCACCCTTACGACCTCTCGGGCGGACAGCGCCAGCTGCTTGCGCTGGCAAAGCTGCTGCTGATCGGCCCCGAGCTGCTGCTGCTTGACGAGCCCACGAAGGGCCTTGACCTGGAGAGCCGCCGCATCATCGCCCGCGCCCTGCGTGACCATGCGAAGGCTGGCGGCACCGTCATCATGGCTACGCACGATTTGGACTTTGCCGAGCAGGTAGCCGACGACGTCGCCATGATGTTTGACGGCGAGATTGCCTGCATGGAGCCCCCGGCCGACTTCTTTGCCGACAACGTGTTCTATAGGGCGTGATGGGATGACGGACTGTCGTTTCTCGCGTTTACTCACAAAACTGGAGATCCCGCTGTTGTTGGCGGTGCCGGCGGTGATGGCAGCGGCGTTGCTGGCGGGCGTTGAGCAGGCGGCGCTTGCCATGCTTGTCGTGGTGGCGCTGGTGCTTGCACTGTTCTTTGCGGGTTACGAGGCATCTCGTCCGGGTTTGCGCCAGATTATGCCCACGCTGGTGCTGGCGGCGCTGGCGGCGGCGGGGCGCATCCTGTTTGGGCCCATTCCCGACTTTAAACCGGTGAGCGCCATCGCCATTATCGCGGGGGCGACGCTTGGTCGCCGCAATGGTTTTATGGTTGGCGCGCTGGCGGCGCTGACCAGCAATTTCTTTTTTGGGCAGGGCATGTGGACGCCATGGCAGATGTATGCCTGGGGCCTGGTTGGCTATGTTGGCGGTGCGCTGGCGCATGCCGGTGCGTTCGACCGTGCGGATGGAACCGTGCGCATGCCGGCGCTGATGGCGTACGGCTTTGCTTCGGGTCTGCTGTACGGCGTGGTGATCAACGCGTACGACATTATCGGTTTTGTACAACCGCTCACGTGGGCGGGCGTCGTGGCGCGTCTTGCCACGGCAGTGCCGTTCGATATCACACACGGCCTCGCGACCTGTGTGTTTTTGGCCGCCCTGTACAAGCCCTGGTGTCGCCGCATCAACCGAGTCGTCGTGAAATACGGACTGTAGGGCATTTACTGTAAGGCATTTCGCGTTCCCTCACGAACTTGCGGTGGAATAGTTCTCGTTTTTGGCTATTTGCTGCCCAAACAGGAACTATTCCACCGCAACTTATAGGGGGAGAGGGGTCACATGATCTGTTTTCCTCCGTCCCCAGGGGATCAATTGGGGCTAGAGTTCTAGCGTGAGGGTGACGGGGCAGTGGTCGCTGCCAAAGATGTCGCCGCGGATGCCGGTGTCGCGTACGTTGTCGGCGATTGCGTCGCTCACCAGGAAATAATCGATGCGCCAGCCGGCGTTGTTCTTGCGAGCATTAAAGCGGTAGCTCCACCAGCTGTAGACGCCCTCGACGTCGGGGTTTGCCGCGCGCCAGGTATCGGTGAAGCCGGCGTTGAGCAGCTCGGTAAACTTGCCGCGTTCTTCGTCCGAAAAGCCCGCGTTGCCGCGGTTGGACTTGGGGTTCTTAAGGTCGATCTCCTCGTGCGCCACGTTAAAGTCGCCGCAAGTTACGACGGGCTTGCCGCTCTCGCGCTCAAGCGCGCTCAAAAAGCCGCGATAGGCATCGTCCCAGGCCATGCGCACATCGATGCGCGCGAGTTCGTTTTGCGCGTTGGGCGTGTAGACATCCACAAACCAAAACTTGTCGAACTCGAGCGCACAGACGCGGCCCTCGGTTGCGGCTTGGGCAACGAGCTCGGCGGCCTCGCCCTCGCCGGCGTAGGGTAACAGCGCGTCGGCGTGCAGCACGCGCAGCGGTTCCTGGCGGCTAAAGACCGCGGTGCCCGAATAGCCTTTGCGCTCGGCGTAGCTCCAGGTTTGGTGATAGCCGGGCAGGTCGATATCGACCTGGCCCTCCTGCAGCTTGGTCTCCTGCAGCGCCAGGATATTGACGTCGAGTTCTTGCGCAATCTGGATAAAGCTCGGGTCCTTTTTGAGCACGGCGCGCAGGCCGTTGACGTTCCACGAGGCGAAAGTGTAAGTCTGAGGCATGGTGTCCTTTCGACGGGGTTGGCAGGCTTAAGATTAGCGCAACAGGGGCGGGGTGGGCTCCGTGCATGCTGACTTAAAGGCCGCATGCTGGGACGTCGCTCAACGCTGCCCGACTAACAAGGACGGAGGACTCATATGACGCAGGCAATATCGGACCCCAGGCAGGCCTCCGCCGCGCTGGCGGATCTGTTTGACACCCACAAGCGCGTGGTCTTCTTTGGCGGCGCTGGTGTTTCCACGGCAAGTGGCATCCCCGATTTCCGCAGCGTGGACGGCCTGTATCACCAGCAGTTTGCCTATCCGCCCGAGACCATGCTGTCGCATAGCTTTTACGAGGCACATCCTGCGGAGTTCTTCGACTTTTACCGCACCAAGATGATCGCGCTTAACGCTAAGCCTAACCGCTGCCACACCAAGCTGGCCGAGCTGGAGCGCGCCGGCAAGCTCGACGCCGTGGTGACGCAAAATATCGACGGTCTGCACCAGGCGGCCGGCTCGCAGCGCGTGTTCGAGCTGCACGGATCGGTCCATCGCAACATTTGCCAGTCGTGCGGCGCGGTCTATAGCGCCGAGTGGATTTGCTCGCGCGAGCACGAGGACGCCGCGGGCGTGCCTGTGTGTCCTGCGTGCGGCGGGCGCATCAAGCCCGATGTGGTGCTCTACGAGGAGCCGCTCGATGAGCATGTGCTGACCGGTGCCGTTGCCGCCATCGCCGCGGCCGATGCCCTCATTGTGGGTGGGACCTCGCTCGTGGTGTATCCGGCGGCGGGCCTTACGCGTTACTTTACCGGCGATACGCTGGCCATATGCAACCTTGCTCCCACCGATCAGGATGCAAATGCCGACCTGCTGATTTCTTGCGACATCGCGGCCGCGTTTGCGTTCTAGCCCGCGCGCGCGGATACAATAGAAAGACTGAGTGCAAAGCGACCCCGCCGCCAGCTCTCCAAGCTCGGCGGCGTGGGCATTTTAGGAGGATGTTCATGGCGAACGACAGCAAGACATGGCGGTGCGGAAAGTACGAGCTCAGCTTTGACCGTCCGCGCATCATGGGCGTCCTCAACGTGACGCCCGATTCGTTTAGCGATGGCGGGGAGCACTTCGACCCCGATGCCGCCATCGAGTACGGCCTGGCGATGCTCGACGCCGGCGCCGACATCATCGACGTGGGCGGTGAGTCCACGCGTCCCGGCTTTACTCCGGTCAACCCCGACGAGGAGGCTCGCCGCGTGCTGCCCGTTGTGCGCGCGCTGGCCAAAGAGGGTGCCATCGTCTCGATCGACACGCGCCACGTGGCGGTTGCCAAGGCGGCCGTGCGCTGCGGCGCCTCGATCGTCAACGACGTGACCGGCTTCACCGATCCCAAGATGGTCGAGTTTGTTAAGACGAGCACCTGCGGCGTCATCGTGATGCACGCCGGCGAGGTCGCTGCACCCGCCCGCACGCACGCGACGGTGCAGCTCGATACCTCGGCAGCGGCGTTTGTTGCCGAGAAGGCGCGCGAGGCGGCTGCCGAGGCCGCGCGTGAGGCCGAGAAGCCGGCTCGCCGCCGTCGCGGCAAGTTGCTGGGCGAGCCTAAGCCGGAGGCCAAGCTTCCGGGCGGCGTGGTGCAGCCCTCGCTGCCGTTTGGCGAACCGGAGCCCACGTCCGAGCCTGTAACCGAACTGGGGCAGGAGACGCCGGCCGCCGAGCAGGCTACTGCCGCCGAGACCGTCGCGCCCGCGCCCGAGGCCACTCCCGCAGCCACCGAGGCCGCATCGGAGTCCAATGACCGCCTGGCCGCCATGATGCGCCGCAGCGCCCGCCGCGAGGAAGCCTACGTGCCCACCTCGCAGCTCCGCCGCTTCACCCTGCCCGATTCGGCGCCCATCATGCGCCGCGTCATGGGCTTTCTGTCCGA
The DNA here is from genome assembly GCA_019419545.1 of Collinsella sp. Classification (GTDB taxonomy): domain Bacteria; phylum Actinomycetota; class Coriobacteriia; order Coriobacteriales; family Coriobacteriaceae; genus Collinsella. The sequence goes on along the minus strand of DXZT01000054.1, from coordinate 43,085 downwards.
CCAGGCCCGCACGCTCATCCATGCCGGCGTGTCACGCGACCGCATCTGCATTGATCCTGGCCCGGGCTTTGGTAAGTCGGCTAACGAGGACATCGTCATCCAGCGCGAGACTGCCAAGATGGCGTCACTGGGCTATCCGCTCATGTGCGCCGTGTCGCGCAAGCGCTTTGTGGGCGCCGTCTCGGGCGTGACCGAGGCCGCCGAGCGCGATGCCGCTACGTTTGGCGTGTGCCTGGGCGCCATCCAGGCCGGTGCCAACATCGTGCGCGTGCACGACGCCGCGGGTTTTGCGCAGTTCCTGAACGGCTACTGGGCGGTTGCCAAGCCGCAGCCGCGCCGCGCGTTTGTGGCCGTGGGCTCCAACCTGGGGCATCGCTGCGACAACATCCGCGCTGCACGCGAGATGATCGCCGAGATTCCACTCACCTGCGTGTCCAACTCCTCCAAGATTTACGAGAGCGAGCCGGCCTACGAGACGCGCCAGGACGCGTTTGCCAACGCCGTCATCGAGATTAAGACCGAGCTGGCGCCGCTGGTGCTGCTCGACGAGCTCATGAAGATCGAGGCCGAGCTGGGGCGCGACCGCTCCAAAAAGGCCAAGGCCAACGGTCCGCGCACCATCGACCTGGACCTGCTGTGGATGGACGGCGAGACCCACGGCGGCAAAAAGCTGCGCCTGCCGCATCCGCTGATCGGCGAGCGCGATTTTGTGCTGGTGCCGCTCGAGGACCTGATGCACGACCCGGCGCGGTTCTTCCGCTACAACGGCGTCGAGGTCAAGGAGCCCGAGGACCGCGTGGGCCATATCGTGGGCGAATTGGGGCGTATGTAGATGATTGAGATGAACGCTGTAGCCGCCGGTACCGAGCTTGACGCCGCGCGCGATGCGGGCCGCGAGGGTGCGTCCGCGGGCTGGTGCGCGTGGAACGCGGGCGATGCATCGCTGACGTTTTCGCTGGTCGTGCGTCCGGACGTGAACATGCACGCCTTCCACGGCCTGCCGTTTGTGGCCGCGATGGGCATGATGGACGCACTCGCGGGCACGGCTTCGACGCCGGGGTTGGGCCTTGCCGGTAAGGTGGGTATTCAGTGGCCGAGCGATATCGTGTGCGGTGCGCCCGCGTTCGAGACGTCGTTCGCGCGTGTCGCCGTCAACGGCGGTGCCGGTGCCGCGGGCATGTTCGGCGCCGTGACGGTGGATATTGAGCGTTCGGCGCTGAGCGAGCTTGGTGTGGACGTGGCTGACGAAGTGCTGGTCGAGGCGCTCGCCGCCGCCGTGCTGACCCGTGTGGACACCTGGGCGGTTGTTGCCAACACGCCGCAAGGCGCCGCAGGGCCGCTGGCTCCCGTGCTGGGCGAGTATTTCGACATGGTGCCGCTGCTCGGTCGCCAAGTTGCGGCGGTGTCGCCCAACGGCTTGCCGCTTGCGGTCGGTGTGTTTGCGGGCCTGGACATCTGGGGTCGCGCGACCATTAAGACCGATGCCGGCGAGCAAGAGTTTCCGCCCGAGGCCGTACGGATTCGCGGTCTGTAACGCAGGGCACCAGAGCTCAAAGACAACGATGACAACGAAGCCCTCTTCGGCCTGTGCCGGGGAGGGCTTTGCGTGAGTGCGGGGTAGCACCTCGGACCTATTCCTCAAAACTGAAAATTTTTCGATTTTGAGGAATAGAATTAAGCCAGCTCGGGCTTTTGCGAGGTATATTCGTTGCAGAGCCTATTCCTCGAAACTGAAAAATTTTCGTTTTTGAGGAATAGCGATAAAAGACCGCAGGGAGGCGCCAATGAAACTCATCAATAGAACGTCATACATGGACATGTTGACGAGCCTTATTGGCGTGCCGGACATCAAGGTCATAACGGGCATTCGCCGTGGCGGTAAGTCAAAATTGCTCGAGGCCCTCCGCGATTACGTGGAGGCAAATCTGTCCAATTCGAATGTCATCCATATCAATTACAACCTCGGCGAGTTCGAGGACCTGCTCGAATATCATGCCCTGCTCGCCTATGTAAAAGAGCATCGGGCGTCCGACAAGCAAAACTTCCTGCTTATCGATGAGGTTCAGATGTGCGACGGCTTTGAACGCGCGATCAACAGCCTCCATGCATCCGAGCAGTACGACATTTTCATTACCGGATCGAACGCCTTTTTGCTGTCGAGCGATCTGTCGACGCTCTTTACGGGGCGTACGTTCGAGATCGAGGTTTTCCCATTCTCGTTTGAGGAGTATCGTCTCTATGGCGACGAGGGCGATGTCGACCGCGACTTCGATGAGTACGCGAGAACCGGCGGTATGTCCGGCTCTTACCCTTATCCACTGCAGGAGCAGCGCTATCAATATCTCTCCAATGTCTTTAAAACGCTCATCGTGAGGGATATCGTGCAGCGGCATAGCGTCAGAAACGAATCGGCACTGCTACGCATTGCCGATTACATGATGGACAACGTTTCCAACATTACGTCGGCGCGCAACATTACGGACGCATTAAATGCGGATGGGTTAAAGATTACGAACAAAACGGTCGGCACGTACATGGGGTACCTGTGCGATGCGTTTGCCTTCTATAAAGTTCGTCGATATGACATTCGCGGCAAGAAATACCTTAAGAGCGGCGAGAAGTATTACCTGGCAGACCACGCGTTCAAATACGCACTGCTCGGTACACGTGATATGGATTGGGGACGCGTATACGAGAACATGGTGGCCATCGAGCTGCTGCGCCGCGGATACGAGGTATACGTCGGTGTGCTCTATAAAAAGGAAATTGACTTTGTAGCAATCAAGCGAAGCGAGAAGCTCTACATTCAGGTGAGCGACGACATCAGCTCGGATAAGACATTTGAACGCGAGATTTCGCCACTGCTGAGCATTGGCGACGCGTACCCCAAGATGATTCTCGCCCGAACGCATCACGAGGCCACGGACCGCAATGGGGTGCAGATCGTGGACCTGGCGAGGTGGCTATGCGGCGAGGCGTAGCAGAAAGCCTATTCCTCAAAACTGATAAATTTTCGATTTTGAGGAATAGGACCGATGCGTTGCCTAGTTCGTCGCTCGCGTTCGTGCTCGACTTAAGCCCCTGCTCTATCCCAGCTCCTGCATGCGGCGGTAGATTTCGCAGATACCCTTGATGGTGAGCTGTCCGTCTACCACGTCGAAGGCGTCGGTCGAATCGGCGACGATGCTGGCGAGGCCGCCCGTGGCGATAACGGTGGCATCCTCGCGGCCCAGCTCGCGCTTCATGCGCGCGACCAGGCCCTCAGCCATTGCGGCGGCGCCCGTTACGGCGCCGACCTTGATGCACTCCTCGGTATCGCGGCCGATGGCGTGCTCGGGCGCCTCGAGCGGAACGCTGGCGAGCTTGGCGGCACGGGCGGCAAGCGCGTCCATGGAGATGCGGATGCCCGGCGCGATCGCTCCGCCAATGTAATAGCCGTCCTCGTCGATGACGTCGATATTGGTTGCGGTGCCAAAGTCCACCACGATCGCCGGCGCGCCGTAGAAGGTATCGGCAGCGACGGCGTTGGCGATGCGGTCGGCACCAACGGCCTGGGGGCGCGCCGCCCGCAGCTTGGTTACGGCGGCCGTTTGCGGCCCGATGACGATGGCGTCCGCGGCAATGCGGTCGGCCACGGCGTGCCACTCGCGCGAGAGCTGCGGCACCACGCCGGCAAAGGCGATCGCGTTGACCGCGCCGAGCGAGAGGTCGTACATCTTAAAGAAGCCCATCAGGCGCACGTGGATCTCGTCGGCGGTATAGGAGCGGTCGGTGGGCATACGCCACGACTGCACCAGCTCGTCTCCGTCAAACAGCCCCATGGCCGTCTGCGTGTTTCCCATATCGATAGCGAGCAGCATGTCTACTCCCGGTGTTGGCATAAAAGGACGCGCACCATTGTATACGTGCCGTCGACGGCGCTCGGCTGCGATTCGTTTACGGTGATAGGGGCTGAGGGGTTTAAATATGAAGGAATTATGCTCTACGAGATTTTTCTTGCCGTTTGCCGAACTCCCGCGTAATATTCTTTCTTGCGCACATGAGGCGCCCAGACATTGCGGGGTGGAGCAGTCTGGTAGCTCGCCGGGCTCATAACCCGGAGGTCGTAGGTTCAAATCCTGCCCCCGCGACCAAGAACTTGCAGCTCGTCGGCCTAGCCGGCGAGCTTTTTTGTTATTTCGGGACCGTGTTTTCGGTCCAATTCTCGGCCTCTCAAACAAAATCTCGATCTGTAACATCTAGACCCGATTTGGGCGGCTAGGTGTTACAGATCGAGATATACCGGTGGGTTGGGTCGTGTTTGTCTCGATCTGTAACAGTAAGACCCGGTTTTGCCGAGTAACTGTTACAGATTGAGATAAACCGACGGGCCGCCCCGCCCATCCCCATCCACCTGCCGCTACCTGCTGTCCGCCGATTTCCGTTGCGCTGTTGTATCCCCATGCCATATCCTCTAGACAACTACGCAGCATCATCGCCGCCGCGCCTACAAGAGAGGAATGTCCATGACCGCACCTGCATCCAAGCTGCTCCAGCCCATTACGGTTGGCCCCCTTGAGCTCAAAAACCGCATTATGTTCCCGCCGCTCACCACCGGCTACGAGGAGCGCGACGGTTCCATTGGCGAGCGTAGCCTGGCTTTTTACGAGCGCCTGGCCCGTGGCGGCGTGAGCTACATCGTCATCGGCGACGTCGCTCCCGTCATGACCGCGAGCCCCACGCCCAAGCTGGCGACCGACGCTCAGATCCCCACGTTTAAGGCGCTGGCCGATGCCGTCCACAAGCACGGCGCCAAGGTTGCGCTGCAGCTGTTCCACCCCGAGTACGATGTGCCCGGTGTCGGCCGCATGGTCATGGGCTCCATGGCCGCTGCCAAGGCCGCGCAGGAGGCCAAGGCCGCCGGCGACGAGGAGACCTTTGCCGCCAAGATGGCCGAGTCCAACGAGATCCGCAACCAGGCCTACGCCAAGCTGCATCACGACATGCAGCACTTTGTGAACGAGGCGAGCGTAGGGCAGCTCACCCAGATCAAGGAGGCCATTGCTGCCTCGGCCGCTCGCGCGCAGCAGGCCGGCATCGATGCCATCGAGGTCCACGGCGACCGCTTGGTGGGTTCGCTGTGCTCGGCCATCCTCAACCAGCGCACCGACGAGTACGGTGGTTCGTTCGAGAACCGCGTTCGCTACGCGCTGGAGGTCGTCGCTGCCATTAAGGAAGCCGCGCCGCAGCTGATGGTGGAGTACAAGCTCCCCGTGATCATGGAGAACCCCGACGGCACGCCGCGCGGCAAGGGAGGCCTGCTGCCCGACGAGGCCTGCGAGTTCGCCAAGCTGCTCGAGGGCGCGGGCATCGATATGATCCAGGTCGCACAGGCCAACCACACCGGCAACATGGGCGACACCATTCCGCCCATGGGCGCCATGCCCTACAACTGGACGCTGCCCGTGGCCGAGCGCGTCAAGGCCCTGGTCTCCGTGCCGGTGGCAACCGTCGGCCGTGTTGTCTCGGTCGAGGCCGGCGAGAAGATTCTGGAAGACGGCGCTGCCGACATCATCGCCTATGGCCGCTCGCTCATGTGCGACCCCGACATTGCGCTGAAGGCCGCCACGGGCGAACCCATCCGCGAGTGCCTCAACTGCAACAAAGGTTGCGTCGACGCGATTCAAAACCGCAAGTACATCTCGTGCGTGCTTAATGCCGAGAACGGTGACGAGGCGACCATCGCCATCAAGCCGGGCGAGGGCGACAAGAAGATCGCCGTGGTGGGCGGTGGCATCGCCGGCCTGGAGGCCGCACGCGTGGCGGCCAAGCGCGGCTACGACGTGACCATCTACGAGGCGAGCGATCACTTGGGCGGCCAGATTGTGCTGGCGGCTGCGCCTCCGCGCAAGGACGAGATCATGCGCTCGGTTGAGTACTACGAGAAGATTCTGCCCGGCCTGGGCGTGAAGGTTGAGCTCAGCCATGCCGCTACCGCTGAGGACCTCAACGCCGCCGACGCTGCGATTGTTGCCGTGGGCGCGCACGACGTGGTCATCCCCGTTCCGGGTGCCGACTCGGACAAGGTCGTCTCGAGCTGGGACGTGCTGGCCGGCAAGGTGGAGCTTACGGGCCGCGTCGCCGTCATTGGCGGTGGCCTGGTGGGCACCGAGACTGCCGAGTACCTGCTGCAGCGCGGCTGCGAGGTGGCGATTGTCGAGATGCTCGACAAGATTGCCGCGGGCGAGTCCGAGACCATTCTGCCGCTGATTATGAGCGACTTTGCAGAGCACAACGTGGAGCAGCACGTGAAGACCCGCCTGACCGCCATTACCGACGAGGGCGTGGAGGCCATTCGCACTACCGAGGACGGCGCCGAGAAGCCGGTAAAGATCGCTTGCGATTACGTGGTGATGGCCGTGGGCTCCAAGGCCAACGCGTTTGACCTGGATGGCGTGACGGTGCCCGTGACCTGCGTGGGAGACTGCTCGGGCGAGCGCACCGCCGACATCGCGAGCGCCATTCGCACGGCATATCACGCGGCCAACGAGCTGTAGTTAACTTCGCGGCCAGGCGGGGCGGTAGCACGGATCCGTCTCGCCCGGCTGTGTCCCGTCGGATGTCAACCGGTGCGGGGCCTGCAAGCGCGCAGGTCCCGCCCTTTTTGTTTTGCTCCGGTGGATGGCAATGCGCGGTAATCATGAGGAGTGAGGACGTCTACTGCCTTGCAGATCACTCAAAATTATTGGGGGAGGGGTTAATAACTATATCCTCTATACCAAAGGACATAAAGAGATGCCAATTTTGTTGACAAGCGAATGACGATTAGCTGCGAGTCAGCTACCAGCGTAAATAATCGATAAAGAAATGTCGTAATTTGGTGCCAAATGCCCAGATAACGCCGCGTCTATTTTAATTAACTGCTTTGAGCAAACAGTAAAATGCTACTATCTAACTTGCACGTAAGAAAGCAGATTAACGGTTAAGGCTAAGAAGTGGCAGGTATGTCGGAAGCAACAAGGACTCGCACGCATGCGCCTGAGGTTAGGCAGCGCGCCGTCGAGGTCCTCCAAGAGGGGGTCGGTCATCGCGCCCTCGCCGCGGAGCTCGGCATTCCCCAGGCCACGGCTCGTCAGTGGGCCCGCGCATATGCCGTGGGCGGTGCCGACGCCGTTCTCAACGCCGGTTCGCATCATCACACCTATTCGTACGAAGTTAAGCTCGCCGTGGTCAAGGACCGCTTGGAAAACGGCTTAACGGTTCGCGAGGCCATGATCAAGCACAAGATTCCTAGCGAGTCTTCGGTCAAGGCTTGGTGCCGTCAGTACCGCGAGAGCGGTGAGTCCGCACTGGTCGATAAGCCGCGCGTTAAAAAGGCGGAATAGCAAACGGGATGGTGCACCCACAGGGGCGCATTTTTCTTGCCGCCCCTCTGCTCCAATGCGGGCGTGCCCTTACCCCGTACGCCTAAAACTCCCCAGTTGACCGAAAACCCGCCGCCGCTACTCCTCAATTGAGCTATAACGTTAAACAATTGCAGCGTTTTAGCATGGGGGAGTGATGGTATGACGCTACTGTATTTCCTTACCCTGTTTCCGCTGGTACCGGCGCTGGGCATGCTGCTCGCGCGCGGTGACCGCGCCCGCGATGCGGCGGGGCTCATAGGCTCCGGCATTATTATGGCGGTGACAGTTGTAGTCGCCGTCATGTTTTTTGGCACGGGTCCGCAGAGCTTTGAGGTTGCCCCCGGCACCTCGCATGTGCTCTCGATCATCAGTTCCGTTATCGACGTCATCCTGTGCGCTGTCATCCTGTACAACGCGTACAAATATAGGAACGCGCTCACCACGGTGCTCGGCATAGTCCAGCTGGTGGGCTCGCTCGCCTTTGCAGCCATGACGCTGCCCGCGGCCGAAGCCGTCACGGCAACGCCACTCTACCTGGACTACATGAGCGTGATCATGGTCCTCGCCGTCGGCATCGTTGGCAGTCTAATCTGCTTGTATGCCCTGGGCTACATGAAGGACTTCCAGGCCCATGACGAGCACGAGGCCGCGCTGCGCGGGCAGACCGCGCCCGACCGTCGCCCGCAGTTCCTGGCGCTCATGTTCCTGTTCCTCTCGGCCATGTTCGTCATCGTGACGAGCGACAACCTTGAGTGGCTGTTCTGCGGCTGGGAAATCACCACCGTGTGTTCGTTCCTTATGATTGGCTACACGCGTACGCCCGAGGCCATCAAGAACGCCTTTACCCAAATCATCCTCAACATGCTGGGCGGCATCGCGTTTTTGGCCGGACTTATGTATCTGCACGTTAACGGCATGCCGCTGACCATCTCGGGCATGATCGAGCTTTCCGGCACCGGAACCGCGCAGTCCGCGCTGCTGGTGATGCCGGTCATCCTGTTGTCGCTCGCCGCGCTCACCAAGGCCGCACAGATGCCGTTCCACACTTGGCTGTTGGGTGCCATGGTTGCACCCACTCCCACGAGCGCCCTGCTGCACTCGTCAACCATGGTCAAAGCCGGCGTGTTCCTGATGGTCAAGCTGAGCCCACTCTATGCCATCTACCCCGTGACCGGCTTTATGGTCACGAGTGTGGGTGCCATCACGTTTTTGCTCGCTGCACTCATGGCCATCTCGCAGAGCAACGCCAAACGCGTGCTCGCGTACTCCACCATTTCCAACTTGGGCCTCATCAGTGCCTGCTTGGGTGTCGGCGCGCCCGAGGCCGTATGGGCGGCCATCTTCCTGATCTTGTTCCACACGGTGGCCAAGTCGCTGCTGTTCCTGTGCGTGGGCACGGCCGAGCATCATATCGGCAGCCGCAATATCGAGGACATGGACGGCATGTTCAGCCGCATGCCGCACCTGACGCGTCTGATGATGCTGGGCATTATGGGCATGTTTGTGGCGCCGTTTGGCATGCTCGTGTCCAAGTGGGGCGCCCTGGTGGCGTTTGCGCAGACCGGCAACGTGCTCATGATCATGGTGCTTGCCTTTGGCTCGGCCGCGACGTTTTACTTCTGGGGCAAGTGGCTTGCCAAGCTTTCGGGCGTCGACCCCACGGCTCAAAACGTTGAGGTCAATGTCCATAAGACCGAATGGATGGCCCTCAACACCATCGCCGCGCTGCTGATTCTGTGCTGCGTGGCGTTTCCGGTTATCTCGAGCGGTCTGGTGTCGCCTTACTTGGCCATGGTGTTTGGCCGCGTGCCGTACGTTATTGGCAAGGACGCCATGTATCTGATGGTGGTTATCGTGGCTTTTATCGCCGTGGTGCTGCTGACGTCATTCCGCGTGAGCAACAAACCGCACGTCAACGTGTACCTTTCGGGCGTGGGAACCGACAAATATCGCCATTTCCGCGGCTCGATGGGACACGAGGTGAAGGCCGAAAAGCGCAATTGGTACTCGGAGGACGCCCTTGGCGAGAAGCGTATTGGCCCCGCGGGTAGCGTCGTATGCTGCAGCATTATCTTGTTTGCGCTGCTGTGTTGCGCATGGATTGGGCCCGAGCGGCTTGCCATGAGCGCGCCCTCGGTGCTGCGCGGCAAGTATTTCGAAGGTTCGGGCGTCGTGGGCATCTTTATTGGCACCGTGGCGTTTGCCTTGCTGGCGCCGCTTGCGGGCGGCTTGATCGACGGCATCGACCGCAAACTTTCGGCTCGCATGCAGGGCCGCGTGGGCCCGCGCCTGCTGCAGCCCTTCTACGACGTTGCCAAGCTGCTGCGCAAGGCCCCTGCCAGCGTAAACACCATGGACGATACCTATATGGCGTGCGCGCTCATCTTTACCGTCGTGGGCGGCGGCATCTTTGTGTCGGGCTCCAACACGCTGCTGTGCGCTTTTATGGTGACGCTCGCCGCGATCTTTGTGGTGCTGGCGTCCGCCTCGACGCAAAGCCCGTTTGCGCAGGTCGGCGCCGATCGCGAGCTGCTGCAGGTTATGAGCTACGAGCCCGCCGTTCTGCTGATGAGCGTGGGCCTGTATCTCGCCACCGATAGCTTCGATTCCATCGCCGTGACCGGGCAGTCGGCGCCCATCATCGTGTACAGTGCGCCCATTTTCCTGGCGCTGCTTGCGGTGCTCACCATCAAGCTACGCAAGTCGCCGTTTGACCTTTCGTACTCGCATCACGCGCATCAGGAGATTGTCCAGGGCGTCGCCACCGAGATGAGCGGCGGCACGCTGGCCAAGATGACCCTTATGCACTGGTGCGAGACCGTGCTGTTTTTGATGTGGGTGGGCATGTTCTTTGTTTGGGACAACCCGGTGAGCTGGGTCGTAGCCCTGGTCGTGATGGCCGCGACGTATTTTGTCGAGGTGCTGATCGACAACACCTTCGCACGCAGCACCTGGCGCAGCTGCTTTAAGCTCGGCTGGGGCGTGGCGCTGGTGTTTGGCCTGCTCAACCTTATGCCCATCCTCGTCGACGTGTTTATTTAGGAGGCGGCATCCATGGATCATAAAATGTCGCGCTCGCCGTGGGTTATTCATTACGACGGCTCGAGCTGCAACGGATGCGATATCGAGGTGCTGGCCTCGCTCACGCCGCTGTTCGATGCGGAGCGCTTTGGCGTGGTCAATACCGGCAACCCCAAGCATGCGGACATCTTTTTGGTGACGGGCTCGGTCAACGCTCAGAACTTGCCTGTCGTGCGCCAGATTTACAACCAGATGCTCGAGCCCAAGTGCGTGGTGGCCTGCGGCATCTGCGCGTGCTCGGGCGGCGTGTTCCGCGATGCCTACAACGTGATCGGCGGCGTGGACCGCGCGATTCCCGTGGACGTGTACGCGCCCGGATGCGCCATTCGCCCCGAGACCGTGATCGATGCCATCGTGGAGGCGTGCGGCATCCTGGACCAGAAGGAGTCCGTGATGCGCGCCGGCGGCGATCCGCTTACCGTGGGCGGTGCCGCTACCTGGGACGGTGGCGTTGAGTTGGGCGAGGACGGGTTTGTGGCTGCGGGGGCCGGGGCTGATGGTGCCGGTGACGGTGTCGAGGCCAACGTGTCCACCAGGTCCGCCGCGCCCGCCGCTGCAAAGGAGGCCGAGTAATGCAAAAGGCTATCTATACCACCGTCGGGATCGACGAGCTCCTGTCGCATGTCCAGGCGCTCAAGGGCGTCGGCGCGCGCTTTGTGCAAATGCACGCCGAGCGCAACGTCGACGACGGCACGTATCGCCTGGTCTATACGTTTATCAACGTTCGTGTTGCTCAGGAGCAGATTGCGCAGGACGGCAGCTATGCGATCGAGAACCTGGTGGTTGAGGGAATTAATCAGTACCAGGAGATTCCGTCCATCAGCTCGTACTATCCGGCAGTATTCCCGTTTGAAAACGAAGCGCACGACCTGTTTGGTCTTGCCATCACCGATATGCAGATTGACTTTAAGGGCTTTTTCTACCAGGTCTCGACTGCCGAGCCCATGAGCGTTATCACGCCCGAGGTGAAGGCCGCGCGCGAGAAAGCCATGAAGGTCCGTGCCGCTGCCGAGGCCAAGGCGCGCAAGGCCGCGGCCGAGAAGGCTGCTACTGCCACGGCCGCTGCGGGGGAGGGCACTGCGGGCGCTGGCGATGCTGCGGGCGCTGCCGTCGCTCAGCCCGCTGCGGCTGCCGGCTCCGATGCTCAGCACGATGAAACTGCTGCGAAGGCCGCGCTCAAGGCTGCCGAGATGGAGGCAAAGCTCGCCGCCATGGATCCCGAGAAAGCGGCCAAGGTCCGCGCGGCGCTTGCCGCCAAGGCCGCCCGCGACAAGCAGAAAAAGGAGGCGTAAGGCCCATGGCACATCGCTCCGTTATTCCGTTTGGCCCGCAGCACCCGGTGCTGCCCGAGCCGCTTCATCTGGACCTGGTGATCGAGGACGACCGCGTCATCGAGGCAATTCCGCAGATCGGCTTTGTGCACCGCGGACTCGAGAAGCTCACCGAAAAGCGTGATATGCACCAGTTTGGCTACATCGCCGAGCGCATCTGCGGCATCTGCGCCGTGGGCCACAGCTGCGGCTATGCCAGCGCCTGCGAGCGCATGCTCGACATCGAGGTGCCCGGCCGCGTGCAGTATATCCGCACCATTCTGCACGAGCTTTCGCGCATTCACTCGCATCTGCTGTGGCTGGGCCTGCTCGCCGATGCCTTTGGTTTCGAGGCACTGTTCTATCGTTCGTGGACCCTACGCGAGCAGATTCTTAAGATCTTTGAGAGCACCTGCGGCGGCCGCGTGATCCTTTCGATTAACGAGATCGGCGGCCTTAAACACGACATTGAGGACTCCGAACTGGCGGGCATTGTCCAGACGCTCGATGCCATGCGTCCTGACTACGAGGCCTTGGTGCATACGTTTTTGGACGACAATAGCTGCGGCGAGCGCCTGCACGGCGTGGGCGTGATCAGCAAGAAGGACGCGCTGGATCTGTCGATGGTCGGCCCGTTCGGTCGCGCCTCGGGCGTGGATTACGACGTGCGCATGTTTGGCGACGGCGCCTATGCTGATCTGGCCGCGTTTGAGCCTATCGTTGCTAGCGATGGCGACTGCTATGCCCGCTGCCAGGTGCGTTGTGCCGAGGTCACGCAGGCCATGGATATTATCAAGGAGCTTGTGGGCAAGATTCCGCACGACGGTATCGGCGGGCGCACCAAGCTCACGCCGGCCGACGGTGCGCGCGGCGAGGTTGTGATTGAGCAGCCGCGCGGCGAGGCGTATTACTATGTGCGCGGCAGCGGCACCAAGAACCTGGACCGTTTTCGCGTGCGAACGCCGACGTCGCAAAACCTGGCGGGTCTGACGTATGCGCTGCAGGGCGTGCTCCTTGCCAACGTGCCCATGATTATCCTGACCATCGACCCCTGCATTAGCTGCACGGAAAGGTAGGCGCGGCATGAGTTTACTGACATTTGCCAAGACGGCCTTGGGTTCTATGGTCAAGCAGCCGGTAACGGTGTGCTATCCGCAGGAGAAGCTCGCGGTACCCGAGCGCTTGCGCGGACATATCGTTAACGACATGGACGTGTGCATTTGCTGCGGCATGTGCGCGCGTCGCTGCCCGGCGGGCGCGCTCGCGGTCGATCGCAAGGGTGGAACGTGGTCGATCGACCCGTATGCCTGCGTGGTGTGCGGTGAGTGCATCGAGAGCTGCCCCAAGCACTGCCTGACTATGGACACCGCCCGCACCCCAGTCGCAGCGGACAAGACTCCCACAGTAGAAACCAAGCCGGAATAGCGCTGAAATAGAGCTGGAATAGGGGCCGGTGGGGCAAAAAAGCCCCACCGGCCCCGCGCTTAAACGCGCGGTTGTGCCGTCGCGAACAAAACTATGCCGGATTACGGGGCTGGATAGCGAACCTCCGACCATACAGAAAATCCCAAAAACAAAACCGCAGGTAGACTGCTTGCCGTTTTTCAAAAAAAGGCTGTATGGATGAGGACTCCGACTTTAGCCCCGTAATCCGGCATAGTTTTGAAATAGCACCATATCCGTAGCAGCCCTTGATCTCCCGTGGACAGAGGGAAACGGATCATTTTTGCCTCACGAGGGCTGCCGCGTGACCCGTCTGCCACGAAATGGGCCTATCTACTACGTTTAGGCGGCAGCCCTCGACCACGTCAAGTAATGCGAAATGAAAACCGCAGGTAGAACGCTTGCGGTTTTTCATGAAAAGCGGCTATGGTCGGGGGTATCGAGTCAAACGTAGTAGATGGCCCGATTTCGTGGCGAGCGTTACCAACTGATCCCCCGGGGACGGAGAAAAACGGATCATTTTGACCTGTTGGCTCCGAGTCGCACCCGTTTTCCTGCGAAAACGCTCGTGTTTCAACTTTGGTGAGACATTTGTCTCACGCCCAAAATCAAATTTGGAACGTGTGTCACCTGCCCTAATTGTGTCTCATTTCGTAACTTTAGGCTGATGCAAGGTCTGAGACCGCGAGAAGGGAGACACGATGGGTAAGTACACGAGGGGTCTCTTGGCGGTGATACTGGCCGTAGTGCTGGTGTTGCCGGCTGCAGCATTTGCCATGCTGCCCGAGGCCAACGCCAGGTCCAGCACAGGAATGGACGGACCGGCCATGACCGGAAAAACGGTCGTCGACTACGACACCAGCAACCACTGGAAGCTCTGGGCCGGCGGCTATAACGGAAAGGAAATAACAACTCAAAACGTCGGCCGAATCTGGACCGACAAGACGGTCAGGGCAGTCGAGAACGGGGATTCTGATTTCCTGACCACGCTGTTGGCTATCTCTTCGACATCCGATACGACGGTCTCCGGCAAGCCGCTCGACATCGTGCTGGTGCTAGACGCTTCTGGTTCGATGAATGACCCTATGGGCGATGGAGGTTCCATCCAGCGTATCGTTGCGCTCAAGAATGCCGCCAACAGCTTCATCGGTACCATCGCCAAGCAAAACGAGAAGATCAAGGATGAAAACAAGCAGCATCAGGTTGCCATCGTTAAATTTGCAGGCAAGAAGAAGAAGAGCGATGAGGTCGGTAATGATAAGTATCGCGAGGGCCTCAACACCTACAACTACTCGCAGACAATGCAAAAGTTGACGGCGTGCTCGGGTAATGGTGCAAAGAGCCTCAAGGAAACAATCAATTCCATTACGCCTGCCGGTGCCACGCACGCCGACTATGGCCTGCAGCTGGCCGAGGGCATTTCGTCTGGGCGTGCTGATGCCAAGAAGGTCGTTGTCTTCTTCACCGATGGCTCGCCCACGAGTTGGGACGGATTCGAGAACGAAGTTGCCAATGACGCTATCAACAGCGCCAAGAAGATCAAGGATAAAGGTGCCGACATTTATACGATTGGTATTTTTAGCGGCGTAAATCCCAGTGACGAGCCCACGGCTGATGACACAAGCAAAGAGAATAAGTTCATGCATGCCGTGTCGAGCAATTATCCTGTTGCCTCGTCAAGCATTACTTACAAGAATCGCCGTGAAGTGTGGACCATCGATTATGGCACACGTGCAGAAAACTCCGATTACTACAAGTCGGCAACCAGCGCCTCTGAGCTCGAGAAAATCTTCGAAGAGATCTCGGGAAGCATTATCCAAGCTGGTTACCCGACCGAAGTTCACGGCGGTTATGGCGAGCATAAGTCTGGCTACATTACGTTTACTGACGAGCTGGGCGACTTTATGCAGGTCGACAACTTTACGTCTGTCGTGTATAACGGCACGACGTTTGACAAGCCGACAAAGAAGACCGAAGGCAATGTCGATACCTACAAATATACGGGTGCCGCTGCGAACCTGGTCATTACCGTTCAGCATGCCGAAAAGAGCAAGCCCCGGACCGGCGATATCGTGACGGTTAAGATTCCTGCGTCGCTGATTCCGCTGCGCCACTTTAAGATTACCGATGGCGTTCTTACGGTCGACGATACTGAGCCCATCCAGGTGAACTACACCTCGAGCGTTAAGAAAGACGCGCTCGATAATCTGTTTACGCCTGAGCAGGTAGTGGGGCTTAAGGACTACATCAAGAGGAATACGATCACCGCGGAGGACGGCTCAAAGACCGTTAACTTCTACGCGAACAAGTGGAATGGCGGCACGCTGGGCGATACGATTGCGAACTTTGAGCCCGCCGATTCCAACCGTTATTACTATTTCCAGAAGCAGACTCCCATTTATGTGGATAAGAACTGCACAACGCCTGCGACGGGCTCGCTGGCTGCCGAGGGCATCTATTACTACAAGGATGAGTTCGAGGCGAAAGGCACAGACAGTAAGGTCGAGCCCCGCACAGCTATTATTGAGTTTACCGGTGGACATGCCGCGCAGTTTGAGGGCGCAATCGTGCGCGATGCGAGCGGCAACCTGTCGTTTAGTGAGGGAACCGCGCGACTAGCCTTTATTGACGAACTTCATACCACCAAGGAACTCGTGGGCGGCAACCCTACTGGTACCGCGGCCGACGTGCTCAATCCCAAGTGGAATAACACGTCTGCCAAGTCGGACGCCACGGAGGTTGACGTTCACCTGGGCAACAACGGCAAGATCAGCTTTAACGTGACGCCGGCAACGGTGGATGCCAAGACGAGCTTTGGCCTGACCAAGGTGCTCGAGGGTCGCGAGTGGACGGATGCGGACAAGTTTAAGTTTGAGCTCTCCGCGACGTCCGAGAATGACGCCCCGATGCCCGCACCCGCGACCGCGACTGTGACCAAGGCGAACCTGGATGACAAGGGCAAGGCGGCCATTAACTTTGGCGAGATCACCCACAACAAGCCGGGCGAGTACACCTATGAGGTCCGCGAGGTCAAGGGCGACGCCGGTGGCATCACCTACAGCAAGAACGTTGCCACGTTCAAGGTGACCGTGGCGGTTAAGGTCACGGGTGGGCTTAAGGCTGACGTTGAAAAGATCTCGGGCGAGACCGAGTTCAAGAACACCTATAGCGCCAAGACGGAAACCTCGCTGACTCTTGAGGCAACCAAGAAGCTCACGGGGCGCCCGATGGCCGATGACGAATTTAAGTTTGCGCTGAGCTATGCGGAGCACGACGAGGTGCTGCTGGATGCAACCAACAAGGGCGGCAAGGTTGAGTTCGGTCCGCTGACGTATACGACCGAGTCGCTTGCCAAGCTGGTCGAGGAAGAGAAGGCGTCGTTTGACGATAGCTCAGACAAGCCCACGTGGACCATTCGCTACACTGCTGCCGAGCAGACCGGCAAGCTGCCTGCGGGCGTGAGCGCTGCCGTGTCGGCAATTGACGCATATGTAACCGTTGTCGACAACGGCGATGGTACCCTGACGGCGACGGCTGACTACGGCGACGCCGGCAACGAGTTCGTGAACGCCTACACTGCCGCGCCTGCCGAGGCATCGCTTGTTGGCGAGAAGAATCTGCAGGTTCCTGATGGCCTGACCCCTGCTGACATTGCCGGCAAGTTCACCTTTACCGTGACCGGTGAAGAGGGCGCACCCATGCCCGCGAACGCGAGCGTGACCAATGATGCCAAGGGCAAGGTCGACTTTGGCAAGATTACCTTTACGCTCGACGACCTTAACAAGGCCCTGGGCGAGAAGCCCGAGAAGCGCGAGCATACCTTTACCTACACCGTGACCGAGTCCGGCGAGGTCGCTGGCGTGACCAACGACGCCAAGCTGTCGCGCGAGGTTTCCTTCACCGTGACCGATGACAGCAAGGGCAAACTGAGCGTGTCCCGCAACCCGGATGGCAACGCAGCCTTTACGTTCACCAACACCTATAACGTGACGCCTGTCGAGACGAGCGTCACCGACAAGATCGCCGCGACCAAGGTCCTGACCGGCCGCGACATGGCTGAGGGCGAGTTCTCCTTCGAGCTCGTCGAGGGCGAGGGCAAGGACGCCAAGGTCGTCGCCACCGGCAAGAACGCCGCCGATGGCAAGATCACGATGAGCACCATCGAGTACACCAAGGCCGGAATGCACACCTATACGCTGCGCGAGGTCAAGGGCAACGCCGGCGGTATCACCTACAGCGATGCCAAGTTCACCATCGAGACCACCATCACGGACAACGGCGACGGTACGCTCAGCGCCACGCATGTTCTGAAGGACGTCAAGGTTGCCGAGTTCAAGAATTCCTACACCGTGACGCCCGAGGACTCCAGCGTCACCGACCAAGTCACCGCGACCAAGTTCTTGGACGGCCGTGACCTCAAGGCCGGAGAGTTCCGTTTTGAGCTCGTCGAGGGCAATAACGTAGTTGCCACCGGCACTAACAACGCCGACGGCAAGATTGTGATGGATCCCGTCACCTACACCGCTGCCGGCGAGCACATCTACACGCTGCGCGAGACCAAGGCCGGCGCCACCGAGAACGGCATCACCTACAGCGCCGCCGAGTACACCATCGTGACCACGGTCACGGTCACGGACAACGGCGACGGTACCCTCAGCGTGGAGCATAAGCTGCAGAACGACGAGAAGGCGACCTTCGAGAACGCCTATACGGTGACTCCCAAGAGCTCCAGCGTCACCGACCAGATCACCGTGACCAAGGTCTTGACCGGCCGCGACCTCAAGGAAGGCGAGTTCTCCTTCGAGCTCGTCGAGGGCGACAAGGTCGTCGCCACCGGCAAGAACGATGCCAGCGGCAAGATCACGATGGGCGCCGTGAAGTACGACAAGGCCGGCAAGCACACCTACACGCTGCGTGAGGTCCCGGGTGACGCCAACAACGGCATCACTTACGACAGCAAGACCTACACCATCGAGACGACCATCACCGACAACGGCAAGGGCGAACTCGTGGCAAAGCACGAGCTGAAGGGCGACAACGAGGCGAAGTTCAACAACAGCTACAAGCCGAATCCGGACGAGTTTAGCGTCACCGACCAGATTACCGTGACCAAGGTCCTGACTGGCCGCAATCTCAAGGACAGCGAGTTCTCCTTCGAGCTCGTCGAGGGCGACAAGGTCGTCGCTACCGGTACCAATAATGCCGAAGGTAAGATCACGATGGGCGCCGTGAAGTACACCAAGCCCGGCAAGCACACCTACACGCTGCACGAGGTCAAGGGCGGAACCACCAGCAAGGGCATCGCCTACAGTGACGCCAAATACACTATCGAGACCACCATCACGGACAACGGCGACGGCACGCTCGAGGCGAAGCATGTCCTGAAGGACGACGTCAAGGCTGCAACTTTCGAGAACGCTTACAGCGTGACCCCGCTCGACGCAGAGCTCGACTTTGACCTGAGCAAGGCCATCGACGGTCGCGACTGGACGGACTCCGACAAGTTCAGCTTTACCATCACCGCTCCCGAGGGCACCCCGCTGCCCGATCCCGCAACCGTAACCGTGAGCAAGAAGGACGCGAAGGACGGAATCGCCGTCATCAAGTTCGGCAAGATTCGCTACACGGCTGCCGGAACCTACAAGTACGAGATTCGCGAGAACGCGGGTAATACGGTCGGCATGACGTATGACTCCCACGTCGCGACCGCCGAAGTAACCGTGACCGAGGACGGCGATGGCAACCTGACCGCCAACGTCACCAAGAAGGAAAACGGACGCTTTACCAACACGTACCGCACTGAGCTTAACTACACCGCGGCCGGCGGTCTGTGGCTCAGCAAGTATCTGGACGGCCGCCCCATGACCGAGGGCCAGTTCACCTTTACCGTGACACCTGCTGACGACGCCTCGGCTCGCGCGCTCGGTCTGCTGCCCGGGGCCAACAGCTTCAAGTCCCCCGAAGCGGCAGAGGCAACGGTCGGACTGATCGACATTCTGGCTGGTCATGAGGTTAAATTTACGCAGGCTGACGCCGGCAAGACCTTCAAGTACACCGTGGCCGAAAAGAACGACGGCCAGCCCGGTTACACCTACGATGACGCCGTACGCACGGTGACGATCGCCATCGCCGACGACACCGCCGGTACGCTCACTGCTACGACGACCGTTTCCGGTGGTCCCGAGGGCACGCATGAGACGGTCCACAAGAGTGGCGAGAACAAGGTCGAGAAGGCCCTGGTGCCGTTCCACAACAGTTACAGCGCTACGACCAACACGCCTGGTGGCACCGCTGCTCAGGTCGTTGCCACCAAGACTCTGACCGGTCGCCCGATGGCCGACGGCGAGTTCTGGTTCGGCATCGCCTATCAGGGTGAGCTTGTGGCATACGAAAACCTCAAGCCCAATATCGGCGGGCACGTGAGCTTTGATACGCTGCACTACGACACCAAGATGCTTGCTAATCTTGAGGCTGCTGGGCTTGCTTATCGTACCGATAAGGACGGCAAGCTTGCCTGGACCATTAACTACACGGCCTACGAAGATTTATTCGGGCTGCCGAATGGCGTTTCCGCTACAACGTGGAGCTTTGGCTTTAAGGTTATCGTCGTCGACAACGGTGACGGTACCCTGACGGCGACGGTCGACTACGGCGGCGTCGAGCCCTTGTTCGAGAACGTCTACGGCGCCGACGCCGTGGATGCCGCGCTCACCGGTACTAAGAAGCTCCAGGTTGCCGAGGGCCTGACCCCGGCCGACATCACGGGTAAGTTCACCTTTACCGTGACCGCCGACGAGGCAGGTGCCCCGATGCCCGAGCGCACGACCGTAACCAACGACGCAGCCGGTAACGTGGACTTTGGCAAGATCCACTTTACGCTCGAGGACCTCAACCGCGCTCTGGGCGTGACGGACGATGCGACCGATAAGGCCGAGGCGGACGAAGCTGACGAGGCCGAGGCCGACGAGGCAGAGGCTGAAGAGGCCGACCCCGCCGCTGACGCCAATGTCGACGAGTCCGAGCCTGCGGCCCCCACCGCTCCGCGCTCGCACACCTTTGCCTATACGGTGACCGAGACCGGCAGCGCCCCTGGCGTGACCAACGATGCCAACGCCACGCGCAAGGTTTCCTATACCGTGACTGACGACGGCGCCGGACATCTGAGCGTCGTGCGCAACGGCGACGACGGTGCGGCCTTCACATTCATCAACACCTACAGCGTAACGCCCACCGACTCTGTCGTGACCGATCGGGTCAAAACGGTCAAGCGTCTGACCGGACGCGACCTTGCAGCCGGCGAGTTCACGTTTGATCTGCTCGAGGACGGCGTGGTTGTCGCTAGCGGCACCAACGACGCCAACGGCACTGTGACACTGAGCCCGATCCGCTACGAGGCGCCCGGCACGCACACGTACACGCTGCGCGAGGCTTGCCCCAATGCGCTCGGCCTGTACAAGGGCGTCACCTATGACGGTACGACCTACACCGTCGTGGCCACCGTCTCTGACAACGGCGATGGCACACTGGCCGTGACGCACAAGCTCGAGGGAACCACCGAGTCGGCTGGTTTTACCAACAAGTATCACGCCATGCCCACCCAAGTCTCCATCGGCGCCATCAAGGTGCTCGAGGGACGCGAGCTCAAGAAGGACGAGTTCAGCTTTAAGCTCGTTGGCGAGGGCATCGAGTCCACCGTCACCAACGATGCCGACGGTAAGATCAGCTTCGACAAGTTTGAGTACGACGAGCCCGGTACGCACGTCTACACCATCAGCGAGGTCAAGGGCGACGAGGCCGGTATGACCTACGACAAGTCCGTCTTTACCGCGACCGTCAACGTGGTCGATGACGGCGAGGGCAGCCTCAAGGCAAGCGTCGCCTTTGCCAAGGGCGACAAGAGCGTCGAGGGCATCGTGTTCAACAACACGTACAAGAAGCCCGAGACTCCTACGCCGACGCCCGACCCCGGCACGCCCAAGACCGTGACGAACATCGTCAAGACGGTCAAGGGTTTCCTGCCCACCACGGGTGACCAGCAGGCTGCCGCACTGCTCATGGCATTCGTCATCGCCATGGCCGGCGTCGGAGCTCTGGTCTGGGGCATCCGTAAGCGCTAGACGCGCTGGCAGCGCCCGGGGCCAAAAGGCCCCGGGCGGCTGGCGGGGAGCCAGAACACAGCCCCCACCCCCACCCCCAGCCGCCACGGAGGTATCTCCCTCCTCCGTGGCGGCGCTTTTGTGCGTAGGCGAGAAGGATTCGCCACGAAACCGGCCCATCTACTACATTTAGTCCCTTACCCCTAACCATGCCAAAAAACGCGAAAACAAAACCGCAGGTAGAACGCCTGTGGTTTTGTTCAAAACGAAGGTATGGTCAGGGGTATCGAGTCAAACGTAGTAGATGGGCCGATTTCGTGGCGAGCGGTTCCGGCTGATCCCTTGGGGACGGAGGAAAACGGATCATTTTGGTCCAGCGAGGCTGGCGGAGGCACTCGTGCAGGGCCGCCCGAACAAAACTATGCCGGTTTACTACGACGAATTCGACATTCCCGACCATGGCTGCATTTTTCTAAATATTGCAAACGTTCTACCTGCGGTTTTGCAAGCGCGCAATTTGCTGTGGTCGGAGACGGGCGATTCATCGTAGTAAACCGGCATAGTTTTGAAATGGCATTAAATCGATAACAGCTATTTTGCTCTGCCGGAGCGGTTGGCCGTTGGGTAATTACCCTCGCAGATAGGCGATGGCGATTTGGGTGCGGTTGCGCAGGCCCATTTTGGCAAGGATTGAGCTGATGTGGTTGCGCACGGTGCCTTCGCCCATATAGGCGGTGGCGGCAATCTCCTTGTTGTCGAGGCCGCGGGCGATGAGCTCTGCGACTTCGAACTCGCGGTCGGTCAGGCTGACAAAGGCCGCGGGCCGGCGGGTCGTGCCGGCCTCGACGCCCGCCCCATCAAAGTTGATATCCTCGATCGCCTTGCCCTCGAGCACGCGTTTGCCATCCATGACCTGCGTCAACGCGGGAGGGATGGCAGCGACGTCGGTTTTAATCAAGTAGCCGCGCGCGCCCAGTTTGAGCGCCGACACAATGTATTCGTCATCCGAGAATGTCGTCAGAAACACCACGCGCGCCGCAGGGTCGCGCTCAAGGATTTCGCGTGCCGCCGAAAGTCCGTCGCGCCCCGGCATCTGAATGTCGAGCAGTGCGATATCAGGCGCGTGTTCGGCATAGAGCAAAACCGCGTCGTTGCCGTTGGCGCCGGTGCCCACTACCTCGATCTGCGGCTGGGCGCCCAGGATAATCTTGAGCGAATCGACCACCAAGCGGTCGTCGTCGACAACAATGAGCCTCATCGGGCGTCATCTCCTTGCTGCTTAGGAACGGTGGCAAACACGCGCCAGCCGGGGGAGCCGGCACGCGGGCCGGCGGTGAAGGTGCCGCCAAGCGCCTCGATGCGCTCGCGCATGGAGGCGAGCCCCATGCCCTCCGTGGCGCCGCGGCCGCTTGCTTGGACCCCGTCCGCGCCATCGTCGGTAACGATGAGCTGGTAAAACGACGGATGCTCCATGCACCGTACGGTGACGGTCTGGGCGCAAGCGTGGCGCATGGCGTTGGAAAGCGCCTCGCGCAGCACCGCCGCAAAGCAGTTGGCGACATTTGCGGGCGCATGCTCGGCCAAAACTTCAAGCTCAATCTGCGGGCCGCCGTCCGAGCGCGCGCCTTCAACAATGCGTTCGAGCTGCACGGAAAGGTCGACGGCGTTGTCGTTGAGCGCGTGGACGCTGGCGCGCACAAGCTGGAGCGCCTCGTCAACCGTACGTTTAACGTCGGCGAAATCGGCGGCGACGCCAGGCTCGTCGGCGTGGACCACGCGTAGGGCTTCGGCCTGCAGTGAGGCGCGCGTGAGCTGGTGCCCGACGTTATCGTGGATCTCGCGCGCGATGCGGGCGCGTTCGGCGAGCGTCGCGAGCTCGACTTCGTAGTCCTGGCGGTCGGCGAGGTCGCGGTTGCGTGCCTCGAGTGCCAGGGCGCGTTCTTGCAGCTTGTCGCGGGTGCGACGCATGCGTTCCTGTTCGCGCTCCAGCTGCGCGGTGCGCAGCGACAGCAACGTGGCGGCGACCGAAAGGATGGTGGTTAGCAGCAGCGTTCGGGTGGTGAGCGCGCCGCCGCGAAGGTCCGCGACAAGCGCGCAGACAAACACGGCGCCAATCGCCAGCGCGGGCCAGATGCGTTCACGGCGCACGCGCCGCGCGATGTCATAGAGGGCGAGAGGCGCAAACGGCACAAACGGCGGCACGAAGACAGCCACGATGATGTAAGCGTAACTCGCGGTCTCGCTTGCACGGCGCGTGCGTTCATCCTGTACGACCTCGGCCAGCGAGGTGGCAATAACGCCAAGGCAAAACGCCGCGACCAGGCGAGCGTCCACAGCAAGACCCATGGCGGCCGCAATACAGCACGCCAGCACGATCGATTTGTCGAAAAGCCTGTTCATACGGGTATTGTACGCGAAGCCGCGCGTGGTGGAGGGACCGCCTGCGCAACCGTGACATTCCTCCCACGCGGCAAAGCGGGGACGTCGGCAGGCCGCACGGCCAAGCTCCGCACTCGTGACAAAGCTCACTGGTGCGCGCCGCTCGCTCCTGCGATGATGCAATCGTACCGGGCCGCAATCAACAGAAGGGCCGCCTCATGACAGACATCGTCCACGTCGAAAACCTCGTCAAGCGCTACGACGACCTTATCGCGCTCGACCACTTTAGCCTGAGCATCGCCCCCGGCGAGATCTTTGGCCTGCTGGGCCCCAACGGCTCGGGCAAGACCACGTCCATCAACTGCATTCTGCAGCTGCTCGCCTACGACAAAGGCACCATCGAGCTGTTCGGCGAGCCCATGACGCCCGCCCGCTACGACCTCAAGCGCCGCATCGGTGTGGTGCCGCAGCAGGTGGCGGTGTTTGACGAGCTTACGGTGCGCGAGAACATCGACTATTTCTGCAGCCTTTACGTCAACGACCGCAAGCGCCGCCGCGCGCTGGTGGACGAGGCGATCGACTTTGTCGGGCTGGGCGACTTTACCAAGTTTCGCCCCGGCAAGCTCTCGGGCGGCCTGGCGCGTCGCCTCAACATCGCCTGCGGTATCGCGCACAAGCCCGAGCTCATCTTCTTTGACGAGCCCACGGTGGCGGTCGACCCGCAGAGCCGCAACGCCATCCTGGAGGGCATCTGCCGCCTGCGCGACGAGGGCGCCACGGTGGTGTATACCAGCCATTACATGGAGGAAGTCGAGCAGATTTGCAGCCGCATCATGATCATGGACGGCGGACGTGTGCTGGCGCAGGGCACCAATGACGAGCTCAAACGCATGATTCAAATGGGCGAGCGCGTGACTGTCGAGGTCAGCGCCGTAGAGACCGCCACGGTCGAGCGGCTGCGCGCCCTCGAGCACGTGCTTTCGGTTGAGTTGTCCGGCGGCGAGCTCGTCTGCACCTGCGAAGCGAGCCCGCACAATTTGGTCGACATCCTCGACACGCTGCGCGCCGCCGATGTGGCTCTCGGCCGCGTGTGGAGCGAGCCGCCGACCCTCAACGACGTGTTCCTCGAGATCACCGGCCGCGAGCTGCGCGACTAGGGGGCAGCCATGTTCAACACCATTATCATCACGGTCAAAACGCTGCTGCGCCGGCCGAGCACGTGGGTCTGGGGCGCCCTCTTTCCCATCGCGCTTTCCACGATGTTCATGTTTATGTTTGCGAACCTGAGCTCCGACGGCACGGTCGACCCGGTGCCGGTTGCCGTCGTGGCGGACAAGGTCTGGGACGCTTCGACCTTTAAGGATGTGGCGACGTCGCTTGCCAAGGAAGGCGACGACCAGCTGCTCGAGATCCACGAGCTCGACGACGCAGCCGATGCGAACCGTGCGCTCAAGGCCGGTGAGGTCGCGGGTATCTATACGGTCGACGCTGCGGGCACGCCCAAGCTCACACTGCTATCGAGCTACGACAGCTCGCGCGCATCATCGGTGCTCACCGATCGCAGCATCCTGGAGACGGTGGCAAGCTCGTATACACAAAATGCCGAGCTCATGTCCCAGATTGCCCAGGACAACCCGGCGGCGCTCGCCGACCCCGAGGCGGTTGCGCGCGCCCTGTCGCTCGAGGGCGGCACCCGCCGCGTAAGCCTGACACGCACCACACCCGACGGCACGGTCATCTACTATTACGCGCTCTTTGGCCTGGTCGCGATGATGTCTGCCGAGTTTGCCGCCTTGAGCGTCATCGACCTGCAGCCCAATCTGTCGGGTCTTGGCGCGCGTCGCTGCGTGGGCGGTCTTTCCAAAACGGCGTCGCTGGCCGGTATCTTTGTGGGCTCGTGGCTGGTCTCCTTTGCCTCGATGGCGATCGCGATCGGCTACGTGCGTCTGGTCGTGGGCGTCGACTTTGGCGGGCGCGAGGGGCTGTGTTTGGTGGGCGGCGCCGCTTCCGCGCTTGCCGCCACGGGCTTGGGACTCTTTGTGGGCACGCTTCCCGTTAAGGGCGGCAAGGCGTCCAAGTCTGGCATCCTCACGGGCTTTGCCACTACGTGCGCCCTGTTCGCCGGCCTCTACGGCGAGCCAGCGATGGCGCTTGCCGACGACGTCGCCCGCGCCTGCCCGGCTGAGTGCTGGCTCAACCCCGTCAAGCTTATCTGCGACATGTTCAACCGCCTGTATTTCTTTGAAGACTTGGGGCCTTTTGCCGTTCGCGCGGGCGCGCTGGTCCTCATGACGCTGGTGTTTGTTGCCGCCGCCACGCTGATTTTTGGAAGGAGCCGCTATGAGCACCTTTAAGACCGCGCTTCGCATGGCGCTGGCGCACCCGTTCTACCTGCTCATCTATACGGTGTTCATTTCGCTGATGGGCGTATTCATCGCGGCATCTGTGAGCTGGAACTCGTCGCAGCTCACCGAGTACAAGCCCTACGACGCCAACGTGATCGTGGTCGACCGCGATGGCAGTGATCTTTCACTTGCGCTCACCAAGCACCTAGGTTCGCGGTTTGACCTGGTCACGGGCGTCGGCGATGACACGTACGACCTTGCGGACGCGCTCTCCAAGAGCAACAGCGCCAAGGGCAGCGCCGACTGCGTGTTCTTTATCCCGGAGGGGTTCGAGGACGACCTGGTCGCGGCTGCCCGCGCGGGGGAGTCCCTGCCCAAGCTCGATGTGACCTACGGTGCCGGCACCATGGCGGCGGCGCTTTCGTCTGCCGAGGCTTCGCGCTGGATCTCGCTCGCGGGCGCTGCAGCCGCACTTGAGCCCACTGCCTCCAACGGCGACGTTGCCAAGGCCGCCGAACATGCCGCTGCAAAGCGCGCGGAGGTCCAGATCGAGCGGGTCAAGGTCGACTCGGCTGCTGCCGCCACGCTCGAGTCGTACTTCAACTTTGGCGCGTACGCGATTATCTCGTCGGTCATCGTATCGGTGGGGTTGGTGTTCTCGGGCATGAACGAGCCCGAGCGCGTGCGTCGTATGGATGCCGGCCCAATCTCCGAGCGCCAACGTTCGCTTGCCGTGTTTGCCGCCGCCGCCGTGCTCACCGTCTGCATCTGGTTTGTGTCGAGCATGATGGGCGTCGTGGGCTTTGCCGGCGCGGTCGCCGAGGTCGGCGTGGGCCGTGTGTGCCTGGCACTGGCGGCGACGTTTGCCCTGGCGTGCACGCCGCTGGCTGTTGGCTTTACGCTGTCGAGCCTGGGTGCGCGCGAGGAGCTGCTCAACGGTGTGGGCAACCTGCTCGGCATGCTCATGACGTTTTTGGGCGGCGCCTGGATGCCGCTGTCGCTCATGGGCTCGGCCGTGCAGACGGTGGCGCACTTTGTGCCGACGTATTGGGTGAACGACGCGATCGGCAAGGCGCTCGCCGCGGACCTGACGTCCACCATGTTGGGCGACATCGCCTGCGACCTGGGCGTCACCGTGCTCTTTGCCGTGGCCATCGCCGCCGCAGGCCTGGCCCTCTCACGCACCAAATCCCGCGCCTAGTCTGAAATAAATCCTAGGCCTCGCCCCAAAATAGTTCGCCAAGGTTTACTATTACGTTCATAAAGTAGTACGAGGCTAACAATGGGGGATACCATGGCAACGCAGGAAGCCTACGTCCAGGTTAAGGATCTCAAAAAGCACTACGGCGACGGTGACGCGCGCCTGACGGTACTCGATGGCATCGACACGTCCATCAACCGCGGCGAGATCTGCGTCATGCTGGGGCCCTCGGGCTCGGGCAAGTCGACCTTTCTCAACCTCATTGGCGGCCTGGAGGATGCCGACGGCGGCTCCATCATGGTGGACGGCTGCGACCTCACGGTGCTCAAGCCTGCCGATTTGGGCGAATACCGACGCCGCGAGCTGGGCTTTGTCTTCCAGTTCTACAACCTGGTGCCCGACCTTACCATCAAGGAGAACATCGAGGTCACGGCGCACCTGTCCAAAAACCCGCTCAATGTCGACGACCTGCTGCGTTCGCTGGGCCTCTATGAGCACCGCAACAAGTTCCCGCGTCAGGTCTCGGGCGGCCAACAGCAGCGTTGCGCCATCGGCCGCGCACTCGTCAAAAACCCGGGCCTGCTGCTGTGCGACGAGCCCACCGGCGCGCTTGACTACAAGACATCCAAGGAAATCCTGCAGCTCATGGAGGACGTCAACCGCACCTACGGCTGCACCATCATCATTGTCACCCACAATGCCGCCATCGCGCGCATGGCCAATCGCGTGCTGCGCCTGCGCGACGGGCGCATCGTCGAGGATGAGCTCAACGAGTCGCCCGTCGCGGCCGCCGAACTCGATTGGTAGGCGGCGCCATGACACCTCTCGCAAAACGTCTCCCGCGCGAGCTGCGCCGCAATATCGGCAAGTACCTGGGCATCTTTTTGCTTATGTGCGGAAGCATCGCCCTCACGTCGGGCTTTTTGCTCGCGGCGCATTCCATTGGCTGCCTCATTGACGACATGCGCGATGCATACACGATCGAGGACGGCCGCGTGACTACCTCCTTCGAGGCCACCGACGAGCAGCTCAAGGCTGCCGAAGACGCGGCTGAGGACGTCGGCGGCGTTACGTTCTACAAGAACTTCTCTATCGACGCCATCATCAAAAAGGCGGCTGGCGACGACGGCACCAAGCGCACCCTGCGCACCTACGCGCATCGCACCAAAGTTGACATTGCGTCCTACTGTGAGGGCAAGGAACCCAAGGCAGAAGACGAGGTTGCCATCGACCGCGTTTTTGCCACCAACAACGACCTCGCCGTGGGCGATAAGGTCGAGCTCGAGGGTCGCACCTACACCATCTGCGGCATCATGACCCAGCCCGATAGCCAGGCGCTGTTCCTCAACAATTCGGACTTCACGGTGAACACCATCACGTACGGCGTGGCCGAGGTCACCGACGCCGGCTTTGCCGCGCTTGAGGACGCCGGCGGCGCGCCTGCCTACACCTACTCCTTTACCTTTACCGACCGCGATCTCCCCACCGCGGATCGCATCGATGCAGAGCAGGATATGGTCGAGGCGCTGACCGATGCCGATGCGCGCGTCGACGATCTGATCGATGTCGATTCCAACCAAGGCATTGGCTATGCGCGCGACGACGTGGACGGCGACTCCATGATGTGGATGACGCTGCTCGACATTATCATCGTGATCATGGCGTTTGTCTTTGTGGTGCTCACCGACGCCACCATCGAGGAGGAGAGCGCCATTATCGGCACGCTGCTCGCCAGCGGCTATCGCCGTCGCGAGATCGTACTGCACTACCTGGCGCTTCCCGCCATCGTGGGCGTGCTCGCGGCGCTTTTGGGCACTGCGCTCGGCATTGTGTTCTTTACCGAGCCCATGCGCAGTCTCTATTACGGTTCGTACAGCCTGCCGCCCTTCCAGGTGTACTGGAGCTGGGAGATCTTTGTGAAGTGCGCCGTGGTTCCCGCTGCCGCGCTCATCCTCATCACGCTGGTGGGCCTGCTTCGCAAGATGGGCAAGACGCCGTTGCAGTTCCTTCGTCACGAGGCGAGCGGCAAATCGGGCACCAAGCGCGGCCTGCAGCTGCCGGAGCGCATGGGCTTTGTCTCGCGCTTTCGCCTGCGCATCTTCCTGCGCAACCTGGGCAACTTCGCCACGCTTTTTGTGGGTATCGCGTTTGCCTCGCTGCTGCTGCTCTTTGGCCTGGCGATTCTGCCCACGATGACGCATTACGCCGACAACCTCGAGACAAGCCTGGTCGCCGAGCACCAGTACACGCTCAAGGCTCCGCTAGAGCTTGAGGGTACTGCCGAGGAGCGCGGGCAGTGGGCGGCGCTCGAGCGCTTGCAGTCGGTGGATGGTGCGCTGCTCTCCGCCGCTCAGGATGCCAGCGACGAGCTCGATGACGCGGCCGATGCGGCGCAGGCGGCAGCCGATGCCGCGACCAGCGTTCCGTCTGCCGAGACCCTGGCCGCGGCGCAGGACGCGCTCGCCAAGGTCCAGGACAAGAAAGATGCGCTTTATGCGCGCCTCGATGACCTTGCCGATGCCCTCGGCTGCAACCGCGACGAGGCTATCGACCTGATCGACAAGGCCTCTAAGATCGACACTGACAACGACGATATCCACCCGGTCAATTCGACCGACAACGGCGCGGGCGCAATCGCGCAGGCCGAGAAATATGCCGTCTACCAGCTGCAATACGACCGCGGCGATGGTAATGGCGAGGAGACGATTTCCGTCTACGGCATCTCGCCCGATTCGCGCTACTGGAAGGGCCTCAACATCGGCGACGGACACGTCGTCTTTGGCGGCGGCCTGCTCGACAAGTTTGGCTGGAGCGAGGGCCAGAAGGTCGAGCTTCGCGACAAGTACGAGGCTCGGGATTATTCCCTTGAGTACGCGGGCAAGGGCTGCTCCTGGGGCTCAAAGTCGGACATGAATATCTATATGAGCATCGATGACTTTAACGAGCTGTTCGACAACGATGCCGCCTACTTCAACGGCTATGTGAGCAACGAGAAGCTCGGCCTCGACGCGCGCTACTTTGCCGGCGACACCACGCCCGACGACATGCGCGCCGTGGGCGACCAGTTTATCGGCATGATGAGCAAAATGATCGGCATGATGGTCGGGCTCGCGGTGTTTATCTTCCTGCTGTTTATGTACCTGCTGACCAAGGCGGTGATCGACCACAGCGCCCGTTCGATCAGCTACATGAAAGTCTTTGGCTATCGCGATAGCGAGATCTCGCATCTGTACATCCGCTCGATCACGCTGTGCGTGGCGGTGTCACTCGTGCTGAGCCTGCCGGTCATTATTGGCTCGCTCACGGCCATCTTCCGCTCGATGCTGCTCGCCTACAACGGCAATATCGAGATCTACGTGCCCGCTTGGTCCATGGCTGCATGCGTCGGCATCGGCTTTGCGACCTACCTGGTCGTGGCGCTGCTACACACGCGCTCCATCAAGCGCGTCAGCCTGGCCGAAGCCCTCAAGGTGCAGGAGTAGTCATCGGGGACAGTCTTTGCCGATTCGCCGGCCGGGCGGCAAGCACTCATTTAAGTCTGTCCCCAATGAGTGGCTGTGCTTGACTTCGACCCTACTTTAACGGGTACCATCCTCTATGTCTGTAACGCCATATAGACCGAGGGGATATATCTATGACCGCAACTGCACCCGCAGCACCCGCTAAGGTGTACTTCACCAACCTGCGCACGCATGCTCGCGAGAGCCAGCTCGACAAGCTCAAGCGCCTCATCCGTCGCGCCGGTATTGAGCAGATCGACTTTGAGAACAAGTTCGTCGCCATTAAGATTCACTTTGGCGAGCTGGGCAACCTGAGCTTTTTGCGTCCCAACTACGCCCGCGCCGTCGCGGATGTCGTGAAGGAGCTGGGCGGCAAGCCCTTCCTTACCGACTGCAACACGCTCTATGTGGGTAGCCGCAAAAATGCGCTCGAGCACATCGACACCGCCTACCAGAACGGCTTTACCCCGTACGCCACGGGCTGCCAGGTCATCATCGCTGACGGTCTCAAGGGCACCGACGAGGCGCTCGTTCCTGTCGAGGGTGGCGAGTACGTGCACGAGGCCAAGATCGGCCAAGCGCTCATGGATGCCGATATCGTGATCAGCCTCACTCACTTTAAGGGCCATGAGCAGGCCGGCTTTGGCGGCGCCATGAAGAACCTGGGCATGGGCGGCGGCAGCCGTGCCGGCAAGATGGAGCAGCATGCCGCCGGCAAGCCGAGTGTCGCGACCGAGCACTGTATTGGCTGCCGTGCCTGCGAGAAGATCTGTGCGCACAACGCCATCTCGTTCGATGGCACCCGCGAGCGCGAGCTTGCGAGCGGCAAGACCGTCGAGGTGCACGTGGCCGCCATCGACCACGACCGCTGCCTGGGCTGCGGACGCTGCATTGCGGCGTGCAACCAGGACTGCATCAAGCCCGACTATGATGCCGCGGCCGACGTACTCAACTACAAGATCGCTGAGTACACGAAGGCCATTGTTCAGGACCGTCCGAGCTTCCACATCTCGCTCGCCATGGACATCAGTCCCAACTGCGACTGCCACCCCGAAAACGACACGCCTATCGTTAACGATATCGGCATGTTCGCGAGCTTCGACCCGGTCGCTATCGATCAGGCCTGCGCCGATGCCGTCATGGCATCCGAGCCGCTGCCCAACACCGAACTCACCGATAGCGCGGCCAAGATGGAGCATAACCACGAGCATCTGGAGGGCGAGCAGGCCAAGGACCCCTTCTGCATCACGCATCCCGACACCGACTGGCGCGCGTGCATCGCGCATGCCGAAAAGATCGGCCTGGGCACGAGCAAGTATGAGCTCATCGAGGTCAAGTAGCACCTGTCTATTGGACATATCAAGCGCTTTTGTAGCGCAACGTTAGCAAAAGCCGCCCGTGAGCACAGCGCTTGCGGGCGGCTTTCCGGAAGTATGCGGCAAATTTCGAGACCGCCGAGCACACGACATTTTTTGGCAACAAAACCCCTGATAAATTGTTGGTAAAACTGCGGTCTGGTCGGCAGTTCCAGATTTTGCCGCATACCTCCGAAAATAGGGGGTTAGATAAATCCCCAGACGCCGCTTTTTCCCTAAAAATTCCTATCGAGGAAGTCGTCGACCGTATTCCAGTAGAGCTCGGGGTCAACTTGCGCGCTCTTGGCGTGGGTGGCGCCGTGGATAGTGAGCTTCTGTTTAACCTTGCTGGCGCACGCCTCGTAGTTTTGGTCGAGCATACTGTACGGCACAAAGGTGTCCTGGTCGCCGTGGATAAACAGCATGGGAACCGTCGCGTGTTTGAGTTGCTCCACACTGCTCGCCTTATGAAAGTCGTAGCCCGCGCGCACGTTGCACACCAAGTTTGCTACATCGAGCAAAGGAAAGCTGGGCAGGCCGAACACGTCCTTGAGCTGCAGAGAAAACTCGTCCCAAACACTCGTATAACCGCAGTCCTCGATAATGCATTTCACGTTTGCGGGCAGAGATTCCCCCGCGACGTTCATGGCGGTTGCTGCACCCATCGACTCGCCAAAGACCAGGATGCGCGCCTCGGGGTCAGCCTGAACGATTCGCTCGATCCATGCGACGATGTCGAGGCGCTCGGGCCAGCCCATGCCGATATAGTCGCCGCCGGAGCGCTCGTGGGCGCGGGCGGCGGGTGCGAGTACGTTCATGCCGCGGTCGTGGAATCGCTTGACGTATCGGGCCATACCGATGGGCTCGTTGGTATATCCATGCAGGCAGACGGCGTAGTCGTGCGTGCTCTCCGAGGCGGCAAAATACCAAGCGGCGAGCTCGGTTCCGTCATCTGCGGTGAGGCTGCTGCTCTTGCGGATCTCTTTAAACCATGCCCGCGCCTCGGTATCCTCGGCATCCGGCTGCTCACCTTCTTTGTCGTTCTTGCTATCCTGCATCATCTTCATGGTGTATGGCGCGCGGGGATTCAGCGCGAAGTCAAACAGAAAGTTGCCGGCAAATCCGAGCAGCGCAACGACAGCCACCAGTGCAACGATGCCGGCTATCTTGAGCTTTCGATGGGAACGTGCGTTTTGAGCCATGCGGTATTCTCCTATAAGATGTTAATACATCAACATTTAATGCAAGCGCATTATGGACGTTCGCCGTTGATGCGTCAACAGACAAAGAATGGGTAAACAAAGGGTCACGTATGGTGCAAATTTCGCACGTACCTAGACGCTTTGATATAGTGTTGAGAACTCTTTACGTTGGAGGATGTAACCGGCATGTCCGATTCGAGCGACAGTTCTAAGCCGCGACCCAAGACCGCGGCCGTTCCACACTACACGGTGGGCGAGGAGATCATGAACTCCGTCACCCATGGTGTCGGCTGCCTGCTGGGTATCGCGGGCCTGGTGCTCCTGATCGTATTCGCTGCCCTGCGCGGCGGAGGCCCGGCCCACATGGCCGCGGCGATTGTCTATGGTGTCAGCATTATCCTCGAATACCTAGCCTCCACGCTCTACCACGCGATTCAGCCCGCGGGCGCCAAGCGTGTGTTTCGCATCATCGACCACAGCTGCATCTACCTGCTCATTGCCGGCAGCTATACGCCGTTTTGCCTCATCACGCTCGCAAACGACGGCGGCCCTATGCTGTTCTTTGCCGTATGGGCCATCGCCATTATCGGCATCGCGCTGGAGTGCTTTATGCGCGAGCGTCAACCGCACTGGGTAAGCGGCCTGGTCTATCTGCTGATGGGCTGGCTCGTCGTCTTTAAGCTGCCCGAGCTCGTGTCGCTGCTCAACCCCGTGGCGCTTGCCCTGCTCGCCGTCGGCGGCGTGTGCTACACCGTGGGCGTGCCGTTCTATATCGCCAAAAACGTGCGCTATCTGCACAGCGTGTTTCACCTGTGGGTGCTCGCCGGCAGCATCTTCCAGTTCATGGCGGTGATTCTCTTCGTAATCTAGCGACCACGCCTGCGCGCCCGCGTCCTCGTTTGGGCGCCGGTGCAATTGCCGTATCCGTCATCAACGTTTTACCCTAACGTCCCGAATCTTGGAGGTTCGAGAAACTCCCGATGGACATAACCATCTCCCTTATCACCACGCTCGTCCTGACGCTTATCAACGGCTACTTCTCCATGTCCGAGATGGCTCTCACCACGGCTAAGCGCGCCGTGTTGGAGCACGATGCCGAGGAGGGCGATAAGCGCGCCGAGCGCGCCGTCCAGCTCGCCGCCGACTCCGATCAGCTGTTGGCCACCATCCAGGTCGCCATCACGCTCGTGGGCTTCGCCTCGTCCGCCGTCGCCTCGACGAGCCTGTCCGACCCGCTTGCCACGTGGCTCATGAGCTTTGGCATCGCGCCGCTCTCCGCCATCGCGCGTGGCCTGGCGCCGGTCATCATCACCGTCGCGGTCGCCTTCGTGTCCATCGTGATCGGCGAGCTCGTCCCCAAGCGCATCGGCCTGGCCAACGCCGAGGGCGTGTCCAAGCAGGTCGTGGGACCGTTGTCGTTTTTCCAAAAGATTGCCCGTCCGCTCGTGTGGTTGACCGGCGCTTGCTCCGATGGCCTGGCCCGCATCCTGCGCATCAAGAGCGCCGACGACCGCCAAAACGTCTCGGAGGAAGAGATCAAGTACATGGTCTCGGAGCAGGACGACCTGCTCGACGAGGAAAAGCGCATGATCCACGAGATCTTTGACCTGGGCGACACCGTTGCCCGCGAGGTCATGGTGCCGCGCGTGGACACCACCATGTGCGAGGACGATGAGACGGTCGCCGACGTGCTGTCCACCATGCGCCAGACCGGCTTTAGCCGCATCCCCGTCTATCACGAGGATCCCGACAACGTCGCCGGCATTGCGCACATCAAGGACCTGATTCAGCCTGCGCTTGACGGCAAGGGCGACCAGCCCATCGCCGGTTTTTTGCGCGACGCCACCTTTGTGCCCGACACCAAGGACATCCTGCCGCTGCTGTCCGAGATGCAGACCTCTCACGACCAGATCGTGGTGGTCGTGGACGAGTACGGCGGTACGGCCGGCATCATCACCATCGAGGACATCGTCGAGGAGATCGTGGGCGAGATTGAGGACGAGTTCGACCCCGACAACAAGTACCTCACGCGCCTCTCACGCCGCGAGTGGCTCGTCGATGGGCGTTTTTCGTGCGATGACGCGATTGAGCTTGGTTGGCCGCTCGAGGAAAGCGATGATTATGAGACCATCGCCGGCTGGATTTTGGAGCTTTGTGACTCGGTGCCCGACATCGGAGAGGTGTTTGAGGTTGCGGGGTACAAGTTTAAAGTGCAGTCGATGCGTGGCCAGCGCATCTCGCTCATTCGCGTGATCGCTCCGGCCGAAACCGATAAGAAGGATTCCGAGTCTTCGGTAGACGAGCCGACGACGTCGGGTGCGGGTTCCGCGAATCCGCACGACGGCGACGAGTAGGACAAGGAAGAGTAGGGGAGAGTTATGGCAGGCCTGTTCAACATCCTTAAGGTCACCGTCAGTGAGGACAAGATCTGCGCGCATGTGCTGGTGAACCCCGGCATGCCGCTCATGACCTCGGAGGATATCGAGGCCACGGCGCGCGTGTATTACCTGGTGCCGGCGATTGCCAAGCACCTGTGCCTGGGTGATTCCGGTCGCGAGTTCCAGGACTGCATGGGCCAGACCGAGCTTTGCCATCTGCTTGAGCATGTGACGGTCGAGCTCATGAACGAGACCGGTCTTGCCGGTAGCATCTCGTGCGGCCGCACGCGCGTAAGCGAGCACGACGAGCGCGTCTTTGAGGTCGAGCTTTCGTGCCCCGACGACGCGCTGGCCATCGGCGCGCTGTCTTCGGCCACCTTTATGATGGACTGGGCCTATCTGCACGCCGACCAGCCTGCCCCCGACGTGGAAGGCACGGTCGCGGGCCTGCGCAACCTGGTGCTGGGCATGCGCGCCGAGGCCGAGGGCAAGGATCCTCACGAGGCCGTCGCCGCTGCGAACGGCGAAGATGCTGCCGAGGACGAGGGCGCTGACGAGGGTGATGTGCCGGTCGACGCCGAGCCTGTTGCCGATGCGACCGTCGAGTCCGTTCCCACCGAGCCCCAGGGCGTTCCCAACTTTGACGACGAGCCCCAGGTGACGATTGATACCGAGGGCGCGGTCGCCGAAAACCACGAGGCTTCCGCTGCCGTCTTTGGCGGTGCGGCGACGGTTTCGGCGGGACCTGCGCATGAGGGCGGTCTGCCGCTCGTGGACGGCGCCGGCGAGGACCCGGGTGCCACGGTGGCCATGCCGGCTATGCCTCAGGAGTAGGCCTACGCGTTTATCACCATCACGTACCTGCGCCTTTGCCGTACGCAGATGAGCGGAGCGGCAAGTGATGCGCTGCGGGTATAATGGACAGCATTCAAACGGTGGGCACCGACGTGCCCGCAGGAGAGGAATGATCATGGGTAAGACTTTCAGCTTTGTCTCCGGCGCACTTTTTGGTGCCGCTGCCGGCGCTATTGTCGGCGTTGCTCTGGCCCCGCGCTCGGGCGCCGAGACCCGCGCCATGGCTGCCGATATCGCCAACGACGCTTGGGACAATATGCGTGACACCTACGAGCACAGCGCCGAGGAGGCCCGTGCTGCGGTCAACGATTTTGGCCCGATGGTCGACGCCAAGACCGACGACCTGCGCGCCAAGGTCGACCTGGCCCGCGAGCGCATGGACCAGCTGCGCGAGCAGCTCAACGACGCCATTTCGGGCGGCAACGTGACGCCTGCCGCCGACGTCGTGGTCGAGAACGCCGTCGAGACTGATGCCGAGGCTGCGGAGCCCTCGACCGAGGCATAATGCGCGCCGGGGATTTTGTCGGCGCCAAGATCTATCGCAAGCCTACCGAGGACAAGCGCACCAAAAAGGACGGCACGCCGCGCAGCCCTAAAAAGCTCGGAAAGATTCACTTTCCGGTCTTTACCCCGGGCGGTACGCGCGTGGTCGGCTTTATGGTCCGCCAGTCCGATATCGCGGGCATGATCGAGCGTCCCGACCGATTCGTAGCGCTCGATGCCATTGGTGTCTACGAGGGCGCCATCGCGGTTGACGACGTCAAGGGCACCTACGATACCGCTGCGGCCAAGCGCCTCGACATCAACCTGGACGATTGCATCATCTGGGTCGGTATGGACGTGCGCACGGAATCGGGCGACGTCGTGGGCTATTGCTCGGACGTTGAGTTCAAGCCGCGCTCGGGCATCGTGCAGGCATTCTATGTGACCGCCGGCGCTGCTTCGAGTGTTTTGGTTGGTGACACGCAGGTGCCGCCGACGATGCTGCGCGGCTACGAGAACGGCGCGATGGTCGTCTCGGACGAGGTCAAGTCGCTCGGGTATTCGGGCGGTGCGGCTGCCAAGGCCGCCGAGGCCAGCGTCGTGGTGGGCGACAAGGTCAAAAAGGGCGCCAAGGTGCTCGATGACAAGGGATCGGTCGCCGTGGACAAGGGCAGCCGCGCACTGGGCAAGCAGCTCGGCAAGACGCGCGGTATGTTCAAGGCCTTTAAGGACGAATACCAAAAGGCGAGCGGGGGCTCGTCGAAAACTAGCAAATAGCGACGTACCAAATGATGGGAGGCAAGCCGGAGACCTGTTGCTCCGGCTTGCTGTGTTTATGGGGGAGGGCACATGCGCCAAAACGGATCCAACTTAAACGGGCGTTCGGGTGCGCGTCCGACGGCGCGCCGCGACCTGGGGCAGCTGCCCGGCGGTCAGCGCCGCCGTCGCCGTAAGCCCGGCGCGATGTACCTCAACCATAGCCGCGGGTTTAGCGACCGCAGCGCTCGCATCGGCAACAGCCGTACGCCCCGTCGTTCGTCTCGCCTGCCCTATGCGCTCATCGCCGTGGGTTGCGCGCTCGTGCTGTTTATCGCTGCCGTCGTGGGCTACGTCAACCGCAGTGTGGACGTGGAGCTCAACGGCCAGAAGACAGCGGTGCGTGTGGGCTCTACGCTGCAGAATCTCATCGACGACCAGGAGTTGATTGACACCTACGACGCAGGCGACCTGCTGGCCGTCGATGACAGCGTGCTCAAGCGCCATGGGGGCGAAAAGCTGTCGGTGAAGGTCGACGGCAAGCGCGTGAAGCAGGGCAAATGGGATAGCCGCGAACTTGAGGGCGGCGAGAAGGTGACGGTCAAGGATGGCCGTAACACCTACGAGAAGCACGAGGTTCAGGCTACGGTTATCGAGCCCAAGCTCAAGGTCGAGGGCACGGGCGCTATCGAGTATGTGCGGACATGGGGTGTCCAGGGCCGATCCGAGGTGTGGGTTGGTGAGCAGTCGGGCAAGACGCAAGACCGCGGCGAGGTTGTGCCCGCCACCGATTGCGTTGTTGCGTGCGCCAGCGTGGCGCCCAAGGGCAACAAAAAGTACGTGGCACTGACGTTTGACGAGGGTCCGAGCGGCGCTACCAAGCAGATCTTGCAGGTGCTCAAGGAAAAGGGCGTCACCGCGACGTTCTTCCTTTCGGGCGATGCGTCCGAGGCCTCGCCTGCCACGGCCAAGGCGATTGTCGATGCCGGGTGCGAGATCGGATCCAACAGCTACAGCGACGATTCGCTCAAGGGTCAGGACCGTGAGGCGGTACGCGAACAGATCACGAAAGGCACCGATGCGATTAAGTCGGCGACCGGCGTGAAGACGATGCTGCTGCGTGCTCCCTATGCTGCCTTTGACGAGCAAAACTGGATTGATGCGATGGACTTGGTCTCCGCCGTGGTCTCGTGGAATATTGACTCGGGCGACTGGCTGCTCAACGGTGCCGACGAGCAGGTCTCGACGGTGCTCGATTCGGTGACGCCGGGCAATATCGTGCTGCTCACCGATAGAGACGAATGCGCCGAGCAGACGCTCGAGGCGCTGCCGCAGATTATCGACGGCCTCATTGCCGACGGCTACAAGATCGTGACGCTCAGCGACCTGGTCAAGACGGACACGTCGCTGAGAAAAAAGCTCACCTCGCTGACGAAGGTCACCATGCCCAAGGATGCCGTGTTCCCCCAACTTGCCGAGGACAACGACACCACAGAGTAGTCATTGGGTAGTCATTTAAGAACGTCCCCAACGGCTATGTCACGGATGCGTCAGCGTTTGGTATGCCTGCAATGTGCAGCGCATAAATTCGATGCCGCAGGGCGATGCTGATGCTATAGTTACTGCGGTTAATGAGGGTCAAGAGAAAGGTTACAGGTGAAATCCAAACCTCGACCATACAGTCGATGACCCCATGCAGGTGCTTTTTGCGCATGCACGGGGTGTAAGCGTCGAGCGGCGTGCCGCCCGCGCATGCGTATACATATCCAGAAGCCCCCGGACGCCGCACGCGCGGCCGCGTTCGGAGGAATAATGATGGGGAGCACCATTGAATTATCTGAGTGAGATGCTCAAATTGCCGGTCTTGGACGTCGACGGCGAAAAGCTCGGCGTGGTCAACGATTTTGGTATTGCTACCGGCGAAGTTTTTCCGCACGTGACGTCGCTCGCGTTCCGCGGCCCCGGCAAGACGCCGTTTATGATCAGCTGGCGCAAATGGGTCGATCGCATCGACGAGACGGGTGTACACCTTAAGACGTCGGCCACCGAAATCCGTTTTTCGTACCTGCAGCCGACCGAACTCTTGCTTGCCCGCGACGTGCTCAACAAGCAGATCGTCGACACGCAGGGCATGAAGGTCGTGCGCGTAAACGACATCAAGTTTTCCATGTCGGGCGAAAATCAGCTGCGCCTGCTGGGCGCCGAAGTGGGCGCCCGCGGTCTGCTACGCGCGATCAGCCCCGCACTTGAGCATATCGTCGAAGGCTTTATGAAGCACCTGGGCAAGCCGCTCAGTGAGGACATCATCGCTTGGTCCTACATGGACCTGCTCGACCGCTCGACCAAGAACATTCAACTCTCGGTGTCGCACAAGACGCTCGGCGAGCTGCACCCTGCCGACATCGCCGACATTATCGAGCAGCTCGACCCGCGCCTGCGTGCGCAGGTGTTTGCGCAGCTCGATACTGCCCAGGCCGCCGAGGCCATCTCGGAGTTCGATGACGACGAGCTTATGACCGAGATGCTCGAGGGCCTGTCCGACACGGACGCATCGTCGATGCTGGCCATGATGGACCCGGACGATGCAGCTGACCTGATCGACGAGCTCGATTACGAGAAGGCCGAGAAGCTCCTGCGCCTGATGGGCGTCAAGGAGGAGAAGGCGATTCGTAACCTGCTGGGGTATGAGGACAACACCGCCGGCCGCATCATGACCTCGGAGTTTGTCTCCCTGCCCGCCACGGCAACGGTCGGCGATGCCATCGAGGCGATTCGCGAGCTCGACGAGGACTTCGAGAGCGTCTACTACGTCTATACCGAGGATCCGAGCGGCATGCTGACCGGCGTGCTTTCGCTGCGCACGCTGATCGTAGCCGACCGCGACGCCACGCTGGGTCAGCTGGCCTATCGCGACCTGGTCTATGTGTCGCCCGACGAGGACCAGGAAGACGTGACGGACGAGATGACCAAGTACGACCTGGTTGCCATCCCTGTCTGCGACGAGAACCGTCATATCCTGGGTATCGTGACCTTCGACGACGCCATGGACGTTATCGCCGAGGAGCATCAGGAGGACCTGCAGATCGCCGGTGTCGGCTCGGGCGATAGCGCGTCGGACGACTCGACGAACGTGCTCAGCTGGTTCGTGCATCGCCAGTACTGGGTTGTTGTATGGGGCATCGCGTCGTGCATCATGGCGACCGTGCTGGGAACGGCGCTCGGCTCCGCGCATCTGGTGGTGTTCCCCATGTGTGCCATGCCGCTCGTGCTGCTGGCGGCCTCGCGCATGGTGTCGTTCGTCAAGAACTACTTCCTGGAGTATGACGGTCACGACGACGAGCCCAAGCCGTATCTGGGGTTCTTCTTCCAGAGCACGGGCATGGGTCTGATTCTGTCACTCGTGACCTACCTGTGCGCCCAGCTGGTGCACACCGCCGCGTTCCCCGATGCGCCCATGTTTGAGGAGCAACTCTTTACCGGGTGCTTTAATATCGCTGCCATCATTTGCCTGGTTGGCAACATGAGCGCCGTGATTTACCTGATGGTGCTGTTCTGGCGTGACGAGCATGACCTCAACACGTCGGGCACCGCCATGAACGTTATTGCCGTCATGATCTCATGCGTAGCGTACTGCGCCGCTGCGGTGCTGCTCACCATGTCGGTCATTGGTTAGGTGGTCGCGTGCAAAATACCAAGCAAAAGTCGGGCACCAAGCAAAAGTTGACCATCGCGGCCATCTTTGGCGCTATGGGTCCCGGTCTGCTGGCGGCGCTTTCGGGCAATGACGCCGGCGGCATTGCAACGTATTCCAGCGCGGGCGCCAGCTATGGCTACAAGATGCTCTGGATGCTTCCCGTCATGACTGTGCTGCTCATCGTGACGCAGGAGACCGCGGCGCGCTGCGGATGCGTCACGGGTAAGGGCCTGGCGTCGCTCATTCGCGAGCGCTTTGGCGTGCGCAAGAGCGTGCTGGCCATGGCGGCGCTGTTGATCGCCAACACGGCGGTGACCATTTCGGAGTTTGCGGGCATCGCCAGCGGCCTTGCCCTCTTTGGCGTGCCGGCGAGCATCTCGGTGCCGTTGGTGGCGCTGCTGGTGTGGATGCTTACCATGTCGGGTAGTTTCCAGCGCATCGAGAAGATTCTGCTGCTGGTGAGCTGCGTGTTCGTGACCTATATTGTCGCCGCGTTCATGGCTGGCCCCAACTGGGGTGAGGTCGCGGTCGACCTGGTCGTGCCTAACATTCAAAATGACCCCAGCTACGTGTCGCTCGTGGTCGCAACGATCGGTACCACCATCGCGCCGTGGATGATTTTCTTGGCGCAGAACAACGTGGTCGATAAGAACGCGGGCGAGGACGATATCGTGCTGCAGCGCATCGATACCGTGAGCGGCTCGCTTGCCGCCGATGTCATTGCCGGCTTTATTATCATCACGACCGGTACGGTGTTGTTCCCGGCGGGTATTCAGATTAGCGATGCTGCCGATGCCGCCCGCGCGTTGGAGCCTATTGCGGGTCAGTGGTCCACGGTACTGTTTGCCTCGGGCCTGGTCGCGGCGAGCTTCTTGGCTGCCTGCGTGCTGCCGGGCGTTACGTCGAGCGCTATCTGCGAGGCATTTGGCTGGGAGCGCGGTGCCGACCGCAGCTGGGACGAGGCCCCGGTCTATCGCGGCATCATTACGGCCATCATCGGTATCTCTGCCGTGCTGGTGCTTATGCCCGGCGTCGATCTGTTCCAGATTATGATGACCTCACAGGTCATCAATGGTGTGCTGTTGCCCGTGGTTCTGGTGTTCCAGGTGGTTATCGCAGCCGACCGTCACATTATGGGCACTAACCGCAACGGCCGCGTGTGGAATGTGCTCACTTGGGCGACTATCGGTGTGATTACGGTGCTCACGGTCGTCATGTTTGTTCTGCAGGCGATGGGCTACAGCGCTTAACGCCCACTTTTGCTTCCGAACAGGCCGCAGCGATGGGCTGCGGCCTGTTTTTTGTCTGCTATAGGGTGTTAGTTATATAGCAATGGACAAAAAATGCCAAATGTGAGTACTGTTGCTAAGTGAATAGTATTTACATCCTAAAAGATAATGAACATAGCCTTTAGTATGTTCATTAAAATTGGCTCCAATACGCCTTAAACCAGTCAGGTTGGCTGCTTTAGGGGGTTGTAGGGGTCGCTCGGACGTCATTTTGGGTGGTTTTGCCTGCTACTAAAATGGTAACAGTACTCATATTTGCCCTTTTTTGCCCACAGACCGGTGGCGCGCGCAGACGTGGTGTAAGAGCGTCCCGAGGTCCGTCGCTGCAAGTCC